>DATFXM010000149.1:0-52454 GCA_035315885.1 Blastocatellia bacterium
TGCCAGGGACACGTCAGTCGTCTGGCAATAACAAAGAGCACAATCAATGCGCCCAATTTGAATGCAAACAGCGCGAAGTTTACAGTCAGGAGGCTCACGCCGAACAACTTCATCAGCGCGGCGTTAAGCCAGAGCACTCCCGGAGTGTAGTTGTACAGAAAGTCTCTGTAGGGCACTTCGCCGTTCAGCACGCGTTCGGCTGGCGAGATGTCGTAGCCCAGAATCGGGAGGCCGAGTCCTCGCCTCACAAAAAGGCCACAGCACAGACCCGCCAACAACACCGCAACAACAAATGGAACAATGTCGAAGAGCAGGTTCTGCCTCGCTGGTTGCGCGACATCAGGTGGATCAGACGATGGATTGTCAGAAGCAGAGTTCAACATGTCAAAGCCCGGGTTTGCGGATGTAGACATCACTGGGAGTGTACCGATCGAACTTGTCGTAGTGCTCGTCGACCCATTTCTCCAAAAGCTCTTGCGAAGCCACCGTCTTGAGTCTCGACAGTGCCACGAGCCTGGGCCGCTCGGCTTCGATCGCGTCCACCAGAGCCGTCAAATCGATGCCACGTCGTGCCGACTCAAACCGATCGATTCCCTGATTCAGAAAAGTGTACGGGTTCACATTGGGTCTTTTGAGCAGCACCAGCAGTTCCACCGAACCGTGTACATATACTTTGTCGTTGCCGCTCAACACCTCCGACAAGACGCTCATTTGCTTTTCCTGATCTTGCAGCGTGAACCCCGCCGGAACGTGATAGCCAATGCCGCGACCCAATGCGATGATCATCAACGCCGACAGCACCATTCCGCACATAACCTGATCCAATTTGAATCCGGCGCTTCGGCGCGCAAACAGTCTGTCACAACAGAAGCGGATCGAGCCAACAAGCGCCCAGGAAGCCAGGATCGCAACAAACGGGATAAATGGTATCAGGTCAGGCCCACCCTGCATGTTCAAAATGCAAAAAGCGAAATAGATCAACGGAGGAATCGCGAGCGCGTCTTTGAATGGCAAATCGTCGCCCCCGCGTTTCATTCGGGTATAGACTCTGGTTCCGATATAAACGACGAGCCCTACCGCGGCTGTGAGCCAGATGTAGGTATCGGCGCCATAGACTCTGGAAATCACCGTCCACATATGATGGAGTGCGCGAAGCGGCGTGCGTTGAGTCTCAGGACGAAACACGCTGTAGTTGAAGGTGATCGTCCATGCCCATAAGTCTCCAAGCGCGCCACGAGCGTAAAAGTAGCCGAGCACCACCAAAAGTGGGATTGCCGCGCCCGATACAACCTTCAGCGCTGCCCCATCCTTCCATCGCCTCAGGTAGTTTGAAAAGATCAGCACCGCCACTCCCAAAAACATCAGGCCCGGCTGCCAGCACAAACACGCAAGCATCGCGCTGGCGCCAGCCAGCCACGGCCTGTTCACCGCGATGAACAGCAAGGTCAAGACGCCGAAGATGATCATCGGGAGCTTCGGCTGAGTTCCAACAACCATCCACTCGGCGAACTTCATGGCAATCAACGGGGCGACTGCCGCGATCAGACCCAATTGCGTGTTGCGAAAGTAGAATCGGGCGATCAGCAGAATCAAGCCGCACAAAAGACCGACAAGCAGCGATTGAAACAGCCGGACCGACAAAACGTCGCTTACTCCCGCAAGCCTCCCCACAGCCATCGCGACAGCGCTGAGATACATGCTTCCGGGCGCCTTAATGTCGATCACGTCGCGATACGGGAGCTGACCCCTCAGAATGCATTGCGCAATGTAGTCGTAGCCGGCGCTGTCACCACCTTCCGGCTGGCGCGCCGGAGAATACAGCAGCATCACTACCGTCCCGAATATAACGATGGCGATGAAGAACAAGCACACCTGGCGCAGTTGGCCGCGGACTTCGGGCGTAGCAGAGACGTCAGTCGAATCAATTGTGATCGCTGGGCGGGTCATTTATCTTTCGAACGTAGTAAGTGAAGATCTTGCCCTTTTCTTCCTCGTAATCAGTCTGGACCCAGTTAATGAACTCTTCTTTATGATCCAGTGTCTTTAACCGTTCGAGGGCGACGATCTTCGGGCGCTTGCTCTTCAACCGCGAAAACCATCCTTCGAATCCGCCGGGCTCGACTTTATCAAGATAGGTGTCTTTGCCGCGATCCAGGAAGAAATGTTTATCTGCATTTGTACGGCCGGACAGGACAAGTATCTCGGCAAGCCCGTGAACAAAGATTTGATCCCCGGGCTCGAGCAACGAAGTAATTTGCGCGACTTCAGCTTCCTGGTCCTGAAGCGTTGGAAACCAGACTCGCAGCCAGATGACGTCTCCGATGCTGAAAACAATTACAAGAGCTAGCGCAATCGCGAATCCGAATTGCTGAACCGCGAACTGCGGGACTTTCAGACGGGCGCGATTCGCGAGGTTCGCGATCAGACCCACGAGCGAGATGATCGCGACCGCTGCGAACATCGAAACAAACGGCAACAGAGGGATCAGGTCAACTCCCCCCTGGATGTTGATCGTGCAGAACGCAAAATAGATGAGCGCCGCCAGGATGATCGAGTGGTCCGGCGCGGCATCGAGCAACCGGCGTGTGCCGCTCCTGAATGCCTCTCGTAACTGGCTCCAGCCGACGACGAGGAGCCCGAATACGCTTGCGAGAAAATAAATCCGCTCCCGCCGGTAGGGAGTTCTCATCAGCCGATCAAATCGATCGACAATGCCCTCAACGGTGCGCAATCCTCGCGGCGCATCAATCGTGAGGTTGTAGTCGATGTTCCACCAGTAAAGCTCTCGCAACGCGCCTTCGATCCAGAAGTAGCCGATAAAGATCGCCAGCGGGAGGGCCGCGCCCGCAATTACCTTCAACGCTTTCAGATCTCGCCAACGAGTCAGGTAGTGAGAAAACGACAACGCAGCGACTCCCGCAAAGAGCAGCCCCGGCTGCCAGCTCAACGCGGAGAGCATGCCGTATAAACCCGCGAGAAATGGGCGGTCCCGTCTAAGTGACCACAAGGTCATCAGACCAAACAGAATCATCGGCGTCTTGGGTTGCACGCCGCCACAGTTCGCGTCGCCAAACAGATCGACCGCCATCATGATTGCTGCCGCGAGCACCGCGATTCGCCGGCTCTTGAAGTAATCCAGCGCGACCACAAAAGTGAACGCGACTACGAGATCGGCCAGTGCTAGATAGACCAATCTGATAGCAAAGATCTCGCGCAGCCCCACGAGCTTCCCCGCGAGAATCGCCAGCGCGCCGATATAGGCGGAAAGCGGGGCCTTGATGTTAACCACATCGACGTATGGGATTCCGCCTCGGGCGATAACCTGGGCGAAGTAGTCCCAGTTGGCGCGATCGACGATGCTAGGCTGCTTCCAAAATCTGTAGGGAAGAAAGGCGAATGTGCTGGCAACGATCACTAGAACAAAGATGGTTCGGTTATCCAGCGATTGCAACCGGTCAGCGATTCGGGATACCAGCGAGGCAGTTTCTCTGCTTGCGCCGATTTGCTGAGATGGAGGGTTGCCGGTCGTCGTCACAGGAAAGGAAATACTATAGGAAGTTGCGAGTTCTGAGTAATGAGTTCGGGGTAGTGGGCTCGTGAAGTGGGTGACGTCCCTCGACTCGGAACGGTTGCTGTCCCCGCCATCGGCTGCCAACCAAGCCGACTTAACTAATCGCACGTAGCGGGAACAGCGAACTTCCTATTTCGCGATTTACCGTTTAGTATTCACAGTTCACTATGTCGCGCAGTCCCGCTTCAACCGTAGCCCGCACGGGTTCCATCCCCGACACCACAGGTTCAACATCAGCTCTTGTCGCTCGAGGGCGTTCGACAATGAGTACCGCTGCGGAGTTCGCCAAAGCGGGCTTCGCAGCAGCGTTGCTTCTGACGCTGATAGAAGCGGCCGATCTGAATGTGCGGCTCGGCCCAGTCTTCGAAAATTTCACCGAGCGTCTAACCCTGGCAGCTTACTTCAGCATCAACCTCTTTTGGGGATTGGTTATCGGCTTTGTGACGGGACTCGCCGCGGCCCTGGCCGGCTTAGCAATCTCGAAGCTCGATGGTAGAGCTTCGCGAAGCTCGGCGCCGCCGCGTTGGCGAACCACCCTTGCGACGGTCGGGGTCGCTGCAGCGGGAGCCGCGTTGCTGGATTTGGTGCCTGAAGTTCACCGCTACGTGCTGGGTTGTATTCGCGAGGCGGAAAAGATCGCGCTTGCCAGAGTCCTCCTGCGGGCAGAGAACTTCTTTACGTACCTGACCATACTCGCGATTCTTCTGTGTTGCGGTTTGTTGGGGCTCATCACGCGTAAACGCCGAAGCGGATCAACACCCGCGGCGATCGGCTGGATGATTCTGCTTGCCTCGGTGATCCTCGCGGCCTACTACGTCGACTCGAGAGTCGAAGTTCAACAGTACGAATTCTCATTGCATCGTTCGATGTTCCTATTGGGTTTTGCGCTCGCGCTGTCGCTGGTGTCGTCTGCGGGCGCGTTGTTCCGTCCGGGCACGAGGACATCCACCCGCTGTGCCACGCGATTTAACGCCGCTCCATTGATCTTGGTGACAGTTATTGCGGGCGTGGCGTTCACGATTGTTCATTTCGACCGCAACCAAAACCTGAAGACTCAGGTCTTTTTTCGCACGGTCGAGACCAAGCAATTTGTGAAACTGATGCAGTGGGCGCTCGACTTCGATCGCGATGGATACTCATCGCTGCTCGGGGGCGGCGATTCGGACGACAGGCGCTCTACGATCAATCCGGGACAGCCTGAGATTGCGGATGACGGCGTGGACAATAACTGTATCGGCGGTGACATCTCCTCGGAGGAGGTGGACTCGTGGATGCACGGCTTTCAGCAGCTTAACACCGCGCCGAACCCTGACGCTAAGCGCTTCAATGTGCTTTACGTGTTTATCGACACTGTTCGAGCCGATCATCTAACCGTGTACGGCTACGGTCGCAAGACTACGCCCGCGCTGGAGAAACTTGCTCAACGCTCTTTTGTGTTCGACAACGCGTTTACGCCGGCTCCTTCGACATACCAGGCGGTACCAAAATTCATGCAGTCATCATACTGGGATGCTCATGTCGAAACGTGGACCGAGACGTTGGCTCGCAACGGCTACGACACGATTCTCTTTCCAGCGCGTCGCGCGGCAACTCTCTACCGGCGTATCAAAGATCCGCACCTGATCGGCAGCACTCGCACCAGCAACATGAAAGAGAGCGTGGATGCCCTCATCCAGACCTTTCAACAACGGACTGCTGCCCGTCCTCTTTGCGCGTATCTGTACACGTTCGAGCCTCATGCTCCGTACAAGCCGCGCCGCGATTTCAATTTTGGCTCGAAGAGGGCCGACCTGTACGACGGCGAGATAGCTTATTGCGATCATCAGCTTGGGAGATTGATAGACTGGCTGGACGAAAACGGTCGATTGAAGGATACGATGATCGTGATAATGTCGGATCACGGTGAGTCGCTGGGCGAACGGGATGTTTACAAGCACAATGCTCAGCTTTATAACGAGCAAATGCATGTGCCGATGATCGTGTACGTGCCGGGGATGGCGGGAAGGCGAATAAGGGACTACGTCAGCACGATCGATCTTGGAAGCACGATCTTGAACACAGTGGGCGTGAGTTGTCCGATGGAGTACGTGGGGGCCAGCCTGGTGCCGCTCATGCGCAACCAGCCGTTCACGTTACCGCCGGTATACGGCGAGCACTGGCAGCGGAACGATTCGCCATTCTGGGGGCCGGAGCGGAACGTAGATCCGGAGATCAAGAAGTACATGATAATCAGTCAGGACGGTTTTAAGCTGATCACCAGTCTGAACTACAACACATTTGAATTGTTCAACCTCGGTGAAGACCCTTTGGAGTTGCACAATCTCTACGATCGAATGCCAGAAAAAGCGGCCGAGTTAAAGATGCTGTTGGGGCGATACATCGATGTGGTAAGCATCAGTCGACCTGCTGATGCAGACGAACAGAGGTTCTTCAAGGGTCACTCGGATGAAGACTCGGGAGAGAAATGAGTTTATATAGTTTCTAGTTTCTGGTTCGCTGTCCCGTCAGACATCGAGGGGCAGACGAACCAGAAACCCCCAACTCACTTACTCAAAAATATCAGCTTCCCTGATCGTGCGATCTCGTGAAAGTCGTTCAAGTAATCCAATAAAGGCCCGTATCGCTCGAGCTTGAGAGCATCCTCGGTAGTCAACACCAGCCTTACGTTGTTCCTCTGCAAGCGCTGCATCGTACTCGCCCGCTCAGCATCATTAGTACCGGCATCGTTCCAAAGCGTAGCGCCCGTTGGACTGTTTCTCGCAGACAGAAAATAGTAGCTCGTAGCATCAACCGAATGCGCGAAAAAATACTCGCCCTCACCCACTCGAGCGCGAATCAAGTTTACTGCAGCGTCAACCTCTTCCGCTCGGTCGCGCGGAAGATATATCCCTCGCCCGCGATCGAAATTCAACTCGGTGTCTGCCCTGAACACCGGCCATCGTCGAGCTCCAAAAGCAAAATAGTGTGGCAGGATGATTCGACCGCCGAAAATCAAAAGCACAACGAAGGTCGAGATCAGGACCAGACGTCGCGTCTGGCGCTGGATGCTACCTCCAGCGGACTCATCTTTGTCGGCGGCCCTCATCGGCCAAGTCAGCAGAAAAGTCATCAACAAAAACTGCGGAGTCATTGTGCCGATGACCAGCCCTCGCACAGAACGCGGGAAGACCTCGCCAAACGACGCTCCAGCAAACAACAACAGTACCGACAGCACCATCACTGCGTGTTCGGCGCCTTTAATTTCTGCTGTTCGGCGTCGCAGGTAGACAACAGAACCACCAACGAGCAATGCAGGGGCAAACCAATAGGTCACGTTATCGACCGCCCCCATTGGCGCGATTATCGAACTGGCTGCTGCAAGAA
This sequence comes from Blastocatellia bacterium, assembly GCA_035315885.1. Lineage (GTDB taxonomy): Bacteria > Acidobacteriota > Blastocatellia > UBA7656 > UBA7656 > DATFXM01. The sequence goes on from DATFXM010000149.1 coordinate 6,935, forward strand.
AGACGACGACTGCAGTCACCGTTATCGACAATCGCGGCCATCTCCGCATCGCTGCCCAACCGCAAACCCAAGCGGCTGCGGCGGCGGCGAGAATCACCGCCGCGTACTTCGGCAACGGATATCCGGTCAGCTTCATCTGGAGATGTTCGCCGGGCCCTCTGACGAACACGCGCAACGCCGCACCAAGTGCCTCGTTGGCAATCAGGTAAAAGACCAGGCAAACAATTGGTATCGAAACACCGGCGATCGCCACCAGCGAGACTCTTGAGATGGATTGGTTGCTTGAGGATCTCTCTCCCTCAGGTTCATCGGGTGCCTGAGCGTCGCGCTTTGCGTTGAGGAGAACTGCAGTTAGTAATGCGACAAAGCAATAGACCCCTACGTTCTGTTTGAAGAGAGCTACAACTCCCACTGCCAGCCCAGCGAGAAACAACTCCAGTGCCTTCCGCGAGTCCAGCCATCGCAACGCACCGAGCACTGAGAGGACGATGAACGGCATCTCGTACTGAATAGGAGCCGCGCGAAACGGTCCGCCGGGAGGCAACCACAACAACGAGAGAGCAACAGGGATCAGCGCTATGTGAAGCGGCAGTATTTGACGAGCTACGATGAAGACGATCAGGATCGTGAGGACCTTGAAGACCAGAACGCCACGCTGTGCAGTCAGAAGCGAGGTGCCAAAAATTCTGAAGAGCCCTGCATTCAGTATGAGTATCCCAGGCGTCTGGATCTTGTAGAAATCGCGGTAAGGCACCTCTCCTCTCAACACACGCTCTGCAGGAACGAGGTTCGCGCCGATGCCCGTTGGAACGGATTCTTCACGGAAGTAGATCGTTCCGTACAACGCTGCGGTTATGAGCAGGATCGCCACGACGGTTGCAGATCGAGCGACCCGGCGATTGAGAGAATTGGTTTCCGCCGGCGCGTTGTGAGGCAGGCTGGTTTGGACGGAAGGTCGCTGAGGGCTGAGGTCGTTCTCCATTCAGGCACCCACTTTACGTAAGCCAGGCGATTGGTTCAAGAAGGGAGTAAGCGAGGAAGAGTTTCGGGTTTCGGGATCGTTTGCGGAGAGTCGAGCGAAACAGAGACTCGCCGTCACTGAGAACTCGACGAAACGAACCCGAAACCCTAAACCCGAAACTCCTCCTCGCCTGGACTCAGAGGCGTGCGGATGCGAGCATTAGTGGTCGCACTACATGAGGCCAACATTCTTATCCAAGGGAGAAACAAAAATGCAATCGCAAAAAGATCAGTCGCAGATGCCGTCGCCAGAAATAATCTTCGAGACGGTGACCGCTTATCAACGCTCAGCCGCAATCAAAGCCGCGGTCGAGTTGGACGTCTTCACTGCAATCGGCGAGGGTAATGCGACGGCGGACCAGATAGCGAAACGTTGCGGAACAGCGCAGCGAGGCGCTCGAATTCTGTGCGACTATCTCACCTTGTCGGGGTTTCTAATAAAAACCGATGATAAGTACTCGCTGACGCAAGAATCGGCAGTGTTCTTGAATCGCAACTCACCTGCATATCTGGGTTCAGTGACCGATTTCCTTCTTTCGCCTACGGTGACCGGGGGCTTCGAAAACCTCACCGAAGCAGTGCGAAACGGAGGAACACCTGACACTCAGGGCGGGACGGTAGCGCCAGAGAATCCCATCTGGATCAAGTTCGCACAGGCAATGGCTAACCTGATGCGTCCAACCGCCGCCGCGATAGCTCAGTTAATCGATCCGGAAGCTGACCGCGAGTTGAAGATTCTGGACATCGCCGCCGGACACGGTGCGTTTGGAATTGCGTTCCTGAGCCGCAACCCGAAGGCTCGTGTAGCAGCGGTCGACTGGCCTGCGGTTCTTGAAGTCGCCGAAGAGAATGCGCGAGCCGCCGGAGTCGCGGATCGGCATAGCAAGATTCCCGGCAGCGCCTTTGACGTGGACTTTGGTACGGGTTACGACGTGGTTCTTGTGACGAACTTTCTGCATCACTTCGATATTCCAACGAACGAAAAACTATTGAAGAACATACGTGCAAGCCTGGCTGAGGGAGGTCGGGCAGTCACGCTGGAGTTCGTTCCGAACGAAGACAGAGTTTCGCCTGCCAACGCCGCAGGTTTCAGCCTGACAATGTTGGCGGGAACGCCGTCGGGGGATGCTTACACTTACTCGGAGATCGAGAAGATGTTTAGCGCGGCGGGATTCTCGCGCAGTGAACACTTACAGATCCCGCCGTCGTTTCAGAGTCTGATTGTATCCTACAAGTAGTTCAGAGTAGTGAGTTCTGAGTTCTGAGTCGCTTTCGCTGCCTGACTCAGAACTCAGCATTCAGCATTCAGAACTCTAGCTTCGTGCTTTTGCTCCGCGCTCGGCGCGGGCCTTCTGCACCATTTCCTTGATCTCTTTCATCAACGTCGGACCGTGATAGGGAATTCCGTCCTTTATTGTCCACTCAACCCCACCGGTTCTCACCGCCTTGCCGTCCCTGATTTCTTCGATGCCTGTGGGGTATAGAACTTTGAAGTTTTCGAGCGGGTTCCCGTTCACCACGATGATGTCCGCAAGAAAGCCCGCCCGTATGCGGCCCAACGTCGATTCCATTCCCAGAATCTTTGCGTTGTTGCCGGTAGCGTGTTGAATCACTTTCAACGGATGAAAGCCGGCTTCCTGGTGCAGCTCCAGCTCACGAAGCAGCCCGAATCCGTACATCTGATAGATAAACCCCGCGTCTTCGCCGGCGCCTATTGTCCCACCCATCCGCTCAAAATCCACCAGCGCCTTCATCCATATTCGATAGTTCTCTTTCCAGAAGGCCTCGTCAGTCGAGCTCCATCCGATGAAGTAGGAACCGTGATGCGAAGGATCGGGTCTGAAGAAATCCTCCAGGACCGGGTGGAGGTAGTCCGCAAACCACGGTTGGGATTGCGCTCGCTGCAAGTCACGGCTTGCTTCGTAGATGTCCAGCGTAGGATCCCATGCGACGCCCGCTGCTACCATCGCCTCCAGCACATGGGTCAGCCGTTCCGCGTCCGCCTCGCGCCACAGTCTTCCGGCATAGCGGAAACGGTCAGTCTCATTGTTGTAGTTGTAAGTCGAAGGGAAATTCTGACGTCCGGAAATCACCGCAGCGTCCGGTATGCCGTACCAATGCTCGATCGAAGTCGTTCCGCCTTTGATGTCATCCCATGCGTTAGTCTCTTCGACGCCCGTATGGTGCGCGACGCGCAGCCCAGCCTTGTGAGCCTCGTCCAGCATCGCCAGTAGAATGTCTCTATCGACGCCAAGTGTCTTTATACCGTCGGCTCCCATTGCCTTGATCTCGCGGACGCGGGCGCGAGTTTCTTCGACATTGTGAGGCACCGGAGGAAATCCAAACATCGGATAGATGAAGAGTCTTGGCGCCACAACTTCTCCTCGAGCGCTCCGGTCCCGGAGGGGCAGCGTCTTTCGCGAATCGCTGCCGACGTCTCGCACCGTAGTGATTCCGCACGCCAGCCACAGCTTCAAGCAATAATCAAACGGCATCGGCACGCCGCCTCGCTCGTCCTGTGTGTGACCGTGAAGGTTGATCAAGCCGGGCAAGACATATTTGCCCGTGGCATCGATTTCGGCGTCGCCGGCAGCCGGACGTTTGGCTCGGCCCTCCTTGAGCGCGACCGGATCGAGTGGGACGACATCCGTAATCCGGTTGCCTTCCACGACTATGTCCTTGGGTCCGGCCGCCGGAGTTCCGTTCCCATCAATAATGATCGCGTTTCGGATAACCAGACGCTGATAGCGTCTGCCGCTTTGCAAAGACTGCGCTAACGATCCGCGCGCTGCGGCGGGACCGATTGGACCGAGAACGACGCAACCCAGTAGCAACAGCGCCAGCGAAGGACCGGCAAATCGTTTCATAGGACCACTCCTGATGGATGTTCGGGAACGCTGAATCCTGAATCGGAAATCCGGAATCGTCAATAACGAATCGCGTTTTCGGGGCGAGTCCGAGATTACGGTTCCGATCCGCTCGACCGGCAGTCGGGGATTCGTTTATTATCGAGCGTTCAGGCATCGTCGACATTCCACCACCCAGGAGGAGGCTACGGATGAAAAAGGCAATGATCGCGCTAACAGTTGTCTTGGCGGTTTTAGGGATCTCGTGTCTGGGGCGGACCAGTTACGGAGGCGCAGGTATGGGCGCATCGTCTGTTTATGATTTCGAAATGAAGAACATTGAGGGCAAGGCGGTGAAGCTTGCGAGCTTCAAGGGGAAGGTGCTGCTCATAGTGAACGTAGCGAGCAAGTGTGGATTCACTCCTCAATACGAGGGGCTGCAGAAGATCTATACCAAATATCACGGTCAGGGTTTCGAGATACTGGGCTTCCCTGCAAACAACTTCATGGGCCAGGAGCCCGGTACCGACGAAGAGATAAAGACGTTCTGCTCGTTAAAGTACAACGTGACGTTTCCGATGTTCTCCAAGATTTCGGTCAAGGGTGACGACATCCACCCGCTGTACAAGTTCCTGACCGATAAGCAAACCGATCCGGAGTTTGGCGGGGACATCAGTTGGAACTTCAACAAGTTCCTGGTTGGCCGCGACGGTAAGATCGTGGCGAGGTTCTCTTCCAAGGACACGCCGGAAAGCGAAAAAGTTGTTCAGGCGATCGAGAACGCTTTGAAGTAAGCGCTATAAAAGCGCCGATCGTGCGCGCTCCCCCAACGCAAAGACGCCAAGCCGTACTTGAATTGCGGCTTGGCGTTTCTGCGTTGTAGAGCGTTCTGAGTTGAGAGTGCTGAGTGTTTAATAGTGAGGCGGCTCTCTCGCTGCGCACACTATGCTTCAGTGGACGCGCTTGTCGTAACCTGCCCAGTACTTCTCCCGGAGTTCGCGTTTTAGTATTTTTCCCGTCCCGCCCTTCGGAAGGGTCTCTCGAAATTCGATCGACTTTGGCACCTTGAACCCCGGGAGTTTCGTCTTGCAGTGAGCTATCAGTTCGTCTTCATTGAGCGATTCGCCGGGCTTTAAAACGACAATGGCCTTTGGAACTTCACCCCAGCGATCGTCCGGCACCGGTATCACCGCGCATTCAAGTACCGCGCGATGAGCGTAAACCGCCTTCTCGACCTCGATCGATGAAATGTTCTCCCCACCCGAAATGATTATGTCCTTCTTACGGTCTACGATCAGGAAATAGCCCTCGTCGTCCACGACTGCCATGTCTCCGGTGTGAAACCAGCCATTGCGCATCACTAGATCGGTCTCTTCCGGCAATTTCCAGTAGCCGTGCATCACGTTGTCTGCGCGCACAACTACTTCGCCCGGCGTCTTTCCATCGTGCGCAACCGGCTTGTCGTTTTCATCGAAGATATCAATCTCCACTCCGGGCATCGGATAACCCGCCATGGCCTGCCGTCTCCATCGTTCGTCGTCGGGCAACCCTTCCAGATGATGTTTGATGAATGACTGCGTCACCACTGGCGTCGTCTCTGTGAGACCGTAGCCCCCATAACACTCGCACCCTATCTTGCTCTCGACGTCACGTATCAGCTCCATAGGGGACGCAGCTCCCCCGATCGCGACGTAGTCGAGACTCGACAGGTCGTATTCGCCGAGCCTCGGATGATTGATAAGCGCCACCGCCATTGTCGGCACCATCGCAAAATTGGTGACGCGCTCCTTCTGAATGAGTTCCAGTACTTCGGTTGGATCGAATCTCCTGGTCATTACGTGCCGCGCACCCATGCAGGTCAGCGTATGCGGCGTGCCCCAACCGTTTACGTGAAAGAGCGGAATCGTGTGAAGTTGGACAACCGATTCATCCACGCTCAACCCGGCAATGACCTGTAGGGCATGCATGTACAGGTTGCGATGGGTCATCATCACGCCCTTCGGGTTTGCCGTCGTTCCCGACGTATAAAACAACTCCGCCAGTTCGTCGTCGTGGAGATCGCCTGGAGGGGTAAAGTCCGGCGACGCAGTTTCAAGCAACGATTCGTAGTCGGATTCCAGACAGATGTAGTCTCGAACCTCCGGGCAGTTGCTTCTGAGGGCGTCTACTAGCGGCGTGAAATCCCGATTGTAAAACACCGCGGCGGTTCCCGAGTCGTTCAGGATGTACGCGATCTCATCTGGCGTTAGTCTGATGTTGAGCGGGAGGAGCACTGCGCCCATCTGCACGACGCCGTAGTAGGCTTCCAGCAGTTCGTGGCTGTTGTATCCAAGCCACGCGACGCGCTCGCCTCGCGAGATATTGAGCTTCAGCAGAGCGTTTGAGAGCTGGTCTGCTCGTCTTCCAAATTCCAGGTAGGTGAATCGGCGCTCGCCGTCCACGACTCCGGTCTTGTTACCGAACAGTGATTCGGCGCGCTTCTTGAATCTGATCGGGGTAAGCGTAAGGTTCATTTTGTTTGGCTCACTCTTGAATTTGAAAATCTCAAATTTGAAATTTGAAATAATTTGAAATTTGAAATTTGAGATTCTGGGGATCTGAGATCTGAGATTTCTCTTAACCTATCCTGCGCGACTGGTTCGCCCAGTACTTCTCTCGCAATTGCTTCTTGAGGATCTTGCCGGTGCCACCTTTCGGCAACTCGCCCTCAATGAATTCAATCGATCGCGGCAGCTTGTAGTTTGCCAGCCGCGGCCGACAAAACTCAATCAACTCTTCGGCGCTCAGCGACTGCCCCTCCTTGACCGTGATGCACGCATGGACCGCTTCACCCCAGTCCGCGTCCGGCACCGGAATAACCGCAGCTTCCTTGATCGCCGGATGTTCGTATAACGCCGCTTCGACTTCGGTAGAAAAAACGTTCTCGCCTCCGGTCACGATCATGTCTTTCTTTCGATCAACCAGGTACACGTACCCTTCCTCGTCAACCGTCGCCAGATCACCGGTGTACAGCCATCCGTCACGAACTGCAGCTTCGGTGTCCTCGGGCCGCTTCCAGTAACCTGCCATCACGTTAGGTCCTCGCGCGCTGATTTCCCCAACCTCCCCTGGCCTCACTGGGACGCCATCGAAGTCCACAACTCGAACCTCGACACCTGCAACAGGTTTGCCGCACGACGCAAGCAGATGCTCATTAACCGCCAGGGCCCGAGCGTGATCCTCCGCTGTCAGCACTGTCAGAAGCGGTGACGCTTCCGTCAAACCGTAGCCCTGCCCAAACTCGCACTTGAAGGCCTTCATCGCCCGCTTCAGCACTTCGGGCGCGATAGGCGATGCACCATAGGTCACGTGTCGAAGAGAAGTGAGGTCGTAGGACTCCAAGGCCGGATGCTGGAGCACAAAGTTTATCATCGTCGGCACCAGTAGCATTAATGTCACGTGCTCCTGCTGGATCGCCTCCAGAACAGCCCCCGGATCGAACCGCGGAATGAAGACTTGAGTCGCGCCGCACGAGGTGTGTATGAAAATTGCGGCGCCGTCAGCAAGGTGAAACATCGGCGCGGCGTGAAGGTAGATATCGTCAGGCCGGTAAGAATAAGTTGCGAGCGAGTGCTTCACGTTGGATTCGACGTTCCGGTGCGTCAGCATCACACCCTTAGGCTCGCCCGTAGTCCCCGAAGTATAAAACAGGCCCATCAGCTCATTAGCGTCTACCGCCGGTGCGTCGAATTCCGGGGACGCCCTCTTCAACAGCAGCTCGTAATCCATGAAGCCCTCGGCGGGCTCATCCCCAATTGATATGAAGTGCTCTACAGTTTCCAGATTGCCCTTTATCGACTGGACCAGCGGCTGCATTGTCGGGTCTACCGCGATGAGCCGCGCGCCCGAATGATCGAGGATGTATTTGACTTCTTGGGCCGGTATCCTGAAATTGATCGGAACCACCACCGCTCCTAGCTGAGGGATCGCATAATAAAACTCGAGAAAGCGGTGACAGTTTAGTGCGAGCACTGCGACTCGATCGCCGCGCTGAATGCCAATATCGGCGAGAGCGCCCGAAAGCCGATTTACGCGCTGGTCCAGCTCTGAGAAGGTGAGGCGCGTTTTGCCGCAGACGGCTGCGGTCTTGGCCGGATTGGCCGACACCGCTCGCTTGAGTCCGTCCACGACGCTCATCCCATTTTCTCCGCTATTGTCGACTGTGCTGGCAGAGTCGAGAGTTCGGTAAAAATCGCACACGCCCGGAGGATTTGTAAAGCCGCCAATACGCGAGTCATCAACAATTGACCCGTCGATGACGTACAGTTATAACTGAGAGAATCAAGGGAGCTGGAAGATGACCACCGTGCGGACTCACGAGTTGAAGGAACGTCTGGCGAAGCTGCAGAAGTACTCCGGCAACGCGGGACTTCGAGAGTACGTGGGTGTCGCACTCGAATCGTTGCGAGCAAATAAGTTGAGGTCTTTTCTGACCCTCCTGGGCATCATAATCGGCATCGCATCGATTATCGCGGTTATCTCGATCATCCAGGGCCTGGACCACTACTGGAAATCAAAGGTTTCCAACTTCGGGCCAAACACCTTTGTGATTACGCAGTATCCGATCACTACGGACCTGGACAAGCTGTACGAGATGATTCGGCGGAATCCGGAGATTCACGCCGACATGGCTGAAATCATCAAACGAGGATGTTCGTCTTGTGAAGCGGTAGGCGTTGAAACGCATCGACAAGTGGAGGTGCACTACGGGAAGCAGACCCTTGAAAGCGTCGATATGAGCGGAATGACCCCGAACATCCTTCACATCGAGCCGTACGACGTGGACACAGGGCGCCTCCTTCAGGATTGGGAAGACGAGCACTCGCGGTTTGTGGCGTTTGTCGGCTACGACATCGCCGAAAAGATCTTTCCCGGAATCGACCCGATAGGGAAGGAGATCAAAGTAGACGATCACTGGTACTCGATCATCGGCGTCGCAGAGAAAAAAGGAACAGTGCTCGGCTTTTCTCGAGATAATTTTGTCAGGGTACCGCTGTCGACCTTTCAGAAGATTTACGGATCGCGGCGCACGGTAAACATCTCGATCAAAGCCCGAGAAAACGAGATGGAGCAAGCGCAGGATCAGGCCAGACTTGTGCTGCGCACCCAACATCACCTCGGCTACCATGAAGACGATGACTTCGGCGTAATTACCTCCGAGGGCGTGAACGAGCTGTTCAACAATCTGACTCGCGTCATTTTTTCGGTGTCGCTGTTCGTGGTGGGCGTTTCGCTGGTCGTAGGAGGCATCGTGATCATGAACATCATGCTTGTCTCTGTGGTGGAACGGACGAAGGAGATCGGAATCAGGAAAGCACTCGGGGCCAGGCAGCAGGATGTGGTCAATCAGTTCCTGGTCGAGTCGATAGTCCTGTGCTGTGCCGGTGGCGTCGGCGGAATCATAGTGGCTTATGGGATTTCGTGGTTGATCTCGAGCTTTACCCCGCTCCCCTCGTCGTTTCCTTTTTGGGCTCCGGTGGTCGCGATCACGTTGTCTACGATAATCGGACTGTTTTTCGGAATCTATCCCGCGCGTCGCGCAGGACGTCTGGATCCGATCGAAGCATTGAGGACTGAGTGAACCTGTCTAGCATAAGAGAGAATACCGCGCTCGCGTTTGCGACGCTTGCCACGCACAAGTTCCGCGCGGCGCTCACGATTCTTGGCGTGTTTATCGGGGTGCTGGTCATTGTGGCAATGGCGGCGGTGTTGAACGGCTTTCGGCAATCGGTGCTCGACAACGCAGAAAGCTTCGGCACACGCAACGTCTACGTCTGGCGATACCCTTTCATAATGACCAGCAAACCGTCGGCTGAAATTCTGAACCGCAAGCCATTGACGCTCGAAGATGCGCTGGCCATCCAGGAAGACGTGCCGGCGGTCGAATATGTCTATGCCGGACTGCCTTACGCGATCCCCTTGCCCGGTGAAGTCCCTCCGCTTCCCCCGGAAGTGAAATACAAAGACCACGCCATCAATCGAAGTCAAATAATAGGGAACTTCCCGGTGGCCGAACGCGTGATGAACGTACCGGTGAACGAAGGTCGATACTTCAACGACGCCGAGAATCTGCATCGCGCTTATGTTTGCGTGCTGGCGTTCAATGTGGTCGAAGCCTTATTCCCCTCGGAAGACCCCATCGGCAAAGTCATCAATGTTGCCGGTCAGGACTTCACAGTGGTGGGCACGGTAAAGAAACTTAAGGCAGGACCATTCGGTTCCGAGAACCGCGAAGACAACGACCTATTCATACCTTACTGGACCTTCCGCAAAATGTTTCCATCCAAGGACGATCACTTCATCATCATCAGGATGCGTGAAGGCAGAATGAAGGAAGGCATCGAAGGTATCGAGCGTGTTCTGCGCTTGAGGCGCAATGTTCCGATCGATCGCGACAACAATTTTGAAATCGGAACGCCCGACTCCTTCATCAGTACTTTTGACGACATAGTCGGAGCCGTGTTCGGTGTGATGATGATCATTTCCTCAATCGCATTTCTGGTGGGTGGCGTGGGGGTGATGAACATCATGCTGGTAGCAGTGACCGAGCGGACTCGCGAGATCGGCATACGAAAAGCGGTGGGCGCAAAGCGATCCGACATCATCTGGCAGTTCCTGACTGAAGCGATCACGTTGACCGGGCTGGGTGGAGTTGCCGGTCTCGGGTTTGGCTGGCTGATGGCGGTGTCGGTGACCGCCCTTGTTCCGGCGCTTGCGATGAAGATACCGCTGTGGGCAGCGGCAATAGGCTTTTTTGGTTCCGTTGGTGTCGGGTTGCTATTTGGACTCTGGCCGGCGATGAAAGCTTCACGCCTCGACCCAATCGTCGCCCTCCGATATGAGTAGTCGGGTGTTCGGGGTCTTCAGTGCTAACTCAACCGCTAGCAATCAAACTAAGTCACCGCGGGCTGCGCGCTAAAATCGAAATGTGTACTGGAACTTCCCGGAGAACTTCGTCTCGACCGCTCGAAAGTTGAAGCCCCCGCGTTCGTCCTGCAGCCAACCCTGGTTGAACACCAGGAAAAGCTCGTTTCCCGGTCTCAGTATCCAGCGCACTCGGCTCTGCCACCCCATATTCTTCGAATCGTTGTCAAACTGGACCAGATTGAAGAACGTCAGATAGGGATTCACGGAGTAGTTCGCGCGGACGGTGAAGACTCTTGCAACAAAGTTCCCTTGTGCGAGTCGGGCAAACGTCTGGTTCCAGCCGGCGCTCAGCAGGAGATGCGGCACTACTTTGTATTGCACCTGAGTCGAGAACTGATGTGCGTGACCGGACCAATAGCTGCCGAACCACCATGCGTTGTCAAATTTCCACCTGCGCTTTGATGCCGTATTTATTTCGAAGCGCCATCGCGTAAACCGGTAACTGCCCGGCGGCAACACAACGCCTTTGGCTATCTCGAACGGCTCGAAGAGCCTTTCAAATTGCGGAGCGTAGTTGAACTCGATGTGTTCCCCTGAGTTCAGCTCGTAGTTTATGGGCGCCGTGAAAAGTCTCCAGCTCTCGGTGCTCCCTTTGTCGGTGCGTCTGAAATGATTGAAAAAGATTTCGTGAAACATCTGCCGGACATTCAGGAAGTCTTTTGGCCGGGGGTCAAACTCGAAACCGAGGCTGAGCTTGTCCACGCTGGATCTGGGTACGAACCCGAGTGCCGGTCTGAAGTTCTCGCCGATGCGTTTCCACGACGCCGAAGCCGTCCACAGGTCGCTCGGACAATTGAAGCCTAACCCGTAAGCATAGTCCTTGCCGTCCAGTCCCGTATTCTGCGTTTTCAGCGCAAAAGCATCGACCCCAAAATTCTGGTCCTTACCGAGAAACTTTGACGTGAACAGACGGACGTCACCTCCAAACGTGCGGCTTGACGACGTTCCTTCAGGATTGCCTTCAGTATAGATGGCGCCGAAGTACGACTGCTTCAGAAAATCGCGCTTGATTCTTGCGACAAAAAAGTTCTTGGCTTCTATGAAATCGGTTTCGCGAGTCCGTATCGCTACCACACCGATCGTGTAAGGCCCCTGCTTACCTGTCAGCTTCACACCGGCGAGGATCGGTACCTCTTGCCCGCTCTCGAGCAAACCGATTCGTCTGCTGAAGAACGCGATCAGGTCCGCCTCATCATCGCTGTCGGGGCCGAAATTGAACACGCCGGCGTTTTCCAGAAAGAATGATCGCTTCTCAGGAAAGAACAATTCGAAGCGAGTAAGGTTGATCTGGCGGCTGTCAACCTCTGTCTCTCCAAAGTCGGTGTTGATAGTCGTCGTCAGCTTCAGACTGGGAGTGATGTTGTAGAAGACGTCCACTCCGCCCTTGGCGCTGATATCGTTTCCGGTGGCAAAGTTGTGCAACGCCTTCATCGACACGAACGGCCGGACGTCGAGCCCTCGGCCTTGATGAATCCCGCTCAAGCCGTTGATTTCTCCGGCTTCCGCGACTTGAAAGAATCTGAGATCCAATCGAGGTGACGCCCACCGGTCTTCTTCAAGCTTGCGTTTGATCGTTCTCGAGAAGTTAAAACCCCAAACCTGGTTACCGGCTTTGAAACCGATGCTTTTGAACGGAATCGCGAACTCGGCAGTCCAGCCCGCTTCTGACTTGTGAGTCCGCACAACCCAGATTGCATTCCAGTTCCGATTTAACTGGCCGTTCTCAATGATCAGCCCATCAACCAGAGCGCCAAGCGGATTCGTAGAGAAGTAGTAGGCATTGTGCCGGTCGTGGAAAGTGTCGATCAGAATCTCGATCCGATCGTCCGATGACAGATCGGCGTCGCGCTCCATTTGAGTCCCAATAATTCGGTTAGGCTCGTTGTCGTGGCAGTCAACACCGATATAAAGATACTGATCGTCGTACAGCAGTTTTACGTCGGTTACCTCGGTAGCTTTCTCGCCCTCATGCGGCTCGCGCTGTAGTATCTCGCCGACCGGAGCTGCTTCAACCCAGTCGGTCTCGTTCAGCAACCCGTCGACGACTATTCGAGACTTTGCCCGGTTAACGGTGGCCTGCACGTGTCGAGTGTTACCGCTGTTGTTCGAGGTCTGCGCGTTGTGATTGCCCGGACAACAAAGAAGGATAATCGAAATGGTAAGGCTTGCTGCTGCATTAAAGGCTACCGACGTCCAGTGCATAGCGCTCAAGCGGGGCTCGAGTAATTTGCACGCTGCAAGTACGTGCGATACGCGGATCCACATCGATTCTAGGTGTTCTTGACGCGAGAGCAGGTCACGCTTGCTGAACTTGTCTCTGACAATACGCGTAGAGCGCATCGTAAACCACAAACGCCTTCTTCAGGATCTCGTGGTCATCTTTCAGACCCAGATCCCGGAAACCCTCCGCGATAGCTTTCAATCCCGACGCCTCTTTTCGACCATACAAATCGTGAGAGACGTCCGCGCCGTGCACGATCTCGGCAAGCAATTGAATCGCCGGATCGTTAAGCTGATACTTGGTTACAAACGCCTCAAAAGAACACTTGCCGTGGTGATGACCGAGCTCGACTCCTGATACGTCAAACGGCGTTGCGCCTTCCGTGGCCGCTATATCCAGCACTTTGTCGGGAGCAACAAACAGGAACTCGGCTTCAGGATCAACAAAGTGTTTGATCAACCATGGACATGCTACCCGGTCTACCTTTACTCGCTCACGCGTAATCCATTTCATAAGTCCTCGATTTTCAGGCTCGCTCGATTCCCACTTCGATTTCAAAGACGCACTTCTATGTCGAAGCTCCGCGACCAAAGCAACGCCGCGCCGAGGTGATCCTTCAAGGCTGCTTGGCCACTGCATCGTACACAATCATCCGCGATACAGGTCGGCCGTTCTCCTGTTCTTCAGGGGCATAGACCCGATGCGTGTTTACGTCTACTGCTAGACTGTGCACTTTCTTCTGAACCGGGAAGTCTTCGAGCTTGCGGAAGTGATTGGGATCATCTTCGTGAATTACCGATATGTACCCGCTGTAACAGGCGACATAGATTCGGCCCAAGCCCGGATCGAATTTCACCACGTCGCCGCCGGCAGCGGTCGCTAAGTGGGCTATCGCTTTGTGCGCATCAAGATCGAAGACCGCCATCGTGTTGTTACCTTCGCACTGCAGAAAAGCCCGACGATGCTCGGGATCAAGAGCCATGCCGTGATTGCCCTGACAGCCTCGAACGGGGTGGCGCGCCTCGACTTCGTCGGTAGCCGGATCGATTACCGCGAACAAGTTTTGGTCTTGCAGATTCACGTAGACCTTACGAGCGACCGGATCGTACTGCGGCATCCCGGTTTCGCTCTCGAAATGAATGGTCTTCACGATCTTGTCTTCCCGTACGTCCACCACCGCCACCGCGTGCCCACGCTCGTCCGACACGTAGAGCTTATGGAACGGGTCTGCGTACGTGCTGCCGTCGGGTTTTGCTTCAGTCGGCAATTTCTTTACGACCTGCATCTGGTCGAGCGCGACAACGCCGATTTTGTTTTCATGCCAATTGGATGTGTAAACCTTATTGACATCGGGCGCGTACTCTACTCCTTCGATTCCGGGTACGTCGGGGATGGCTTTCACCAGCTTGTTGCTCTTCAGATCGATGACGTAAAGAGTGTTCGCGGCCAAATGCGCCGAGAGTAAGTAACCGTGGCTGTAGTCAATCGTCAGGTAGTCGAATCTCTTTCCTGCTGCGCCGGGCAAGTCTATCTCGGCTACCTTTTTCAGCGTTTGCCCGTCCGCTCGATGGCAACCCAGTAGCAGCAAGACGAGCGTTCCGCAGACGTAAGTCATCCTGGTACCAAGCATCTTAGATACTGCTGACATTTGCTTGCCTCCTTTCGTGTCTGCGCCTCTCACGTCGCAGCCGAACTGTCAATTGCGGTGATCAACCAACGGGAGCTCCACAGTGAAGCGACTGCCGTGCCCGCTACTGCTCTCCGCGTGGACCGCTCCTCCGTGCGCTCTGCAGATTGACTTTACAATCGAGAGTCCAAGTCCCGCCCCGCCCATTTGACGCGACCGTGCACCATCGACGCGATAGAAGCGTTCAAATACGTGCGGCAACGCCTCAGGTGGCATGCCAATACCGGTGTCCGTTACTTCAAGGATGGCGTTTCCATTTGCCGCCTGGACCTTGATATCGACCTCTCCGCCGATGCTGGTGTACTTGATTGCGTTGTCAATCAGATTCACCACGACTTGTTTGAGTCTCGCGGGGTCACCCTCGACATCAACGGCAGCAGCCGCAGCGCATCGCAGCACGATCTCCTTATCTTCAGCCAAAAGGCGCATCTGATCCGCGGTACTGCTAACCAGCTTTGCGAGGTCGAATCGCTCCCGCGTCTTTATGGCTTCTCCTGCATCCAGGCGTGAGATTGCGAGCAGGCTTTCGACGATCTTCGAAAGTCGCTCAGTCTCTTCAAGAGCGCTTCCGATTGCGTCACGAGTCTCCGGGTTGATATCGGGACGCTGTGCCATCACTTCGAGTTCTCCACGAAGTATGGTGAGCGGCGTCCTTAGCTCGTGCGAAGCATCTGCCGTAAAACGGTTCATGTGACGGAAAGAATGCTCGATGCGAGCAATCATTTTGTTGAGGGCGATTGATAGAGCTTCCAGTTCATCGCCGGTCTTCGGCTCGGGGAGCCGCTCCGTTAGATTCCGCGTCGTGATCTGTTCCGCGCTACGAGTTATTTCGCCAACCGGGGACAGCACCCGTCTCATCAGGAAATATCCCCCACCTATTGCAACTGCGACCACGACTGGCATGCCCAACCCAAGCGCTAGAAGCAGACCACGCAACACCGTATCGCTCTCTTTCAATGGAGTTCCGATTTCGATGAGGAATCGGTTGCCGTCTCGCGCAGTGAAGGGCACGGTGCAAACCAGGAGAGCTGCGCCGGTAGAAACGAAATGCTTCCTGGTCGAGACTTCGGTCAGATCGATGCTCGGAATCGGCACCTCGGAAGGATTGAAGCTACCATCCCTTGGAATGCCTGACTGGTAAAGAACGCCCCCGTCCTCTCGCAGTACGCGGACCAGGTGACCATTCAGCTCAGGTTGTACGTGTTCGTTGATTTCATCAGAGATATACGCATCTCCGCCGAAAGTCCCGTTCAAAAGCACTGTCTCACCGATCTGTCTGCCCTCCCTTGTCAGCGAATCGGCCAAAGACCGCCGTAGATATTGTTCGAGTCCGACATAGACTGACGATCCAAACAACACAAGCGAGCCCGCGAGCAAACCCGCGTACCATGCTGTCACGCGAAACCGTATGGAACGTGTATTCATCACTCAGACTCGTCGCTGATCAGATATCCCATCCCGCGAACGGTCCGGATCAGTTTGAGGTCATGGCCGGCGTCGATCTTGTTCCGCAGATGCCTCACGTAGACATCCACTATGTTGGTTACGCCATCGAAGCTCTGATCCCACACGTGCTCGATGATCATCGACCGTGAGAGCACCCGGCGATCGTTGGCCATCAGGTACTCCAACAATGCGTATTCTTTTGCGGTGAGGTCTATTCGCTGTCGAGCTCTTCTCACCTGCTGCGAAAGCCGATCGAGTTCCAGGTCTGCGACTCGAAGAACGTTCGGCCTGCTGATCGAACCTCTTCGGAGCAAAGCCTTCACTCTCGCCAGGAGTTCAGCGAACGCAAATGGTTTCGTGAGGTAGTCGTCCGCTCCGGCCTCCAGATGTTCGACCTTGTCGGCCAAAGCATCCCTGGCAGTGAGCATGAGGATCGGCACACAACTGTTTCTGCGTCGAATCTGGCGAAGGACACCCGTCCCGCTCAACGCGGGCAACATCAAGTCCAGAATGATCAGGTCGTAGTCGTAGCTCTCGGCGAGTTCGAGCCCGGTTCTGCCATCTGCCGCCGTATCTACTGCAAAGCTCTCCGAGATCAATCCCCGAGCTACCACACGACACACCTTCTCTTCGTCTTCGACGAGCAGAATTCTCATCGATTGAACCTGCCAAGCAAAGCTAGCACTACAAGATTAATCCAAGAGAAAGGCAAGATTAAATTCCATTCAGAGTCTCTGGCGCTGTCCTGGTTTGATTTTGACCGAGGATGGGCTGTCCCCGCTATTAACCACCAACCGAGCTGGGTTCACGCAAAGGGCGCAAAGGCTCGCAAAGAGCGCAAAAGGTTCCGGAGCTTTGCGGCATTTGCGAACCTTTGCGGTCTTGGCGTGAAACGCGAATCACCTAATCGCACATAGCGGGGACGGCGGTCACTCATGTAGTCGCTCCGCAATTAAATCAAGACACCGCCGAACCGGGCATGAACTGGACATTTCCGTAAGAACCAGCAATAAAAGGTAGGATCGGCAATACGAGACAGGACCTGAGGTCAGGAGTGATATGGAGCAGTCACGCAGCATACTTCGAGATGAAGAGAACCTCGAATCTGAGGAGCTTGAGGGCGCTTCGCTCGATACTCAGATTTTGCAGGGGCACATTTCTGCCTTTTACGCATTCGACGTCGGCTACGAGATTTCGCTAGAGAAGCTGACAACCTTGCTATCGTCTGTCCCCGCCCAGCCGATGTCGCCCAAGAAACAGACCCCGATGTTCACTCAGTACACGCGACCCCCGCACATCGTGCATCTTGGAAGGACTCCGTGTCCGTTTGGCGGGTCTGCGGAGCTCCGGGCGACACTGTTCGATTTTGGGGTTGTCAGCATGGCGTACACCTGGACACTCGGAAAGGAATTGCCGACGCTTCTAAGCGAGCTTCCCACGATCAGTCAGAGTCTCTATCAGTTGAATCTGGTCGGGAATGCACGGGAACAGGTGCGCTCGCTTGTAGATCGGATAAAACCCGCGATCAGCAAGCCGAATCTCAGTTCTATCGTCGAGGACTACTATCTATTCGTGATTGAAAGGCTCGGAAAATCGCTGCGGGCAGATGAGCTGCTGACCAAATATCGGTCCGTGCTTGCTCAGACTCTGCGGTTCGAAACTGCGTCCCTTTCGGTGGAACAGCAGGACGACGCGTTGCGGCAGAAGTTGTCCTACTACGAGAAGGATCTGTTGTTGATTGACTGGAATGCAGCCGTTGTCTATGACCAGGACTACGATGATGCGGTGAATGTTCTAGAGTTACTCAACGTGGAGCTGCTCGAAGCTCGCTACATAGACACTGAGCTTGATCGGCGAATACAGGAACACGCGAATCTTGCGCAGGGCGCAATGAGTTGGCCGATTCCGCTAAGAACGCCGCTTCGAAAGGCGATGCAAGAGCTGGGCGAGCTTCGGATCGAGTCGTCGCTGCTTTCGGAAAGATTGGGAAACTCGCTTAAGCTGATCGGAGACCTCTATCTTGCCCGAGTCTACTCGTCAGGCGCCGAGCGTTTTTACCTGAAGCAGTGGCAAAAAATCATCTCAGACAAACTCGATACGATCGACAGCTTCTATGAATTGGTTACAGATCGGATCCGCACTGCTCAGAGCCAGACTCTTGAACTCGCGGTGATTGTTTTGATCATGGTTGAACTGTTTTTAGCGTTGTTCAAACACTGACACGTTGCCTGGTGCACAGACTCGCGAGTGGCAGCAATCCAGCGGTACATAATCGCGACCTGCTTTTCAATGGATACCCATTTCTCCACAACCGCGTTCGCCATTCAGGGAAACCGTCCAGTCTCCAGACGGATACCCTCGGTGTTGCTTGCGTGGCTGAGTGTTGTGATCCTGCTTTTGTTCAGCCGCGCTATCAGCGCGCAGATACAAATTGGAACGATCAGGATCGTGGTGACCGATCCAGCCGGGGCGGTGATTCCAGGAGCGTTGCTGGAGCTTACGAACAGGCTCAATGGATATCGCCGATCGGCGGTATCTGATCAGGAGGGCGGGGCAGTCTTTAACAATGTTCCGTTTGACGAATATAGATTGGTTCTCGAAGTGCGAGGTTTTGAGCGCGCTGCTCGGTCAGTGACCGTCCGGTCAAATCTGCCGATTGAACTCAGCGTACGTCTCGCGATCCGCGGCGCCACCGAGACTGTCGAAGTCCAGGCTGAGGCTGGCTTACTCCGCGAGAACTCAAGTAGCACAGAGTTGAACCTCGACGGAACCTCGATTGTGCGGGCTCCAGGCACGTTGCGAACTCTTCAGGAGGTTGTGGCGAGCCTTCCAGGTTGGGCCAGCGAAAACGATGGCTTGTTGCACGTTCGCGGGGTCGACGATGGCATACTCTTCGTAATTGATGGGGTTCCACTCTCGGACCGGCTGGATCGCACGGTTACCAGTGGATTCGACACCGAGATGATCAATTCAATCCACGTGATCACCGGAAACTTGCCGGCAGAATTCGGCGGCAAATCAGGCGCAGTAGTGGCGATCCAGCCCAGGTCGGGCATCGGTCAGCCACTTGTTGGAAGACTCGATCTCGCAGCGGGCAGTTTCAATGCCCGCGATTTGTCGGCCGGGGTTGGTGCGGGCGGCAGAAAATATGGCTTCTATGCTGAAGGGGCGGCTAGCCGCTCCGACCGGTTTCTCGACCCGGTAGATATGAGAAACTTTCACAATCACGGAGGTGTTGCGAGAATAAATGGCCGGCTTGATTGGCATCCATCCAACATTGACATCCTCGCCTTCAACATTGGATTGAACGGATCAGACTTCGATGTGACCAACACCCTCGACCAGGAAACAGCTAGCCAGCATCAGCGCCAGGAACTGCGCGACAACGTCGAGTCTTTAAGCTGGCAGCGCAGTTGGTCCGCTCACACCGTAAGCGATTTAGCAGTCTTTCACGCATTTCGTCGGGCCGCCCTCATCGGCAGCGCCTTCGACACTCCTCTGTTCGCGTCGCAAGCACGACACTATGACAGGTTGGGCCTGGTGGCTTCGGTAACTCGCGATGAGCACGGTCATACTCTCAAGGGCGGAATCGAGTTGGCGCGAGTAACGCCGAACGAGTCGTTCACCTTCGCCGTAACGAACCCGGACGCAGCCGAAGAAGCAGGTATCAGTGACGCTGCGCTGCAATTTGATTTGAGCAGCCCGTTCATATTTCACGATCGGAAGACGCGCGGTCAGGTCTCTTGTTACATTCAGGACCAATTCTCCCCGATTCGGCATCTCACAGTCAGTGCGGGTCTCCGCTACGATCACTCATGGCTGCTTGCCGATGACCAGCAGTTCAGCCCGCGAATTGGAGCGGTGTACTTCATTCAACCAAGCCGTACGGCGATTCGCGGGTCTTTCAACCGGCTTTACATGCCTCCACAAATAGAAAACCTGTTGCTATCGGATTCCGAACAAGCGCGAAGTCTTTCGCCGTTTGTCAGCGAAACGGGCGGCGGCGCCAGAGTATTGCCCGAGAAAACATCTGCATACGAGGTAGGTTTTGCTCAGGACGTTCGGGGCTGGCTCAAGCTGGATGCCGCTTACTGGTGGCGTAACTTTCGCAACTTCGACGATCCTAATGTGTTGTTTTCTACGACGGTGGTGTTCCCGAATAGTGTCGACAAAGGTTTCGCCAGAGGGGTCGATCTTCGACTGGATGTCCCAGAACGAAAGGGTTGGTCCGGATATCTTAGCTATACTAACCAGCGAGTTCTTCAGACGGGCCCAATTAACGGCGGACTCTTCCTAACCGACGAGGTAATTGAGATTGGACCGGGCACCAGGTTCATTCCCGATCACGATGAACGCAACATTGTTGCCTTCGGTGTGATGTATCGTCACCCGAACAGCGGACTGTGGAGCGCGTTCTCCGGACGGCACGAGAGCGGCGTTCCTCTCAACGCAGAGGGGGAGGCTATCGAAAAGTTGAAATTGAGATCCGGGGCTGACCTGGTAGACTTCAACAGGCTGCGCGTAAAGCCGTGGACCGTTCTGAATCTATCGCTCGGAGCCGATTTGTTCCGGCGCGAGCGGTTGCAACTGGGGCTTCAGTTCGACATTCAGAACCTTGCCGACAGGGGGTTTGCTTACAACTTTGGAAATCCGTTTTCAGGCACGCATTTCGGACATCCAATTCAATTCTCCGGACGGCTCCGACTTTCATTCCGCTAGGCGGTTCCGTCGGGCCTATCCCAATCTGAATTCCAATATCTCATCGAACCGTTGAACCAATTAGAGCCACCACTCCGTAGTAAAGTTGATTTTGGCATCGTCCCCGCTGTGCGCGATTACGTAAGTCCGGTTTCACGCAAAGAGCGCGAAGGTTCGCAAATGCCGCAAAGCTTCGGAACCTTGGCGCCTTTGCGACTTCGTTGCAGTCTTTGTGTGAAACCCGATTCGGTTGGCAGGTAATGGTGGCGGACAGCGCAATCAGTCAGAATCAAACTAACGACAACGCGACTTCGACCCGGCAACGGCAAGTGAGCTCATCCAAACCTGCCGGTAACGTAAGACTTAGTTCGCTCGTGGTTGGGAGTAGTAAAGATCTTCTCGGTCGAATCGAACTCGATCAGTTCGCCAAGGTAGAGAAACGCAGTGTAGTCGGAGACCCGCGCAGCCTGCTGAAGGTTATGTGTTACGATCGCGATTGTATAGTTCTTCTTGAGCTCGACGACCAGTTCCTCGATTTTGCCGGTTGCGATTGGGTCGAGTGCGGCACACGGCTCATCGAATAAGATCAACTCGGGTCGCATGGCCAATGCCCGCGCTATGCACAACCGCTGCTGTTGTCCACCCGAAAGGCCAAGCGCAGTTTGATGCAATCGATCCTTAACTTCATCCCATAGCCCCGCTCCGACGAGACTTGATTCCGCAATCTTCTCAAGCTCGCGCCGGTTGTTAATGCCAACTGTTCGAGGGCCGAATACTACATTTTCAAGAATCGTCTTAGGAAAGGGCGCTGATCGCTGGAAGACCATGCCAATGCTTCTTCGGAGAATATCCACGTTTTCATCGGGCGCGTAGATGTCGCGACTGTTAACTCGAATGGCACCCTCGATGCGAACGTTCTCCACCATTTCGTTCATGCGATTCAGACAGCGAAGCAGCGTGCTCTTCCCGCAACCTGACGGTCCGATAAAGGCGGTTACCTTGTTGCGAGCTATCGACAGGTTTATGTCCTTGAGTGCCTGAGACTCGCCGTACCAAAAGGACAGAGAACTCACCTCTACCAGGTTTCCGGGAAGCTCAGTTGTCGCAGAGTCGCCACTGGCCGGCTCGGCGTGGCTTCTTTGGATGTGCAGAGTTGGATTCATGTGCGGTTATCAAAAAGCAGTACTCGCCTGACGCTTTCGCAGATGATTTCGCAGCACAATAGCGGCGAGGTTGAGCACGATAACTATCGTCAACAACAGCAGCGTAGTTGCGAACACCATCGGTCTTGCCGCGTCTACGTTGGGAGATTGGAACCCAACATCATAGATGTGAAAGCCCAGGTGCATGAACTTGCGATCGAAGTGAAGATAAGGCCAGTGACTGTCGATGGGCAGCGTCGGCGCCAGCTTCACTACGCCGGTGACCATCAATGGCGCAACTTCGCCCGCAGCCCGGGCCATTGCCAGAATCAGCCCGGTCAGGATCGAAGGCATTACTGCGGGCAACACCACGTGCCAGGTCGTCTCGAACTTCGTAGCTCCGAGAGCAAGCGAAGCCTCGCGCACATCTCGCGGCACCGCTGCTAAACCTTCTTCCGTTGCCACGATCACCACCGGAAGAGTCAGCAGCGCAAGTGTCAGCGATGCCCACAAAATCCCGCCTGTGCCAAGTGTCGGCGCCGGAAGATAGTCGCTGAAAAAGAGCTTGTCGATCTTTCCCCCAATGAAATATATGAAGAAGCCGACACCGAACACGCCAAACACGATAGACGGCACTCCGGCAAGATTGTTCACTGCGATTCGCACTGCGCTCACCAGCTTGCCTTGCTTCGCATATTCGCGCAGATAAACCGCTGCGACTACGCCGAACGGGGTGACGATGAACGTCATCAGCATCACCATCATCACCGTCCCGAATATAGCGGGAAATGTGCCCCCTTCGGTGTTCGATTCTCGCGGATCATCGGCAACAAACTCCCATAGCTTTGCGAAGTACAGTTTCGTTTTCGCAATCAGGCCCATGTTGTTGGGCTGGTACCAGCGAATGATGTTCGAAAGCGGGATCTCCTTCTCAGTCCCATCCGCGGATGCGAGAACTACTGTCGATTGGAGTTGCTGCTTCAGTTCATCGATGCGCGAGGTCAGGCTGTCGTAGCGCTTTTGCAGCTCCGAGTTTTCCGCCTCGATTCGCTCGAAGTCGGCGCCCGCGGCGAGTCCCTGTCGCTCCAGTCGGGCGGTCTGTAGCCGTAGTCGCTCCTGGGCGAGGTTGATGTCGGCGATTTCCTGTTTCTCTATTCGCGCGATTAGCGCCTGGATCCGTCGGGCCTCGGGTAACCGGTCGACGATCGCCGCAAGCGCATCCACCGGTCCCTCGGCGAGTGTTTGATCACCATCCTTTAGCGCTTTGATGCTCCCAAAGAAATCGCCCCATTCGCGCCGTTCAATGATAAGCGGGTCCACCGGTTTCGATCGCTCAGCGATGTCCTTCTCCTCAACCCAAACAAAATCCGCCGTATCGATGTCTCGGTTCGCTCGTTTGATCTTGATGCGAAATGACCGCTCATCGGATTGCTGCGCGCTCGGCTCCCGCTCTTTGATCTGACCCAGAATCACCCCGCCGTCTCGCATGGTGAATCGCTCCAGGTCCGTAGGCCAAAACACACCGAGACCGTTGACCAGTATCAAACCGATCATCCCGATTACCATCAGCAAACAGAACGCCAAGGAGGCGCCGGTCAGCCATATGTACGGGTCACCAGTTTTGGGAGCAGTCCGTTTCACAATGCACTGTATCTCTTGCGTAAGCGGAGTCGCACGACTTCCGCGGCGGTGTTGACGATGAAGGTTAAGCCGAACAGCAACAGCGCAGTCAGAAAAAGCACGCGATATAAAGTCCCGCCAACCGGCGCTTCGGGAAGCTCTACCGCGATATTCGCCGAGAGAGCTCGAAAGCCGTTAAAGATGTTCCAGCTCATGATTGGTGTATTACCAGTAGCCATGAGCACGATCATTGTCTCTCCTACCGCGCGACCCAACCCCACCATGATCGCAGAAAAGATACCGGGGCTCGCAGTAGGTACTACCACCCTGAGCGCCGTCTGCCACTTTGTAGCCCCTAACGCACGAGCCGCCAGGGTTAGATGTCGCGGTACGTTTGAGAATGCGTCCTCGGCGATCGTGAAGATGATGGGAATCACCGCAAAGCCCATCGCGAAACTGACGACGAGGGAATTTCGCTGATCGAAACTAAGACCCAGACGGTTCGCTAACCACGAGTGATAGTCACCGCCGATCAGCCTGGCCGTCACTACATCCCCGGCTTGAAGTGAGGCCCAGACGCCCAGCGCAATCAATGGAACAAGAGCGAAAAGCTCGCGGCCGGGCTTTATGAGCGAACGCAACTTCATTGGCAGAGCGCGCCAGACAAACACCGCTCCCAGAACAAGCACTGGAAGCACGATTGGCATCATCAGCACTCCCGGCAACACCGTCTCCACGTTTGGAGCCAGCCACAGTGCTGCGATGAATCCGAGAACGACGCTGGGCAGTCCTGCCATTATTTCTACGGCAGGCTTTATGAGCCCCTTCCAGTTCGGCCGCATGAATTGCGACGCGTACAACGCCGCCAGAACCGCAATCGGCACCGAGAGAATCAGCGTGTAGAAGCTTCCCTTAAGAGTTCCGTAAATTAGCGGCATCAAGCCAAACTTCGCTTCGAAATCATCCGCTCCTCCGGTCGACTGCCAGGTGTGTTCTGGATGACTGTCGCCCTCATACCAGACTTTGTTGAAGAGACTCGACAGCGTAATCTCCGGATGGCGGTTCTCGAGCGCGTAGTGTTGAACCGAACCGTCCGAACCTAAGAACGCAAAACCGTCCGCGCGAGGCGCGTAAGTGATTGACGAGAGGTCAAGTGTCGCAGGCTGAATGCTGAGGCGCGTACGTCCCGTTGTACCGTAGTGAAGTTTTATTCCACCTTGCTCGTCCGCGGTTAGAAATCCCTTATCCCGGTTCGACGCGGTGATGGACCTCACTGCCTGCGAGTGCGGCGCGAAATCGTGTATTCGACGCAACTCGAGAGCGCCGCTGTCATTGCTGAGTAGCTGCCAGGAGCTAACGCGTCCTCGCTGGTCTCCTACGATGAGCGTGCGATGTCCAAGCAAGAATCCGAGGGCGGTGACCGCCGAGCCATCCGTCGCAAGAGTCGCTTCAGCGTAGGCCGGCGCGCCGGTTCTTAAATCTATACGTGCGACTTCACCGGTGCTTGTGCCTGCGAACACATCTTCACCGCGGTTGTCCACCGCGAGAGCGGTGATCTCTCCGTTGCCGGGTACGCTGACCTGCCAGCGCTGTTGCGAGAACGTGCTCCCCTCGGGAGTCTTTTGCTCGGTCACTCGTGCGATAACCAGCTCCTGCTGGCCCATCGAGGCAACCGCAATAGGTCCGTCTTTACTTTCACAGTACGCAATCGAGTGAACCGGCTGTCCAACTCCCGCGTCGATGGGATCGGCGAACGAGACCTGGGGTTCGGTTGTCCGGGACCCGCTTGCGAAAGATGACTCAAACTTTACTTCGCAAAAAAGTAGCTTTCCCTTCGAGGTCACATAAGCGAGCTTGCCTTGTGACAGGTCGGACACTGCTATCGCATTGTCGTCCGCGAGCGCGGGCACCGGCGTCCGGACCGACTCGCTTCCATCGCGAAGTGAAAATACCTTCACTCCCGACAGGTCTGCTATGTAGCCGAGCTCGCGGTATTCATCGACTCCTATTCTGGCCGGAAGCGTGACCGGTGCGACGGTCACGCTTCCGACTCGGCGAGCGGTCGACGATTCAAACAGAGGCACCACTTCCACTAGTAGTACTGCGAGAATCGCCACGATTACGGCTACGACTGCGATGCCGCCGAGGGTCACGATCAACCTTGCGGCACGATCCAGGAAGAGCCGCTTCCGTTGACTCTTATCGACTGCGAGCTCGGCTGAAGGGTCCGCCACGGCTACAGTAGCCGCCGGCGCCGTTGCGGGAGTTGGTTTGGCCATTCTATTTAAGTGACGCTAAAGGACCTTCTTAATTTCTGCACGCGCCGTGGCAAGAGGCAGAGAAAAGAATCCATCTTTCACCACGATGTCCTGTCCCTCCTTCGACAGCACCATCGTCATGAACTCTCTGACCAGTGGGTCAAGCGGCTTACCAGGGGCCCTGTTGACGTACACGTAGAGAAATCTCCAGATTGGATACTTTCCGGAATACGCAGTCGCAGCACTCGCCGGCACAAATGCAGCCCCTTCTTTTTCGGCCAGCGGAACAGCCTTCACTCCAGCAGTCTTATAGCCGATGCCGCTATAGCCGATTGCAAACTTATCGACCGATACTCCCTGGACAACAGCCGCCGAACCGGGCTGCTCTTTAACTTCGTTCTTGTAGTCTCCGTTCTGCAGAACGTGCTCTTTGAAGAAGCCATAGGTACCAGAGGCGGAGTTGCGGCCGTAGAGGCTGATCGGCTTGCTGGCCCACTCGCCGGTTAGCCCGAGTTGTCCCCACGTCGAGATGTTATCTTTGCCGCGCCTGTGCGACTTCGAGAAAATCGCGTCGACTTGTTCGAGAGTAAGCCCTTTGATCGGATTGTCTTTGTGAACCCAAACCGCGATCGTGTCGACCGCGACTTTCACTTCGGTGGGCTTGTAGCCGTATTTCTTTTCAAAGCCATCGAGCTCGGTCGGCTTCATCTGCCGAGACATCGGACCCAGTTGCGAAGTACCGGATATAAGCGCCGGCGGCGCAGTGCCGGAGCCTTTCCCCTCCACCTGCACTTTCACGCTGGGATAGAACTTGCTGAATGTTTCGCTCCACATCGTCATCACGTTATTCAACGTGTCAGAGCCTACGCTTGAAAGGCTGCCGGTGACTCCGCCCGCTTTCTTGTAGGCGGCGATCTGAGCGCTGGTTCTTCCGAGCTGGGTCGACCCGATCAGGACCACAGTAAGCAAGAACGCTACTCCCAATCGCGTTGCCGAGCCCCACAGTTTCCTACCGATGATCTTCATTATCTTGTCCTCCGTGTTTTCGTTCATCAGATTGGCTTTCGATTTGAAGAGAAGGTGCACACTAATCGAGGCGCGATGCTAGCAGGCGGATGTAACGACGAAGTTAACAGATGGTGAATAATCCGAAACGGAATTACGAGGCCCCGAGGCACCGATAGAGTTCTGAATTTCCTGGGTTCTGAGTCCTGAGTCGTCGGGCTCTAGAACGCTCAGCATAAGTAAAACCTTACGAACTCTTTATGAATTCTTTATACGGGCCACCTTACACTAACCAAAGGGTGCTAATGCTCTCAGTCGGTCGCGAAATACACATCCGCGAAAAACAGCTCATCTGCCATGACTGTGACTGGACCGGCAACGGCAGCGAGCTTTCAATGGCCTTAGTCAGAACCGGGTTCGTAGGCGCATATCTGTGCGCATACTGCTGCCCTGCGTGTTCGAGCCTGGACTTGGCCTACAAAGGAAAGCTGCTCGCATTTCGCGTTCGACAGATTCCCTTCGGACACGACACCAATGAAATCGGCAGGCGTTGACAATCGGTGTCTCCGAACGCAGCGAAGGAGGAACGCCGCGAAGCAGGCGGTACTTTTTAGATGACGGACAAAGCTGGGAACTCAGGGACCGGGGCTCAGACCCGCATCACAGTTGTGGTAGCCACCACGGTAATGCTCTCGTTCATCTCCTTCTGGCGGGCGGCAGCCATCGTACTCAACGATCTCGGGTCTTCAGCGTTCTACGTAGGCGGTATTGCTGAAAAGGCGGTTGGACGAGCCGCACCGTGGTTCATATTCGGAGTGATGCTTTTCTCGTACGCGGTGCGCGCGGTGTACGTCGAGTCGTGTGCGATGTTCACACGCGGGGGCGTCTACCGAGTCGTCAAGGAAGCGATGGGCGGCACTTTGGCGAAGCTCTCAGTGTCAGCCTTGATGTTTGACTACATCCTCACCGGGCCGATTTCTGGCGTCTCCGCTGGCCAGTACATTGTCGGTCTCATCGCACAGACACTCACTTACCTTGGCCATCCCTGGACGCCTTCACCATCCACGGTCAACGCGTTCGCGGCTGGTCTTGCGGTGCTAATCACTGTCTATTTCTGGTGGCGCAACACGATGGGGTTGCACGAATCATCGGGTGACGCCCTGAGAATCATGTATGTCACTACGGCGATGGTGGTGATCCTGATCCTCTGGTCAAGCTTTACGATATTCATCCGCCCCGACAATCAAAAGTTGCCCCCGGCTCCCGTTCCTTCGAACCTGGCGTTTGATCGCGATGCGGTGGGTTGGTTGCCGCACATCGCTCCCGGCACTCTGCAAGAGCTGAAGTCTTCGGAATCCACTCCCGCTGATTCAGCCGCGGACCAGGTTTCGCAACCGCGCTACGGCATCATCCCGAATGCCGGTGTCCTTCTTGGGTTGATCGGGATCCTGATGGCGTTTGGCCATTCTTTCCTGGCGATGTCCGGCGAAGAATCGCTGGCGCAGGTCAACCGCGAGCTGGAACACCCCAAACATAAGAACCTCATGCGCGCCGGAATGGTGATTTTCATTTATTCACTGTTGTTCACGTCGTTGGTGTCGTTCTTCGCGTACGCGATCATTCCCGACCAGGTCAGACCTCAATATCTCGATAACATGATCAGCGGTATTTCAGTCCACCTCGCTGGACCGATAACGCTACGGCTGTTGTTTCAAGCTTTCATCGTGATCGTAGGCTTTCTCATGCTCGCCGGGGCGATCAACACTTCAATCATCGGGGCTAATGGCGTCCTCAACCGAGTGTCGGAAGACGGTGTGATGACCGACTGGTTCCGCGCGCCGCACACGAGCTACGGCACAACCTATCGGATGATAAATCTGATCGTGTTCTTGCAGTTGGTGGCTATCATCAGCTCGCGAGGCAACACCTACACTCTGGGCGAGGCGTATGCTTTCGGGGTTATCTGGTCATTCGCCTTCAAGACTCTCGCGGTACTAGTCCTTCGGTTCAAGGACAAGTCGAGGCGCGAGTGGAAAGTGCCTTTCAACCTCAAGCTCGACGGCAACGAGCTTCCTATTGGCCTGGGAGTCATAATGGTGCTTCTGTTTTCGGTTGCCGGAATAAACCTCGTCACAAAAGAGGTGGCAACCGTTGCCGGAGTAGCGTTCACCGCGGTGTTCTTCATTGTCTTCACCGTGTCCGAAAACATAAACCGGAGACGCGCCGACAAATCAATTGCCGCGCTTGACCAGTTCAAGCTCAATTATCAACAAGACATCAACGCCGAAACCGTAAGCGCCAGGCCGGGCAACGTGCTCGTAGCAGTCCGAGATTACAACACGCTTTCACATCTTGATCGGGTTCTGGAACGGACGGACACAGAAGAGCAGAGCATCGTAGTCATGACTGTGCGGCTGATCACCGGTCCGGACAGCGGCGAGAGTAATCTATACGGCGCGAGTCTGTTTACCGATTTTGAGCAACGACTCATGACCAAAGTGGTTGCACTCGCGGAAAAACATGGCAAACCGGTGGAGCTGCTGGTTGTTCCATCGAACAATATCTTCGATGCGGTGGTTCAGAGTGCGCGACGGCTCGATTCGGCCGATATCGTAGCGGGGCTCTCCGCGAAGATGACCGTTGAAGAGCAGGCTCGTAACCTTGGTCGTCACTGGGAACAACTCATCAACAAGCCTCATCACGAGGTGCACTTCATAGTCATCGAGCCCGATGGCCACGAGCACACCTTCTACCTTGGGGCACACGCTCCAAATCTAACCGAGGACGATATTGCGCTGATACATCGGATATGGCTGCAGGTCAGCAAGGTCCCGGCTCGACAAAGGGTGCACCATCGAGACATTGTTCGCGTAGCACTCGAGAGGCTCGAGCGCGATCTGAGAAAGCAGACCGATGTGATGCTCGATTTCTACCAACACGAGCACAAGAACACAGGAAAGCAGGCAACTCGCCCGAATCTGACCGAAACCAAAGTCGATAATCGCATCAGCCGGCACTGATCTCAATGGGGCGCCGGCCAGCTGAAGTTCTGAGCCACAAGCGCCCAAACTCAGAACTCAGAACTCACCCGATGCACGAGCCAAAAGGTCCCGGCTAATGTAATCAGTGAGACGAAAGCAATGACGATGTCGAGTTACACGACTCGCTTGTTACTTCGTTTCCCTACAACGGTGGCGTGAGCGTTACGATTGCACTCCGGACGAACACCGCTAGAGCGACGCAGTTCTGTTTCAGCTAATCCTAGATTTTCTTGCGAGCCTCGCCGGGCCAGGCCAGACTCCTTGTCCCTCTAGCCCTCTACTACGGAGGGGAATTCGCAACTGGTTTCATCGCGCTCCAAAAAATGAGTCCTGCCATTTGTTCAGGATCAAACGGTGACCGGACGCTTGGGTCTTTGATTCGGAATTGCTGGTTCGGCATAGACAACGTCGCAGGTTCTGGTTCATTCTCCTTTTCCGGCCGCGCCCCGTCTCGCGCCGGCTCAGCAATCGCGACCAGCGAGAACCCGCAACGCGACGGCCGATTGAGGCCCGTTTCACCAGGAGAAAGAAGGTACTCAATGAAAACGAACCCAATATTTCGATCAATATGTCGGAGCGCCGGGGTGCTTGTGGTTTGTCTCTCGCTATCACCGTCGTTTGAAAGCGCTCGAGTATCGAGCCCTGGCGGTCAGGAAGGCGCGAAGCCATACGTGGTCGAATACTATTACAAAGCGCGGTGGGGATATGCTGACGAATTCATCCGGCTCTTCAAACAGAATCATTACCCACTGTTGAAGAAGGAGAAAGAAATCGGCCGCATCCTGCAGATATCGGCCGTTAGTCCGAAGTATCACACCACCGAAGATGGCCGATGGGACTATCGAGTGACGATCGTCTGGAGAAATGCCGAGGTCGCTAATGACTCATTCGACACCAAGCCTCTGATCAAGCAGCTTTTTCCGAACCAGGCAAACTACAAGTTGGAAGAGCAACGGCGGTTCGAGATTCTGATCGGCCATTGGGACGTTCCCATCGTCAATGTGGACCTCGAGAACTGACGTAAGAAAGCCCTTTGCTGTCGCCGCGTGGCGGCCTCGGTCTATTCTTCATTGCGCGGGCCATCTTCAATGCGGGAGCCTGAATCGTGACCGGCGCCTCGATTGTTTGGGGCGAGCTTTGAGATGCATTCAATCGACACCAATGTGATTCAAGAGGAGGCTACGACCGCGCGTCGCAAGGTGCTATGGCTGCTGTTTGTTCTGACCAACATCACCTATCTGGATCGTCTGTGCATCTCCGCCGCAGCGCCGGCCATCAAGGAAGCATTTAACTTCTCGCCGTCGCAGGTGGGCTACCTGTTCAGCGCGTTCGTGCTGGCGTACGCGATCTTCGAAATACCGAGCGGCTGGTTGGGGGACTACTTCGGAACTCGAAAAGCGTTGACGCGCATTGTGATCTGGTGGTCGTTCTTCACGATGTTAACGGGGGCGGCAAGTGGTTTTGGGGTTCTGTTAACCGTGAGATTCCTGTTCGGCGTGGGTGAGGCAGGCGCTTTTCCCAACATTGCGCGGAGCATCTCGTGCTGGTTTCCATCCTGGTATCAAGGGCGCGCGTTGAGCGTTGCATTTGTAGGAAACTTTGTGGGTGCCGCGATCTGCACACCGCTGGTTTTCAGTCTCGTTCGTTTTCAAGGTTGGAGGTTGCCGTTTGTTGAGTTCGGTGCTCTTGGCATTCTTTGGACGGTCATCTGGTATTGGTGGTTTCGAGATCGACCCGAGGATCATGCATCAGTCAACGCTTCAGAGTTGCGACTGATTCGTTCCGATGGGGTCGATCCGAATATGCTGAGTCACTCGCACTCGATACCCTGGGGGGCGTTGCTGACGAGCGGGAATCTACTGCTGATTTGCGGGATGTACTTTGGCTACGGTTACGGGTTGTATTTCTATCTGACCTGGCTTCCAACTTATCTCTTGGAGGCCAGAGGATTCTCGCAGAGCCACGCGGCGTTTTTCTCTGCTATGCCGTTCATCGCCGCGGCTCTGGGAGTATGGCTGGGCGGCATAGTAACTGATTGGTTGACGCGCCGGACGGGCAGCCTGCGGTTTGGTCGTTGCGTTACTGGCGGATTCGGATTTCTCGCAAGCGCCGTAGCGCTGGTGGGTGTGGCGGTTACTGACAGCCGAGTGCTCGCGGCGGTACTGATTGCGGTGGCTGCGGCTTGTCAGATGATGGCTGGAAGCCCGGCGTGGTCGGCTTGCCTCGACGTAGGCCGTCGGTATGCGGGTGTCGTCACCGGCTTTATGAATATGACTGGCAACATCGGGGGTACGCTGACGCCGATCGTTATCGGCTACAGCGTAGAGCGGTGGGGCTCGTGGAGGATTCCGTTTTATGTGACCGCAGGGCTGTTGCTCTTCGGCGTGATGATGTGGGCGTTCATTGATCCCGAGCGCCCGCTTGAGGAAAGTTCTGAGTTCTGAGTTCTGAGTGGGTGAGCTCTGAGCTTGTCTTCAGACGCTAAGATGCATCTCAGAAACTCAGTACTCAGAACTCAGTATTTTCCTTCACACCATGGCTTCGTCGACGTAACACCAGCGCCACGATTGCCCCGGTTCGATGGACTGCATGATGGGATGGGCTGTCGCACGAAAGTGTCCTGTCGCATGCCTACCTTCCGAAGAATCGCAACAACCAACGTGGCCGCACGTGAGGCACATTCGAAGTTGTACCCATTGAGAGCCGGTTTTCAGACACTCCTCACAACCGTCTGCGCTGGGAGTGACATCTCGAATCTCCTGCAGGTGTTTGTCAGCCATAACTCCCCTTTCATCACTAGTCGCTCGGAAACATGTCATTCCGAGTCGAGGATCTCCGAATAAGAATACATCCATCACTGCCCCGTTTGGCCATTGTTGGTCTGGTGCTTTAGTTAATTACGCAAATTCTTTCGATCATCCGTTCGGCAGCCGGACAGAATCGATCCTTCTTCTAGTTTGTAGAGCAACACCGATGCCGAAGGAGTGCTGAGTGCTGTGTGCTGAGTCCGAGTGCTGAGTGCTGTGTGCTGAGTCCGAGTGCTGAGTGCTGTGTGCTGAGTCCGAGTCCTGAGTGCTGTGTGCTGAGTCCGAGTGCTGAGTTCCGAGTGCTGAGTTCCGAGTGCTGAGTTCTGAGTTCTGAGTTCTGAGTTCTGAGTGCTGAGTTCTGAGTTCTGAGTGTTGAGGTTCAACCCCGAAGGGGTTGCGTCGTCCAGCCCAGGGTTGCCGTCTGCGGCTACCCTGGGTAAAGCCCGCAAAAGGGTCCCAACCCCGAAGGGGTTGCGTCGTCCAGCCCAGGGTTGCCGTCTGCGGCTACCCTGGGTAAAGGCGGCAAGAGAGTCCCAACCCCAACGGGATTGCGTCGTCCAGCCCAGGGTTGCCGTCTGTGGCCACCCATGGGTAAAGGCCGCAAGAGAGTCCCAACCCCGAAGGGGTTGCGTCCGCCATCCCAGGGTTGCCGTCTGCGGCTACCCTGGGTGACGGTTTGAAAAGAAATGTTCGACCCCCGAAGGCGTTGCCGCGGCGATGATCTGTTCAACGCCGGCCGCAACCCCTACAGGGTTGCGAAGCTTCGGGCCCTTGATCCCAGGGTAGCCGCAGACGGCAACCCTGGGCTGGACGATGCAACCCCTTCGGGGTTGAACCTCAACACTCAGAACTCAGCAGTCAGCACTCAGCACTCAGCACTCGCATTCAGAACTCAGAACTCAGCCCTCAGCACTCGCATTCAGAACTCAGAACTCAGCACTCAGCACTCGCATTCAGAACTCAGGACTCAGAACTTGTGGTATCCTCAGCTCCGATAAATCAATCCGAGGCAATTCATGATCGTTCCACTCAATGAACTTGATTTCTTGAAACGAGCCCTGGTCGCCCACTCAACAAAAGAGGCGGTCATTTGCGGCGATCTCCGCCTGACTTACAAACAGTTTGGCGAGCGCGTGAATCGATGGGCCAACGCATTCCACGCCCTGGGCGTCAACAAGGGCGACCGCGTAGCCATTCTTTCTCAGAACTGTCATCGCGTTCTCGAATCTTTCTTCGGGTCGGCGCTGCTCGGGACGATCCTGATGCCTTTGAACTTCAGGCTGGTACCCGATGATTTCGAGTACATACTGAACCACGGTGGCGCCAAAGTCGTGATCGTGGAGGAAGGTCTTTCGGATCTCATCGACCAGATCCGAGAAAAACTTAAGCCAGTCGAGCGCTTCATCATCGCGCGCAACAACCCTCAACCTGCTGACCAGTGGTGGAGCGACTACGAAACGCTTCTGAGCCAGGTGTCCCCGCATACGCCCGAGCCCGTCGAGATAGACGAGCACGATACTTCAGCTCTGTTGTACACCTCCGGTACAACGGGCAGACCGAAGGGCGTGATGCTCACGCATCGCAACTTGTACGTCAACGCCGTAAATTCGATTTGCGAGTTCGGAATCAACGAACGAGACGTCTACCTCCATACACTGGCCCAGTTTCATTGCAATGGATGGGGGCTGCCATACGCGGTCACTGGTATGGGCGGGACTCACGTCATCATAAAGAAATTCGAGCCGCAGGCATTCTTCGATCTGATGGCCAGCGAACGCGTGACGTTCGCATGCATGCCGCCGACGATGATCAACATGGCTCTGAATCACAAGATCGATGATCAGTTGCTGGCGAGTCTTCCCAAAAATGTGCGGATCGGCACAGCCGGATCAGCCCCCCCAATGGCTACAATTCAGAACGCGCAACGGAAATTTGGTTGGCGGGTAATTCAGATCTATGGGCTCACTGAGACCTCTCCCTTCCTGACCGTTTCAAAGACAAAACCTCACATGGATGGCTGGCCCGATGAGGATCGAGTGCGAGTTCAAACAAAGACCGGGTATCCAATGATCGGCGTGTATTTGAGGGTAGTCGATGATTCGGGCGCGGACATCAAACCGGACAGCGGGGAGGTCGGCGAAGTCATTGCGCGTTCAAACGTAGTGATGGCTGGATACTGGAAACAACCGGAAGCAACCGCTGCAGTCATAACCGACGGTTGGTTTCACACCGGCGATATGGCAATGATCGACAGCGAAGGCTACATCGAAGTATGCGATCGCAAAAAGGATCTGATCATTTCGGGCGGAGAGAATATCTCATCGATCGAAGTTGAAGGATTTCTTTACAAGCACCCGGCGGTGCTTGAAGCAGCGGTAGTGGCGGCTCCGGATGAACGCTGGGGTGAAGTACCGTATGCGATAGTTGTGTTAAAGCCGGGGGCTGATGCGACTGAAGCCGCGCTCATCAAGTTTTGCCGCGACAGTCTCGCGCACTACAAATGTCCCAAGCGAATCGATTTCATCGAGGCGTTGCCTCGAACCGCAACGGGTAAGATTCAAAAGAACCTGCTCCGCGAGCGCTACTGGGAAAGCCAGACCAAGCGTGTTGGATGAAACTCCTGGTGCAGAAGGATTGACTCGTCACCCGAGCTACCGCTAAGGGCTGGTTGTTGTCTTATCGACAACCACGCGGCCGCCTTTCAGGACCCATCGTTGATTGGTCGCCCTTGCGCAGCCCCTTCGGAGTTGAACTCAGAACTCAGAACTCGGAGGCCGCAGTAACGCGTCTCCCGCTCGCGGACGTCCCGCCAGCCGCCATTCAATTCGCTTGATGGCCAGCGTAGCAATGTCGGCCGTTTCGGCGTTGGAGCTCTTCATCACCGGCTCCAGCTCCTGAATCGTTTGCTGGTCCCCGATTCGCCCCAGAACCTCAATCGCTCGCTGTCGAATCTTCGTATTGGAAGATTGAATGAAAGGAAAGAGGTCTGCCGGACTGTTTACTTCGAGCAGGTAGTTCCGCGCTTGCTCGTGCTGGTCGGTATCCAGCTTGTTGACTACGTACTGCAGGTTCGAAGCATAGCCCAGTTTGTAGCTGGCCCAGAACGCCGCCAATCGCACGTCGGTGTGGTCTTCGCGTTTTGAAAGGTCCGCAAGCTGGTCCATGTACTGCTTATCGGCCATGCGTCCCAGCCCCTCCACCGCGTACTGCTTTCGGTCGTTATCCTGAACCGAAAGATTATCCTGGAATATCTTTTCGGATCGCGGGTCTCCTATCAACGACAGCGCCCAAAGAGCGGTCTCATCGCGGGGCGGCAAGTATGTAAGGCGCCCCTTCACCTTATCGGTCATCTTTTTCATTATGCCCTTCTCTTCGGGACCGATTCGATAGCAGGCCATCAGCGGCTCGACTGCCGGGCGGTACTTCAACATGCCTGCCGCTACCATGGCTTGCGTCCGGACGTGGCGTTCAGAGTCGTTGAAGAACGGAAGCAGATACCTCCCCGCCGAAGGATCCCCGATTTTAATGAACGCCCGAAGGACTTCGACTCGCAGGTCTTGATCGGCGTTGAGTGCATCGGCGAGCTGGCCTATCGAGTTGCGGGCTCGCAAGACTCCAAGGGCCCGCACCGCGGCCACCCTTACATCCAGCACGCGGTCGCCGCGAGCAGCATCCCCGATCGCGACGGTGATATTCGGGTCAACCATAATGTAAGTGTCAATTATTTCGTGATCGTTTGTATCGAGGAACGGATTCAGGCGGTTCCATCCTATTCGCCGATTTGTGATGAAATCGATGTCGTGTTCGGTGTAGAGCGCAACGAGAGAGCGGATGGTGACCATTCTGACATCGGAGCTTTTGTCCGAAAGAGATTTAATCATCTGCGGAGTGGCCGAGGAATCTTTAATGAGGCCTAGCGATTTGATGGATTCGGCTCGGACCTCCGAATCGCCATCGTCGCGCGCGGAAGTAGTCAGAGCTTCGATGACAAGTTGATTCCTTATGCGGCGTTCGCCTAGCTTGCGCGCGGCTTCGCGGCGGGTTTTCACGTTCGGGCTCTTCAAGTAGGCGAGCAGCATTTCTAGCGATTGCGTTTCGGCGGCTGTGAACGGCGCGAGCAGGAGTACCGCGAAGAAACAAGCGAGCCAACGAGCGGCTGGTCTTGGAAAATGCATGGCTGAGCTCCCGAGAGAAGGAATTGCTGTTAGTGGGGCTAACAGAAGGAGTGCTTGTCTCGGCTCATTCTCTGCTGCAAAGGAATGAGTGTCAAGGCGAAGGGGGAATGGGATGAAGGGGCGACGCGGAGACGCGGAGACGCGATTTGCCAAAACCTGGCTGCGTGTCCCACGCCTCATCCACTCATCTCTGCGTCCCCGCGTCCCCCGGCAGAGCGAACTGCCTACTGCCTACTGCTTACTGCCTACTGCTTACTACTTCGAACCAAACCGCCTCTTCCTGCGTACACTCATCTTGATTGGTTTACATTCAAACGGTAAGCTGAGGCCAGATCAGCGCTCCAGATCAGGAGGTCAACCAAGTGCATCGACTCAAGAAAGTACTCTTTCTATTAGCGTTCGTCACCGTTGCAGCCGCTCAGACACCGTCACCAGACCCACCACTGGCCGAATCGCGCATCTCGGTCAGCACCCTGCTTCGTGAAGATATCTTCTCGGGCTTCCTGGCGGATGATATGGAGAGGTTCGCTCGAGGGGAAAAGAATGTAGACATTCTCCTCTCGCAAAGACCTGCCGAGAAGTCGACGTTGCTCGCGTGGAAAGCGCTCACTCGACTCTACCGGGCCATCAGGGCAAACGACGCCAAGCAGCCCGCGGAATTTCAGCGTTTATATAAACAGGCGCTGGACCTGTTCGACGAAGCTGCTCAGGCTGGACCGAACAACCCCGGCCTCGCGGCAATTAGAGGCGGAACTTTTGTAGTGCTTGCGGATCGCCTTCCCAAAGAATATCGAGCGGACGCCTGGGCCAAGGCTTATGAGTCTTATCTGGCGCTCTGGAAGTTTCAGGCTCTGGCGGTCAATCAACTGCCGGTGCACCTCAGCGGGGAACTTCTTGGCGGACTGGCCCAGTCGGCCCAACGAACTGGCCGAAAAGAAGAAGCTGCCGAATATGCAGACAAGATTATCTCAGTTCTGCACGATACGCCCTATGAGTCAATCGCGAAGAAGTGGAAGGCAAATCCCGAATCGGCAGCTACCGCGAGCATAACCTGTCTGACCTGCCACGATGCAGGCCGACTGTCAGCTCGTCTCGCAACGCTCAACAAATAGCATCGCTCGTCGTAGCCATCTGCCCACAGAAGGCTTCGGTCAGCTTGCGGAAATGGTATCCCATCGCCGCAAGCCTGACCGCGTCTGCAAACGCGTCGCGGTGCTCCAGCACTGCTTTTGCGATGTAACGCCAGAACTCGGATCGCTCGCGATCCCGTACCCCCATCGCCAGCGCTATGCGGGCAAGCGTAGCGCCCTTGCTGAAGAGGCCGCTCGTATGGATCTGCGGCCTGTCGTGCGATACGCGCTTCAAACACTCTAGAGCCCGCTGATAGTACTCGCGCGGGCTGTAGATGGTCCGCATGATCGACTGATACCCCTCCACCAGACGGCTCGGATCCATCTTGGGCACAAAGTTGAGCGAGCAGTTTGTATTGTTGCCGGTGCTCTCTCCCAAAAGCCGGCCCTCGCGACTCAATCTTCGCCAAAGTTGCGTGTCCGGCAACGCATTCAGCAGCCCAACCATCGCGAGGGGAATCGCACTGTCGCGGATGAAGTTGATCATCTTCTCAAAGATGTCCTCGGGGTCATGGTCAAAGCCCACTATGAACCCGCCCATGACTTCCATCCCGTAGCTCTGGATGCGATTTACCGAATCAAGCAAGCTCCGCCTCATGTTTTGCTGCTTCTGCGCCTCCTTGAGGCAGTCTTCGTCAGGCGTTTCGATGCCCAAGAAGACCCGGCTGAACCCGGCTTGTCGCATTCCTTCGAGTAACTGAGAGTCTTCTGCGAGATTCACACTGGCCTCGGTCAGAAAAGTAAAAGGCCTCCCATTTCGCTCCTGCCACTCGGTCAACTCCGGAAGAAGACCCCGCACGTTCTTCTTGTTGCCGATAAAGTTGTCGTCGAC
Organism: Blastocatellia bacterium; assembly: GCA_035315885.1. GTDB lineage: Bacteria > Acidobacteriota > Blastocatellia > UBA7656 > UBA7656 > DATFXM01. The sequence continues at coordinate 45,829 of DATFXM010000149.1, forward strand.
GATGAACACCGTACCGCGCCATCGCGCGGCTCGAAGCGCGTCGAGCTCCGCCAGAATCTGCTTATTGGTTTTCGTGCGCGGAACGCGCCCGTAGATCTCGATTATGTCGCAGAATTCGCACTGAAACGGGCATCCGCGTGAATACTGGACCGACATCGCGCTGTACCGGCGAAGGTCCGCGAGTTCGAAGTCCGGGACCGGAGTGTGATACAACTGCGGCCGGTCGCTCGCCTGGTACACGCGCCTTGTAGTGCCTTGCTCGAGATCTCGGATAAACTCAGGCAGTGTTGTTTCCGCCTCACCTATAAAGATGTGGTCAGCGTCGGGTACGCCTTCAAGACTAGTGCTGACGAAGGGACCGCCTACCGCGACACGTTTTCCCGCGGCCTTGCATCGGCGGACCACATCTTTCAGCGAGTCCTTCTGAACCAGCATCGCGCTCGCCAGGACCATATCCGCCCATTCAATGTCTGCATTCCTCAGCTTGCGCACGTTCAGGTCGATGAGGCGCCGGTCCCAGGAGCGGGGCAGCATCGACGATACTGTCAACAGGCCGAGGGGCGGAAACGCCGACCGCTTGCCCTCAAACCAAAGTGCGTGCCGAAAACTCCAGTACGCGTCGGGAAACTCGGGGTACACCAGCAGGACTTTCAGGGGTTTCTCCTCCTTCTCTAAGGATTGCCTGGTACAAATTATGATAATCGCCCGCCCGGCTTTTGGGAACCACTTTCGTCAGTTTCGGGTTTCGGGTTCGGCTGGCGTTCGGGGTGCCTTCGCCCTGAGCCTTTTGTCGAACGAACGCGAAACCCTAAACGCCTCGCTTTCGAGTTTAGAGTTTAGGGTGCGATTGCAAACGAAATTCAGCGGACTCGAGCCTCTCACCAGACGAACCCGAAACCCTAAACCCGAAACCCGAAACCGGCGCTAGTCACCTAGACCTCAAGCTCTCGATCACTCGCGCCAGCATCGATGCGGCTGCCTGAATCCGGCGCTCGCTCGCACCTCCGAAGCCGAGAATCAAACCGCTTCGGCGGTGCTCGCCCGCATAGCAGCTTGAAAGCGCGGTAGCAACTACACCTGCCTGAGCCGCGCGCCGCACAACCTCACGGTCTTCGATTCCTCGCGGAAGAAAACCACTCAGATGCAACCCGGCGTCGGTATTGTAAGGCTCGAGCGTTGATCCAAGATGTTTCTCAAGACTGTGAACCATCGCGTCTCGCCTGCCGTGATAGACCGAGCGCATCCTTCGCAGATGCCTTGCAAAATGGCCCTCATTCAAGAAGTCAGTCAGCACGAGCTGATAAAGAGTCGGAGAGAAAATGTCCAGACTTTCACGCAACCGCACGAAGCTACCAACGAGGTCGGGCGGGATGATCATGTAACCGACGCGCAAGGCCGGAAAAAGTACTTTGCTGAATGTGCCGATGTAAATCACGCGATCCGACGTATCCATGCCTTGCAATGCGCCAAGCGGTCGGCTGGCGTAGCGGTACTCGCTATCGTAATCGTCCTCAAGGATCCAGGATTGCGTGCGACGGGCCCAGTCCAGTAGTTCAAGTCTTCGCGACGCGGTCATCGATACGCCGAGCGGATACTGATGCGATGGCGTTACGTACGCTACGCGAGCGCGCTTCCGTTGAGAGGCGATCCGCGCTACATCTATCCCCTCGCTGTCGACTTGCACCGGGATGACCTTGGCGCCCGACACTTGCAACGCGTCTCTTGCGCCGGGATATCCGGGATCTTCGATGAATACCGAATCTCCGGGTTTCAGGAGCGCGAGGGCGCATAGCTGCAGGGCCATTTGTGATCCCGAGACGATCAGGACCTGAGCCGCTTCGCAATTGACCGCTCGGGCGGCTCTCACATACGACGCGATCGCCTCTCGCAGCGGCGCGTGCCCGGCAGGATCGCCGTAAGCCATCAGCTCAATCGGCAGACGCTTGCCATGACGGGCTACCAGTCGGCCCCAGATTTCGCGTGGAAACCGATCCAGTGCGGGAAGACTGACCCTGAACGGTCCGATGCCTTCAGAGACAAAGGCGGCAGCGGCTATACGACGGACTTTGGTCCTGCCATCCTTTACGACCAGAGGTTTCGAAAGCTCATCGGGTATCGAGTCCCTTACAAATGTTCCCGCGCCGGCTTTGCCTTCAAGGTAACCTTCGTGAAGGAGCTGTTCGAACGCGTTGAGCACCGGAAGGCGCGAGATCTTAAGCTCTGCGGCAAGCGCACGCGTCGAAGGGAGTCGTTGTCCGCGCCGCAGTCGTCCGGCGAGAATCGCCTCTCGATAGCCATCGTAGATTTGCTTGTAAAACGGGACTCGGGACCGCGGGTCAAACGCCAGGTACGGAAAGATCGCAGCCGCTGTTCGCATCTCATCCTCACAGAGTTCAAAACAAAGTGGCTATAGCATTTGCATGGTAATTGGTTATTGTGAGAGTACCACTACGACGATATGATCTCAAATTGAGATTGAATCAGTCATTCTAATCGGAGGTGCTGACAATGATCGGTTATCCGGAGCGTGATGAAGCCGCCCCGTATTACTTCAATGTGATTGATCTGATTACGAGCGATGACATAGTGAGCGTGCTTGAGACTCAGGGTCGCGACTGGGTGAAGTTCCTGGAGTCGATTTCAGAGGAGAAATCGCTTCACCGGTACGGCCCGGAGAAGTGGTCGATTCGCGGAGTAGTAAGCCATCTGAACGATAGCGAGAGAATAATGATCTTCAGGGCATTCTGGTTTGCGCGAGGGCTGGAGGGTGAGTTGCCCAGCTATGAACCTGACATCTGTTCAGCATCGGCGCATGCGGACGAGCGTTCGTGGGCGAGTCATCTGGATGAGTTTCGGAGCGTGCGCGAATCTACGATGAGATTCTTGCAGAGTCTGCCGGACGAAGAATGGTTGCGGAAGGGAGTGGCGAGCGGCAATTCATTTACGGTGAGGTCGCTGGCCTACGTGACAGCCGGCCATGTCGAGCATCATCGGAGATTAATTCGCGAGCGCTACTTGGTGGAGTGAGGAGGAGAGTGGCGAAGGGGCGGCGCGGTGACGCGGAGAGGAGAGACGCGGGGAGGAGGGACGCGGTGACGCGTAGAAACGGCACCCCACTCCGGGTCGCCCATTCGCCCCTTCGCCCCTGCCTGCGTCTCCTCATCCCCTCATCTCCCTTTTCGCCCGTAGCCGATCTCCGCGCCGCCTGAGATTATGTGGTCGACCCCAGTAGTGAAGGTCGCCTCGGAGGCGATGTATACGCACAAGCGGCCTACTTCCTCGATTGAGCCCATCCGCCCCATCACCTGCGCCGCTTCGCCGTCGGCCCGACATTGTTCGGAGTCCGCCGCGGCATCTATCGCCTCCTGCCACAGCGGAGTGTAGATGTTGCCGGGCGACACTGAATTCACTCTGACTCGTGGAGCCTCATCGATCGCAAGCGATTTTGTAAATGCAATGATCGCCCCCTTCGTAGCCGCATAAGTGGTCGCCTGTTGCTGTCCCATCGTGCCAACCAGACTGGCGATGTTGATGATGTTTCCCTGAGTCAGCCGCAGGTACGGCAGCGCCGCCTTGCAAAAGTTGAACACGCTGATCAGGTTCAGGTCTATCAAATCTCGAAACTCTTCGGTGCTGAACCGGTCTATGGGCTTATGTGGAGGGTGCCAGCCGGCATTGTTGATCAGGCAGTCGATTTGTCCGTACATCGAAACAGTACCTTCGATCAGGTTGTGAATGTCGTGCGGATTTCTGACGTCGCAATAGACGAAAAGCGCGTCACCGGCCTGCTGCGACAGTGCGACTGCCTTCAGCGATTTTGCGACTTCGACACCTTCTGCTTCGCGATTCGAGCACAGCACTACGCGGGCACCCGCTTCGACGAGTTGGCGCGCGCAGCCTTTACCTATACCGCTGCTGCCTCCAGTGATGATCGCGACTTTCTCGGCGTATCTCAGCTTATTCACCGCCTTCCGCCTGCACTTTGTTTCGCAGCGTTCCGATTCCTTCAATGGCGACTTCAAAAACGTCGCCGGCCTTAAGCAACACTGGCGGCTTTCGAAATATCCCCACGCCCTCGGGGGTGCCGGTCGCGATCACGTCGCCCGGTTCGAGAGTGATGCCCTGCGAGATGTAAGACACCAGGAAGGGCACCTTGAAGATCATCTTGGCGGTGTTCGACGACTGCATCACTTGCCCATTGAGACGGCCTTCGATTTTGAGCGAATGCACATCGCGTATTTCATCGCGAGTAGTGATGAATGGGCCGATTGGCGCGAACCCGTCGAGTCCTTTGCCCCGAACCCACTGGCCGTCGCCAAACTGCAGGTCGCGGGCGCTCACATCATTGATGGGCGCATATCCAAACACATGATTGAGCGCCTCTTCTTCTTTGACCCGCTTAGCTCGCCTCCCGATCACCACCGCAAGTTCAGCTTCGTAATCCACTTGAGTACTGATCGTAGGCAGCACTATCGGCGCGTCGTGCGCACTCAGCGAGTTGGACAGTTTGTTGAAGATCAGCGGCGCCGTTGGAGGTTCCTGGCCGCCCTCTATCGCGTGGTCGACGTAGTTGCGACCGATTGCGAGAATCTTTCCGGGATAGACCGCGGGGAGAAAGGTAATCGAGTCTTCGGCGAACGTGGTTCGCTGATCTTGCGCGAGACCCTTGGTGTGAGCGTTTGCCAAAACTGTTTCAATGTCTGACAGCGAACCTGGAATACGAGCGATGATCTGATTGATCGTTCCGACCGAAAGGAGCCATGCGGGCGTTTGTGCGCCGCTATCCTTCACCGCCGCGGCGAGCATTGCCAGGTCGACAATGCGGTTATCGACCAGAATTCCGATCCGTGACCCCTCCAGACTCGGCGACGTGAATTGCGCGAGCTTCATTCGATTTCCTCCTGCTGATCAGAAGTTGAACTGATCGATGTTGTCCTTTTGAAAAATGAACGGCGCGCCGAGCATCACCTGGTCCCCATCGACCATGATCTTACCGAGGCGACCGGCCGCCAACTGATCGACGCCGCGCTTGAGCTGGCTTTCAATCAACGCCTTTGAAGCGTACACCGTAAGGTAACCAAGGTCGACCGTGTTCCAAAGGACTATGCTGTCGATCGTGCCTTCGTGCACATAAGGCTTGCACATATTGGGCAGCGACAATCCGATGACTCTTACGTCTTGTCTACCGGATTGCTTTACTGCTTCCGCGGCCCCTGGCACCGCCGGAGCGGCAATAGCCATGATGAGCTTGACCTGAGGATAGACTTTCAGAACCGTCTGCGTCTCGGAGAACGCGCGATCGCGATCGCCCTCACTGGGCTGAATGGCCACGAGTTTCACCTCTGGCCAGTTTTGTGCGAGTCGTGCCCTTATGTGTTTGATCCACTCGTTCTGATTAGCCGCGCTCAACGACGCGGTTATGATGGCAAACTCGCCGTGTCCATTCAGGAGCTTCGCGGCGCGATCAGTTAGGGTGTAGCCGATCCCCTGCGGTGTTGCCTGATTGATGAAGAAGTCGCGTGCATCGGGTTGGGAGTCGGCGTCCCAGGTGATTACCTTGATTCCCTTTTCGCGGGCCTTTCTCAAAACGGTGGAAATGGCCACCTGATTCTCGACGCTCACCGCGATGACGTCTACCCCTTTGGTTATCCACGCTTCGACCACCTCGTTCTGTTTGGCTGCCTCGAGATCGGTCGGTCCGTCCCATAGGAGCTCAACGCCGAGCTCGGCGGCGGCTTCTTCCGCACCCTGTTTGCAACTAATGAAGTAGGGATCGCCCTTCGCCTTGGGCATCATCGCGATCACCGGCTTGTGAGCTGACTGAGGAGCGGCGACTCCGCGGTTATTTACCATCTGAGGACGAAGCGAGCGCACCAGGTACCAGTTGCTTCCCGCGACGAGAAAAGCACCCAACAGAATGACGGCGCTCAAAACTGCAACCTGTGAGTTCTTCACTTCGCCTTCCTCCGCTGATTTCGAGACTCGCAAGCTCGCGCGGGCGAGCATCGACACCCGATCCAGCAGGATAGTTGTCAGCAGCAACGCTCCTGTCAGAATTCCGGTGAGCTCTGCGGGCTGCGAGCTGAGCCTCAATCCATTCTGCAAGATCACGATCGCCAGCAGCCCAAGCAGAGTGCCCAGGACCGTTCCACGCCCGCCGAAGATCGAAGTCCCGCCGAGCACCACCGCGGTGATCGCCATCAACTCATATCCTGTGCCGGCATCCGACTTCGCCTGCCCCAGGTGCGCAACGTAGATGATTGCCGCGACACTCGATGCGAGTCCCGACAGGATATATGCGAAGCCCAGCCTTCGTGCAACGGGTATCCCGGCGTACCGCGCGCCATCGGAGGAATACCCTATCGCGTAAAGGCTCCGGCCATAGGTCGTGCGATGGAGCCACCACGCGCAACAAATGCCGGCAGAAAGAAGAACGAATAGTTGCACCGGTATCGTGCCTGCGACATAGCCCTGACCCAGGAAAAGAAAACGCGGCGAGAATCCAGAGTAGTTCTCGATTCCGCGCGTAAGGCCCTCTGCGATTCCTCGAAACAATGACAGCGTGCCAAGAGTGACGATCAGCGGTGGAAGCTTGAAGCGGGTGATCATCACCGCGTTGAGCAGAC
>DATFXM010000150.1:0-56604 GCA_035315885.1 Blastocatellia bacterium
TCGTTCGTATCGGCGACGCAACCCCTTCAGGGTTGCGATCAATTGGCGTGATCGTACCCAGGGTAGCCGCAGACGGCAACCCTGGGCTGGACGACGCAACCCCTTCGGGGTTGTCAGTCCAGACTCAGCACTCAGCAGTCAGCACTCAGCACTCAGCACTCAGCAGTCAGCACTCAGCACTCAGCACTCAGCACTCAGCACTTCCTGTCGAGGCGCACATTTCTTATTGACGAGCATCTAATACTTCTGCATAATTATGCAGTCGTAATTGGATAATTATGCAATGCGGATTTAACAAGGAATTCGGGCACAGGTAAGGATGAAGAAACAGAGGCAAGATCAAATCGCTCGGATAATCGCGAGTGCTAATATCTCGACTCAGCAGGAGCTCGCGCGCGAGCTCGCACGTCACGGCGTCGGAGCAACACAGTCGAGCGTCTCGCGAGACATCGAGGAAATGGGTCTCGTGAAACTGAACGGGTTCTACACGCTTCCGAGCGCGGCCATGCGCCCCGAGATACCCAGGATCAGCCTCGATATAGCCGGCGATAACCTCATCGTCGCAAAAACCGAAGTGGGACAGGCGCAACCGGTAGCGGTGATGATCGACCGCGCCGAGATTGCCGAGATCGTAGGCACGCTCGCCGGAGACGACACCATTCTCATCGCGGTCAAAGCGGCCTCGCACCAACGAACAGCCATCGGAAAGCTCAAGAAGCTCTTCCCTACCCTCGCACAACAAAGCAATGGCGCAGGACGGTCTGAAGCCTCGCGCAAATCGCGGTCAATCGCGCGCGCTCTTTCGCGCTGAATCAATCGGTACTCGAAAGGAATTCGGTGAGCTCAGTAATAAACAAAGTCATTCTCGCTTATTCGGGCGGCCTTGATACGTCGGTCATCCTTCGCTGGTTGAAAGAACAGTACAACTGCGAGGTCGTGTGCTTTGCAGCCGATGTTGGTCAGGCCGAGGAACTTTCGGGCCTCGAAGAGAAAGCCCTAGCAACCGGTGCATCGAAGCTCTATGTCGAAGACCTCCGCGAAGAGTTCGCCAGAGATTTCGTGTTCACCGCGCTCAAGGCGAACGCCGTCTATGAAGGTGTCTACCTCATGGGCACCTCTCTGGCGAGGCCGCTGATCGCGAAGACGCAGATCGAGATCGCTCGAAAGGAAGGAGCTCAAGCCGTAGCTCACGGAGCCACCGGCAAGGGAAATGATCAGGTCAGATTCGAGCTTTCGTATTATGCGCTGGAGCCAAATATCCGAGTTATAGCCCCGTGGCGCGAGTGGGAGTTCAAGTCGCGCTCGGACCTTATCGCTTACGCCAAGCGGCACGAGATACCGATCATCGCAACCGCCGAGAAGCCGTATTCGATCGACCGCAACCTGATGCACATAAGCTACGAAGGCGGCATCCTGGAAGATCCTTGGGCAGAGCCTCCGTCGAACATCTTCCTCCTGACTCACTCCCCCGAAGATGCTCCGGACAAGCCGGTCTACGTCAACATTGATTTCGAATCCGGCTCGCCGGTAGCCGTCGACTCGGAACCGCTTTCTCCGGCCGCGTTGCTCGACAGGCTCAACCGGCTTGGCGGCGAACACGGGGTAGGTCGCGTCGATCTGGTCGAGAACCGCTTTGTCGGAATGAAATCGCGAGGGGTTTATGAGACGCCGGGCGTCACGATCCTGCAGGCCGCGCATCGTGCGGTGGAGTCGCTTTCACTTGACCGCGAGGTGATGCACCTGAGGGATTCGCTCGTGCCTCGCATCTCGGAGATGATCTACTACGGCTTCTGGTACGCGCCCGAGTTCGAGGCCATTCGCGCGTTGCTCGACGAGACGCAAAAGAACGTCACCGGAACCGCGCGACTGAAGCTCTACAAGGGCAACTGCACGGTGGTGGGAAGACGCTCGCCGCACTCTCTCTACTCGGAGGCGTTTGCGACTTTCGAGAGAGATACCGTTTACAACCAGCGGGATGCCGAGGGCTTCATCAAGTTAAACGCTTTGAGGCTGCGCATGCGCAAACTGGCCCAGGCTTCTGATAGCCCCAGAGATTGAGCGAGAGGAGAAATGACTATGACTCAAACAATCACGAAACTTCACGATCAGCAGGAGCAGAGCAGCCCGACCGACGTGCGGCTCGTTCGTGCTGACAAGATCGCCTCGTCGACTCTGAATCTATCATTGAGCCATGATCTGGAGATCACGGATCGCTGCGAAGCGCGTGCAGGAAACGCAGTAGTCGTCCGTACGCTGACCGACAACGCCACTTATAACACGCTCGAACTGGTCACCGGCCGCATGGCTAAGATCAACCCTGGGGATGTGATCGTAGGCGTTCTCGGATACCGGCGGGCGCTGAAAGGGTTTGTCGGAGACGTGCCGGAATCAATAAAACCCGGAGACAGACTTCACGTGTTGAATCTCGGAGGTCTGATCGGCCGCTGTGTCGGTCATCATCACAGTCTCAACAATGCAATTGAGGTCGAGGTAATCGGAATGCCCGTGCGCGATGGTCAGATCCTCAACATCGCTGCGACCGCGATCGAGCCTCGAAAAGAGATGGACATCAAGACTCCGCTCGTGCTGGTAGCCGGCACCTGCATGAACTCGGGGAAGACGTACGCCGCTACTGAAACGATCAAGCATCTTGCGAGGGCCGGCCTGAAAGTGGCCGGAGCAAAGCTTGCTGGTGTCGCGTGCCTTCGAGACACGTTGAATATGCAGGATCACGGTGCGGTCAAGACGATGAGTTTCCTGGATTGCGGTTTGCCCTCCACGGTTGGCGTAGAGGACCTCGCGCCGGTCGCAAAAGGGGTGATCAGCGGCCTTCAGGAGATCGAGCCCGATTGCATCGTCATCGAGCTTGGAGACGGCATTCTCGGTGGCTACGCGGTGGACACAGTATTCGATGACCAGCAAATCATGGACGCAACGGCGGCGCTCGTTTTTTGCGCGAGCGATTTTGTCGGAGTCTGGGGCGGGCGTCAGTTGCTGGCCGAGAGAGGTGTCAAGATCGATGTAGTCTCGGGTCCGGTGACCGATTCGAAGATGGGCGCGGAGTACGTTCGGCGAGAGCTGGGCCTTGAAGCGGCCAACGCAGTGAACGAGGGTGAGCAGTTGGCGTCTTTAGTCAAAGAGCGGATCGAGCAATGGAGCAGGCAATGATCAAGACCGGCATACTGGGCGGGTCAGGTTACGGGGGAAGTGAGTTGCTTCGCATCTTGCTCTTTCACCCCGAGGTCGAAGTGCGATTTGTTTCGGCCGGCGAGCACGCGGGGAAGCGCGTCGATGCAGTGCATCCGAACCTTGCCAGGCTCACAAATCTCGCGTTCGAACCCTTGCCCAGTCCCGATCAACTGGGTGATCTGGACTGCGTATTTCTCGCGTTGCCTCACGGACAGGCGCTCGAGATCGCGCCTTCGATTCCTCGCAACGTGAGAATCATCGACCTCTCCGGCGACTTTCGTCTGGACGATGCCGAACAGTTCAAGCGCTACTATGGCCGCGAGCACACCGCACCGGCGCTTCAGCGCGAGTTCGTTTATGGTCTGAGCGAAGTGAACCGGTCGCGTATCAAAGAGGCGCGCTGCATAGCAAACCCGGGGTGCTTTGCGACAGCGCTCGAGCTGGGTGTTTATCCTTTCGTCGCGTCGGGACAGATTGAGGGGAAGATAGTTGCCGACCTGAAGACTGGATCTTCAGGTTCGGGAGCGAAGGCGGCGGCCAACACTCACCACCCGAAGCGAGCAAATAGTTTTTACGCCTACAAGACTTTCGCGCATCAGCACCAGCCGGAAGTGGAACAGCTCCTGGCGTCGGTCAATCCCGACTGGGCCTCGACCTCCAGTCTTATTTTTCAGGCGCATTCGATTCCGGTGGTTCGCGGGATTTTTGCATCAATCTACATGACGTCGAACTCGGCGATGACTGCCGAAGACGCGGGCCGCTTGATACACGAGTTTTATGATCGAGAATTCTTTGTGCGCCTTACCGATGGTTCACCGGACATCAACTGGGTCAAGGGGACGAATTTTGTAGACATCGGGTGGGCCGCGAGTGGAGATACGGTGATCGTGTTTGTTGCGCTCGACAATCTGGTGAAGGGCGCGGCTGGTCAGGCAGTGCAGAACATGAATTTGATGTTTGGAGTTGAGGAACGAACAGGGCTGATGATTCCGGGGACAAATCCTTGACGTTCGCGTCTTGCCCGCAGAGTTCAGGCCCCGCAGCAACGAGTGCCCCGTTTATGCGCGAGCTCCTTTGAGAGCCTGCGGGCAAGAGGCGGACGTAGATACAATCAATTCAGGAGGGAGACAGCGTGAGCAGCCAGGCAAAACCAGAGTCAGTGATCGATATAGAGGAGCAGTATCAGGTTGCCACCTACAAGAAGTTCCCGTTCGCCGTGGAGCGAGGCGAGGATGTATGGGTCTACACCACGAACGGTGACAGGTATCTGGACTTGTATGGAGGTCACGCGGTTGTTTCCACGGGTCACTCGCATCCTCGAATTGTGAAGGCAATCGCGGATCAGTCGTCGAGAATAATCTTCTATTCGAATCTGGTGTACAACGACGCTCGCGCGCGAGCGGCACGTGCGCTGGTTGAATGCTCGCCAAAACTCCTGACCAAGGTGTTCTTTGTGAATTCGGGCACCGAGGCAAACGAAAGCGCGATGAAAATCGCTCGAATGCTTACGGTGCGGGAGAAAGTGATTTCGTTCGAAGGAGGCTTTCACGGCCGCACGCCTGGATCTGTCGCTGCCACTGGTCTGCCGAAATACCGCGAGGGGATCTTGCCGATGTTACCGGGCCACGTGCACGCGCGTTTTGGAGATCTCGAGTCGGTCGGTCAGATGATTGGCGAGGACACGGCGGCGGTCATACTCGAGCCCATTCAATCAATGGGTGGCGTTCGAATGGCGGAGCCGGGATTTTACGAAGGTCTCAGAAGCCTTTGTGACGACGCCGGAGCGATGTTGATCTACGATGAAGTGCAGACGGGGATGGGCCGCACCGGCGAGTTCTTCTTTGCGGGGCGATACGGGGTTGTACCGGACATCGTTTCGTTGGCAAAGGCCATTGCGAGCGGAGTGCCGATGGGCGCGGTGCTAATGACCGAAGCGGTAGCCGGGGAGATAAAGGCCGGCGAGCTGGGAACTACTTTTGGAGGTGGGCCGCTTGCGTGTGCTGCGCTCGAGGCGACGGTTGAGGTGATTCGGGACGAGAGGTTGCTGGAGAACGTTCGAGAGAACTGGGATTATTTGCAGGCGGAGCTGAGCAAGTTTGATTTCGTGGAAGAGACGAGCGGGATGGGGTATTTGATCGGGATACGGTTCAGAAGCGGAGCGGCGAAGCCGTACCAACAGGCGCTGCTTGAGCGAAAGATCATCACCGGTCTTTCGGAGGACCCTGCGGTGTTGCGGTTGCTTCCTCCGCTCACGTTGCGCCGCCCGGAGATAGATTTGTTCTTGAGTGCACTCTCATCGTAAGTGCTGAGTGCTGAGTGCTGAGTTGGGGATGGAGATTATGACGTGCTAAGGAGCCGTTGAGACAAACCGGGAAGGGTTGGTACTCAGCACTCAGCACTTCATCAGAGGCAAGCATGACCCTTTCTGGCAGGAATTTCTTGAGTACCGCCGATTTTACGCGGCAGGAGCTTGCCACACTTCTGGAGCTGGCGGCGCTAATGAAAAGCGGTGAGTACCACAAAGCGCCACTCGCAGGAAAAAGTGTCGCGCTGGTGTTCCTCAACCCTTCTCTTAGAACGCGCACATCCCTCGAAGTGGGCATCTATCAATTGGGTGGCCACCCGGTATCGCTCGACGTGGGCAAGGGCACCTGGACCCTCGAGCATCGCGATAACGTGGTGATGGATGGAGACAAGACCGAGCACATCAAGGAGGCAGCGCGCGTGCTTTCGCGCTATGTGTCCGCAATCGGTGTTCGAGCGTTCCCCGAGATGAAGAACTACGTTGAAGAGATCAGCGACCCGGTGATTCGCTCGTTCGCCCGTTACAGCTCGGTTCCGGTTTTCAATCTCGAATCGTCAAGGCATCATCCGTTTCAGTCGATGGCCGACATAATGACCATCAAGGAAAAACTTGGCAAGACAGAGGGCCAGCGCGTAGTGCTATCGTGGGCGTTTCACCCGAAACCGCTTCCGATGGCCGTCCCTAACTCTTTTGCGTTGATCGCGGCCCAGTTCGGCACCAACCTTACGATTGCCTGTCCACCAGAATACGAATTCGGCGAACAGATCATGAGCGAGATACGAACCGGGGCCACTGCCTCGGGCGCGAGCGTTCAGATCTCGCACGACTTCCGAGAAGCATGCGACGGCGCGCAAATTGTCTACGCCAAAAGCTGGGGCAGCAAAGATTTCTACGGCCACCCAGAGCAGGATATCGCGTTGAGGCAGAGCTACAGGCACTGGACCATCGATAAACAGGTGATGGACTCGACGGACAAGGGATGGTTCATGCACTGTCTGCCTGTTCGACGGAATGTGGTTGTGACAGATGAAGTGCTGGATGGCCCGCAATGCGCGGCGATCGATGAAGCGGAGAATCGCTTGCACGTGCAAAAGGCGATTCTCTCGTCTTTGATTTCTGCCGAGGGCTGATTCTCATACGCGGTCTATCATTTTATTGAGAGCAATTGCTATGAGCCAGGAACGTCTTGATCTTCTGCGTGAAGCGCTGCCGTATATTCAACGGTTCAAAAACAAGATCTTTGTGGTGAAGCTCTCGGGAAAAGTCACCGAAGATCTTGTACAACTCGCCTCACTTGCGGAGGAGATCACTCTTTGCCAGCAGGTCGGCATCCACATCGCGGTGGTGCACGGCGGGGGCAAGCAACTCACTTCTATCGCCGAACGCCTCGGGATTACTCAAAAGATCGTTAACGGGCGGCGAGTCACCGACGCAGAAACGCTTGAAATTGCAAAGATGGTGTTTGCGGGACAGATCAATATCGACATACTCTCGGCCTTGCGTCGCTCGGGCGCTGAGACGGTCGGCCTCTCGGGGATCGACGGCAATATCATTCAAGCGAAACGCCGTGAGATTCAACGCGTGCTTAACCAGGAAACGGGCGAGGTCGAGACGATAGACTACGGCCACGTGGGCGACGTGGTAAACCTGGACGTCCGGCTCCTGAGGCTCCTGCTCGGTAACGGTTATATACCGGTAATCTCGTCGCTAGGCGCCGACGAGCACGGTAATGTGTACAACATCAATGCCGACACCATAGCGGCGGAGATTGCGGTGCATCTCGAAGCGGAAAAACTGATCCTGCTCACCGATGTTGACGGAGTTTTGAGAGACCGGGTTGATCCTTCTTCGCGTATATCGCGGCTCAGCGTCGACGATGCAGAGCAACTGGTGCGCGAACGAGTAGTCGCTACTGGGATGCTGCCTAAGATCAGTGCAATTACTCGTCTAATACGACGCGGTGTGCGAAGTGCTCACATCATCAACGGCTCGAAACGGAACGCGCTTCTTTATGAGGTCTTCACCGACTCAGGCGCCGGGACTATGATAAGTTCTGAGTTCTGAGTTCTGAAATCTCAAATCTGAGATCTGAAATCCCGACCTTAGCGCTTCTCAAAATCTGAACACCAAGCCAGTCGAGAGTCGGACATTGTTCTGATTTGAACGGGCAAAGTGAGTCAACAAGTATTCGGCCTGAATGAGTCTCCAGGCGATCAATTTCGTGAGCTTCAGGTCGACTCCGCCACCAAGATTCATTGCGAACGCATTGTCATGTCGGCTTACATTCCGTTGCTTATAAAATGGTAACTGCGCAGCATCGGTGCTGCACAAACCTGCTCAGGCGGCCGTTAGCCCCCGAACAAGAGAATCCCATTGAGCAAACGGTCAGTCATAACGCAAACACACAACGATGCAGTCATACGAACGTTGTGATCTTGCGACTTTGCGTAAGGAAAAGGGGTTCCGCTATGCTTCGACCGCATCACCAATTCCAAAAGCCGGAGGTCCGCGATGCGCGCTCTTTCCATTCGACGAGTCTTCAGCGCTCTGCTCGCTGCTCTTCTGATAACCGCTTCAGTTCTCGCCCGAACCGACGACAAGAAATCCGACACCGATTCGAGCAGTGTTGACCCAAAAGTATTTGAGCGTCTCGAGTGGCGGAGCATCGGACCTTGCAACATGGGAGGCAGGGTGGCCGACGTCGAGGGCGTGCCGGGCAACCCCAACATCGTCTATGTCGGTACGGCGTCGGGCGGAGTATTCAAGACAATCAACGGCGGAACGACCTGGACTCCAATCTTCGAACGTCAAGGAACGATCTCGGTTGGTGACATCGCGGTGCAGGCGAACAATCCGGATGTCGTTTGGGTTGGAACCGGCGAGTCGAACACTCGCAACAGCGTGTCGTTTGGAGATGGGGTCTATCGCTCGAACGACGGCGGCAAGACCTGGCAACACATGGGTCTGCGAGACACGCAGTACATCTCTCGCGTAGTCATTCACCCGACGAATCCGGACATCGTTTATGTCGCCGCGGTCGGCCACGCGTTCGGCACCAACGAAGAGCGCGGCGTGTTTATGACAGTCGACGGAGGGCGAACCTGGCAAAAAACTCTGTACATCGACTCGGAGCATGGCGCGTGCGACCTGGAGCTCGATCCAAACAACCCCAACGTGGTGTATGCGGCGATGTGGAAGTTTCAACGCAAACCGTGGACATTTACCAGCGGAAGCGAAAAAGGCGGGCTCTTCAAGTCGCTCGATGGAGGCCGTACGTGGAAACAGCTTACAAACGGGCTGCCTCGCCTGATCGGTAGAATCGGAGTGCGTGTCGCACCCACCAACTCGAACGTCGTCTACACGATTGCGGAGACTAAAGAAGGCATGCTGTATCGTTCCGACGACGGCGGCGAAACTTTCAAACAGGTGAACAAGGACTCACGGATCGTTTCAAGAGGGTTTTACTATTCTCGAGTACGAGTCGACCCGTCAGATGAGAATCGGGTGTATGCAGTGGCATCCACGCTGTTTGTTTCAATCGACGGTGGCAAGACCTTCCGGTCCATTACGGGGCGCGTACACATCGACTATCACGCGTTCTGGGTTGATCCCCGAAATCCGAATCGCATGTGGGTTGGAGAGGATGGCGGCATCGCGGTGTCTTACGACCGCGGAGAAAAATGGGAAGCGGTCTACAATTTTCCGGCGGGTCAGTACTACCAGATTTACGCCGACAATCGACAACCCTTTTACTGGGTGAGCGGA
Organism: Blastocatellia bacterium; assembly: GCA_035315885.1. Taxonomy (GTDB): domain Bacteria; phylum Acidobacteriota; class Blastocatellia; order UBA7656; family UBA7656; genus DATFXM01. The sequence continues at coordinate 9,260 of DATFXM010000150.1, forward strand.
GGGCTTCAGGATAACGGAAGCTGGACTGGGCCAAGCCGCAGTCGCGAGCCCGGCGGAATAATGAACGACGACTGGACGATGATAAGTTTTGGAGACGGATTCTGGGCGTTGAACAATGCCGACGATCCCGATCTATATTTGTCGGAGTCGCAGGGCGGCGAAGTCGTTCGCACAAACTTTCGGACTCGGGAACAGCAGCAGGTCAGGCCTTATGCCGAGGATTCGGGAGGCCGGCCCGCCGCCGACGTCAGGTACCGCTTCAATTGGAATTCGCCTCTGCTTGGATCGCCCCACAACAACAACACGGTGTACCTGGGCGGCAACGTAGTGTTCAAGTCTACCGATTTTGGAAAGACGTGGGAGCGGATCAGTCCAGACCTGACAACGAACGATTCCGCTAAACAGCAAAACGCCGGAGGGCCGATCGCGTTCGAGAACTCTACTGCGGAGTACCACTGCACAATCATCAGTCTTGCAGAGTCTCCGGCGCGAGCGGGAATGATCTGGGCGGGCACTGACGATGGAAATCTACAGCTCACGACGGATGGGGGCAAGAAATGGTCAAACCTGATTAGGAATGTGCCGAATCTGCCGGCGAATTCGTCGGTCTCGCACGTAGAGCCTTCACGCACGAATCCGGCGCTGGCCTACGCCAGCTTCGACCGGCATATGTTCGACGATTTCAAGCCGCACGTTTACAAGACTACGGACACCGGGAGAACGTGGACCGATATCACCGGCAATCTGCCCGACAGGGGATGGGTGCATGTAGTTCGCGAAGATCCAAAGAACCCCAACCTCGTCTACGTCGGAACGGAGTTGGGCCTGTTCGCGTCCTACTCGGCGGGTGGCGCCTGGATTCCTCTCGAGTCCAAGAACCTCCCACACGTAGCGGTCCACGACATAGTCGTCCATCCTCGCGACAACGACCTGATTCTCGCGACGCACGGCCGAAGCGTCTGGATCATGGATGACATCACCTCGATACAGCAGATGGACGCAGCGATTGCCTCACAAGACATCGTGCTGTTCGATACGCGACCCGCATTGAGATTTACGCAGCGGTTTCAAAAGTACGGGACGGGAGACAAGCAGTACTTTGGCCCAAACCCACCGTACGGCGCGATCGTGACGTACTATCTGAAGGACAAGCCCGACGACAAAACAGACTTTAAGCTGCAGGTGATGGACTCTGGCGGCAAGGTCATTCGAGAGGTGAAGACGTTGCCGCGAGATAAAGGAATCAATCGAACGAGCTGGGACCTGCGCGCCGAGGGGCCACGCGTTCGCAGGCCTCCCACGGACGAAGAGGCGGCGTTCTTTGGCGGGCCTACCGGGCCGCGCGTAATGCCCGGGACTTACACGATTCGGCTTACGCTGGGCAGCAAGACGGTCGAGAAGAAGGTAGAGGTACGACTCGATCCGACAATCTCGATGGCGCCATCGGAGTTGCAGGAGCAGTTTGAGCAGGGTCTCAAACTGCGAGATATGCAATCGACTTTAACGGACGGTGCGCGACTACTGGACAGCATCAAGGAACAGCTCAAGAACATCGAGAAGACTGTCAAAGACCGTTTGCCGGACCCGCCAGCCGAATTGACCAAAGCCATCTCAGATGGGCAGAAACAGGTAGATGACGTGCTGAAGGATCTGTTCAATCCGCAGGAACCCGGACTTGGGCTAAGTGGGAATGCGAAACTAGGGGACCGACTGGGGTCGCTTGCGCGCACCATCGACGGAGTGAATGCTGGTCCGACTCCAGCGCAACGAGAGTATTTCAGCGAGCTGCAGAAGGAATTCCCAAGTCGCGTGGACGAGGTGAATAAATTCATCAGCGAGGCGATACCGAAGCTAAACGAGACGCTGCGAAAGCACAACGCACCGACGGTGATGGGTGGGAAACCGCTTGAGCTGTCGAGGTGAGCGCCGGACTGAACTCATGCAAGACGAAACTGTAGGCATCGACTGGAAACTACATGGCGTAAGAATTGTTCGTGCCGGCGAGCTGGATACGAATACGCCTCAGACTCCGGGGATGGATCGAGCTGCGGCGATCACTTATGCGAAGGCTGGGGCTTCAAAACTGTGGGCCGGCACGGTCAGCATCGAGCCGAATGCTCGCACCGGTGCTCATCATCATGGTGAGCTGGAGAGTGTGATTTATGTAGTCCGCGGCCGGGCAAGGATGAGATGGGGAGAACAGCTCGAGTACACGGCAGACGCGGGTCCGGGGGATTTCATTTATGTGCCGCCGTATGTACCGCATCAGGAGATAAACGCATTGGCGGACCAATCGCTTGAATGCGTTTTGGTGCGAAGTGGGCAAGACCCAATCGTTGTTAATCTCGACATACCGGTGAAAGAGCCGCCTGAAGAGGTCCGGTGGCTCGACGATATACACTCGTAGGGATGAGGAGAATGGGCGAATCCGAGTCACCGCGTCTCCCCTTCGCCCATTCGTCCATTCGCCCCTTCGCTCCTCATCCGCTCATCTCCTCGCGGGCTTTCGCCAGAGCTTCTGATACTCGCTGAGGAGATGTACCGCCTTCGGCGGCTTTGCTCGCCAAACAGGCCTCAACCTCCAGAAAACCGTAAAGATCATTTTCAAACGCCGGAGAGAAACCCTTGTATTCCTCGATTGAAATCTCTTCGAGCGGCCTGCCGCTTTCTATAGCGTGAACTACCACTCGACCCACTATTGAATGCGCCTTGCGAAACTCGATTCCTTTTCTTACCAGGTAATCCGCGAGATCAGTCGCGTTCAGGTATCCATTAGACGCGGCCGCGGTTGTTCGCTCCTCACGCACTTTTACGTTTCGCAACACGATAGCCATCACCGTCAGCGAACCGCTCAGCGTATCGATTGTGTCGAACAATGCTTCCTTGTCTTCCTGCATATCCTTGTTGTAACTAAGCGGCAGACCCTTCATCGTGCTCAGCATCGCTACTTGCCTGCCGAAGACTCTTCCTGCTTTCCCCCTGATCAGCTCCAGCGCATCCGGATTTTTCTTTTGCGGCATCAGCGATGAACCGGTGGACACTGCATCGGAGAGCTCAATGAAGTTGAATTCCGCCGTCGAGTAAATGATGAAGTCCTCGGCAAGCCTGCTGAGATGCATCATTGTCGTCGCAGCCGCGCCGATGAAGTCGATCACGAAATCCCGATCGCTCACCGCATCGAGGCTGTTTTCACAAACCCCTTCGAAGCCCAACCGCTTTGCGACTCTTCGACGATCAAGCGCAAACCCGGTGCCGGCGAGCGCGGCAGACCCGAGCGGCAATACATTCGTGCGGCGCCTCGTTTCGAGAAAACGATCGCGGTCGCGCTTGAACATTTCAAAATACGCCAGAAGATAATGCGCAAACATCAGCGGCTGAGCCCGCTGCAGATGGGTGTAGCCAGGTATCAACGTATCCCGATTGGCTTCGGCCAGGTCCAGCAACGCGACCTGCAGATCTCTTACGAGAGACAGCGTGCGGTCGATTTCACCGCACAGGAACAGTCTCAAGTCTGTTGCTACCTGATCGTTGCGGCTCCTGCCGGTATGAAGCTTATAACCGACATCGCCCGTCGTCGCGACCAGCTCTGCCTCTACAAAGCTGTGGACATCTTCGGCATCTCGGCTGTCCAGATAACCAGCTTCTTCTCGAGCACGGCGAAGTATGTCAATCAGGCCAGCGGTGATCTGTGCCGCTTCGTCCTCGGTGAGTAGACCAGCGCGGGCCAAGGCTTCGGCATGAGCGACACTTGCTTCTATGTCGGCTTCGATCAGTCGCCGATCGAATGAGTACGATTGATTGAACCTGGCGAAATCGCGATCAGGTTCAGACTTGAATCTGCCACCCCACAGTTTCATTGAGGTGAAAGAATACTATGAATTTGTATGCATCGTAAGAGCCACACAATCGAGGAACCAGAAACCAAACACCGGAAACCAACTACCCATATCACGCTGAAATCTTGTATCCTGACTTAGTACCCTGGTAAACGATATGACTGCAAAAATGGTTGTGCATGGTGCGTGTCCTCACGATTGTCCCGACACTTGTGCGATGCAGGTTGAAGTAGAAGACGGCCGCGCAATCTCGGTCTCCGGAGATCCAAACCACGCGCCTACTGAAGGCTTTCTCTGTACAAAAGTGACGCGTTATCTCGAGCGGGTCTACAACCCGGGCCGCGTGTTGTTTCCGATGAAGCGCGTCGGACAAAAAGGCGAAGGGCGTTTCCAACGCATAAGCTGGGATGAGGCCCTCGACTTAATCGCGACTCGCTTTCGCCAAATCGCCGAATCCAGCGACGGTCCCGAATCGATCCTTCCTTACAGCTACGCTGGAACGATGGGGGTGGTCAACGGATCGAGCATGGACCGGCGTTTCTTTCACCGGCTCGGCGCAACTCTGCTTGCTCGCACGATCTGTGCGACAGCCGGCGGCGACGCCCAGATCTACACGATTGGCGCCAAGATCGGTACCGACGTCGAAAACTTTCATCTGGCAAAACTGATCATTCTATGGGGCACGAATACCCTGACGTCCAACATTCACCTGTGGCCTCAGATCAAGCGTGCAGTAGCGTCAGGCGCGCGACTGATTGGAATTGACCCTTATCGCAATCAAACGCTCGACTACTGCGACTCGGTCATTCAATTAAGACCGGGAACTGATGCGGCCCTGGCACTGGCGCTGATGAATGTGATCATCGCCGAAGGGCTCGAGGACCGAGACTACATCGAACGATACACGCTCGGCTTTGACGGACTTCGCACGCGGGCCGCTGAGTTTCCACCGTCCAAAGCCGCCGAAATCTGCGGGATCACTGAGAAAGAAATCCTAGACCTGGCACACCTTTATACCGCCACAAGACCGGCGGCAATTCGCGTGAATTATGGATTGCAACGGCACGCGGGCGGCGGATCGGCAGTTCGGGCGATCACTTGTTTGCCGGCGGTCGCAGGTAAGTGGCGCGACGTTGGAGGCGGCATCCTCCTGTCGACGAGCGGCGCTTTCCCGCTGAACGAAGCGAAGGTCCAACGTCCGGACCTGATCAAGGGCCGGCCCCGTACGATCAACATGTCTCGCCTTGGTGAAGCGTTGACCGAAGCGGTTCCACAGGTGAGAGCGCTTTACGTCTACAACTCGAATCCTGGAGCCGTGGCTCCCGACCAGTCAAAGGTATTGAAAGGTTTGTCGAGAGAAGATCTGTTCACCGTAGTCCACGAGCAGTTTCAAACGGACACCGCCGATTATGCGGACGTACTGCTTCCGGCAACGACACAGCTCGAACATCGAGATGTGATCAGGCCGTATGGACACTACTACCTCGTCTACAACGAGCCGGCGATTGCCCCGCTTGGCGAAGCAAAGCCAAACTGGGAAGTCTTCAGGTTGCTGGCTGAGAAAATGGGTTTTGAGGAGGATTGTTTCCAGGACACCGACGAAGACATCATCCGCCAGGCTCTCGAGGCGACGGACGAGCGACTGGAAGGCATCACTCTTGAAAGATTGAAGAAAGAAGGTTGGGCTCGTCTCAACCTGCCGGAAACTTATGCACCGTTCGCCGAAGGTGGTTTCCCGACGCCATCCGGCAAATGCGAGTTCTACTCGGAGAGACTGGCTGAGATGGGACTTGATCCTCTTCCATGCTACATCCCTCCGCGTGAGTCTCACGACACCGCGCCCGAGCTTGCGCGAAGGTTCCCCCTGCAACTCCTCTCGCCGCCGGCCGGCTCGTTCCTGAATTCCAGCTTTTCAAATCTCGCGTCATTCCTGAGAAGCGAGAAGGAGCCGACTGTTCAACTTCACCAGCAGGATGCACAAAGGCGAGGCATAAGTGACGGCGATATGGTGAAGGTCTGGAATGATCGTGGCGCTTGTCAGCTCACGGCAAAGATCAGCGATCGTGTTATTCCAGGCGTCGCAGTGGCGCCGTCAATCTGGTGGAATAAGCTTAGTCCCGGGTGCGTTAACGTAAACCAAACTGTTTCACAGGCGCTGACCGACATCGGGGCGGGTGCGACCTTCTACGACAACCTGGTGGAAGTGGCGAAGATGGATTGAAGGGGAGATCATGAGTTCGCGTAGAGGATCACGATCGGATTCACGTCTTGTTCTGACTTCCGGTTGGCGCGATCGTTTGCGAACTGCGCGACGGCTCTGCTGCATCTTTGCTTTGTTGGTTGCCATTCCGCACCCTGCGGTCCATGCGCAGGCCTCGCCAACCACAGTTCCACCCACCAAGCCCGCGCTGAAACGCGATCGGACCCAAAGGGTCCTCTATCCGAGAATAATTCAGTTCGAGGACGAGCGTACGGCGATGCCGGAGCTCAGCGAGATGGCCATCTCGTCGCATGGGGGTGCAAAGCGGCGAGCCATTCTTGCGCTCGGCCGCATCGGTTACCCGAGCGGATTGGCCGTTCTAGTGGACCTGCTGAACAGCGGTGGCAAAAGCGAAGACTACCGCGCCGAAATACGCGCGCTAGCCGCGTTCTCTCTCGGGGAAATCGAACATCAATATGCGGTCGCTTCCCTGCTCGATCACCTGAATCCGGATATCGAGAAATCAGTCCTGGTGCGCGCTCGCTGCGCTGAAGCGTTGGGAAAGATCGGAGCCAACAAGCTTGCGGCAGCGAGCATTGGCAATTACGGAATCAGCGGGATCGCAAGCGCGGTGGCCGATCGTCTGCCAGCACCAGGCCAACCGGTCACCGATGAAAGCAGACTGATGGCTTCGCTGGCATTGACTGCCTTGTTGCGTTTGAGGCAGGCGGCCACCGTACCCGCGATCACCGCTCAGCTCAGCTCGCCCGACCCGGAGATACGCTGGCAAGCCGCGAACGCGATTGCCCGAATCCGTGACGGCATCGCCAACGCTGTCGCTGCGCTTGTGCCATTGCTGAGCGATAAGAATGAACTGGTGCGAGCGGCGGGGGCTCGAGCGTTGGGAGTTGCCAAGGCGACAGTTGCAGTCGATACCCTCGTGAAGCTGCTTGCGGATAAAGACGATCGTGTGGTGGTGAGCTCGATCAACGCGTTGGGTGCGATCGGAGATCCGAGAGGCGTTGAGCCGTTGCTGGCGTCGGGCAACAAGCTGCTGGACGCATACCGCAGTGCCGAAAGGGAGCGGACCGGAGTACCTACCGAGCAGAATCAGCTTCTGCTGATTGCAACAGCACTGGGAAACCTCAAGGATTCCCGCGCGCTGCCGTTTTTGAAGGCGCTTCGTGCGGCGTCGGCTCCTTACGGCGCCAACCCCGAAACTGAAATTGCGCTTGCGCGCTTTGGAGACGCGGCCTTCTTTGATCCTCAGACAGACGTTTCGAGGCTGGATGGCGGGTGGAGAACAGTTTCCGCGCGGGCACAGGGTTTGGGCCAACTTGGGACTGAACGAGCGCGAGCAACACTGATGAAGCTGTTCGCCGACGCAAAGCAGGATAAGCAATACGACTTCGCGATGCCCGAGATACTCAACGGGCTTGCCGCGGCAAAGGCGGAAAACCTGAAGAAGACTCTTCTGGATGAACTAAGGGCGGAAGATGTCATCGTACGGGCCACCGCGGCTCAGCACTTGGGGGAGCTGGGCGATCAATCGGACGACGTGATTCAGGCTCTGGATGCCGCTTACAAGACCGCGAAGTTGGACAAGGTGAATGACGCACGCATCGCGGTTCTCGAAGCTCTCGAGAAACTGAAGCATTCTTTGTCGGTCGAAGTATTGGCTGAGAAGACTCGCGATGAGGATTACGTCGTGAGGTTGAAAGCGAGCGAGTTCTTGCGAGAATCGCCGCGAGACATACCTACGAGACTGCAGATTGGAAAAGTAGAGACCGGTCACGACAAGGCGTTCTGGCATCGAGTCGCCGAGCTCAGCGAGCAAAAAGAGAATCCGGTGGCTCTAATTCACACGCGAAAGGGAGACATTCGCATCGAGCTCTTCGGCGAAGATGCGCCGATCACGGTCGACAACTTCATTCGACTCAGCAAGCGTGGGTTCTACGATGGGCTGACGTTCGTTCGCGTGGTGCCGAATTTTGTGATTCAAGGGGGCGACCCGAGGGGAGATACGAACGGCGGCCCGGGCTACCAGATTCGAGATGAGATCAACTTCAAACGGTACGGTACAGGTACCGTCGGTATGGCGTTATCTGGAAAGGACACTGGGGGCAGCCAGTTCTTCATCACTCATTCGCCTCAGCCGCACCTTGACGGAGGTTACACGGTATTCGGCCAGGTCGTCGAAGGTATGGATGTAGTGAACCGAATTGCGCGAGGCGACCGCATCGAGAAGATTGAAATCATCGAGCCTAACGGAAAGCAGACGCACTAGGAGAAGTGCAGAGTCAATTTCAACCGGCAGGGGTTGCCACTCAGCACTCAGCACTTTCACAAATCACCTTTGCGAAGTTCCTCTGCAAGGTAGTCCGCCGCTCGCCAAGCCAACGCAATGATCGTCAAAGTCACGTTCTTCTCAGGCAACGAAACAAACGAGCTCCCATCAACTACAAACAAATTTCGAACGTCGTGAGTCTGACAATACCGGTTCAAAACCGACTTCTTGCGATCGTCTCCCATTCGCGCCGTCCCAACTTCGTGGGTCGCGTCACCCGGAGGAGGAGGCGCAGTCCGCCTGTAACTCTCAACCTCCGCTCCTGCCGCCCGCAAAATCTCTTCGGCGCTGTCGTACATCAGCTCGGCCATCCTCGTCTCGTTCTCTGACCATTTCGCGTGAAACCTCAACTGCGGAATCCCGTAGCGGTCCTTCAACCCGTCCGGATCTATTTCGCAGTAGTTCTCGAAATGAGCAAGGCAAGAGCCGAATCCCGAGAAATTAACCATCGCCGGATTCTGCTCTCGAACACGCGACTTGAATTCCGAGCCGAAACCAGCAATCCGGCGAGAGTATCCCGGAAACCAGTGCGACCCGCTGTTCGGTTGAAAATGCCACCCACCGATCACTTCCGACTTCCTGCCGCCATTCACATTCTGAAAGCGCGGAATGTACAGGTGCCCGCCTCCAGCGCCGTCGTCGTTAGTCACCGGCCTTCCCTTCAACCCTGGAAACCAACCCTGAATAAAACCCGACTTGACGCTGTCCATCAGAAAGTGGCCGAGCACCCCTGATGAGTTCGCTAGACCGGCCGGATACTCCCGGGTGCTCGAGTTGAAGAGAATCCTCGTAGACTCCATCGCCCCCGCGCCGAGCACCACCGTCTTGGCAAAAGCTTCGTATGATTTCCCCGTCTCCGTGTCGATGAATTCGACGCCGCGCGCAAGATTCCTGCCTGAATCAATGACGACACGCCGGACAGCCGAGTGGGTACGCAGCGTGAAGTTCTGCTTCTTCAGCAGTCCGGGAATGATTGCGTCCAACGTACAAAACTTCGAGGACGTATCGCAGCCGCGATCACACTCACCGCAATAGTGACAAGGCGCGCGGCCGTTGTGACTTCGAGTGAGCACCGCCGACCGCAGCGAAATTGCGGGTATGCGAATCTTGTCGCAACCTTTCTTGAGTAGCACTTCGCCGCACCGCAGAGGAGGCGGCGGCAGGTAAGTTCCATCCGGAACCACTTCCAGTCCGTCGCGGGAACCGAAAACACCCATCAGGGTCTCGGCCCGATCGTAGTACGATGCGATGTCCTTGTACTCGATCGGCCAGTCCTCAACTGCGCCTCCGGTAGCTGCGCGACCCCTGAAGTCGCTTTCGCTGAACCTGAGCGTCACTCTACCCCAGGTGTTAGTCCGGCCACCGACTGCGTGAATTCGAGTCCAGTGAAAATCCGTGCCAGGCGCGGTGGCGTACCGGTCAACGCGAGGGTCAACGTAGAGATGCTCAGTGTACGCATTGATTTTCCAGAGCCCGTCATACTGTCCCGGTTTGCCGAGTCCACGGAACGGCATCTCATAAGGCCACTTGTGCGTCGTGACGTAATCTTGATGAACGTCCCACTTCGGTCCGATCTCGAGAAGCAGCACTCGCAGTCCCTTTTCGACAAGAACGTAGGCCGCGATGCCTCCCGCGGCGCCTGAGCCGACGACAATTGCGTCGTAGTCCTGTTGCTGATTCATAAGTCCTGAGCCTGCAGGCTTCGATTGCAGAAGTCGTATTCTTTCTCGACACAGGCTGATCGCGCAACAGGCCTCGGGATGGTTTAGGGTTCAGGGTTCGTTTTGATTCAGTAGTCTTTCGTCTAGCATTGCCCGCCATTCGAGTCTCTATCAGACGAACCCGAAACCCGAAACCATCCCCCTGCCTACTGCCTAAAACGGGTCGTTGTGATAAAAGAGATCAGCTCAGATCCATGTGAGCTCACCTTCCAGGAAAAAAAGCTATGACCGAAACCAGCAAATCCGAGTCATTGGAGTGGGATGACGCCAGAACTCGAGGAATCAACCGGCGGTCATTCGTTGCCGGCGTTGTGAGCGCTGCGCTGCCTCTTGCGGTCAGTGGACAGAATCGAGACTACAGCAGAAACGCTCCACCGGTGCGCTATCCAGATCCGGACATTTTGGTTCTGGACCGACGCTTCGGAAAGTACAAGATCGGGAACGCATCCATTCGACGTCTGCACACCGGCATGGGATGGGCGGAGGGTCCGGCGTGGAGCGCGGTTGGATCCTATCTCGTCTGGAGCGACATCCCGGCCAACACTCAACTCAGATGGCTAGCAGACGACGGTCATATCAGCGTGTTTCGCAACCCGTCGAATAACAGCAATGGCAACACCTTTGACTGGGAAGGGCGTCAGCTTTCGTGCGAGCACGGTGAAAGGCGAGTCGTTCGTTACGAGCGCAATGGCGGCTACACGGTTCTGGCCGACAAGTGGATGGGCAAGCCTCTCAACGCACCAAACGACATAGTCGTACATCCGGACGGAGGAATCTGGTTCACCGATCCGGGCTACGGCAGCCTTGGAAACTACGAAGGCCACAAGGGCGAGATGGTTATCAAAGAGGCGGTCTACCGAATCGATCCCAGCACCGGAAAGATGGACATAGGCACGGACGACATGTTCAAGCCTAATGGCCTATGCTTTTCGCCCGACTACAAGAAGCTGTATATCGCCGATACCGGGTCGTCGCACTACGCGGAGGCCCCAAAGCACATAAAGGTCTATGACGTCGTCGACGGTAAGCGGCTGCAGAACGGACGCGAATTCGCTGCGATGAAACTGAAAATGAAGACCGGAGAGTTCAGCGGTCAGGCGGACGGTATAAGGGCCGACACGGACGGCAACATCTGGGTGGGTGCCGGTTGGGTAGGCGAAGGTTATGACGGCGTCCATGTATTCGCTCCGGACGGACAACGTATCGGTCAAATTCTGCTGCCCGAGATTTGCGCAAACATCTGCTTCGGCGGACCGAAACGCAATAGGCTGTTCATGGCAGCAAGCCAGTCGCTATATGCAGTGTACGTCGAAACCCAGGGAGCTCATTTCTGTTAGGGCCATCCCGTCTCAACAACCCTTGTGACATCTGCATGACAACGCGAGACTCTGACATCGAACTCTCAGTTTCTGATCGGGCTCGGCGACGCATCATCCGTCGCACCATGCCTTATTTGGTGTTGCTGTTCATCGTGGCCTTTCTCGACCGGGTGAATGTCGGCTACGCAGCGCTGAGAATGAAGGAAGACCTTGGCTTCACTGACGCGGTGCTCGGATTTGGCGGGGGCATTTTCTTCTTCGGCTACTTCCTTCTGGAAATACCGGGCACGATTCTGGTGGAGCGATGGAGCGCTCGCGGCTGGATCGCTCGGATAATGATCTCGTGGGGAATTCTGGCGATACTCACCGGGTTCATAAACACAAAGTCACAATTCTACTGGATCAGGTTTTTTCTCGGAGCTGCCGAAGCGGGCTTCTTCCCCGGGATTATTGTGTATCTGAGTCACTGGTTTCGTTACGAAGACCGGGCTAAGGCAACTGCGTTGTTCATGGCGGCAATACCGGTCTCAAACATCATCGGTGCGCCGGTGTCGGGTTTGCTATTAGATGCTGACTGGTTAGGGCTGGCGGGCTGGCGATGGCTGTTCATTATCGAAGGAGCGCCCGCCATTGTGCTTGGGGTGACCACGATCTTCTACCTCACCGATCGGCCGCATCAGGCAAAGTGGCTTCCGCACGACGAGGGTGAATGGCTGGTATCGGAATTGGATCGTGAAAAGCAAATGAAGCTAGCCGCGCACTCACACCGGGTGCTGGAGGCGTTGCGTCATCGAGAAGTGATCCTGTTGGCGCTGGCTTACTTTTTCATGGTGACAACGGTGTACGGCTTCAATTTCTGGCTTCCGGCAATCATCAAGAAAAGATCGGGCCTCTCAAACTTGTATACAACGCTGATCACCGCGGTTCCCTATTGTGTATCTCTGGTGTCGATGCTGCTGGTGGGATGGTCATCAGATCGCACTAAAGAACGACGGTGGCACACCGCTATTTCGATGCTAGTCGCAAGCACGGGCCTGCTGCTTGCCATCTTTTCAGGGAACTACATTCTGGCGATCGGAATGTTGTGTGTCGCCGGTGCGGGTATGTATGCATACCTGCCGGGATTCTGGGCCTTGCCCACTAGCTTTCTGACGGGCACCGCAGCGGCGGCATCGATAGGGTTGATAAATTCAATCGGAAATCTTGGAGGGTTCGTAGGTCCTTACCTGGTGGGATACATCAGTGCAGCCACAAATTCCTATTTTGGTGGAGTCCTCTATCTGGCGATGTCGGCGGTGATCGCCGCAGCAATTGTGATTTCACTGAGAACCACGCGGCGCGAGCGCCCTGCCGCGATGGAAGCCGCAGCCGCAACGAGCAAACTAGTTAGTGCCGAGATTCATAATCAATCAGGAGAGTCGTCATGAAATTTCGCAGCGCAGCGTGGTTTGGGCTTGCAGATCGAGACGGTTTCATCCATCGAAGCTGGATGAAGAACCAGGGATTTCCCGATCACGAGTTTGATGGGCGTCCGGTGATCGGAATCTGCAACACCTGGTCAGAGCTGACGCCCTGCAACTCTCACTTTCGGAGGATCGCAGATTACGTGAAGCGTGGCGTGTACGAGGCTGGCGGCTTTCCGCTCGAGTTTCCGGTGATGTCGCTCGGAGAGACGCTGATGCGGCCTACCACGATGCTGTTCCGCAACCTGGTCAGCATGGATGTCGAAGAGACAATCCGCGCCAATCCGCTCGACGGCGTAGTGCTGCTTGCAGGTTGTGACAAGACTACTCCCGCTCTTCTGATGGGCGCCGCAAGCTGTGATCTTCCATCCCTGATGGTTTCGGGAGGCCCAATGCTGAATGGCAAGTATCGGGGACAGGACATAGGCTCGGGCACCAATGTCTGGCAGTTCAGCGAAGACGTTCGTCGCGGCGTTATGAGCATGTGCGACTTCATGGACGCGGAGTCTTGTATGAGCCGTTCGGCAGGTCACTGCATGACTATGGGCACCGCATCGACAATGGCTAGTGTGGTCGAAGCGCTTGGAATTGGTTTGCCGACGAACGCTGCGATCCCCGCGGCTGACTCACGGAGATACGCATTGGCCCATATGGCCGGTCGTCGCGCGGTGCAAATGGTGCACGAGGACTTGCGCATGTCGAAGGTGCTGACCCGGAAAGCGTTTGAGAATGCGATCCGAGTCGTCGGCGCGATCGGCGGATCTACAAACGCGGTAATCCATTTGCTCGCAATTGCCGGCCGGCTCGGGGTCAATCTGACGCTGGACGACTGGAACGAGCTGGGGAGAGGCGTGCCCTGTCTCGTCAATCTCATGCCATCGGGGAAATATCTGATGGAAGATTTCTACTACGCGGGAGGGCTGCCTGCGGTGATTCGCGAGTTGGACGATTTGATCCATCGCGACGCGCTGACGGTCAACGGCAAGACGATCGGTGAAAACGTCGCCGATGCGCCTTGCTACGATCGCGAGGTCATTCGGGAGTTCAACAATCCTTTGAAGGCCGACAGCGGCCTTGCCGTACTCCGAGGGAACCTCTGTCCTAACGGCGCGATCATCAAGCCCTCGGCGGCTACGCCCGAGCTGATGCAACACCGAGGGCGCGCGGTTGTGTTTGAGGATATCGAAGACTTTCACAATCGTATCGATGATCCGAACCTGGATGTGGAGGCAGATTCGGTTCTGGTGTTGAAGAACTGCGGACCGCGGGGCTATCCGGGAATGCCTGAGGTTGGAAACATGCCGTTGCCATCGAAGCTGTTGAAGCGCGGGATCACCGACATGGTGCGGATTTCTGACGCGCGAATGAGCGGCACCGCTTATGGGACCGCGATCTTGCACGTCGCGCCGGAGTCCGCGGCTGGCGGGCCTCTGGCGTTTGTTCAGAATGGCGACCCGATCGAGCTGAACGTTTCGGCTCGACGCCTCGATCTGGACGTGCCGGAGCCTGAGCTTGAACGGCGTCGCTCGCTTTGGAAACCTTCTTCGCCTCCGTTCGGACGTGGGTATTACAAGCTTTACTACGAGCACGTGATGCAAGCGGATCGCGGCGCCGATTTGGATTTCCTGGTAGGCGGCAGCGGCGCTGCCGTGCCGAGGGAGTCTCATTGAGGAAGGGCTTGCGGAGACGCGGAGACGCGGAGACGCGGAGCGAGGGGCAAACTGGCGAACCGGAGAAGGGGCGAAGAGGCGACGCGGAGGGGGAGAGACGGGGAGAGGAGAGACGGGGGGAGGCGGGACGCGGGCACGCTGCGCCCATCGCTCCTCCCCCCGTCTCCGCGTCTCTCCTCCCCGCGTCTCCGTGTCCCCGCGTCGCCCCTTCGCCCCTTCGCCCCTTCGCATCATCTCCTCATCACCCATTGCAGAGCGCCGAGCAGGAGCTTTTGAAATCGTTCGTCCTGCCAGACCTCGTCACGATGCCCAAGCGCCGTGTAAAAGACTCGACCGCGCCCGTAGTCCCGAGTCCACGCCAGCGCAAAATCCTTGTCCGTCCGGTGAACGCCCTGCTTATTCAGGTCTACCGACGATGGATCCAGGCTGAGTAACACGTGCACTCTATCGCGAGAAAAATTCTTGAACTGATAGATCTCATCGGTGATCTTGAACGAGCCGCCAAGATGCCTGGTTGCCGGATGGGCCAGGTCCTCAACCCTCACGGTCACCTCCTGATGCCAGGGATGCCCGTCAAAGTAGCCGCCGATCAGCTCACCGTACTCGGCCCACTTATAAAAAGTGTCGGTCGCGCTGTGGATCCCGACGAATCCCTTGCCTCCGCGTATGAACTCAAGCAGCGCTGCCTTCTGTTCCGCTGAAATCGGAAGTTCCCCGGTGGTGTAAAAGACTACGGCAGGAAACTGCTTGAGACCTTCAGTGCTGATCAGGGAGCAGTCGTCGCTGACAACCAACTCGAACGCGCCGGACTTGTCACCGATGCCTTTCAGAATTTCGCCCGAAAGCGGTAGTACTGAATGCTTGAACCCGGCTGAGTGTACGAGGTACAGCACCTTGGGACGCGCAGACCTTCCTGCGCTGAAGCCCTCTTTTTCAGCGCTCGTCGTTGGCGACGCGAGGCACAGCCCGAGGACGACAAACACTAGCAGGTTTCTCACGATGATCTCCTTTTGTGCGTGAGCGGTAGTATAACTCAGTACTCGTCATAGACATTGCGCGCGTCAACTGAGACAATCCGGCTGCTCGTGTCTGAGCCCCGCATCACAATCAACCGAAAGAGGTGCGCCCTGACTGCTACTGCCAAACAACCGAGCCATAGTCCCGAGACATCCGGCCTTCGGCGCGATCTGTCCAAGATCGAAAGCTACTCGACCATCGTCGGCATACTCGTCGGATCCGGCATCTTCGTAGTGACCGGCAAAGCGGCAAATATCGCCGGGCCCTCGGTGCCTCTTGCGTACCTGGCACTGGCTCCGGTGATTCTGTCCACCGCCGTAGCCTACGCCGTCTACGTTTCGACGCCACTCGGAACCCGACCCGGAGACGCGTACCTCCATATTTCGCGCACAACGAGGAGTTACTTTGTGGGGTTCATTGCTCTCTGGCTCAAGTGGCTCGCGTACATAGGAGCGCTGGTCATTCTCGCTACGTCCTTGGGTCAGTATCTGAAGTTCTTCTACCCATCACTGGACCAGTCCATAGCGCGCTCGATTCCGATGAGTGAGTCTTTGATGCAGCGATATGTCGCAAACCCCAGTCTGGGCGAGGCTGTTATCGCCACTTTCACACTCATCTTCTTTCTGCTGTTCAATCTGGCCGGTGTGAAGTTCTACGGCTGGCTTCAAACCTCAATGACCGTAGTCCTGTTCGTAGCGGTGCTGATCCTGGTTGTGCCCGGGGTGTTTGCGATAAAGCTTGGCAACTTCTGGCCTCTGTTTCCGTTCGGTTTCTGGCCGCGAACCGGGCCCGACGGTCCTGTTGGATTCCTTGCAAGCCTGCCGCCGCTGTTCTTCTCGTACGCCGGCTTCGAAAGCCTGGCGCAAACCGCCGGAGAAACCAGGGAAGCACGTAAGTCTCTGCCGATGATTTTCGTCAACGGTCTGATCATCGGGATGCTCGTGTTTTTTCTGATGTCGGCGGTCGCTTTTGGAGTCATGCCGTATCAGGAGCTTGCACAATCGAACTATGCCATGGCAGATGCGGCGCGCAGGTTCCTTCCTTCGTGGGGAGGAGCGGTGGTCGCGATAGGCGCGCTCATGGCGTTCACCACCAGTCTGAATGCAACGCTGTTCGTGCCTTCGAGAATATTGTACGTGTTTGGAGAGGACCGGCTTGCGCCTCGCTGGTTTGCGCGGCTGGGGGGAAGATCCGGAACTCCGTGGATCAGCCTGTTAGTGAACACGGTAATTGCGCTCGTTCTGCTCTGGACCAAGACGTTTGGTTCCGTTCTGAACATCTCGCTGGTGGCAATGTTCATTCTCTACGGTCTGCACAGCGGGTCGGCCATGCTGTTGCCGTTCATTCGACGAGAGCTGTACGACAAGGCCCTGGTGAAGCCGCGCCCCTGGGTACTATTGTCGAGCGGCTGCGTTTCGCTGTTATCAATGACATATCTGATCATCCAGAGCTTGTCGGGTGAGGTATTGAAGCTTCTGTTGCTTTGGCTGGCAATGGGCACGGTTCTGTATGCAATCGCGCGGTGGGAGGGCAAGCGAAGCGGGTTCGACTATGAACGACAACTTCGAGAAGAAGTTCTGAGTCCTGAGTCCTGAGTCGTGCCGCTGACTACTGAGTGCTTTGCACCGCGGCGACTTTGCGATTACCATAGACCGGCAAGGCAACACACTGGTCAGAACTCAGAACTCAGAACTTCCCAAGGTGCCTATGACACTCCTGCGAATCGCGCCGCAATCAGGAAACGAAGTCGATCTTAAAAAAACGTATGACGCTATTGTTGTCGGCTCGGGAGCCGCCGGCGGTATGGCTGCGCACGTTTTGACGTCGCACGGTCTGAAGGTACTCCTGCTGGAGGCTGGTAAAAAGCTCGATATCGAAAAAGAGTTGAAGTCTACACAATGGCCGTACGAGCACCCGAGGCGCGGTGAAATGGCGCCCGGCAACCACGCACTCAGCCTCAACGAGTACAACGTGCGGCAGCCTCCTTACGCCGAAGGACTGAAGTTCAACCACGTCTACTCGTACGTGCAGGGATGGGGCGGTCCCGACTACAGCAAGAATATTGTAGTAGACGAGCGCGACCACCCGTACACCGGCACTAACTACGCCTGGGTGCGCGCCCGATGTCTGGGCGGCAAGACAAATATTTGGGGACGGCTCGCGCTCAGACTGTCGGACTATGATTTCAAGGCGAAGAGTCGCGATGGCTTCGGCGAAGATTGGCCGATATCGTACAAGGATCTGTCGCCCTACTATGACAAGGTAGACCTCTATCTCGGCATCTCAGGGGTCAAGGAAAACCTTCCGCACCTTCCCGACAGTATCTTTCAAAGACCGGTGAAGCTTGCGGCCGCCGAAGTACAGCTTCGGCAAACCCTCAAGAAGATGGACCGCGTGTTGACGCCCTACCGCGCCGGAGTCACAACCGACGGATTGAAACACAACAAATACCGAAGCCGCTGCTTCGGGCGCGGCGCGTGCAGGCGTCACGTAGGAGGTTGTGACATCCATGCCGCGTTTGATTCTCCCACCGGTCTGATTCTTCCGGCGATGGACACCGGCAACCTGACGCTTCGAACGAACGCAACTGTCCATCAGGTCCTGGTTGACAACAAGACCGGCAAGGCCAGCGGTGTCGCCTTTATCGACAGCGAAACTCGCCAGACTTATGAAGCTCACGCCAAGGTCGTAGTGCTTGCCGCATCTACTCTCGAGTCCGCAAGACTGATGCTGTTGTCAAAGTCTTCCGCTTATCCAAACGGCATTGGCAATTCGAGCGGACACGTAGGTCACAATTTCTGCGAGCACGTGATGGGACCGTGGATTGTCGGACTCGTAAAGGACCGCATAGGTAAGCCGCGAACGGTGGATGATGGGCGTCCCGGCGATTTCTACGTCGCGCGCTTTCGCAATCTGTCGAGCAAGGACCCGAATTTCATTCGCGGGTACGGATTCGAAGGCGGAAGCGGGACACAGATCTTTCCCGAAAATGCCAACAACACTGTCGGGTTTGGCAGCGAATTCAAGAAGAAGGTGCGCGACTACGCTGGAGCGTTTATTTCGATGGGCGGTTTTGGCGAGGTACTTGCGCGATACGAGAACCATGTAGACCTGGATCCCACGGTGAAGGACCGATGGGGAGTGCCGGTTCTGCGGTTTCACTACAAATTTAGCGACAATGAAAAGAAGATGTGCGAAGACATGGCGAACACCGCGCAGGAGATGTTTGAAGCTGCAGGGTTCGAGATCGTTTCGCTCAACAGGCGGCTGCTCACCGAAGGTTGGTCGATTCACGAGTTGGGAACTGCCCGAATGGGTTCCGACCCAAAGACATCGGTATTGAACCAGTTTCAACAGTCGCACGACGTGAAGAACCTCTTTGTTGTGGACGGCAGCAGCCACGTCAACGCCTCTTGCCAGAACCCCACGTGGACAATCATGTCACTTGCATGGAGGTCGTGCGACTACCTCGCCGAAGAGCTGAGAAAGGGGAACATCTGATGAACGACAGCATTGGAGAAGAGACAGAAACCCCGCAAGAATCCGGCGAGATCAGCCGACGCGAGCTAATCAAACTGGGTGCGAGCGCGGCGCTGCTGGCATCTGTCGGCGCATCGGAGTCGGCGCGAGCGGCATCGGTTGCCACGCCTGCCGAGCCTGCGCCTGCCTTCTTCACGCCGGAAGAATTTGCACTCGTAGATGAGCTGTCGGAGTTGATCATTCCCGCCGACGATCATTCGCCCGGCGCGCGAGCCGCGCAGGTAGCGACGTACATCGACTTTCGACTCTCTGAATCCTGGGAAGAAGAACCTAAGCAGCAATGGCGAAACGGCCTCAAGCTGATTGAATCGCTGTCAAAGGAAATGCATGGAAAGGCATTCATGCAGTCCACTCCCGAGCAGAGGCTGGCCCTTTTGACGCGGATTGCGCAGAACGAGGCGAAGCCACATAAGCCGGAGGAAGAGTTCTTCCGCGAGCTCAAACGAAGGACAGTGCGTGCCTACTACACTTCACAAATCGGGATCAAGCAGGAGATTGAATATAAAGGAAACGCTTACTTGAAAGAGTTCGTTGGGACTGACGTGTCCGGCTCCTGACTGACAAGGCCGAGTGCAGACCAAAGAGCTTTCCGTGCTTCGTGCACTCAGGCTCCGAAAGCCGAAGCTTACTTAGTAGCCCTTGTCGCGGAATACGAGCAGATACAAACCGGCCGCGATGATTGGGAACAGTAGGATCAACGCCATTAGCAGAACCTTTGTAGTCGTATCCCGGTTCGATTTCATCACGTCTGAAATCGCGAAGAAGTCCAAGATCACCGCTGCAACCCACCATAGACTGAACATGTCCCGCTCTCCTTTGGTCTCAATCAAGCGCCGCATCAGAGTTTACGAGTGATGAACTAACAAAGTTCATGAATCGGAAGTTTAGGGTTTCGGGTTTAGAGTTTCGGATTCCTAGTTCCTGGTTCCCTTGTCGCGGCGCGTGGTTCCTGGAACTCTGCGCTGTCAATCGAACCAGAAACGGGAACTAGAAACTCGAAACCCTAAACCCGAAACCCTGAACTTTTTTAGGAAACCCTAAACTTCTTTTAGATTGACACAAATTTCTGATACCTTCTAAAATCGATTCCGACGTCACAGCTCCCCGCGGTAAAAAAAATCTCTGCTCAGTGAGATCTCGGTGAGAGCAACCTTTTCCTCGATAGGATTCCTGCTGATTCTGCTTGCCTCGACGTGCGTCCCACGCGTTTCGCCCATGACCGCGCTCGCCGACGACTCGGGACCCAAGGAACTCGAAGCGTTTCAGGGTTATCTGGATCCAGCGCCTATCGGAATGGACGTACGCTTTGCCTGGACTCTTGAAGGTGGCAGGGGTGAAAACGTCCGCATAGTCGACATCGAATACGACTGGAACCTTCAGCATAGCGACCTGACGGCAGCTCTCTCCAACCTCCTGGTGTACGTGCAAGGAACCGACCCGCTTCCGCAGTTCAACGTAGACCACGGGACCGCGGTGCTTGGCGAGCTGATCGCCGCCGACGATGGAGTTGGTGTGACCGGTATCGCGAATAAGTCGAGAGTTGGACTGATAAATCCGGTGACCGGCGGCAACACTCAGGACGTGGCTGGCGCCATTAGAAAAGCCGCGTCGGTACTGACTCCCGGGGATGTGATTCTGCTTGAGCAACAGTCGATACAAGGTCCACGCTTTGACGCGGCAACCGGGCGGGGCCTGGTGCCGATCGAGTTCGAGCCGGACGTGTTCAACGCGATTCGCGACGCGACGTCTGCCGGAATCGTCGTAGTTGAGTCGGCCGGGAACGGATTTGATGATTTGGACCTGTCGGTCTACAACGGTGCGTTCGACCGCATCCGTCGCGATTCCGGAGCGATTCTGGTCGGAGCGGGGTTACCTGAAGGCGGAGTCTACGGCCCTGGCCCAGACCGCACCAGGACAACCGAATCGAATTTTGGATCTCGAGTGGACGTGCAAGGCTGGGGCCGCTTCATCACCACCTGCGGGTATGGCGATCTAAGGCACGACCAGGGACCCGATCACTGGTATACGATCGACTTTGGCGCCACGTCAGGCGCTACGGCGATGGTCGCCGGGGCTTGCGCGGTGCTGGAAAGCATTGTGATTGCGCGCGGTCGAACACCTCTTTCACCAAGCACGCTGAGGACAATACTGGTGTCGACTGGCTCGCCTCAACAAGGAAACTCTGCGGAACACATCGGGCCGCGACCGGACCTGCGAGCGGCGATCGCGGCTCTTGATGCGCCCGCGGCTGACAACCCGGTAATCGAGCACGCCCGTTTGAAATCGGGCACGAAGCTGGTGTTGGACGGGCAGCACTTCCTGGTCGGCGACGCGATCATGGAGATAGACGGTACTCCGGTGACACGTATCAAGTATCCGGAGGAGTTCAGACTTCCAAATGGCCAGACCACCCGCATCGTCAGCAAGAGTGACGTCACCGGACTAATGCCACGCGGCCAGCAGGTGATGATAACGGTGTTCAATCCCTCCACAGGCAAGCGCTCCGATCCGTTCCCATTTACTCGGCAGTAGGCAGTAGGCAGTCGGAGTCGGAGTCGTCCCCTTAATGCGCGATTAGGTGATACGGGTTTCACGCAAAGACCGCATCAAAGGTTGGCAAAGAACGCATGTATGAAGGTCAACGATGAGTGGCGAGCCACGGCTGCAAGTCAGCCCACATTCAAGCGAACCCGGAACCCTAAACCCGAAACCCGAAACTTCCTACTGCATACTGTCAACTGCCCTACTCTTCCTATTCATCCAGAAAGCTGCGCCCAGAACGATCCACGCAAGGGCGGCTGCGTACTCGTAACGTCCAAAACTTCCCGGTACCAAAGGCAAGAGCTTCATCAGTATCAGCGCAGCCGCCACGAAGGCCCCGAAAACACCGGCGATCCGCCCGCCGCCTGTTACCGCCTTTCCTGCCCCCGCTAAAAATGCACAACAAGTCGCGAGCCACCCGATCGCCGACGTCAACGAGCCGACTTCGGTAATCGGCACGAGAACCGCCTGGCCCAGAAAAGAAGCCGCCGCAGTGATCAACCCAACAAACAGCACTGCGAGCTTCGGTGTTTGGTAACGCTCGTGCAGGTTCGCCAGCCTTGGGTCGAGCAAGCCTCTTCGCCCCATCGCAAACAGCAGCCGTGTAGACGTGACGAAGTTGCCGTTGAATATCTTGAGCAAAGAGAACATCACTCCGAGCATGATCAACTGCACCAGCAACTGAGAGCCGAAGGCTCGTTCGAATGCCACGGCAGTCGCGAAGCGCGACTCGGTCAGCGATTGCCAGGGCTGGAGCATCGTTACAACCGCTATGACTCCAACGTAGAAAACCGTTCCCGCACCCAACGCCAGGTATATCGAGCGCATGAAATGACGAGGCTCGAAATCCTGTGCCGCCTCTTCGGAGCATTTGGGCGCGGCCTCAAACCCAGTCATGAAATAAGGGACAATCTGAAGCACTACGAGCGTAGATACCAGTCCCCCCTTGGCGCCTCTCAAGTCGGAGAACGGCGGTTGCCAGTTTGCTACTGTTCCCTTCACCGCACCGAGCACTGCAAAGATGGCGAATATAGCAAGCAGTCCAAAGGTGGTGATGTTCTGAAACGCGGCGCTGACGTGAATGCCCCTGAAGTTGATCCAGCCGATCAACGCGGTCAGGGTGAGTCCCGCCAAAAGATGAGGCAGGTAGACCGGGCTCCCACCTACTTTATACAACTCGACCGAATTCATTTGGGGCAACAGGAACGACGCTACGCGCCCGACTGCCACCGCTTCGAACGGACACACGATAAGGTAAGCAAGGGTCATCGCCCAACCGGTCGCGAAACTCGCGCCTGATGGGAACACTTCTGCGGTGTAGGCGACCTCGCTTCCGGCATCGGGCAACTTCTCGGTGAGCTTCCCGTAGACGTACGCAACCGGCGCGAGAACAAGTCCACCAATCAGGAAACCGAGCATCGCGCCGACAGCGCCGCCGCGCTTGAGCCAGTCGTCGATAACCAGAACCCATCCGACCCCAATCATCGAGCCAAAGGCCAGAGTGAAGTACTCTCTGCCTCTGAGCGATCGTCGAAGCCCTGGCGCGACAACCTTCGCCTCTGCTGCCATTCAGTCCTCCTCAGGAATCGGTTCGCGGCAGCATAACAGGAAGTAGGCAGTAGGCAGTAGGCAGTGGGCAGTGGGCAGTAGGCAGTTTAGGGTTTCGGGTTCGCTTGAATGTGGGCTGACTTGCAGCCGGGCTCGCCACTCATTCTTGGCCTTTGCGTTCTTTGCGAACCTTTGCGATCTTTCCGTGAAACTCCGTATTACCTAATCGCGCATTAAGGGAACGACGCCCACCCTACTGCCTACTACCTACTGCCTACTGCCTCTGTTGAGATATCAGCCATCACTCGCGCATAATTGCCCGGAGGCTATGAAACTCGATTTTGTAAGGTTCAAGAGACTCTTCATACGAGCGTTGAAGCTTAGATGTCCCGAGTGCGGAGACGGCCCCATCTATGCGTCTTTGATTCGAGTTCGGGATCACTGTCCGGTTTGCGGGTTAGTCTTCCAGCGCGAGCAGGGCTACTTCATTGGAGCCATCTACATAAACATAATCGCCACCGAGTCTCTTCTCTTCGCAAGTTTGATTCTTTCTCTGCTCATTGCACCGGGAGCTGGAGCAGGGCTTTACAATGTGCTTCTGATTCTGGCGATAGTGTTGCCTGTGTTGTTCTTCAGACACAGCCGCGCCTTGTGGCTTTGCATTGATCATTTTTTCGACCCACCCAAGGGAAGTTCTGAGTACTGACTACTGAGTCCGTGTTCTGCGCAATCCGGAGGCTTGCAGCCACGCGCTCTACCACAACCTCTGACTGCCTGCTGCATACTACCTACTGCTACTCTGTACTCAGAACTTCCTATGCTCTACCTTGATACCTCCTACTGCCTACTGCATACTGCCTACTGCTCAGAACTCAGTACTCAGAACTTCCTATGCACTGGTCCGAACTGCTTAGACTAAGCGGAATACTCATAGTACTGGTTGGTCTCGCTCTCAAGCTCAGACCAACCGCCGTAGTCGTAGTTGCCGCCCTGGTCACTGGTCTTTCGGCGGGTCTCCCTTTGCTTTCCAATGAGGGAATATTTCAAGGCCTGCCCTACCTGACGAAACCCGGCCAGGAAGGCATTATCGACACGCTCGGGCGCGCCTTTGCCGAGAACAGACTGATTACGCTGTTCATCATTACGCTCCCGGCAATTGGGCTCGCGGAGCGATTCGGTTTGCAGGAACAGGCGGCCGCGCTGATCAGACGAATTCGAGCCGCTACTGTTGGAAGGCTGCAGATCGTTTACCAGCTCTTTCGCGTTCTCACAGGCATCCTCGGACTCAGGCTGAATGGGCACGCGGCCTTTGTCCGTCCGTTGATCTTCCCAATGTCAATCGGCGCCGCGGAAGCTACAACCGGAGCCGAGAGCGAAGAAGAGCTGGATGACAATCTCGTCGAGCGCATCAAGGCCGCAAACGCGGCCGGAGAGAACTACGGCAACTTCTATGGTCAGAATCTGTCTCCGGTACAGGCGGGAATTCTTCTTGTGTTCACGCAAATGAGTGGTCTCGGGTACACGCTGAATCTCTGGAGTCTCGTGTTGTTTGCTATACCGATCGCTTCGCTTTCGGTGATTCTGGGAATCTTTCAATTCCTGGTATTCGACCGCCGCATACGCCAAAAGGCGACTGCCAAAGCATGACCGAACTCGCAACTCTACTCGCGACGCTATCCGAGCGCTTGCTGAATCTGAACACCGTTTACATTCTTACGGGTATTCTCCTTTACATTTTTGCGTTTCTCACTCTTACCGAACCCAGCCACACCAGCCGCAAGGGCACCGCTGCATTCTGGCTGATACTCGGTTCGATTTTTCTTTTCGGCGGAGTATTGCCGCACTGGGTTACGGGGCTGTTGGTGCTGGTGATGGTGGCCATCGACGGAGCCGGCCGGGTTAGGCGCGGAGCCTACGAAGGCGCGTCGAGAGCGGTGCAGGTGCTTGAAGCCCGGCGTCTGGGTGACAAGATCTTCTTGCCGGTGTTGATGATCCCGCTGGTGACGTTTGGTCTTGCGGGGGCGGTCAGGCTTGCAGGGTTCGACGCGGCTAGGATGAATCAGGCGGCGCTGGTTGGCCTGGCGTTCGGCGGGATTGTTGCGATGGCGGTAGTGAAGAAGCTGACCGGGGGTACGTTCTCAATGCTGATGCAGGAGGGAAGACGGCTGAACGATGCGATGGGATCGGTGAATGTCTTGCCTCAGCTTCTGGCCTCATTGGGACTCATTTTCACCGCTGCAAAGGTTGGTGAACTGATCGCCAGCGGGATACATGCCGTTGTGCCGGAGGGGAACCTGTTTCTTCTGGTGGTGGCGAACTGTCTGGGAATGGCTCTGTTCACGATGGTCATGGGTAACTCGTTTGCTGCATTTCCGGTTGTGGCTACGGGCGTTCTGGTGCCGCTGATCGTGAAACCTTTTGGCGCAAACCCGGCGATGGTTGCGATTATTACCCTGACCGCCGGTTCGACCGGAACCCTGATGACACCGATGGCCGCCAACTTCAACATCGTTCCGGCGGCGCTTCTGAACATGAAGGATCAGTACGGGGTAATCAGGTTTCAGTTACCGTATGCGCTCACGATATGGTCATTACACGTGTTGTTGATGTGGACCCTCATCAAGGTTTGGGGGTCCTAGGGGAAAACGACAATTCACTGAGACATTATCGAACCCGGGAAAATGCTTTTCGTTTGCTTAATCGCGGGCATTTGTTGTATAAAGAAGTTGTCACATCTGGAGTTCTTGGAAACCCCAATCACCAGGTTCAGAATTTACCGAGCTTAGTCTCCAAGGCACGACCGGAAACTAAAAGATCACGACCAAACCATTTTACCGTTGAGTAAACGGAGACTCTATGGGAGAGAGAAAGTACAAACAGCGCGGCTACATGGAAGAAGAGCGTGAGCAGCGACCGAAGCCCGCAGTGCCGCCGAGAAATGAAGTGCGATCACCTCGAATGCCTGCGTTTCGTGAGGTGACACGGTGTGCGCGTTGCGGGACTATGGTGAACATCGAGGTTGGAGGCATTGCCGAAGATCAACAATGCCCGAAATGTCATAACGATCTGCACACGTGTAAGAACTGCGTGAGCTTCGATCCAGGCGCACGGTTTCAGTGCCGCAAGCCAATAACCGAGAGAATTCCTAAGAAAGACGAACGGAACACCTGCACACTCTTTGAGCCCCGCAAGACAATCGAGCGCGAGACTACTGCCGCTGCCTCACAAGTCAAAGACGCGCGCTCTGATTTCGACAAGCTTTTCAAGCCCTAACAGGAAGGCGCTAAGCAGTACGCAGTTCGCTTCCTCATCGACAAGCATCTCTCTTGGACGAATGAAACGACCCGCGAGGAATTCGTGTGTCTCGGGCTGTCAGGCGTCATTCTTGATCAACTCAAACTTCTATAAATATAAACAGACCCTGACGGATGGCGTCATTTCTTGATCAACTCACATTTCTATAAACAGAGCCCGCCACAACTTACATCAGCGCTTGGCGGAAGTCGTCTCGCACCTTGAACTGGCTTATCGCCGCATTGAGTTGCTCTGAGAGCGAGACCATGCCCGAGATTGTCCGCGTCGTCTCCTGCGCACCCGACGAGGTCTCGAGAGCGATGCTCGAAATCGTCTGCATTGCAGACGCAACGTTTCGCGTCGTCTTAGCCTGCTCTTCAGAAGCCGCCGATATCTCCTCAATCAGCTCCGCTGACTGCCGCACCACAGTTGAGATGTTCTGGAGCGACTCGCGCGCCTCCTCCGCCAGCGAGGTGCCTTCCTTCACCTCGGACATCCCTTCTTCCATCGCCGCCAACGCTTCATTCGTTTCGCGCTGAATCGATGTCACAAGCTTGCTGATGTCTTTCGTAGCGCGTGCTGAACCCTCCGCCAGCTTCCGAATCTCTTCGGCGACCACGCTGAATCCGAGACCGGCGTCGCCCGCATGGGCGGCCTGTATCGCCGCATTCACCGCCAGCAGGTTGGTCTGGGCGGCAATCCCGTTTATCAGATCGATGATCTCCGAGATCTCAGAACTTCTGCGCGCAAGGACCCGCATCTTTTCCGACGTCTCCTCGACCGCATTGTTTATTCGAAGCATCGCCTCAGACGTTTCACGAACCGATGCGTCCCCGTTGTCAGCCGTCGAAAGCGCGCGTCGCGCCGCTTCAACCGATGCTTCGGCGTTCTTTGACACCTGACTCATCGAAGCAGCCATCTCCTCGACGGCCGAAGAGGTAGTCGTGACCTCTCCAACTTGCCTATCGGACCCGATTGAAATCTGCTCGGATGCCGAGAGCACCTCCATCGCATTAGACGAGACCGACATCGCGATGCTCATGACTTGAGTCAGAATGCCGCTGAAGTTGTCGAGCATTTTGTTCAACGAACAAGCGATTCGCCCCAGCGTGTCTTCGCCTTCCGCACCGCGCCTTGTCAGGTCGCCCTGCGAGACCGACGAGACCACTGTTAACAGTTCGGAGAGGCTCGCCTCGAGGGTGTCTTCCGCTTGCTTACGTTCGGTGATGTCCCGAGCGATGCCCACTATGCTGGTCACTTCGCCGTTCTTGTTCTTGATCGGCGCCCGGGTCGACAGCATCCAGTGGATGATTCCGTCGGGAGAAGTCACGCGCTCTACCTTGCCGACGATCGGCTGGCCAAATCTCACGATCTGTTCGTCGGCGAGGCGGCTCTCTTCGGCATATTCATCGGGATAGAAGTCAAAGTCGCACTTGCCAACTGCCATCTCCGGATCGGCAAGTCCGAGATACTGCGCCTTGGCTTTGTTGATTCGTGTAAACCTGCCCTGCGCGTCCTTGAAGTAGATAATCTCCGGGATATTGTCCATCAGCGAATGGAGCAGGTCTCGTTCGCGCGCAAGCGAATCCTCGGCGATCTTCGCCTCAGTCACATCCCAAAAGATTCCCTGAGTACCGGCAATTGCTCCACGCGAGTCATATCGAGGCGATTTGACTACGTGAACAAACCTGCGCTTGTTGTCCGCGCTCACGTTCTCTTCAACCACGTCCAGAACTTCGCCTGAAAGCGCACGACGATCATCATCGCGATACTTATCGGCGAGGTGTCGCGGGAACAGATCGTAGTCCGTCTTTCCGATGAGCTCTTCGAGCGTCATCCCCACCGTTTCACAGAACCGCTTGTTGCCAAAAGTAAGCGCGCCCTGAAAATCCTTGCAAAAAACATTCTGAGGCAGGCTGTTCACCAGCGAATCGAATAACGCCTGAGACTCGCGCAACGCGTCTTCCGCCATCTTTCGCTCGGTGACGTCTTCGATGGTTCCTTCGTAGAAAGCAATCTGCCCGTCGGGTCCCTTGATAGCACGGGCGTTCTCGCGAATGAACAGCGCACTTCCGTCACGTCTGGTGAACTGCACATCCAGACCGCGAACCTCGCCCTGAGTCTCCATCAACTCTCTGAAGCGATCGCGCTGGTATCTACGTTTGTTAACCGGCGACTCGAGATTCTCCTGCGAGAACTCGCCAAACGACTCATACCCGAGAAGTTTCAAAAGCGTCGGATTAGCCATCACCACACTGCCATCGGGTGTCGTCCGGTAAACTCCTACCGAAGCGTTGTCGAACAGGTTCCGGTACCGCTGTTCGCTTTCGCGCCGCGCTTCTTCGGCCCGCTTACGCTCGCTGACATCGTCGAAGAAGATCGTCGTCCCGCCTTCGAATGGGAAGAGTCTGGTTTCAAAGACCTCGTGTGCCGTGTCGCCGCGTGCATTGAGGTGCAGTTCACCGAGCGTTTGTCCCTCTCCCGATTCGCGCGACGCCTCAATCGAGTTTGGCAGAGCTGTGTGTCGCAGGTCCGGGAAAACGTCCAGCAGTTTCTTTCCAAGAACTTCTGCTCGTGATTTGTTCCAGTTCTCTTCGGCGGCCTTGTTCCACAATTCGACCCGATCGTCCGGACCGATCACGCACATGCCTTCGTTGATCGATTCGATCACTTCGCGCATCCGCGATTCTGAGCGCTGGACCGTACCCAGCATCGCGCTCCGCTGGACCATTCGAGCGGCAATGACTGAAACAAGCTGTGTCAGCCCGAGAATAATCATCAGCTTGAGCAGCGAATGGTTGTACGAGTTTTCGACCTGCACGAGCTTGGTCACGGCCTGATTCTTATGAAACTCTTTCATTCGCTGGAGGTCTTCTCGAACTCGATCAAATGCGGGAACGCCTGCGTTCAGGTCCTGGTCGATTGCCACCTTTGAATTGCCTTCAAGGATCATTGCCATCACTTGATAGCGAATCTTGAGGTAGCTGCTCCAATCAGCATCGAGCTGATCGCCCGACTTTCTCTCCGCCGGTGCATGATCCAGAAGCTGATGCTGGTGCAGCAGCTCGGACACCTTTTCATCCGCAACGCGCGCAGCGTCGGCGTATTCGACTTGTTTGTCGGCATCGGAGGTTGTCAGCGCGTAGAGCATCGTGCGCCGCGCTTCCTGCGTCTGATACTGAAGCTCGCCTATAACGTCCAGACCGCTTACGGATTCGCCGTAGGTCTGGCGGACCTCGCGGTTGGCCTGTCCGAGGTCATTGACCACGATTGCCCCCACGCCTATGACTACGAGCCCTATGAGAACAAATGCTAGTGTGAAGCTATGTCTGCGGTAGAAAGCTGCGAGGGCGCCTGGCAGTTCGGCTTTGAACATATCACCCGCTCCTTGATCGGGCTTTTTTTCGTACTCAGTGTCCAGCGATTCTGAATTTGTAGGCACTGTCTCTTGCCGTGAGTCCGTCGATTCGTATTGCCTTGACGTTATCATCCAGGTCCGAGAGCCTTACGTAGCCCACCGCACCCGGCACGTTAAATATGAATCTGCGCACGCCCGACGAAGACGCGAGTTGTTTTGGGGGAGCAAGAGACTGACCCGAAAACGAGGCGTGCAGAAAATAACGGCTGAAGTCCGACTCACTCATTCGGTAGATAAGCTGCAGCGCCGCGGCACGCTCCGGAGTCGGGTCCCGCATGACCACAGTGATTTTCTGTCCGTTCGGCCAGTTACCTCGTTGACCGATGAAGATGTTGCGCAGCTCACTGGACGTGACATTGTCAATGGCGTTCGCCTTGTTGACCACGATCACAAGCGGCTCATCCACCAGTGTTGAGCCGCTGCGAAACAACGAGGCAGAAGCCTCATTGATGATCAGCGGTTGGCTTGCTTGGCTCGTAAGAGCGGGGCTGGCAAGTGCCAGCGCAAGGAAAATCGCCTGAGCAACAGGTCTGATTTTCATTGGTTTCTCCTTTAGAACGTGAACGCCATTTGCACCGTGACGCCGTTGACAGGGTCCAGCCTGCGACGCAGCGTGCGATCATACTGCGCCTTGAACGCCACAAACTCGCTCAGGTCAAAACGCAAACCAACTGACGGCCCGTTCTGACGGCCAGCGTCTCCAATTACCGGATCACTGTCGGGAACATTCACGTACTGATAGCGAAAGTACGGTCTGGCTTTTCCGAATTTCCGCGAAGCCTGAGTGTAAAAGGCGGCGGTGTTTATCGTCTGGCCCAGCCCTCGCAGCGTATGACTGACGAGCATTCCCTCGTTGAGCAGCTCCAGCGCGTTGTTCTGATACACCACGTGTGCGGCGAATATTTTTTCGTGGATGTTAGGCATCCCGTTCGGAGTCAGGTTGTCGTTGTAGTAGGAAAAACCGGCTTGCAATCCCTGTAACCAATCGGGTCTGGCGATGAGGCCAAGGTTGAACGATTTGCCGTTGTTCTCGTCCACCACGTTCTGCACCGGCTCGTCCAGCCTGGACCTCGCCGCGCGTCCGTTTCCGATCTCCGCAACGTACCCAAGACCGAGCTTTCCGGAAGGTATCCTCCCATTCATCGAAACGCCGACGTTGTGAATAGGTAGAATTCCGCCTTCGTCTTCGAACGCGAACAGGAACGGCCGGCCGGTTGTGGTCTGGAACCAAGTGCCATGGTGATAGGCAGTGTTGTAGTAGCCGATCGCAGTGTGATAACGCCCGACCGCCACGTTGAAGTAGTCGTTCTTTGAGTATTGCAACAACAGGCGCTCGATCTCGAACCCGAACTCGTTTCGCTCGTTTGCCTCCAGCACAAGCTCGCCAAGGACGCTGAACGAATCGGAAATTCGAGACGTCATGAACAAATCAAGCTGTCCAAGCGCAAAAGAGTTCGTTTCACCTTTTGCGTTGGTAGCGTGATAGCTTATGTCCGAAAAACCTCGGAGCTGGAGGCTTGGAGACCCACCATGAGACATCGAGCTGTCATGTCCGGTCTGGGTGGAAGGGGTCGATGAGGTGTCCGCGGCTGCCGGAGCCTCGTCGCTCCTTGGCTCGGAGGGAGAGGCGGTCGCGGACCGCTTCGACTCCAGTTCCCGCACTCGACTTTCCAGTTCTTCGACCCGCTTCAGGAGCTGCTTGATCGTCTCCTGGTCGTCGCGAGAGCTACTGCTCAACTGCTGGGATAGCGACGGACTCGTCGCGCTGATCAACAGGAGCAAGAACAAGCTCGCGCGTACTACAATCCCTGTCCTCGATTTGCCTGATCGCATTTTTGCACTCCGATGGAAGACGTTAGTCGTCACCGAGGGTCATGACACACTTTCAAAGACGTCGAGGGCAGGGGGTCGTGCTTGCCGGTCAAGATTGCAGCCGAGCAATACACAAATTTCGTGGGGACCTGGCGGTAGGGGTGTTCGTTTAGGAACCGATCCGCCCTGAGTAAGCACAGATATCGCTCATTATCGCCCTAAAATGAATAAGGTCAACAGTTTTGTTCTCGGGGGGTTATACGCCTTCGTGCCCGTCTGGCGCGAAGCATTAGCCGAGCTTTGGCGGGGTCTCTGGGCGGGGAAGTCTGTGTAACCGCGTGGCGGAGGGTACCTCAGCCGGATCGTGGCAGGAACCGGCGAATGCCGAATCTGTACACTCCAGCACCCAACAAGGCCCCTGTTATGGGCCCAAGAATGTACAACCACCATTCATTTCCGCGAGGGCCTGGAAAAGCAATCCGTCCGAAGCCGATCACGTAGCCAAATAGTCTGGGGCCGAGGTCGCGGGCGGGGTTGATAGCATCCATCGTCAACTGACCTACAAGGCCGACGCTCACCGCCACGGTGAGGCCGATGAACAGAGGTCCCAGTCCCGACTCCGGCAGCGCCGAGCTTCCGGGCTCGGTCAAAGCGAAGATCATCATCAACAAGAACCCCGTGGCGAGCGCCTCGACGAAGAACGCGCCTCCGGTGCTCAAGGTGGCCCATGCGCTTCCGTCTACGCCGATGCTGCCCGGACCCGGGTAGAAACAGGAGAACACCGCCATCAGCTTCTGACTGCCGGGCGACCCGACTTCCACTCCGAGTTTCTCGATTGCACGCGGCCAATAACCCGACCACATCGCGTAGACCGCGGCCGCCCCGGCGAATGCGCCCGCTATTTGGCTGATAATGAAAGGCAGGATCTTGCGGACGTGAAAGCCGCGGAAAGCGGCCATAGCAATAGTAACCGCCGGGTTGAAGTGCGCTCCCGAGACTGGGGCAGCTACATAGATGGCGAGCATCACGCCAATGCCCCACATCATTGCGACGCCCCAGCCGTCCAGAACTCCGGTCATCACCGCCGTGGCCACGGCGCCGTCGCCAACCAGAATCACTATGAATGTGCCCAAAAACTCAGCAACACATTGAGCGGGCAATGCGGGTTCTAAGGCGGTGGTATGTTCAGGCATTGGGAAAAGCAGCAGGCAGGTATGCAGCAGGCATTTGCGAGCTACGTGTTGCCTCCTGTTCTCCTTGCCTTCTGAGTAGTGAGCCCCTCTCGATCCGTTTCACGTCGTCTGCCTACTCCATACTGCCTACTACATACTGCCTACTACATACGGCCTACTTTTTGAGTTCACAGCGTGCTTGTGAATTGCAGAATCCGCCAGTAGGCGCGGCGTGCAAATGTTGGCCAGCTCGCGCTGATGATCGGCGTCGCACGCGTGGCGTTTTTCTCGCTCCAGCGGTTGGACCACCCCGTCAGATCCCAAACCAGGTCCGCTCCCTTCAGTCCGGCCCTGGCCATCACACCGGCCGGATTGTGTCCATTCTCCGAGTAGGTGTTGTCGTGTATGTAGGTGTTCTCCGGCGTTGGACCAACATCGAATGCGGTGCCCTCCGGAAATGCCACGTTGAGGCTGAAGACCCCGACACCGTAGCAGTCGTTGCCCCGTATCTCGTTACCGGTGACTTCGGTGTTGTCGGCAGCCATCACAAGCACTCCAGTCCCTGGCGGTACGTTGGACACAATCGCATTCGGATTGCCAAAGTTCGCGTGATTGTTGTCGATCACTCGATTGTTGCGGACAATGCAGTCGCGACCGGCCTTCGATGGATTGTTGGGAAGTATGAACACCAGAATTCCGCCGGTATTGTTGTGAACGTAGTTATTCTCAACCACCGCGTTGATCGAATTCTCGATCTCGATACCGGTCACGTTGTCGTGTGCTTCGCAATTTCGAACCGCTATATCGCGGGACTGTCCAACATACAAAGCCGCATCTGCAATGCCCGTAGCCACGCAGTTCTCGATGGTGACACCCGTACAGCTAACCGGATAGACGCCATACAAACCTGTATCGTCAATTCTCAAGTCGGTAAACCGTACGTTGCGAGCGTTGTGAACTACCACGCCGTTAGCGATGTAGTGACGGACGTCGAAGCCTTCAATTACAAAGTTGCTTCCGGTCGCAAGCACCGCATCCGACAGCTTCTTCTCACCTTCCAGCACCGGTCGAGCGCCGTCAGCACCCTTGATCCCTCGCAACGTTATGTTGTCGAGATCAATATGTATTTCTTCCTTGTAAACGCCGGGCTCTACCTGAATCGTGTCACCCGGTAGGGCCTTGTCAACCGAGGCCTGAATCGATTCGCCACTTTTCACCGTAACCGTCTGAGGAGCACGAGCAGTTACTTCCTCTTTGAGCGCACCGGTGTTGAATTTCGCGACAAGCGAGCGCCCCGGGTTTTGCAAATGCTGCACGACCGGCAATCCCGAAGGAACTTTTTCCGGGAACGAAGGCAGATTGGATTCGTCTACAAGCGAGTACAGGAAGGCGATCAGATCGCTCTTCTCCTGCAGGCTTATCGTATAAGAGTGGATCTTGTCGTCTACCTTCGGCTCTTTGAACCCAACACCTGGTCCGCCACCGGCCGCATAAAAATCGAGAACCTCCTCGAGCGTCTTGAATCGCCCGTTGTGCATGTAAGGGGCGTTCAACACCACGTTGCGAAGCGTAGGCACCTTGAAGGCATACTTGTTGCCTTCCCCCTTGGTGACATCGAACCTGCCGTAGTCATGTTCCTGACCTTCAACTTCCGGAACTCCAATGATCTTGAAGTCGCGGTTGGCAAAAGTTGGTATACCGTGACACTCAAAGCAACGTGTCCGCCCGGACCTGAACAGGTTGAAGCCGCGCTTTTGTTCCGGCGTCAGCGCATTCACATTGCCGGCGACGAAGTGATCGAATGGAGAATTGTTCGCGGTGAGCGTGCGTTCAAACGATGCTATGGCCTTCAGGACATTGTCCATCGTGACTCCAGAGCCGCCGCTTCCTTGAAACGCCGCATCGAACCTGTTCGCGTATTCCGGGATGGCCTTCAACTCGGTCACCAAAGTTTCCGGATTCTCGTTCATTTCGATATCGCTGGTAATCGGTCCGCGAGCCTGCTCCTCCAGATCAGGTGCGCGGCCGTCCCAGAACTGCATGTGGTTATAGGTTGCATTCCACAGGCTCGGCGCGCCGCGCTTTACGACTGATCCTCCGTTTCGCTCGGGGCCGAGGCCCTTGCCGCCCTTGCCCATGGAGAATCCGCGGCCGTCGCCAAAGCCGAGGTCAGGATGGTGACAGTGAGCGCATGAAATGTCATTTGCTCCCGACAGGATCGGGTCAAAGAACAACAACCGGCCCAACTCAACGCGAGGGTCGTTCTTATTTACAGGGAGCGGATTGTCTGCGCGAAGGACCATTGCCGGGAAGTTGCGATGGAGTCCACCGTCTCCGACAGCGCCTGCCGTTTTTTCGTCGCCGGAGAAGTCGGCCTTTGCCGGCCAGGTGCCGAGGGCTACGATGCCTGCGGCAAGCAGGATTGCCAGGAGGAGCAGCAATCGCGGCCACCTGCGGCTGCCTGTTCTAGACCATGATTCGGGTATGGCGCCGTTGACTTCAACGCGTTTTGGAGAAGCGGCAGTCATGCTTGGACCCTCCTTGATCTGTTGGTTGAGAGCGAACCCGAAAAAGCTGGAAAAGCGAAAGGATTATATTTTAACGGAGCTTGATGTCAAAGATGAGTGCTGAGTCCTGAGTCCTGACTGCTGAGTCCTGAGTGTTGAGTTTTGAGATCCGGACCTTGCCAATGTTCGCCCACCGTCACGTACGGAAGCATTTCTGATTCAATCGCGTGCGATAAACAGAGCCCTCCTGACGGAGGGCGTGCATTCTTACACCTGTCGCAGCATTAATTCTCACTCAACTGTCATAACTTTTCAGAAACTCTCTTCACGAGGCTCTGTTTATATCTACTTCTTCAATACTGCCCGAACCTTCGCAGTAGCGTTCTCCTTCAAATCAACCTTAGTCTGATAATAACGGTAACCCGGCATTTCGATATCAATCGTGTACTGACCAGGACCGAGGTTCGTAATTGTCGTCGGCGTGACGCCGTGAGACTGAGGCTCCGAAGCTCCGCTTTCATCCACTACGATCAGCAGAACCCTTGCGCCACTCGGCACCGACGTCACCTCAATGCTGCCCGATGCGGACTTCGATGAGGCCGCCGGCGCAGCGTTGGCCGCAGACTTCGCCGACGTGTTCCTGTTCGAGTTGGTCGATGCAGCGTTGGTCGATGCGGCGTTGTTTCGAGCAGTCGAGTCCGAAGCGTTCCGATTCTGATTCGTGGCCGTCTGTCCACACGCTCCGAACGCAAGTATCGCCAGCGTAGCCACGAAACACCGCACCCGGCGAATTTGTTGCTTGTCGTTTGAATTCATCAAAGCTCCCCGGCCTTTACATTCACGACAGGAGCGCACCGCGCGACCACTGAAGCATTCCTTGTCGAGGCTCGATTACCGTAGCATACTCGTGACTCAACGCGACACCCGCTAGGCCAGGACCAGAAACCTCGGACGAATTGATGCGCGACCCGTTGCTCAACACCTTCGAGAAAGTTCGCCGTTTCATCGAGCGCTGCTCGATGCTGGAAAACGCGGAAGGTCTCGTCATCGCATTTTCAGGCGGTCCCGACTCGAGGGCGCTGGTCGATATCCTCGTGCGGCTGCGCGAGTCTCTGCAGACTGGATCACCATTCAGACTCCACATCGCGCACCTCGATCATCAACTCAGAGGAGACGAATCTACCGCTGACGCAGAATTCGTCGCGCGAGTCGCCGCCGACTATTCTCTTCCCGTTACGATAGAACGGGCCGATACGAGAACAGAAGCGCGACGCAGCCGTCGCGGTATTGAGGATACCGCGCGACGACTCCGGTATGAATTCCTTGCGCGCGTCGCCACGCAGCAACGTCTCGAACTGGTGGCTACCGGTCATACGATGAATGATCAAGCCGAAACGCTCCTCTTGCGGCTGATCAGGGGTGCCGGCGTTCGCGGGCTCGCGGCGATGAGGCCGTCTGCACCCTTGCCCTCGACCGTTCTCCCGCAAGGGTCTACGGCGCACCGAAATACAGCCGAACCGCGCTTACGGGTAGTCAGGCCGCTGTTGTGTCTCGAGCGAAAGGAAATCGAAGCCTACTGCCGCGCTGCGTCGCTTGAATTTCGCACCGACTCTAGCAATGCCTCAATCGAACATTCGCGCAATCGAGTACGGCTTGAACTCCTGCCTCTTCTTGAACAGATGAACCCGAAAGCGGTGCGATCCGTTGCGCGAGCTGCCGCATCACTTTCCCAGCAGCATGAGTTCCTCGAAGAATACGCCGATGCGGTGCTGGAACAAGCGGCAGTTTCTTCACAGCGCAGCCGGTCGGACGAAAACAGATACACGATCGAGACGTTTGTTCGGCAGCCCCGCGCAATCAGAAACGTCATGATCCTGCGCGCGGTAAGTCGAGCGTCAATATACGTTCGCAACGATTCTGTTCAAATCACGTCGAAGCACATTGAGGCAGTCGACGGTCTGTTGACCAGCGGCGTGAGCGGTAAACATCTGGAGCTTCCCGGAGGCGTCGAGGTTTGGTGCGAACGCGACGTTTTGCTCATCAAGGCGGATTCACAAGGGCCGGTATCTTCGGGGAACTCGGGTACGGCGGTCCTGGAGTTGGGAGCAGCGGGCTCAGTTGCGGAGTTCTTTGGCTGGCGCATCAGCGCCGCGAGTGGACTTGCGGCGGGGAGCTTTGAGGGTCTGCTTGAAGCGGCAAGGAACCTTGCCGAGTCGGCGGGGCGGGATTGGATGATGGCTCTACTGAGCGAGGTGGAGCTGCCGCGCCGTTTGTTGATCAGGACCCGGAGGCCTGGAGAGCGGGTGTTGGCGCTGGGCCGGGCTAAAACAAAGAAGTTGAAAAAGTTGATGATTGACCATAAAATCCCGTCCAGCCGCCGGTCCGGCTGGCCCGTAGTGACGACTCCCGATGACCGTTACGTTTGGTCGCCCGGTTTGCCCCCTTCAGCCGAATTTGCCGCCCGAAAGGATTGCCCGAGCCTTGTAGTCTTGCAGGCTTCGAGTGCGTGATTGTCCCTGCTGGACGGCCATCCAGGAG
The DNA here is from genome assembly GCA_035315885.1 of Blastocatellia bacterium. GTDB lineage: Bacteria > Acidobacteriota > Blastocatellia > UBA7656 > UBA7656 > DATFXM01. The sequence goes on from DATFXM010000150.1 coordinate 47,203, forward strand.
CTGAAATGCAAAAAACTCTCAGAATTGTAAAATCCGAGGAAGAAATCGAGGAGCGAATTGGCGAGCTGGCATCGGAGATAAGGGCAATCGCGCCGGCGGGTGAGTTGACCGTGGTAGGCATACTAGATGATGCGTTTGTTTTTCTCTCCGACCTTATACGTGCATTGGATATCCCACTTAGCTGCTGCTTTATGAAGGTAGCGCGCCACCGGCACGGAGGACAGACCGAGATACTCTACACGAGCGAGTTCGATCCGTGTGGACGAGATATTCTTCTGGTGGGCGGCATCGTGGCTACCGGGGTGACTTTTGAGTACATCACTCGCCAACTCGCCTCTCGAGGCGTGAAATCCCTCCGAACGTGTGCCCTCGTAGACAAACCTGGAGAGCGAAGAACCGAAATGAAGGTGGATTTCTCGGCTTTTCAGATCGGAGACGGCTATGTCTTCGGCTATGGTCTCGGATTACAGAACCAATTCCGCCAGTTACCGTATTTGGCAATGATGGACGGAGCACCGCCGGAGTAGCCTGAGTGCTGAGTGCTGAGTCCTGAGTGACAGCCCCGAAGGGGTTGCCTCCGCACTCAGGACTCGGGACTCAGCACTCAGTACTCGTTAGGGGGTTATTGCGCATCAAAATAGCGTCCGGTAGAATCGAGTTTGGCGCCAGTGCGCCTTGGAGGTAACAGTGAATTCGACCGTCAGACAGATAGTGTTTTGGGTCTTGATCATTGGTGGGGCATTTCTGCTGTATCAGGTGTTTCAGGGCCGGAGCAGCGCCAAGGAGATTCAGCTCAGCTACAACGAGCTGTTTGACAAAGTTTCTGCGAAGCCCACCCTCGTCAAGAGCGCAACTATTGAAGAGGGCCGGGGCATCAAGGGCGAGCTCACAAACGGGGAGACCTTCAGCACAGAGCTCAGCAATGAGTTTGCGGTTCGAGACGTTGCGAACGCAATGAAGGACAACAGCGTCAAGGTCTGGTTCAAGAGCTCCTCCTCGAGCCAGTGGGTCTTCGGCCTGATCAGTTACGCCCCGCTGCTGGTGTTCATAGGACTCTGGGTCTTCATGATGCGCCAGATGCAATCGGGCGGAAACAAAGCCTTATCCTTTGGCAAATCCCGCGCAAAGTTGCTGAGCAATCAGCAGAAGCGCGTCACCTTCCGCGACGTTGCCGGCGTCGATGAAGCAAAAGAAGAGCTTCAGGAAATAATCGAATTCCTCAAAGAACCGCAGAAGTTTCAGAAGCTCGGCGGCCGAATCCCAAAAGGCGTGTTGATGATGGGCCCTCCGGGCACCGGCAAGACGCTGCTTGCTCGCGCTATCGCCGGCGAAGCGAACGTCCCGTTTTTCTCGATCTCGGGTTCGGACTTCGTGGAGATGTTCGTGGGCGTCGGCGCCTCGCGAGTCCGCGACCTGTTCGAACAGGGCAAGAAGAACGCACCCTGCATCATCTTCATCGATGAGATCGACGCCGTAGGACGTCATCGCGGCGCAGGCCTGGGCGGCGGTCACGATGAACGCGAACAAACCCTGAACCAACTGCTGGTTGAGATGGACGGCTTCGAGTCGAATGACGGGGTCATCCTGATCGCTTCGACCAACAGGCCTGACGTACTCGACCCCGCACTGTTGCGGCCCGGTCGCTTTGATCGACGAGTCGTGGTGCAACGGCCCGACGTGCGAGGCAGAGAAGGAATTCTCGCGGTACACACACGCAAGATTCCGCTTCAGGACGACGTAGACATCAACGTTATCGCGCGCAGCACCCCCGGATTCACCGGCGCAGATCTCGCGAACCTGGTGAATGAAGCAGCTCTGAACGCCGCTCGTTACAACCGGAAGGCGGTCACGATGCTCGACTTCGAATGGGCAAAGGACAAAGTCCTCATGGGCTCCGAACGCCGATCGATCGTGATGTCCAACGAGGAAAAGCGCAACACGGCGTACCACGAAGCCGGCCATACACTGGTCGGGATCAAGGTTCCAAACGCAGATCCGGTTCACAAGGTGTCTATCATTCCGCGAGGCATGGCGCTCGGGGTGACGATGCAGCTTCCCGAAGCCGACCGTTACTCGCATACCCGGGACTATCTCGAGGGACAGATTTCGATAATGATGGGCGGTAGAATCGCCGAGGAAGTCTTCCTGAATCACATGACCACCGGCGCGGCGAACGACATCGAGAAGGCGACCGAGCTGGCGCGGCGAATGGTCTGTGAATTCGGCATGTCGGGTCTGGGCCCGATCACTTTTGGCAAGAAGGAAGAGCAGATTTTCCTGGGCCGCGAGATCGCGCAGCATCAGGACTACAGCGAAGACACTGCTATCAAGATCGACCAGGAGGTCAATCGAATCGTTACCGACCAGTACAGCCGCGCGCGTCAGATCATCCTCGAGAATAAGGATGCGCTGATTCGACTTGCGGAAGCGCTGCTCGAACGCGAGTCTCTTGACGGCGTGCAGATACGGCGACTCGTTGCGGGTCTTCCGCTCGACGACGACGAGCCCACGATGCCGGCTCGCAGCGACAAGCCGAAGCCCGAGGCACGTCCGTCGGTGTTGAAGCCGATCATCCCGACCGTCCCCGGCGACGCTACCGCTTAGCCGAGGACAAAAACAAAAGACGCCAGGACGCAAAAGCGCTAGCAGGATTCTTAAAGAATCCGACGATTGTCACGGCTTTGCGTCCTGGCGTCTTTGCGTTTAGCCCAGTGTGAGTGCATTATGCTTGTCATTAGCTAATGCAAGAACCGCTGGATTCTACCCAGATCTCGATCGTAATCCCGGTCTACAACGAGCACGAGACGATCCGGGAATTGCACGATCGCATTCAATCGGTCTTTCAGGAGGCCGGTTGGCTCGGCGAAATACTGTTCGTGGACGACGGATCCCACGACGGCTCAATCGACGAGATAAAACGTCTGGACCCCGGCCGGATCAACGTACGATACCTTCGCTTCAGACGAAATTTCGGCAAGTCGGCGGCGCTCGCCGCGGGCTTTCACGCCTCACGCTTCCCGATCATTGCGACACTCGACGCCGACCTTCAGGACTTGCCTGAGCAACTGCCACTGCTCGTTTCAAAACTCGACGAGGGCTATGACCTCGTCTCCGGTTGGAGACATCGCCGCCGAGACAAGTTCAGTCGGCGATTCTCGTCGAAGATATACAACGTGGTGACCGGTATGCTGACCGGGGTGAAGCTCCACGACATCAACTGCGGATTCAAATGCTACCGGCGCGCTGTGCTCGACGAAGTAATGGTGTACGGCGAGCAGCACCGGTACATCCCCGTACTCGCCAGCTATCGCGGGTTCAGAATCACCGAGGTTCAGGTCGAGCACGCGCCGCGAGCACACGGCCAATCCAGATACGGACTCGGACGAGTGTTTGGCGGCGTCTTCAGTCTCCTCACGGTCATCCTGCTCACCAGATATACGAATAAGCCGCTCCACTTTTTTGGAGTCGTAGGAATTCTCCTGTTTGCCGCAGGCGCCGCAATCGACTCATACCTTATAACCGACCGGATTCTATTCAATCACTGGCTCAGTAACCGCCCTCTTCTGATAATCGGCACACTCTTGCTGATCGTAGGAGTGCAGTTCGTGCTGTTTGGGCTTCTTGCGGAGATGATCGCGTTCTCATTCCGCCGCGAGGACGACTACGCGATAGTCGAGACGAGCGAAAGCGAAGCTCAGGCGACCTATGAAGAGCACGAACCGGCGGCCAGGGCCAGACGAGGAGACGCGGCGCGGTGAGGCTGACGATCGTTGGGCCAGCCTATCCGCTCCGCGGCGGAATCGCACATCACGTACACGCAGTGCATCGCGACCTGGTCGCTCGTGGCCACGAGTTACAGGTCGTATCGTTCAAGAAACTCTATCCGAGACTGCTGTTCCCTGGGACTACGGAACTGGACTTCAGCCGCTTGACGCTCGACGTCGGAGCCGTCCCGATTCTTACGCCGATGAACCCTCTGAGCTGGATCCGAGCCTCGAAAGCCATCCGGGAATTCGCTCCTGATGCGGTTGTGATCGAATGGTGGAACGCATCCTTTGGACCTGGGCTCGGCTGGATTGCCAGGCGCTTGAGAGCCACGGGCATCCGCAGTATCGCCGACTGCCATAACATCATCTCGCACGAACCGACGCCATTCGATCGAGCGCTGATAGCTTATGCGTTCAAGCCGATGCACAGCTTCATAACTCATTCGGAGAACGATCGCTCCCGGCTTCTCAGCGTCGTGCCGGATGTGACGGCGCGCGTGGCTCGGCTTGGAGAGATCTCGGAGTTTTATGCGGATAGCGGGGCGCCACGCACCGGCCGAACAATCCTCTTCTTTGGCCTGGTCCGCGAGTATAAGGGTCTGGATGTTCTGATCAAGGCTTTAGCGAAGGTGCTTGAACGGGTCGACTGTCACCTGCTGATAGCCGGCGAGTTCTACGAGCCGGTTGAAAAATATCGACGTCTGATCAACGAGCTGGGTATCGAAAATGCTGTCACCATCGACAATCGTTACGTGCCGAATGAAGAAGTTCACGAACTATTCGCGAAGGGTGATGTGTTGGTCATGCCCTACCTGCGTGCGACTCAAAGCGGAATAGCGCAGATCGCGCTGAAAAACGGAATTCCGATCATTGCATCCAGATCCGGCGGTCTGGCGGAGGTGGTGCAAGACAACGTGAATGGACTGCTGTTTCCAACCGGCGACGTGGATGCGCTCTCAAACCGGCTTCTGGAGTACTTTGAAGGCGGGCTGGGGCCGATTCTGGCCGGCAAGATTCGCTCGGGCAGCGATTCGGCACAGCGAAGCCCGATTATGGCCGAAGTAATTGAAGAACTCGCAGCGCTGCGTTGAACTCCGTTGCGCCCTTTGCAAACCTTTGCACCCCTTTGCGTGAAACCTCGATGTCGAACTTCACGAGACAGCGGGGACACGGCGCGTTGTCCCCCTTAGTACATTGCATGCCACCACGGGTTTCACACAAAGGCCGCAAAGGGTCGCAAAGCGTTCTCGATTAGAAATTCTTCTTGCTGTCTAAGAGGATTGTGACTGGACCGCAATTCGTCAGCCTGACATCCATCATCGCCTGAAACACACCAGTTTCGACTCGCAACCCCGACGCGCGCATCCGTTCTACAAAGTACTCGTACAACTGATTAGCCTTCTCCGGCTCCGCCGCGTCTATGTACGAAGGCCGCCTGCCTCGCCGACTATCTCCGTACAACGTGAACTGCGAAATCACAAGCACCGACCCGCCAATGTCGGTCAAAGCGAGATTCATCCTGTCGCTCTCATCCTGAAAGATCCTCAAGTTCGTTATCTTGTCCGCAAGATAGTCCGCGTCCGACGGAAGATCCTCCGACCCGACTCCGAGCAGCACGAGCAAACCCGTTTCTATCCGGCCGACTGTTCGTCCGCCGACATCTACCGACGCATTGCTCACTCGTTGTACTACGGCTCGCATGCCCCGAAGTCTGCCACAACACGGAACGGTTTTCTAATTTGTTAACCGCCGCCCGGAGTTTGACTGTTGCCGTTTTCAAGCATCATAATTCCAGAACCTCAAAGACAGTTCGAGCATCTTCCCAAGGGAAAGGAAAGAAAAATGGCACTTAGATTAGGCGATACAGCACCAGATTTCACGGCCGATACGACGAGCGGGACTATCAACCTATACGAGTATATCGGCAACGGATGGGGAGTATTGTTCTCTCACCCGAAAGACTTCACTCCGGTATGCACCACCGAGCTGGGAGAAGTCGCGAAGCTCAAAGGCGAGTTCGAAAAACGCGACGTCAAAGTCCTCGGACTTAGCGTCGATCCGGTAGACTCACACAAGGGCTGGGCGGACGACATCGAGGAGACTCAGGGCGTAAAGCTGAATTTTCCGGTGATTGCTGACCCCGATCGCAAGGTCTCTGACCTGTACGACATGATTCATCCGAACGCCAGCGACACCTTCACCGTACGTTCGGTGTTTGTGATCGGACCAGACAAGAAGATCAAGCTGACGATCACCTATCCCGCAAGCACGGGCCGGAACTTTGACGAGATACTGCGAGTCATCGATTCGCTCCAGTTGACGGCAAACTACAGCGTTGCAACTCCGGTGAACTGGAAGGACGGCGACGATGTGATCATCGTCCCGGCTATCAGCGACGAGCAGGCGAAGGAGAAATTCCCGGCAGGATGGAAGACACTTAAGCCTTACCTCCGAGTCACACCGCAGCCCAACAAAGGCAAGAAACAAGCCGGCAGTTAACCGATCAAGCAGAGGTGGAGCACACGTTGAGTGCTCCACCTCCGCAGTACTGTGTCTCCGAGTACTGAGTTCTGAATGTTGGGTTAGTGGCCAGCTTCAGGACACGGTAGCCGCCTGTCGGTCGTGTGCCTTAAAGTTCATGCCTAGCGATAACTTCGAACTTTGCGCGACGCCCGTTGAAGCTGAAGAAGAGTCGGTTGGGTTTCAGTGACTGGTTCGGGCGAAGCCTTCATTGATCCTCGTCTTAAATCGCAGCGGCTCTTCGGTGAAGCTGCGCATTATATTGCCATCGATCGCGTTCACCAGAATATGAAGCCTAACGGGCTTTGCATCGTCCCCCGTGAAAAAGACGACTACGTGGTAGAAGACTTCACCGTCGGCCGCCAGTTTCCCCGGAGCTTCCCAGTGCTCCCCGACCAGATTGCATTCGATCACTTTTCCAGGCTGCTGCGTTAGCGCAGTCTGAATGGCCTGATCCATCGAGATCTTTGCAACGCGCGCCAGCTCGGCTTGCTCTTTGTCTCGTGCCTCAAGCTCGAGCGCCAGGTGCCTCTGACGCTCCTCCAGCTCGGCCCTGAACTGCGGGTCGCGCTCGGCTCGCTCCTTAATTTCTCGCTGCTCGCGCAACTGGGCCTCACTCATCTTGGGTTCCCGTCTCTCCGTTTGCTGCACGAACGCCGCAGGCGCAGGCTTGATGTTGAACCGGAATCCGTAGGTTCCGGCCGCGACGCATGGAACAGCCAGCAATATCGCTGCCACAATCATCCATAACCTAGTCCTACGCACGGTCAGATCTGTCATTCTGAGTAGCTCCATGACTCGTACCTCCAGAATATCGGCATCTGCGATGCCAACCGTTACGATGGGGCGAGCCCCAGCCATTGCCTCACGAACCAGCTCGACAATCGAGCGAGCATAGACTCGAGCGTCCAGAAGCCGGTCCGCCACCATCTCGTCACAACTCAGCTCCCGAGTCTCCCTTATGCGCCGTCGTATCAGCGCCGCCGCCGGGTGAAATGAAATCGGAAGATAGATAAGTTCGTAAATCAAATTGCGCGCATAGTCGCCTCGGCTTACGTGCACGAACTCATGGCCAATCGCCGCGGTCAACACGTCTACGTCGCGCTCGTGCAAGAGGCGCTCGGGCACCACGATTACCGGGTCGACACTTCCGAAGGTCATCGGTACGTGGACCTGAGGCGACGAAAGAACGCGGACTTCGGGCACCGCCAGGGCCTCGCGACATCTGGCGACGACAAACGCCATCGGTTCGAGGGAGTCGACCGTGGAGGCGCTTGCGATGATGGAACGAGCTTGCCTCCAGGCGTAGGCAAGCCGGATCGCTCGCACTATGAGAAACCCCAAGTACAGGCCGGCCGCCGCCGCCGCGAGGCTGCCGCCGATTGGAATGGAGGATAGGGGTCGCTTCGGAAGCTGCGCTGAGCTTGTGGTAACTTCAGCGGCCGAGACGATGATTCGTGACTGTGTGGGCGCCTGGTTGTCCGGCGCAGGGAGGCTGCTCAACGACCGAAGCGCGACGAACGCGGGCATACAGACACACAGTCCCAGCGCTACAACCCACAATCGGTGGCGAACCCGCGCGGTGGCGCCACGCAGAATCGTTGCGGTTAGTGTGGCGACCAGCGAGATGAGAGCGACTTGCCACACAGCGTTCAACAGGAAGGTAAGCAGCGGCTGGCTAATTTTTTCCATCGGTTTTCTCCTGCGATTCGGACAAGAGTTTGTGGACGCGGGCCAGTTTTTCCGCGGTGAGGTGTTTTGTTTCGACGAGGGTCATGACGAGACCTTCGGCTGAGCCGGCGAAGAGTCGTTCGACCATGTCGTTGATAGTCTGGGTCACGACTTGGCGGTGACTGACGAGCGGCTTGTAGAAGTAGGCGCGGTTTTTGAGGGTGCGTTTGACCTTACCCTTGCGATGGAGGATGTTCAGCATTGTTTGGACTGTGGTGTAAGCGAGTTCGCGGCTAAGGCGTTGCTGGACGGTTTGGACGTTAGCGGGCCCGGTTTCCCAGAGCACCTTCATTATTTCGAGCTCGAGAGGCGTCAAGTGTTCAGTCTTATTTCGGACCATATTCGTCTCCTAGTGTTTTAGGAGTATATGTAGAGCGGGTGAGTCTGTCAACTAAAAGTTTAGGAGAGGGGATGGGGAGAGGAAGTTCTGAGTTCTGAGTTCTGAGTCTTGATGCGGAGGCCTGAGTCCGGGCTGACAACCCCGAAGTGGTTGCAAGTACGAAAAGTTTAGGAGAGGGATGGGGATGAGGAAGTTCTGAGTTCTGAGTTCTGAGTCCTGATGCGGAGTCCTGAGTTCGGGCTGACAACCCCGAAGGGGTTGCGTCGTCCAGCCCAGGGTTGCCGTCTGCGGCTACCCTGGGTACGACGGTTTATGTTCCTCCAACCCCAACGGGGTTGCGTCCGTGTTCCGCTGTCGGATTTTGGTCGTTCGTATCGACGACGCAACCCCTTCAGGGTTGCGATCAATTGGCGTGATCGTACCCAGGGTTGCCGTCTGCGGCTACCCTAGGGTACGACGGTTTATGTTCCTCCAATCCCAACGGGGTTGCGTCGTCCAGCCCAGGGTTGCCGTCTGCGGCTACCCTGGGTACGACGGTTTATGTTCCTCCAACCCCGAAGGGGTTGCGTCGTCCAGCCCAGGGTTGCCGTCTGCGGCTACCCTGGGTCGGATCGTTCAAGTTCCCGCAACCCTGAAGTGGTTGCGTCCGTGTTTCGCTGTCGGATTTTGGTCGTTCGTGTCGGCGACGCAACCCCTTCAGGGTTGCGATCAATTGGCGTGATCGTGCCCAGGGTAGCCGCAGACGGCAACCCTGGGCTGGACGACGCAACCCCTTCGGGGTTGTCAGCACGAAAAGTTTAGGAGAGGGATTGGGAAGGAGAAGTTCTGAGTTCTGAGTCCTGATGCGGAGTCCTGAGTCCGCGCTGACAACCCCGAAGTGCTGAGTCCTGAGTCCGGGCTGACAACCCCGAAGTGCTGAGTCTTGAGTGCGGAGTCCTGAGTCCGCACTGACAACCCCGAAGTGCTGAGTCTTGAGTGTTGAGTCCTGAGTCCGGAGCTGACAACCCCGAAGGGGTTGCGTCGTCCAGCCCAGGGTTGCCGTCT
>DATFXM010000151.1:0-21134 GCA_035315885.1 Blastocatellia bacterium
TAGCCGCGGACGGCAACCCTGGGCTGCACGACGCAACCCCTTCGGGGTTGGAAACCTTGTTTCGATTTACCCAGGGTAGCCGCGGACGGCAACCCTGGGCTGCACGACGCAACCCCTTCAGGGTTGGAAACCTTGTCTCCATATTTCCTTAGAAGTCCTGTAGGTCGTCTTCTGAATTTCTTACGCCAGGGCTCAAGGCGCAAAGGTTTGCAATTCTTCTTTGCGCCTTCGCGTCGTTGCGTTGAGAATTAGTAGTCCAGGTCACTGGTGTGCGTTCAGATGCTGCAATGCGCAACCATCCGTTCGAGGCGGAACAAGAAAAGGCTGCGGATGAGCGCGGCCGATTCCTCGACCCTGAAGCCTTCGGTCAACCCGAACAACGCGGCATCGAATGGGCACGAAACCCTCAGATGATGCAGCGCCTCAAAGAGCAGCGCGAGCAAAAAGTGCAACCGCCCCTTCCTCAATAATGCTGAGTGCTGAGCGCAACCCGAAGGAGTTGGGTGGTTCAGCCCAGGGTCGCCGTCTGCGGCTACCCTGGGTCGCTATCGCGCGAGAATGTCCAACCCTGAAACGGTTCGGAGGTCTTATGTTAAGCGAATCGATTTCTCTATCAATGAATCGCTGCGTCGCAACGCCCGTGGACGAACATCACGCGTTCAATTCGCCAACCCAGCGACGTCAGGGCTTCACTCTAATCGAACTGCTCGTAATCATCTCGATCATTGCCATCCTGGTCGGCCTGCTGCTGCCGGCGGTGCAGAAGACACGGGAGGCTGCAGTAAACAAATTCATGCGAGACCAACTCGGAACGAGTATCTGCGAGGGGCTGCACTCGTTCTTCAAAGAGTTCAACGAGTATCCTTCCAGCCTGGATGACGTTCGGCTCGTGCAGTTCATGCCGAAGCTGCAGCCGCCCGAAGTGCTCGCTGAGAACCTGGACTTCACGCTTGGGTATTCTGTGACCACCGGTATTCCGGGCGACGAATCCACGTGGGACTTCGAGTTGTGCGCGAAGAAGAGAGGCGGATTTCCGGTGTACTGCACCGACAAGACTTGCACGGTAATTGACAGGCAGGCTCAACTCGCTACTTCAACTTCGGCGGGGCCGCCCAATCCGGCTCTCGCTCAAGCCGCTGAGACAGTAACTCCGCTCCTGCTGGCCCAGCCGGAAGCGATCCCGCTCGTGCGCCAGTATCTGATGCAATCTGGTTTGAGCGACCGGGTATTCGATCTTCTGGATTCGAACGGCGACGGAGTGCTCACGCTGGACGAGATGTTGAGCAATCAGTTGCTCGCACCCTTCGCTCGCTTCTTGCGAACGCCGGGGTTGTTCGGACCGGAGATCGACGCGCAGGTGGCTATCACAAAGAGCGATCTGTCAGGGGACGCGGCTTTTCTGTTTTCGTACGATTCGTGCCGCGCGTTGTGCGAGATCTATAGCGGCAAGGAAGGAGTCGCTCATGCGTTGATAGTCAAACTAGACGCGGCCGAAGCGGCGGAGAAACGCGGCGACCTGCGCGCAAAGGCCGGGGAGCTGGAAGCATTTCAGAATCAGGTTCGAGCCCAGACTGACAAAGCATTGAGCATTAAACAGGCGCTGGTACTCTCGACCCTCGTTCGCACACTCTAGCGACGGATTCCGGCCGGCGCGATCGCTTGCTGAGATTGCGTCGTCCCCTCAATGTTCGATTAGTAAGTTGGGTTTGACGCACTTTGCGTTAAACCCAGGTGGCTAATAGAGGGGACAGAAAACTGGAACTCCCGATTACTTCTCTTTGATTATCTGCATGAGCTTCGCGGCGCGCAGCGGGTCGAGACGTTTTAGTTGCTCGTGTTGTTCGAGTGCGTCCTTCGACCTGCCCATCATGCAGTAGGTCACGCCCAGATTGTAGCGCGCTTGCGGAAACTGAGACTTGAGGTCGATCGCCCTCAAGTAGCTTCTGACTGCCTGGTCGTGCTGATCAGTCTCGTTGTAGGCGTTTCCCAGGAGGTAATACTCATCCGCGTCGTCGGGCCTTTCCTTGATCGACTCCAGCAAACCGCTCACTGCCTTCTGAAACAGAGGGCCGATCTTGCTCGACTGCTTCAACCCCTGATATGCGCGACCCAGATAAAATGAAGCTTCACCATCACCCGGTTTGATCTCGAGCGCGCGTTTGCACGCAGTCAGAGCATCCTCAAATCGCGACAGGTCGTTATAAGCACGGCACAGATTCACGTACCCGGCGTTGTTGTTCGGAGCGTTTTTGACAGCCATTCTTCCAGCGTCCGCGGAAGCTTGATGCTGATCGGACATGCTGTAGAACCAACTCAAAGAGATGTACGCGCGTGGGTGATTCGGCGCCAGGGCAACCACCTTGTTTGTAGCGGCTATAGCGTCCGCGTACAGTCCCAACCGGCTGTAAGCGATGCCAATGTTCTCCAGCAACTCGACCGAATTCGGCGCAGAGCTCAACGCGCTCTCCCATTGAGTGATCGCTGTACGGTAGTCCCTACGAATGAAGGCCTCAGCTCCACGACGCAGCAGGCCCTCCGCATCGGAGCCGGCTGGAATCTCGGTGGCCCCACCGGCCGGATTACCAGAAGCGGCGGGGACTCTGGAGGAGCTCGCGTTTGGAGTCGAGTAAGGCACCTCAAACGCGTCGTTACTCGACACCGGTCTCGCGCCTCGCACTACTACGCTCACCGGTCCGGTTGAAGCTCCGATCGGAACCTTTACCGTGATGAGATCGTCTCGCCAGTAGAGCACGTCTCCGGGAACACCGTTGAACTCCACAGAACCGGGAGCGGCTTCTGATGCCGTTTCCTTAACCCACGAGCCGGATTCGTAGCCCATAAAGCCGGCGCCACGAATCGTCACCGTGGTTCCGGGCTCTCCAAACGTCGGAACTATCGAACCGATACGCGCGGGGCGTCCCTGAGCCAAGGCCACCGCCGCCAATGTGATGAGCAGCGATAAGAGAAGAGATGTTCGCATTGCTGTTGATGAAGTTCTGAGTACTGAGTTCTGAGTTCTGAGTTCGCTTGTGAATCGTAAACCGGAATCTAGCAGGCGTAAACTCCAAAATCGCATGACACAGAACTCAGAACTCAGAACTCCCAATCCCCCCTTTGACAATCTACAGGAGAACTCGTATCATCGCTCCTGTAGAAAATCTAGAGGAGGCTCCGATCGACTCCGATCAACAAGCTCAAAATGCCAAAACAAAAATCTGACTTACTGCAAGGCACTCTCGATATGCTGATTCTCAAGACGCTCGCTCTCGGACCTATGCACGGATGGGGCATCGCGCAGCGAATCCAGCAGATTTCCGAGGGAGTGCTGAGCATCAATCAGGGTTCGCTGTACCCAGCTCTTTATCGCCTCGAGGAGCAGGGCTGGATCAAAGCCGAATGGGGCAGCTCGGACAACAACCGCCAGGCCAAGTACTACGAGCTGACACGCGCGGGGCGCAAGCAACTGGACCAAGAGCAGGAAAACTGGGAACGACTCTCGGCGGCGATAAAGCAGGTTCTGCAGGCAGTCTAAGCGGAGGTTGCGAATATGGGCTGGAGATTCTGGCGCGGGCCGCGGGCACTGTTGCTCAAGCGAAGGATGGAGCGTGAGATGGATGCAGAGATGCGCTTCCATCTCGAGATGGAAATCGAGCAGAACCGCCGGCGCGGGATGGCCGACGCGGACGCGCGCATAAACGCGCTGAGGCGGTTTGGCGGAGTCGAGAAGGTCAAAGAAGAGTGTCGTGATGCTCGAGGCGGGCGCCTTATCGAAAGCCTTCTGCGAGACCTGCGCTACGGGGCGCGAATGTTGCGCCGGAATCCGGGATTTACCCTCGTCGCGCTTGTCACCCTGGCGCTCGGCATCGGTGCGAACACCGCAATATTCAGCGTGATATATGGCGTATTGATGCGTCCGCTGCCTTATCAGGATGGGCAGCGCCTGGTTGTCCTTCACCAGTCACTAAGCGCCGCTCGCATCGAGGACATGAATTTCTCGGTAAAGGAGATCAACGACTACCGCGAACAGAACCAGACCCTCGAGGAGTTGGCCGAGCACCATTCGATGTCGTTCATCCTGCTGGGTCGTCAAGAGCCGCAGCGAGTTCAAACCTCGGTGGTGTCGGCTAACTTTTTTGACTTGCTCGGTGTGAGGGCGCTCATGGGACGAACCTTTGTACCGACCGATGATCAAAAGGGAGCGGACGCCGTGTTGGTGTTGAGCTACAAGTACTGGCGGGAGGGTCACGGTGGAGATCCGAATATCGTGGGCAAGGTGTTCACGATGAACGACAAGCCGCATACGGTCATCGGTGTGTTGCCGCCCATTCCTCAATATCCGGTTGAAAGCGATGTCTATATGCCGACGGTCGCCTGTCCTTCGCGTTCTTCTGAAGCGGCGCTGACCAACAGAAGATTTAGAATGATGGACGTATTCGGCCGGCTGAAGGATGGAGTGTCGATCGATCAGGCCAGGGCAGACGTGGCCTTAGTCGCAGGCAACCTGCGGGACACGTATCCGGAGGCTTATCCTGAAAACTCAGGCTATTGCGCGCGAGCGGAATTGCTCCAGACGGAGCTGACTCGTCAGGCCAAGCCGACATTCCTGGTGTTGCTGGGCACTGCGGGGCTGGTGCTTCTGATCGCCTGTGCCAACGTTGCAAATCTGATGCTGGCGCGATTGATTCGCCGCGACCGGGAGATGGCGATTCGAACTTCGTTGGGGGCAGGACGCGCGAGGCTAGTCAGGCAGTTGCTTACGGAAAGCACCATGCTGTCGTTGCTGGGAGGCGGGCTCGGACTGATTCTGGCGGCGTGGGGACTGCGACTGCTCGTGAGCTTTGCCGCCCGATTTACGACTCGGGCGAATGAGATATCGATCGACGGGTTTGTGCTGTTGTTCACTCTCACGGTTTCAATCGTAACCGGGTTGGCCTTCGGACTGATGCCCGCATTTCTTTCAGAGAAGAATCTGACGTCGGCTTTGAAGGAAGGGTGCGGACGCACCAGCACCGGCTTCGGCAAGCAGCGCACGCGCGGGTTGTTGATCGTAGCGCAGGTGTCGCTTTCCTTCGTTTTGTTGATCGGTGCGGGACTGATGCTGCGCAGCTTCATGAAGCTGCAGCAGGTCAATCCGGGTTTTGATCCCGAGAGCGTGTTGACCATGAGAGTCAGCCCAAACTGGTCGCGACTGAGGACGGGGGCGCAGTTTCGCGACTTCACATTGAGGTTATTGGACAATATCAAATCGCAGCCAGGTGTTTTGAGCGCGGCGCTTGGATCGACTTACCCGATGAATCCGTCGGGAATAACGTTCGGACCAAACAACGACACGTTTGAAATTGAAGGCCGGCCTCGCCAGCCCGACGATCCGCCGCTTCAGGCCGATACTCGTTCCGTCACTCCCGATTACTTCGAAACAATTCGCATGCCGCTGGTAGCCGGACGAGTGTTTAGAGACAGCGACAACGACCAAGCGCCGCTGGTTGCGGTGATCAATAAGTCTTTCGCGCGGCACCACTGGGGTACGGAAGATCCGATCGGCAGGCGAGTGACATTTGATCGCGGGGAGCACTGGGTGACCATCGTAGGCATAGTTGGCGACGTGAAGCAGTACGGCCTCGACCGCGACGTGACCGACGAGTTGTACGCTTCGCACGCCCAGAGTCCGCACGCAAGCACTCTGCTGGTCCGAACAGCAACCGATCCAATGGTGATGTCGAACCTGCTGCGTGAGGTCATCAATCAAACAGATTCTGAGACCGCTATCGATCGGGTGCAGACGCTACAACGTGTGCGAGACGAATCGCTGGCGTCGCCGCGCCTGACGACGATCCTGCTGATATTGTTTGCAGGACTCGCGCTGACGATCACCGCGGCGGGGATCGCCGGAGTGATGGCTCTTTCAGTGAGTCAGCGAACACACGAGATCGGAATCCGAATGGCCCTTGGAGCAAGCCGCGTCAATGCGATTACGATGGTTGTGAAGCAAGGAATGCTTCACGTATTGATTGGACTTGCGCTGGGGGTAGCGGGAGCGCTGGCTCTGACGCGTCTGATGGCGTCCTTGTTATTCGCGGTGACGCCCGCCGACCCGGTTACATTCGCCGGAGTCGCGATTGTCTTTTTTGGGGTGGCTATGGTTTCGTGCTTTCTTCCCGCGCGCCGGGTTACTACGATCGACCCGGTACTGGCTCTCCGCGCCGATTAGTTGTCTGACGTTGTCCGAGAGTCAAGACGTGAGATCCGAACGAGCTTAGTTTAGTCACACACCAGCCAGCTCGAGCTTGAACTCCGGACTCAGCTTAAGCGGAAGTTGGCATCCTGGCGTGAAAATGCCAGCTTCCGCCCAAGCACGCACGGGGAAGATACTAAGCCCTTAAGGCAAAATCGTTTTCGCCATCACCACAACAGAAGCGATGGCACCCAACCAGGCCGAGGCCAACGCACGCAGCGGTGCGCCCTTTCCCTAACGGCCGCAAGAAGTATTTCCTCGCTGCGCGTCATTCATCGCGCGCAGAATATATCCCCCCATATTCGACACAAATTCTGAAGCGAAAATCTGGCGCTGAGCTCGATTCAAAGAGCAGGCGGTTTTGATCCCATCTGAACACAAAGACGTTTTGGTCGACGATTCAGTTAGGCACAAACATTGCCCGCGAACTCAGGACTCAGAACTCAGCACTCAGAACTGAGAAAGTCCCATTGATTTAGCAGCGCGGACGTTGTATTACTGAGTGAAATCTGCCGGCTGAATCCATTGACGCCCCCCTGCCGAGCCCCGTGGAGGCATGAATGCAGTTCTTCCAAAAACTCGGTGCCCTCATCGAGCAGCGTTGGCGAGACAAGAACTACGACGAAGACGCGTTCCCCCAAATCGCTGCCGATGCGTTAGCCGAAGCCGATGCTTGCGCGTCGGTAGATCCCGTCGAGATCCTTGAGTGGGTTCACCACACTCCGAGCCTTCCGGTTCAGCACGACATCGAAAGCCGGTTTGGCAATCCGCCGGTCACGTTGTACTCCGGCCCACGGTTTTACATTGATGCCTATTACTGGCTCGACGGCACCACTGCAGTGCACCAGCACGCGTTCTCGGGAGCGTTCCAGGTGCTGGCAGGCTCGAGCATTCACAGCCGATACGATTTCAGTCTCGACGAGCGAATCAACGTGAACATGGCCGTTGGGAAGGCGACGCTTCGTTCGGTCGAACTGTTATCTACCGGTCAAGTCCGCAGAATCACTCCGGGGGCGAAGTTTATTCATGCGCTATTTCATCTCGAGCGGCCGTCGGTGTCTCTAACCGTGAGGACGATGCATACGCCGACTGGCGGGCCTCAGTTCAGTTATCTAAAGCCGTTCATTGCTATCGATCCATTCTTCAAAGAGCAATCGGCGGTACGCAAAGTCCAGACGGCTGTACTCCTCCTCAAAATGAAACATCCCCGAGCCGACGAATTGATCGGGGAGCTGGTGGAGTCCTCTGATTTTCACGTCGCTTATCTCGTAATGGAATCTGCCTTCCATCACTTGACCGGCGGAGAACTTCAGAAAGTGTTCAGCCTGTCGTCGGGGAGCGATCGATTCCAGTCGTTGCTTGAGCGCGCTCGTCTCCGTCACGGAGAGCTTGTGGACAGATTGCCGCCGGTGTTCGAAGAGCTGCACCGCCAGTCGTCACTGGTGAGCCGTAGGACTTATCTGACTGGGAGCGATGAACGCTTCTTCCTCGCGCTGCTATTGAACGTCCCCGAGACGGCAAAGGTGCTGGACCTCGTGCGCCAACGTTTTGGGCAACAAGATCCGGCAGACACGATTTGTGACTGGGTCACGGAGTTATCAAAGACAAGGCTGCTCGGCTCTGCCGAAGCTAACGTGCTCGGGGTCGAGGACTTTGACGAGGACAGCGCATTGGCGCTGCGAGGACTCTTGTCGGGTCTGAATGTTGAACAAATCGTGTCGGGCCTTGCGGATAAATATAACTGGGAGTCGCGGGCTCAGCTTGAAACGGATGTCAGGCGAATGATGCAGTCTTTTTCGAGCTCAGTCTTGCTCAAATCGTTGCTTCCGCAGCTTGGGAATTTGTCCTTATGAGTACTTGTTCGGGTAAGTCTCAAAAAAGTTTCCTTTGACATGCCGAGTGAGTGACCCTAAAATTCCCTGTCGTCTCCAGGAACTCGCCCCTTCGTTCGCGGGATTTAGCGGGAACCGATTTGAAGCCCGAGTAACGAGAAAAGAAGGCGATGGTTCCAAAAAGCTTCCCACGTTGACCGCAGATCGAATGCTCCCCCAAGTTTGATTAATCGAGTTAGCAGCCGTTTTTTCTTGTGACTCGAAGCAGCAAGCAGCAGCAGGTGAACGACTTCAGTTGTGTCAGAAGCGGTCGCGCCTGATGCGTGCTTCGCTAAATCGAGCGGACTCGGCGCAATCTGCGGCACGAAGAAGACAGTTGATGAGGCTCAGAGCTGAGGGAGGTAAGTAGTGACGGGTTCCGGATTGCCCTACTCCAGATGGAAATCGACCTGAATGGACAAGGTTGACCGTCTGGGCTGGACGGCTGGCATCGCGTTTACGTCGTACGGTGTTCGGGTTGGAGTCCGCGCAAATCAACCTGAAGCGATCGAACTGCTCAAGCCGCACTTTCCGCCGGTGTGGAAGCTGTCTACGGAGCTTAAAGTCGAGCGGCTTTACTCGCTTATCGCGGGAGGACGGGGTTCGAGATCCGGCGTCAAGCGCTTCAACTTGCTGTACTCGGATGCTGCGCGTATCTCGCGTTCGGCAGCGCTCGAAGACGTGGTCGACGTATTTGAATCGGACCTGCATTTGTTCGTATCCGAGATGGCGCGCCGTCGAGTGTTCGTGCATGCGGGAGTCGTGGCCTGGCGGGGCAACGCCATTATGATTCCCGGCCGAAGTTTTAGCGGTAAATCAACGCTTGTGGCCGAGTTGGTGAAGGCAGGCGCGACGTACTATTCGGATGAATATGCAGTGCTCGACCCGACCGGTCGAGTTCACCCGTTTGCCAGACCGCTCGCAATGCGAGTGCCCGGCAGCGCGAAGCAGACGAGGTGCGATGTCGAACAGTTCGGTGGAAGAAAAGGGGCAAAGCCGCTGCCGGTCAAATTGGTTTTGTTGAGCCATTACAAGCCGGGGGCAAGGTGGAGGCCTCGAACGCTGTCGGCAGGTCAGGGAGCGCTTGAGCTGCTGAACAACACGACGTCGATAAGGCGGCAACCGGCCTTTGCGCTTGATGCGATAGAGAGGGTTGTTTCAAGCGCAGTGGTGCTGAAGGGGTCGAGAGGCGAGGCCAGAGAACTCGCTGCGCGAGTGCTGGCTACTTTCAGAGATTAGAAGGAGATTTCGAAGGTGGTCGGGGGGAACAAATCCGATGACTGTTCTGAGGTGGGCTTTATGAAAGAGGAAGTCGAAAAAACAGGCAGTTCTGAAACGTTGCCCCTTGCCCGGAATAAACGGCTGGTAATAAAAGAACTGGCCGAAGAGACGCTTGTTTACGATCTGGATCGCGACAAGGCTCATTGTCTGAATCAGACCGCCGGCCAGATCTGGCAGCTATGCGACGGCAAGAAGAGCGCCGGAGATATCGCAAGGGAGATGGAGGCTCGTACGGGTGCGCCGGTTGCGGAAGCGATTGTGATGCACGGCATTCAGCAGTTGTCGGAGGCTCGGCTCATTGAGAGCGGGGCGCCTTCCGCGAACGGAGCCGGAAAGATATCGCGTCGTGAGTTGATCCGAAAGGCGGGTTTGGTTGCGGTGATTGCGCTGCCCGCGGTTACTTCGATTGTCGCGCCTACACCGGTGGAAGCAGGCGCTAGTTGTGCAGTGAAGTCCTGCTCTCTCGAATCTCCGCCGGGCCAACCGGATCCGCAGTGCCCTCCGGGTCTGCACTGCGACGGTTTTTGCTGCGTGCCCTAACCTTGTTCTCGCAGACGATCATTCATCGGAGTCGCTCGGCAGAGGTTCATTGAGCGGCGGCAAAAATAGAATACCTACCTTGATGCAACGACGGATTGCCACGACTGATGTTGGAATGATGTTAGCGGCATTGTTGCACAGTGCCTGGCACTCCGTTCCTCCTGAGCTGAAGCTGGATGCTTCAGACGTCCTTACCAAAGTTCAAAGAAGCCTTCTGCAAGGCGGATGCGCGCCATTGGCGTGGTGGCGGTTGCGGTCCGTCATCGATCGCGACACAAACCAGGCACAAGAGCTACGCCAGGCCTACTATCACTTTGCTATTCAGGCGGAGCGGAGTGCCGAACGTCTGGCGCGAGCATTTGATCTGTTCCGACAGATAGGCGTGGAACCAGTCCTTGTTAAAGGATGGTCCGTGGCGCGGTTGTATCCCGAGGTAGGGCTGCGACCGTATGGAGATCTGGATCTCTGCGTTCGAAGGGATCAGTTCGACAAATCTTCTGAGCTCACAGGAACGCCGGCAGGTCAGCAGCTTCAGATCGATTTGCATTGCGAGTTCGCGGGCCTCGACGAGCAGCCATTTGACGAAATACTTGAGCGCACTCGCGTTGTAGAGCTTTGTGGAACGAGTGTGCGCATTCCTTCACCGGAAGATTCGCTGCGAATGATTTGTATTCACTTGCTAAGGCACGGTGCCTTCAGGCCCATTTGGCTGTGCGATGTGGGAGTACTGGTCGAGTCTGCCGATTCCGGTTTCAACTGGGACCTTTGCCTGTCTGGAGCGCGAGCTGATTGGGTGATTTCAACCGTAGCGATGGCGGGACACCTGGTTGGCGCAGATCTGCGGGATGCGCCGGCTGAGATAAGGCGCAAGCGTCTGCCGCAATGGCTTGTCAGGGATGTCCTGGAGAAATGGAATTCGCCTTCGATGCGCGATCAGGGCGCTACCAGGCACAAAGCTCCGATCATCAGCTATGTAAGGAACCGGGCTGGTCTGATCGAGGACTTGCGGAATCGTTGGGTGGGGCCGCTCGAGGCGACTATCAGCGTCAACGGGCCGCTGAACAACTGGCCGAGGCTACCATTTCAACTTGCTAATGCAGGGTTACGGGCGGTGCGATTCGCGGCAAAGATGCCACGGCTGGTGAGGGACGAATTTGGGAATCGAGGTTCTGAGTGCCGAGTTCTGAGCTCGGAATAGGAGAGCCGAGATTGAGGCCTAGGTCTTGGGAGTTCCGGGCTCGGGGCAGTAGAAACTATTTGTCAAATTATTGACTAAGAACACCCATTCTAGTATTGTTCCTGTGATCCAGCGTTACGATTGGCCTTCACGAGCAGGCCGTCGTGGTAGTTAGGAGGGAGAGTTCACCCGCATCAGTCGCATCAGTCGCTCGAAGCTCGCTCGACGTCAGAAGCAGCAACCGCTCGGATCGCTACTGTCGTCCCCCCTTTTAAAAGGAATGGCAGGTTTTGATGCCCCCCCGAATGGCTTAGGTGGCGCTCCGTAGCAGGCGTGCCGGCAAGCTGCTTTACCCCTTAACAATCAAAATCTTGTTTGCCACGAAGTGGCTTCCCTGACGGGCTGACTCATTGTGGATATTCGTCTGCGAAGGGGAAGTGCTGGGTGAAGTGCTGAGTCCTGAGTCCTGAGTGCAACCCGTTCAGGGTTGAACGCAGAGGGTTGGACGCAGGTTGAGTGTTGCGAGGACCTAAACGACAATGAAATCCGATAAACTCAGCACTCAGCACTCAGCACTCAGCACTTCGGCCAGCACTCGTCTCACTTATCAGCACACAGCTCTTAACCCTCACTCAGAACTCAGAACTCAGAACTCAGAACTCAAAACCTCTCTCCTCGCCGGTTTCTTTGCGCTCGTAGTCTTCACCGCTCTCGCGCTCGGTACTGTAGAGGCGTGGTCCGTAGCCATTTTCGAGCTCGGCACTCTTGCCTTGCTGCTCCGATGGGGCGTTTCCGCCTGGCGGCAAGGAACTATCGAAGTGAGGCTGCCCAGGACCGTGTTGCCGCTCGCCGGCTTTCTGGTGCTGGGATTGATTCAGAGCGTTGCCGTAGGAAGCGGCGGACATCGCATGAGCCTTTCACGAGACGTCGAAGCAACTCGCGCCGCGGTAGTGGTGATCTTTTTTCTCATCGCGATGTTCGTAGTCGCATCGAATCTGTTTCCCACCGGCGAACGTCTCAGAGCCCTCGCGGTCTTTCTGATCGCATACGGGTTTATACTTGCGGTTTTTGCCATCGTTCAACACCTGACCTGGGACGGCAAGCTGTTCTGGATAAGGCCTGTCAAAAGCGCAAGCGGCTTCGGCGGGCCCTTCGTCAATCGCAATCACTTCGCCGGCTACATGGAAATGTTGGTTCCGGTGTCGCTGGCGATGGCGTTGAGCCGTTCTCTGAAAAGCGAGCAGCGGCTGCTGTGCGGCTTCGCCGCGATTATGATGAGCATATCGATAGCCGCTTCTCTTTCGCGCGGTGGAATGGTCAGCCTCGCAGCGAGTCTGGTTTTCATGGCGGTCAGCAGCATCTGGCTCGCGCGAGCTCGAGGCCGCCGCTCTTCTCGAATAGCGTCGGTAGGACAGGTGGGTCTGTTCGTGTCGCTTGTTCTCGCTTGCGTGCTGGCAGGCGTCTATTGGGTGGGTGCCGACTCAGGAATTGCCGAAAGAATTGCAGGCAAGGATGGGGCTCTTGCGACGAGCCGTCACGTGATCTGGTCTGACACCGCCAAAATGGTGTTGGCGAACCCGATCACCGGCGTCGGTCTTGGTGCCTTTGAAACATCATTCCCGTTGTACAGCCGAAGTGACGGCTCTCAGACAGTCGAATATGCGCACAACGATTATCTTCAGGCCCTCGCGGACGGGGGAGTTGTCGCGGGAGCGCTCGCACTCTGGTTCGTGATCGTCGCGGGTCGAGCCTTTGTCAAAGCGATCAAATCGCATGACGAACGAGACCGCGTGCTCGCGCTGGGGTTTGGAACGGGGATCTTCGCACTGCTGGTGCACAGTTTGTTCGACTTCAATCTTCAAATACCTTCGAACGCGTTGATGTTCCTACTGCTGGTCGCAGCGCTGGGTTGTGTAGCGGACAGGAATCGAAATCTCTTGGCCGAGTGAAGCGAGTCGTCCGCCAAGGAAAGCAGGTAAGCAGCGATGTCAGATGAACGAAATGATCTCGAGCGAGTGCCGCTCGCTGACGAAGCATCGATAGTCAGGGCGGGCTACCCACAGGCAGTGTCCTACACGGAGCCATATGGCTACAGCTACGGCTACGGAGAAGACGAAGGCCGAGGGGGCGCGCAGCTCAGGGAATTATGGCACACCGTCAAGAAGCGAAAATGGCTGATCCTTGCAGTCGTAGTCATCGTCACGACTTTCGTCACAGTCGACGCATATCGAACCAAGTCGACCTACCGAGCATCGGCATTCATCGAGTTGGGCAAGGACACTCCTTCAGTCAGGTCCGGACCCTCCAACATGGTGATCCAGTCGGACGACGACGTCTTTTATCCACAGTTGAGCATAAACACTCACCTGTTTCGACTGACCAGCCTTCCGCTCATCGAAGACGTCGTAGCAAAACTACACCTGGAAGAAAACCCAAAATTCAAGGAGCCGAATCGTACCTCGATGTTCGAGGCACTGGAAGCAATCGCTCATCGGGCTGGACTGCCCAAAGACTCGGACGGCGGTCCTGCAATAGTCGACATAGAAGGCTCGCTTGGCGACAGCGCGCCGAGATCCAAGGAAGAGAGCGAAAGGCTCGCGCCTTTTGTCGGGGCGGTAGCCGGAGGATTGCAGGCTGAACAAGTCAAAGACACCCGTACTCTCAAAGTGACCTTCACCCACACCGATCCGCAAATCGCTGCGGTAGTCGTCAACGCCATCGCGCGGCGCTTCATAGAAACTACGTTTGAGAACAAGACTGAAAAATTCACCGCCGCATCGGACTGGCTCGGAAGAACCACTCGCGAACTTCAGTCGAAGGTGCAGCGCGCCGAACAGGATCTGGCAAACTACACAAAAGAGCACAATATCTTCTCGCTTGAAGGCAAAGAGACTCTCACGACCGATAAGCTCAGCCGCCTGCATGACATGGCGACTCGCGCCGAGACCGAACGCATTCTGAAGCAATCAGTCTACGAAGAAGTAAAGGCCGGACGAGTTGCGCAGCTTCCCGCTGCCTACACCGACGCCAAGCTGTCGCAGCTTCAGAGCAAACTCGAAGAGCTCGAAGCCGAGGCAAAACAGCTTTCTCTCAAACTGGGTCCCGACCACCCGCACATGCAGGACATCAAGCAAAAGATTGAGACTACTCGATCGCAACTGGACAGCAGCCGAAAGTCTCTCGAGGACAGGCTGCGCAGCGAATATGAGCTTGCAGCTAACGAAGAGCGCTCACTCAAAACGGCTCTTGCTCAATCCAAAGGCGAGGCGGTTCAGCAGAATCAGGACGTCATTCAGTACAACATACTGAAGACGGAAGTCGACACCGCCAAGTCGATGTATCAGGACTTTCTGCAGAAGAACAATCAGGCGCAGCTCGAAGTAGCCCAGCAGCACAATTCGATGAAGCTCGTGCAGCCGGCTCGTCCCAACAACACTCCGGTCGGACCGGCGCGGTTCAGGATGGTAACCGTCGGCATGATGCTCAGCCTCGTAGCGGGCGTGGGCCTCGCCTACTTTCTCGAATACCTCGACAACACGATCAAAACCGTGGAAGACATAGGTCGTTATGCTCGCCTGCCGGCACTGGGCGTGATACCCACGATAGGCGCCAGCACTGCAGCACGGTTGAAGGCTTCGAAGAAGCCAAAACTTCTGGCCGGCAGTAACGGTTCGTCGAGCAATGGTTCGTCGCGCGATGGTTCTTCGCTACGGGCGCCGGCGGTTCAGACCTCGACTTCGCGGCTTGCCGCTCTCGACAGCGGATCGTCAGTCGCGGAAGCGTACCGGGTGGTCAGGACGTCAATGCTGCTGTCGGCTCCAGGCTCAGCGCCTCGGACGATACTCGTAACGAGCGGCAAGGCTGGTGAAGGCAAGACGACTACCGTCGTGAACACCGCTATCTCGCTGGCGCAGCTCGGAGCGGCCGTGCTGATTATCGACTGCGATTTGCGAAGGCCGTCGACACACAAGCTGTTCGGAATCAATCATCCGCTCGGGTTGTCGACGTTCCTGTCGCGTGACGTCGAAATCGATACGTTGATCAAAAAGCTGGACATTCCTAATCTCTCGCTGTTGCCGTGTGGGCCGATTCCTCCGAACCCGGCCGAACTGATCAGCTCACCGCGCATGCAGAGTCTGATCAGAATGATGAGCGAACGGTTTGATCACGTTTTGATAGATTCGCCTCCGCTGGTCAACGTAACCGATCCGGTGATCCTGTCGAGTATGGTCGACGGCGTGATTCTGGTAGTGCAGGGCGGCAAGAGCACTCGGGCTATCACGCAGCGCGCGCGGCACGAGTTGCAGAGCGTGGGAGCCAAGATATACGGCGTTGTATTGAACAACGTAGATATGCGCCGCGAGGGATACGATTATTACTACTACAATCGTTATTACTCGAACTACGGTCAAGACGGCGCCGACGCAACAACGGAATAAAACAGTAGGCAGTATGCAGTAGGCAGTTGGTTTCGGGTTCGTCAGATTGAGACTCGATGGCGCACAATGCTCGACGAAAAGATTACCGAATCAAACGAACCCGAAACCCTGAACCCCAAAACCCGAAACCAACTGCCTACCGCCTACTGCTTACTGCCTACTGCCTACTTTAGTTATGTGCGGCATCGCAGGTTTCTTTTCATATCATCCAGTAGCGCCTGAGATCAGTAGAGAAGAGCTGCGTCTGGTGCGTGATCACATGGCCGCGCGAGGACCTGATGGGGTCGGCGAGTGGTTCTCCGACGACGGGCACGTAGCGCTCGGCCACCGGCGACTTTCGATCATCGACCTGTCAGAAGCTGCCAGCCAGCCCATGGCTAACGAAGACGGGACTGTTCAACTCGTATTCAACGGAGAGATCTACAACTACCGTTCGCTGACCGAGCGCCTGAGGCGGAACGGACACGTCTTTCGGTCGAAGTCGGATTCCGAAGTCCTGATACATCTCTACGAAGACCTCGGAGACGCAATGGTTCACGAGCTTCGGGGGATGTTCGCTTTTGCTCTCTGGGATTCAAAGCGCCGTGCGATGCTGCTGGGCCGCGATCCTTACGGAGTCAAGCCGCTTTATTACGCCGATGATGGATGGACCGTACGAGTAGCCTCGCAGGTCAAGGCACTGCTGGCTGGAAACCAGATCTCCCGACTACCCGATCCCGCAGGTATAGCGGGCTTCTACCTGCTTGGCAGCGTTCCGGAACCCTTCACAACGTATCAACAAATCAGAGCGGTTCCCGCCGGCAGCATCGTGTGGGTCGACGATCTGGGCGCCTCGGAGCCCAGAAAATACTTTTCTATATCGAGCTTCTTTCGCGAGGCGACTCGCGGAGCGCAGAAGCTGGACCGGAAGGAGGCGGGTGAGCTCATTCGCTCTGCGCTGCTCGACTCCGTTCGTCATCATCTCGTAGCCGACGTACCTGTCAGCGCATTCTTGTCGGCAGGAGTCGACTCGGGCACGATCGTAGCGCTCGCTCGCGAAGCAGGAAACAAATCTCTCGAGACAGTCACTCTGGCGTTTGCAGAATACCGAAGCACTCACGAAGACGAGGCTCCGCTCGCAAGCGAGGTCGCGCGGATTTATCAAACCGTTCACCGGACCCGTTCGCTTGATGAATCGGAGTTTCAACGCGAGCTTCCGAAGATCCTCGAGTTGATGGATCAGCCTTCGATCGACGGAATCAACACCTACTTCATCAGCAAGGCAGCGAGCGAAAACGGAGTCAAGGTAGCGCTATCCGGACTCGGAGGCGATGAACTCTTTCGCGGCTATCCCGCGTTTCGGGACGTGCCGCGATGGGTCCGAGGCACCTGGCTGCCCTCTCGAGTGCCGGGGCTCGGAAGGACAACGCGTGCGCTGCTCTCGAAGTTGCTGCCGCGAGAGATCTCTCCAAAGCTTGCGGGCATGCTGGAGTTCGGCGGAAGTTATGCAGGCGCCTACTTCCTGAGACGCGGGTTGTTCATGCCGTGGGAGTTGAAGGATGTTGTAGGGCTCGAGATGGCTAGCGAAGGGCTTCGGCGTCTCGCACCGGTTGCGATGATGCAGTCAGTGCTGGAGCCTGATCCCGGTTCCGCATACGCGCGTGTAGCAACTCTGGAATCGTCCCTGTACATGCGCAATCAACTGCTGCGCGACACGGACTGGGCCAGCATGGCGCATTCAGTCGAAGTGCGAGTCCCGTTGGTGGATCCATTTCTTCTCAGGGACCTCGCTCCGATTCTTGCTGCGAACCCTTCATACGCAAGCAAGCGCATGGTTGCCGGGATCGCGCGTCCGCTCCTGCCGCCTGCAGTGTCGGACCGAGCAAAGACTGGTTTCAACGTTCCGCTGAATCACTGGCTCGAACGCAACACAAAGCTGGACGTCTGGCGCCGGCTGCCGGTGCTGACGCGGCCCGGTACTCATTGGGCCCGACGGTGGGCCTACGCCTCGGTGTCGCTGGGGACGCAACAGTGAAAATTCTCGCGTTGATGCCCGATCCTTATCGAGGTTTTGGCGGCATAGCCCAGTACAACCGTGATCTGTTCGATGCACTAAGCGTCCCTGATCGCGATACACAAATCGTATCGTACTGCAGGCATCGTGCGCCGGACGATTCGCCGTTCAGTCCGCCAGCAAACCTCAAGCAACATTTACTGCCGGGAAGCGAGATCAGGTACGTGTTCCGGGCGGCGGTTGGCGCGTTGAAGCTACGACCAGATATCGTGCTGTGCGGCCACATCAATTTGCTTCCGGTTGGAGCGATACTCAAACGTTTGACTGGCTGCAAGCTCGTAGTAGAGGTTTACGGTTTCGAGGCCTGGCGACGACTGCCGGGCATTCGCTCGTGGGGAACACGCGACGTCGATCTGGTGATTTCGATCAGCCGGTTCACCAGAGAGCAACTGGTACGATGGTCGGGGATTGAGCCGCGTCGTATAAAGCTGGTGCCCAATCCAGTGCATCTGGACCAGTACACGCAGACGGCCAAGCCGTCCTATCTCGTCGAGCGCTACGGGTTGGAGGGCAAGCTGGTATTGATGACGCTCGGGAGATTGCCCGGACAAGAGAGATACAAAGGGCAGGACAGAATCATTGCGTTGATGCCTAAGCTCAGCGTGCGCCATCCGAATCTGGTCTATATGATCGTAGGGGATGGGAGTGACCGGGCGAGGCTGGAGGCGCTTGTACAATCGCTCGGGTTGCAGGAGCAAGTGATGTTTGCCGGAAAGATTCCGGAATCCGAGAAGCTTGATCACTACAATCTTGCGGACGGTTTTGCGATGCCGAGCACCAGCGAGGGATTCGGTTTTGTGTTTCTTGAAGCTGCGGCGTGCGGTGTTCCTGTGTTGGGAGGGAGCGTTGACGGAAGCCGCGACGCTCTGGTGGACGGGAAGCTGGGGGTGATGGTTGACCCGGACAGTCCGGAAGAGCTGTTGACCGGGCTGGAAGAGATCTTGCGCAGGGAAAAACGTGTGCCTGAGTCTCTGAAGCCGTTTGATTATCCTCGGTTCAGAGCTCAAATAGAGCGACTACTGCTGTCGTGAAGAAAGTGCTGAGGGCTGGGTGAACTGCTGAGTGCTGAGTCCTGAGTGCTGAGTGCAACCCCTTAAGGGTTGAACGCAGGGGGGTGGGCCCAGATTGGGTGTTGCGAGGACCTAAACGACAATGAAATCCAGTAAACTCAGCACTCAGCACTCAGCACTCTCGTGATGAGCAACAAGAACAAAATCGGCGCGGTGTTGCTTGCCGCGTTTGTCCTGCAATCCAACGCCAGGACGCTTCTGCCGCAAGCCGGATTCCTCCAGTCGCTGTTGCGATCCGGGTATCAGCGCAACGATGAGGTCAGCGCATTTGAAGCCAGGTTCGAAAGCCTAAAAAGGGAAGTCTCGAATCAAACAGTCGTCGGTTATGTGACTTCGGATGAAATCCGGGATAACTGGCTTAGATACGATCACGATCTCTTCATGGCTCAGTACGTGCTGGCGCCGGTGATCGTCAAAGAGTCGCACAAGGAGAGAGTTGTCATCGGAAACTTTCCCGACGACGCAAAAGCGCCCTCCCGAATCGATAGAGATGGATTGGTCCTGACGCGCGACTTAAGCAACGGCCTGGGTATCTACGAACATCGCGATCAATGATGTCGCTCGCACTAGCCGGCTCTTTGGTGGTAACCGCTCTGCTCGGTTACCCCGTAGCGTCGTTTCTGTTGGCGGTTCGTGGCGCGGGCTCCAATTCTTCGTGGCTGAAGCTCTGGTTTTCGGTCGGGATCGGGCTGGGGGTCGCCTCGGTCATTTTCTTTCTATGCACGCTTGCGACCGGATCGGTAAACAAGAAATTCATAATCGTCGAAGCGCTCGCGGTGATAGCTCTATTCGCGGTGCGAGCCCGAATCAAGACGCATTCGCAGAGGGAAGCTTCGCAAAGGTTTTCGATCAGGGCACTGTTCCGCGATCATCCTTTGTTGATGTCGCTATTCTGCGGATCGCTGGTACTTCAGGTGTTTGTCTGGGTGTTGCTGACGCTGCAGAGTCCGCACGGCTGGTGGGACGCATGGGGCTTTTGGAACATGCGTGCGCGGTTCATCTTCAGGGCTGGAACACGCTGGAAGGAGACGTTCAGCGCGGTAGAGACAATTCACGGAGACTATCCGGCGTTCATGCAGACGAGCATCGACCGAATGTGGAGCTACGTCGGCGGAGAAACGCTGGCCGCTCCGGCGTTGCTCGCGTTCGTCTTTACCTTTGCTACGGTGGGGTTGCTGGTCACGACATTGGCGGCGCTTCGCGGCCGTGGCCAGGGTTTGATGGGCGGACTGTTTCTATTGAGCACGCCGCTTTTTATTCGGCACGGCGCGATCCAGTTCGCGGACGTCCCGGTAGGCTTCTTCATGCTTGCAGCAGTGGCTGCGCTCAACCTCGCGGACGAGAACTCCGGCAACCGAGGATTGTTGGCAATGGCCGGGGTGCTGGCGTCGCTTGCTGCGTGGACGAAGAATGAAGGTCTGGTTTTCTTGATCGTCCTGTGCTTCTGCTATTGGCTTGTAGATGCAATCCAGCAGCGTCGTCTTCCTTCAATGTCAGGCCCGCTGATGTTTGTGGCCGGTGCGTTGCCTGTGCTTCTAGTGCTGATCTACTTCAAAACGAAACTAGCGACGCCAAATGAGCTTGTAGCCGCGCAGGGTCGCGACACCATCGTAAAGCTTAAGACTTTTTCGCGATACATCACGATCGGGGAGGCATTTGTTGAGCAGGCGGTTCGAGTGAAGTCGATACCGCTTCTGGTTCTTCCGGTCTATGCGTGTTTTGTAGGGGTGGAATGGTCGCAAATTAGGAGGCCTGCTGTTGGGGGGACGCTGCTGGCGTTGTGCTTGATGTTGATGGGTTACTTTGCGGTGTTTCTGACAACGCCAGTTGACCTGCATCTTCATCTGAGCGGCAGCCTGAATCGACTTCTGCTTCAGTTGTGGCCCACGACGCTGCTGTTGTTCTTCATGGTCACCAGGAAGGAAGTGCTGAGTGCTGAGTACTGAGTGAACAACCCCGAAGGGCTTGCGTCGAGCAGCCCAGGGTTGCCGTCCGCGGTTACCCTGGGAAAATGGAGACAAGATTTCCAACCCCGAAAGGGTTGCGTCGAGCAGCCCAGGGTTGCCGTCCGCGGCTACCCTGGGAAAATGGAGACAAGATTTCCAACCCTGAAGGGGTTGCGTCGAGCAGCCCAGGGTTGCCGTCTGGGGCTACCCTGGGAAAATGGAGACAAGATTTCCAACCCTGAAGGGGTTGCGTCGAGCAGCCCAGGGTTGCCGTCCGCGGCTACCCTGGGAAAATGGAGACAAGATTGATTTCCAACCCTGAAGGGTTGCGTCGAGCAGCCAGGGTTGCCGTCTGGGGTCAAGTTGATCAAATCCGTCCAACCCCGAAGGGGTTGCGTCGAGCAGCCCAGGGTTGCCGCCTGTGGCTACCCTGGGAAAATGGAGACAAGATTTCCAACCCCGAAGGGGTTGCGTCGAGCAGCCCAGGGTTGCCGTCTGGGGTCAAGTTGATCAAATCCGTCCAAC
>DATFXM010000152.1:0-31842 GCA_035315885.1 Blastocatellia bacterium
TGCGAGCTGAGCCGATGCTGGGTGTTGAGCAGGTGGTCGGCGTGGATTCGGTAGCCCGAGACTGACGCCAGGCCAAATATCAGCAACGTAAGTATGAGAACAGTGACTCGTCTACTGTGCATACGACCTCCGAAAAACTGCGATTCACTGGCACGGGTTTGAACAAGAGGCGGGAACGACTGCTCGATCAAACTCGAGGCTTGAATTCGAACCCGCTGAACTTCCATTCCCCGTCTTCGTCGATGAAGAAAAGCTTGACTTCGCCTTTGCTCCGTTCGAACTGGGTCAGGTAGGTGGTCACGCCGATGTGTTTGCCGTCTTGATCGGTAAAGTAGGTGCTGAGCCGCGAAGAACCAACGTAGCGTCCTCCGGACGTCAAATCGGTAAGATTATTGAT
Source organism: Blastocatellia bacterium (assembly GCA_035315885.1). Classification (GTDB taxonomy): domain Bacteria; phylum Acidobacteriota; class Blastocatellia; order UBA7656; family UBA7656; genus DATFXM01. The sequence continues at coordinate 398 of DATFXM010000152.1, forward strand.
GAGCTCGTCGCGCGTCTTGTCCTTCTTGAAACCTTTGGCGGCGTCGTTATAGACCTCGTTATAATTGGCGTCTTTAATGCGTGAGAAGAACTGCGCTGCGGCTTTATCTACGTCTTCTGGGGGAGCTGCGGAATCCAAAAAGCAACTCGAGGTAACGAGCAATAAAACCACCGCAATCGTCATTCGGACCATCGGGACCCCGTCAATGCGAAAACAAGAGCAGTAACATTAGCAGCAGTCTCTTCCGGCAGCAATAGAGTCGTAAGTTTGGCGTGTTGGTGGTGCCAGGTTTAGTGGCGCTGTCCTTTTTTTCCAACTGATCGAGTGGCGTTGTCCCCGTTAATAGTCACAGGGGAGCCCCGGTTTCACGCAAAGCCGCAAAGTCTCGCAAATAACGTAGCTCAAGACTCAGAACTGAGACTTTACCACTCGTACGCCACTTGCTCGCGCAGCCAGCCGGCGGTGGCCTGATCCGTCACTGCCACGCGCTTAAACCCAAGCGCAGAGATCATGCTGGAAAGGTTCTCGCTGAATAACGCGATATGCCGATTTGAATCTTGATCGTCACTGGTATCGACTGGGCCTCCAGCTACAGGGCGGTCCAGCTTCTGCATCAATACGTCGAACACCGGCTTCGCTGCGTCAATCCTTATCGAGGCGTATCTAACCGCCGCCTGCTGAGCCTCTCGCTGTCCTTTTGGAGTACCTTCAGCGACCTTTAGCATATCGCTGGCGAATTCGCGGCTGGAAGCCAGCACCAGGTAGTTATCTTTAATCGCATAAGCAGCACCCTTTTCCAGCAGCGATTGAGCTACGTACCGGACGCCGCCTTCTTCTTCCCATCGAAACTCAGCCTGCGAGCCGCTGATCACGAACCGCTCCACAAGCTCCGTGCTTATAGCCTTCTCGAGTGCCGCTCGATCGACCTGTGAATTTGAATTCAGCGAAATCACAAGGCCGCGCTCGAATTTCACAAAAGGACTGTGCGCGTCCACGCTCGATCGCGCGAACGTGGCGTACGCACCCGAGGCTCCAGTGCCCAGAATCTTTTTGAGATTCTTATCGAAGCCGCTTTCTCGCGCGGCCGCGTTCGTTGAGCCGGGCTTTTGCCTGTTATCGGTAGCGTCAGGGTCGTCGACATCCTGATCGAAGCGGTTGTCTAAAAAACCATACCGCAGCTTTTTAGCGCTCTCGCTGTTTTCAGGCGCTGACCCTGTGCGGCCCGGCACACCTGCCGTGGGACCGGCTGATTCAGGCAAGTCTCCGAACAGAACTCGCGCCACCTCCGCGGGCAATTCGTCCGGCAATGCCGGTGAACCGATAACCTCTACAAGTTGAGTGTCGGCTGGAGCGAAGCGGACCAACGTTGAAAGTTCTACGGCGGCAGCCTCGGATTGATTCTGAGCGCTTGATTTCTTCTTAAACCAGCGTTGTTCGCTGATGCCTTGGGCTGAGAGTCTTAAGTCAAGCAGGCCGCTCTCATAAGTTGCGAGCTCGTCGACGTTGTGGTGAATCCAATAACTCCTGAATAATCGATTGGCGTTCAGTTTTTGTTGATCCAGCCACATTGTGATGTCATGCGCGGCGAAGCCGTCGGCGCTTTCAGCAGTCTTGATGATGGTGCTGCCGAGCGAGTCATCGCCCGGAGACTTGAGGTTCGCCAGCACGCGAATCATCAGACCCTCCGTGGTGGTGATCACCAGCTTTCCGTCCGAATAGGCGAAGCAAAACTGTTGGTTGAGCCTGCCACCGTCGGCAGTGACCTGACGTACGTAGTAAGAGGCGCCGCCTGCCGATCTCTCTTCAAACTGAGGTGCATGCTTGAACAGCGTGCTTGCGACGGCTCGCGGGCGACCCATCTCGGTCAGCATGACAAGCTCGATCTTGCCGATGTCGTAGAGCGCGAGCGCCGAGGGACCGCCCGCCAGCTCGGCGAGTCTTTGTTCGTCGAGGCCGAAGCCGAGGGCTGTCTCGAAATCTTTCTTGCGGTCCTGCAGTTTCAGGAAGAGGTGCGAATGTGAAAACGCGCTAAAGCTCTTGCTGTCGTAGTAGCCCTTGCGAACTGGAGAAGAGAGCCAGTGCCGCATCAATCCGCCGAGATCTCTGGTCTGAATGTACAGCATCGCACCCGAAGGCATTGCGGTCGCGAGCTTCAGTTGCTCTGCGAGCGGAGCGGTTTGCTGCGCATCAGAAGAGATCGTCGACGCCACAACGATCAACAGAACCAGGATTACAAGTTTTCTCTTACTCATATTCGACCCCCGGGGAGTGCTGAGTGGTGAGTGGTGAGTGGTGAGTGCTGAGTGGTGAGTGCTGAGTGGGATGAGGGAATGAGGAGATGAGGGGATGAGGAGACACCGCGTTCATTAGCAGTTGCAGCGTATCGGTTCTTGTCCCCCCATCTTGCATCATCTCCTTATCTCCTCATCCCACTCAGCACTCACCACTCAGCACTCAGCACTTCTCATGGTCCCATCACTTTTGAAGCGTATATCGACGGCGTAGCGCCTCGCTTGTCAAACCGAACCAGCGACGCGAGCCTCAGTTTCCGTACCTGGTCCGCAGAGATGATCTCCGCGAGCCGCTTTTCGATCGCAGACTTTTGGTCGGCTCGAGAAGCTTCCGCCACTCGCGCCCGCTCCAGTGCGATTGCCCGGTCGTACCGGTCCAGCCTCACCGCCGATTCCACTAGCGACGCAAGCAACACAACACGCGCTGCGGCCGCTCCCTCGCGATTCATGTCGGCGAGAGGTCGTATGCCGGGCGCCGGCTTTGACGCCTCCAGCGACGGCTCGAACGCTACTTCGCGATTCGCAGCCTGAGCAGTGCTTCGTTGTTCGAGCGCTTGACGAACCGCTACGTTGACAAAGGATTCCCGCTGCGAATCATCGCCCTCCGCAAGGTCAAGCGCCGCCGCATCACGGCCGATCTTCCCGTATAGAGTTATGAGTTGAGCGCGAGCGCCGGCTGCTCGAAACACAATTGCATCAGTGATCCGCCCGTCGGCATCAAGCTGAAGGCTGCGTTCAAAGTTTGTCACCGCGTCGCCTTCTCGGTGGTCCGAGACTGCCAGCACCCCGAGCTTCAGTTGCGCAATCGCGACCAGCGGCCCGTTGGCGATCTTGTTGAGCACCTCGCGGGCTCCGTTGCGGTCAGCCAACGCTTCGCGGATCGAAGCGAGCGCCAGAAGATCCGCCTCTCCGGTTCGCGATGAAAAGACTTCCGTCGCTCGAGTCGCGAGCGAGCGGTCTGCACGTACAATCTCGCCCACGATTTCAGCCGCCTGAGCCCTTATGGTGTTTCCGGAACTGCGCTCCTCAATTAGCGAGGCGAGCTTGTCGAACGCTTCGGTTCCGCGGCCATTCGCTGCCAGCAGCCTCGCCAGCTCTAGCTTGTTGGAGGAATTGGTCGGGTTCGCAATCGCGATCTGCTCGCGATAGCCGATCGCATCCTGCAGCCGTCCGATGCGCGTAGAAGTATCAGCCGCGATCCGCAACGCTGATCCATTGTCGGTAGAACGCTCGGTTATCAACTTCAAGAGTCGTGCTGCCTCGTCTGCCCGCCCGCGCTTCGCCTCGAGCTCTGCAAGGCCTGCGTATGTCGCGTCGTCAGCGTACCGCGACCAGATCGCCGCGTGATACGAATCATAGAGTAGCGCGTCCGCGTCCGACTCCCGATGTTCGGACATCAAAAGAGCATAAGCCTTGAGGCAGTGCGTTTTCGACCGGTCATCGTTTGAACTGTCTTCATCGGCTGCCTTGTCGTCGAGACCGCAGTAGTGCCGAAGCGCAGTCACACCGCGGGCAACATCCTTTTCCGATCGCAAATCGATCAGCGCGCCGGCAAGCGGCAACCAATCATATCCATCATCATACGTCGCGTCGTCATCCTCCGAGCTCCGGCGAATCAGGCGAAGGTCGGCGCGCTCCCGTTCGATAGTTGCGATCAGCAGCCGCGCTTCATCAAAAGCACGCTGCTTGATCAAATAGTCGAGGAACGTTCGCCTGAACTGGGCCAGATCTTTTGCGGGATAGCTCCATCGGTTCCCGTCGTAATAACCGTCGTCGTACTGCTGTGTGCCGAATACTGCCGCTGCCGCATCCGCGTAGCGCTGGTGTACTGCGCGGTAGATCGGCGCCAGAGCTGTATCGGATAGCAGCTTTTCATCAATCAACATCATCGCAATCTGACTGTCCTGCGAATTGGTTGTGACCACCGAACTCAGAAAAGTTGCAACTTCGGCCGAGTGCTTCGAATCACCTCGGCCGCGCTCGGCAATCTCCCGCACCAGCGGTTTTATCGAGTCGAGCTGGACGCTGCCGTTCTGATTTCGATAGCTGCGTTCGATGTATCGCGCGATGAAGTCGCCTAACGGAGCGAGGGCTTCGCTTAGAAACCCATTGTCTGCCATGACCTTCAAATAGGTGTGAGCCTCTGCGGGCGCTGTTGCCGCTTTGATTATGGATCTCCAGGCGTCAAGCGCGCCGTCACGGTCGTGGTTCGCAAGAGCGATGCGTCCCCGCAGAACCAGCACATCAGTAGAGTACGGCTCCATCTCCGCAGCAAGTTGATTGTGCTCCGCGGCCCTGGCGTTGTTCTTGTGGTCGAGGTAGTACGACGCCAGTTCAATCTGTGCGCGGGCAGACGAGGGGTGACCTTCGATCTCGCCGGGGATGAATTTTCGGCTATCGCCCTCGCGGCCGACCATTCCTAGCCAATACCCGTAGTTTCTTGACGCGACGAACCAGTCGTCTCCAACGAGCTCTTTGCCGCCGGGAGACTTGCGCCCCAGCAGTTGTCCGATCGGCTTGAGCCCGAGCGCGGTGCGGAACAACGGCTCGACCTCCGGTGAGCTGTCCTTCAGGAACAGACCGAGCTCAGCGCTTCGCGACGCAGTCCACGCCGAGGACTGCCGCGCCCGTTCGATTGCGTCCAGAGCAAGCAGTTTCTCCTTCTTGTCTATGAGAAAAGTAATCAACTGCAACTGGTAAGGGTTGTACAGCGATGCGATCCGCTGTAGCTCGCTTCGCGCGCCGCTTGAATACAGCAACGTGAGATACCGCTCGACCCAATCGCTCTGGCCAATGACCAGGTCTCCGCTTGCGGCGTTGTATGCACGTCGCAGGGCTTCCACTTCGCGTTGCGAGTCTCCGGCGATCCGGTACTCGTCGGCGATTTTGGTGTCGTAGTCGAAGCGATTCTTGTAAGGATCACGTTTTTGCTCGGCGCTGAGAACTTCGGCCGCGCGCGAAAACCTGGCGTGACGCTCGTAAAACTGCACCAGCGCCCTGAGCTCGTTGTAGTACTGATTGTCCTGTTGAGTAACCGCGGACGAGTTCTTTGGCCGCGCATCGTAAGCCTGATCCTTCAGCCTCGTTTGGATTTGCTCTTCGACTTCAACCAATCCAGCGTATCGAGCGATGCCCAGATACCTTCTGATCGCCGGCGCGTCGGAGGAAGAGTTCAGCTTTGCGATTGAGGCAGTGATCGCGGACGCCAGGTCGGACGATTCGCTTCCGCTTGCGTACTCGATTACGCCCATCGCAAAGTCGTCGTGCATAGCAGTGTCCAGCGCCGTGACAATGCTTCTCGCCTTATATCCATCGGTGTCCTGCGAGTTCTGTCCTATCGCTGAGAACACGCCGCGCATGCGTTCGAGCTTTTGAAACACCTGAGCCGGAGGTTCGGTGCGTGAAAGCGCGCGCACGTACTCCGCCACCTGTCCGTTGCCGACGTAGTCGTCCTTGAGCCGTGCGGGCAAGCCCGAGAAGATCGCTTCGCAAACCTTTACCACTTCGCGATCCATACCCCAGGCGGCGAGTTTCGACGCAACAGCGAACCTGGCATCCGAGCTGGCGTTTTGTTTGGCGGCGAGCGCCTGCCGTACCGTTTCCACGGCTTGCTCGCGCTGTCCCTGGCGGACCTGAATCTGCGCGACCTCGAGCAGCCACTGAGGGTCGCGGCCCGACAGTGCCCAGCCCTCACGCAGCACCGTAATAGCCTCGTCGTAGCGTCGTTCTCGCGTCAGCACCGAAGCCAGGTTCAGTCTGAGATCGGGCCTCTCAGGTTCGTTGAGGACCGCTATTCGATATTGCGTCGAGGCGCCGTTCAAATTGCCTTGCTGCTCGTAGATTCGTCCAAGCACGAGCTGCCAGCGGTAGTTCTTGTACGATTCTTTCGAGAGCTTTTCGTAGTAGCTTAGGATCCTCGACAAGAGCCCGTGCTGCTGCGCATATTCGAGGGCGCCAAGCAGGCGATTGAGATCTTCGGGATAGCTATTGATGATTTCGATGTACTGATCTACCGCCGCGTCGTGTTTCCCGAGCGAATCGAGCGTCTTGATCATGCCGGCGCGCAGATCGACGATTCGCGCGCGGCTCTCTTCTCCTCCAAGCCCCGACTCCCGCGCCTCCCTGAATGCATCCTGATACAGCATAGAAAGCTCATCGAGCTTCTTTTCGCTGCCCAGCACTCTTGCCAGTGCTGCGAACGATTCAACGTCGGAATGATCTTCGTTGTAAATCGCTCGAAGCGTCGCTTCGGCGTCTGATAGTTTGTTTGCCTCTGTCTGCATCTTTGCAAGATGAAGAGTAAAGGCTCGCCGATTCGTGCCCGCGGCGCGCGCGATCGAACGCTTGTACAGGTCAATCGCTTTGTCCAGAAGTCCCGCCCGCCAGTAAAACTGCGAGCTCTCTTCAATCACCCCGACATTGGTCGGGAAGTCCGAGACGAGTTTGTCGACCACCCCAATCTCTTCGTCGACCTTGTTGCGCCGCTCGAGCATTGCCGCCAACTGAAGGCGGTACTTCATCGCCTCTCGCTCGTCTCGGGCAACCGTGGTGAGTCGAGAAATGACCTGCTGCTCGTCTTCAGGCCGCAGGATCGCGCGAAACAGATCTCGCACCGTCTCCAGGAAGGCAACGTCGGAGGAACGAGAGACCTCGGTCCTCAACATAGCAAGCGCGTCGGCTTGATGTTCGCGTTCTGCTTGATACAACGCGTACCCGATCACCAATTGCCAATCCGCCGGCGCCGCAGCTCTTGCTTTTTCGTATGTAGCCGCGATCTTTTCCGCCAGGCCCTGCCGTGTTGAAAGCTGCGCGAGCCTCTTGCCCGCAGTGTCCCTGCCTTCGCCGGGCTCGGAAAGAACCTTTACGTATTCGACTATCGCTGAATCAATGTCGCCGAGACCTTCGTAAACCGCACCCATGCGGTACGCGTAGATGGTTTGGTCTCCCGTCGAGGACCGGAGTTGTTTGAAAACCCGAATCGCGTCGTTGTACTGGTAATAGTCCCAATAGACGGTCGCAACCTCCAGGTAGGTGTTGCGCTCGCCCGGTTCCAGCTCAAGCAGGCGGTCCCATTCGTGACCCGCGCGCTTGAAATCGCCAAGCTGCGCGTAGACCTCTCCCGCTTTGATCCGATATTCGTGCGAGAGCGGAAACAGATCGGCAAGCTTCGAATACAAGGATGCCGATTCTTCAAAGAGCTTGTCGGAAGTCTGGCCAAACGAGCGTGTCAGCTCAGCGAGCCGTTCAGAGATCTGATCGTTGCCCGGGTACATCACTGCCAATCTGCGGTAGGCGTCGAGCGCTTCGTCGTGATGCGATAGCCACATCGCTGCGTCGGCCGAAAACACCGAGTACCCAAACTCGCGAGTAAAAACCGGCGAGGGATTCGATGCCGCCGCCGAGTTACCTGCGCGTTGTTTGGCTTCGGCGTATCGTTGCCTGAGCAGGTTCTTCCGCGACAGCCACTCGAGGTAGTCGTCAGAGATCGACCGATCCGCAAAGTAGTATTCGCTCGCCAGCTTCTCCCATCTTGCGCGGTCGTTCTTCGACAAGTACGTCAACATCCCGCGAACGAACAGGAGATTCCCGGGGAAACGTCGATGCGCATAGCTGTAGAGATCGAACGCGAATCGTTGGTCCCAATCGACTCCGTCGCCCTTTGCAGTCGAGCCGTAGCCCCCAAACCGATACAGGTAGTCGCCGATCTCGTCCTCGTCGAACACGTCGATAAGCTGCTTCGCATAAGCAGCCAACTCGCGCCCGCGCTTCTGACGCACGTACCAGCGAGCCAGACGGTGATACCAGGTGTTTGAGTCGAACTCCCGGAGAGCCGCGTTGTAAGCCTTCAACTGCTCATTCATGAGCTGCGCCTGACCGAGCCACTGAAGGAATCTTTCGTAGAGACCCTCCTCCTTAGGGTGCTTTTTGATCTCTCCCCAGAACAGCGCAAGGGTTTCCGTCTTCTTTTCCTCAGTCGCGAGAGACGAAACATAACGTTCGAGTACGCTGCTGTAGTTGGGTGCGCTTGGTCTCTCCGAGTGAGAGCGCTCCTCGGGTTCAGGCTGCGCCTCCCGCTCCGACTGGTCGGAATCGTTGTCGGCCTCTTTGTCCGAATCTGCGGAATCGCTTGTCGAGGGACTGCTTCCCTCGGTCGGGTCGTAGGTATCGCTGTAGGCTTCGATGTTGTATCTGATCTTGTCTACCAGTGCTCTGAAAAGCGGCGTCGAGCCAAAACGCCATCGCTTGCTTGAGACGGGAACCAGCGGCACTCCTTCCTGCCGGCTGGCGGCCAACTTGTCCAAAAGCGACGCAAGCACCTTGCGTTCGTTGACCCGGTCCTTCAGCGCTACATAAGAGTCCGCGATCTGAAGCGAAACCTCCGTGTAGCTCGGAGAGTCGGGAAAGCGCTGCTGAAACTCCCTTCCGGACTCTATCGCGAGCTTGTATTCACCAAGTGAGGAAAAAACCCTGACGACTCCAAGGTACATCTCGCCCAGATGGCTTGATTGCGCGTACTCCTGCTTATATGAACTGAAGATTCGATAGGCGAACGCACGATTGAAGTAACCGGCCGCCGACTTTTCCTCCGTAGCAAACTCCGAAGGTATGCTGCTTCCCGCGAGGATCAGCGACAGCACGCCGTTCATAAAGCCGGGATTCTGATCGACTACGGCGATATCGCTGTACAGCGATAGGTCTCCGGCAGCCACCCTGGTTGGCGAGCCGGCGGCGTCGAGCATTACCTTAAACAGCCTGTAAAGTGATTCTTCTCGAACCTGGCTACCCGGCTTCAACCCGCCGACCAGATAAAGCGTGTAGAGATAGCGCGAGGTCTCGTCGTAATAGCCTATCGACGCGAACATCGCCGCAGCCGTTTCGAGTTCTTTTTCAGTCCAACGATCGCCCCTCACCGCCTGGCCGGCAGCGCTTTGTCCCCGCCTCGATTCAAGCTCCCGCAGCACCCGCCCTGCCTGAGCATAGTTTCCTTCGTATCGGAAAATACTGAACAACCGCGAAACCGTGTCCAGATCACTCGCCCCGCCGCGAACGCGTTCCTGCAGCGATCGTCGGACATTGCGATACCGTCCGAATCTCCGCAGCAGCTCGTAATAATCCGATGCTATGTTCTGGGGCCAGACCGGATCAAAGGTTTCATTGTAGACTCGTTCGGCAGCCTTGCGATCCCCGGCGGCCTCGTTGATCTGAGCCCTGGTCCTGAGAAAATATGCCAGTTCATCCGGGAAATTCTTTTGGTAGCGATCGAGCACCGCCATCGCCAGTTTTTCATGGCGCGCCAGCCTCAGCTCCTGCACATAATCTTTCACCGGTTGAATGTCAGTCGGATCGGCAGCAACAAGCTCCGCAAAAAAGTCCTCGGGGTTGAATTGCTTTAGAGCATACGCGCGAACAACCCTGGCCGCCCGGCGATAGATCGCGCCTCGTTCATCGACCCGGCTTTTTCGTGCGAGCTCCTGCAACGTTCTTACTTCGTCGGCAAACATCGCGCGGGAGTGGTAGTGATCCGCAAGCGCTCGAAGCGCGTTCGTCGAACGCCCCTTGAGATCAGCGTATGCGACCATCTCTTTCGCCGAGCGGTCGTTGTCACCCAGAAACTCTGCGAGCGTTGCAGCCTCATATCGAAGCCTTGCGTCCTTGGGGTACTTCTCAATCAACGAGCTGATCTTCGTAAGCGCGCCGCCGTAAGGTCGCGAGACCTGTGTGGTTGCGCCAAAGAACTCCTCGGAGGTGTACAGAGCGTCGTCGACAAGTTTCTGTGGAGCGCGGTTGGGGTCTTGAGCGCGGAACGGAGCAGCGGCGGTTGCTTCGCGGCGGCCGCGTGTCTGGGCGGAGGTCCGGGGGCGACGGGCAGTCCCTCGCGCTCCTGACCCTCTTGATTGGGAAGACGCCTTCTGCGCGGCAACGTAACTCGCTGCGACCACCGAAGCCAATGCCAACAGCACTGCCGCACACTTTAGAATCGCTGCGGAAGAAAACCGTCTGTTCATACTTTGTCTTTCGTCTACCGTTCTCAGACCCTGCTCAGAACTCAGAACTCAAAACTGTATGGTCCTCTAGCCTCCGCCGACCACCTCGACACGCAACTCCGTCTCGCTTGCATTGTGAGCGAAGTCTTCAGCGGTGATCTGGATGATGTAGCTTCCTGACGGCAGGCCTGCGGGAATATGCAGCCGTCCGATACAGGCGCGCGCCTTGGCGTCCCAGACGACGGGCACTGCGCTCCCGCCGAATATGCGGGCCGCGATCACCCGAGTGTCCTGGTCGGCCTTTACCGAGATGATCAAATCGTCGCCGGCCCTTGCGACCGTCTGATTGATCGAGGCGTTGAGTCTCGGAGGCCGGCTGTCTATCACGAAAGTCTTCTGTTCCTGATAGGGCCTGCCTCGATCGTCTACAAGCACGAGTCGACAGGCATACACGCCGTCGCGCATATCGTGCGGCGCCACGAATCTCGTCTCCCACACATCTTCATCGCGGATGTAAGTCAAAGCTCGAGTCAGGCCGAACGGGAAAACCGCGGTTACCGAGCGAATCGACGGATCGGTTCTGACTCGAAGAACCGGATCTCCGGGCCTGATCACTCGAGGCCTCAGCAGAGATCGAGGCGCCGCAAGAAATGAGGTGTAAGGGGTGACAAACTTGTACTTCTTGGATAAAGCAATGATTTCGTCGATTGCCTCTTTGGTTTCGCCTTCGAGTGCAATCTGGCGCAGCAACGCGTCCACGCGGGCGCGAGCCCAAAGCCGAGGCAAATGCGGATGAGTCTCGTCGCGATCGGGCAGTTGTACTTGTTCCGCAAGGCGTATTGTCTTGCCCGACGCGTTCCCGGTGATCTCGATGTTTGCCGGTCCCGGCTTTCGATAACGGCCAACAAAAGATATCCGCGCTCCGTCATAGGCGATTGCGTCGTAGTCGGGGTACACCTGATAGAAGTTTGAGCTGTCGCGACCCGCAAGCTTGAGCGTGTCGATCGGATCGCGTCCTACCTTCCCGATAAATGCCTTGAGCTTGAAGGACAGGTCGTCGGTCTCGCGCGTCCAGTCAAAGAATCCCCTCGAAGCGCGAGCCAGCTCCGACAACACCTGGATGTTTGAATCGCTGCCGATACCGAACACGTACATCCGGGCTCGAGCCCCTGCATCGTTGGCCTTCTGAAAACGATCTACTATCGCCTTCATTTTGGTGGTGGCCAGAGTAGAGTTGCCGTCGGTTATCATCACGATGGCTCGCTCTTTCTTAGCCGGCAAATCTCGCGCGAGCCTGGCTGCACGTTCGAGAGCCGCACCCAGGTCAGTTCCTCCGGACAGATAGCTGGACTTAATGAACGCAAGCGCCCGATCGATTTGGTCCGGCCGGGCCTCGACTGGCTGGCTGCTGAAAGTAGCTACATCGTCGTTAAACAAGACCAGATTAAAGCTGTCCTGGGAAGTCAGCGAACGAAGCAGGCCTTCGGTCGCCTCATAAGCGCGGTCGAGCTTTTCCCACTGCATGGAAAGCGAGGTATCCAACATCACCAGTATCGATCGAGGTGGCGGCGGTGCAGCCGCGCCCGGTTTTCTCCCATTCTCGTTGAACACCCCGGCCGCTTCGAAGTAACCGTCGGGCTCACGCTGCGCCAGCCGAGGATCTCGCAGCTCGTCGGCTGTGATTCGTTCCGGAGCGCGAAATGCCAGGAACTCGAGCGTCGACGCCGAGACGTTTAACCCGTAGCTGAATGACAGGTCTTCGGTCAGCTCGATGTTATTTGCTTCGAACGACGCCGATTTGTACTCGGGCCTGTTCTCGATCATGTTCAGCGTGTAGTTCTTGCTTCGCAGATTGAGATCGGTCAGCGGAACGCGGCTCGAAATCTGAATCCGGATTTCCAGGTGGCCGACGCTCTGGGTGCCGTACTCCGAGGGCTTGAACGGAAATGAAAAATAACTTTCGAGATCGTCCACGGGCAAAGCTTGCGTGTACTCCAACTCCAGGCGCTTGGTCCCGAACGCGGGAATCGGAGTGACTTCAACGGTAAACGCACTGCTCGCATCGTCCTCACGCTCCTGCTTCAAAAGTCCCGGATCGATGGACTGCAGGGCCAGGTCCTTGTAAATCTCTTCCGCTCTCCGCTTCTCGAGAATGACTCCCGGGATTCGAACGTCTCCGTCCCAGATTGCGAAATCGGAAATTGAAGCGGTGGTAGGTATCAGAAAAACGTAGCGCCCTTCCTGAACATTGTCGGTTCGGTTGCCGAATATCTGCGTGACTCGAACTCGGGCGTATTGATTGTCAATCACGCAGTGGACGCTCATCTCGTCGAGCGTGAGTTCGGATGGGTCAGGCGCGTCCTTGCCCTTCGGGATCAACACCCCCGACTGGCTGTTCGCGGAGCCCGTGACCAGTAGCAACAAACCGATTGCGGCGATGACTCGCGGGAACCAACCGGTGAATTCCCGCCTTACGGATCTCAGGCACAGCGCGAACGGGCCGAGAGTAATTGATTCAGAATTCGGCCGCGCGTCATTGAGGCGAGACTCCGCCGAAGCTTGACTAGCCCCCGGCCTTGCAAACTGGTTCATGGGATCACCCTTTTTTCGATTCGCACCAATCCGTTTGAGGTTCCGACCCAGATGTATCGGTCGCTGCCGGCAAGCGCAGTCACGCTCGGAGACGTGAGCCCGGCAGTAATGCGTGCCCACCTCTGATCGCGCGTATTATAGACCAAGAGTCCACGGTCTGTAGTGCCAACATACAGACGCGTGCCGTCGTACAGCATTGCGTTTTGATTGACCTCAAACCGGCCCAGCTCGTCCGAGAAGTTGGCCAGCTCGCCGGTTGGCAACAGCTCGTCGACGCCTCCACCGTTTGTACCGATGAACAGCGTCCCGCCAGCGGCGGCAAGCGCCGTCACCCAATCGTGAGACAAACGCGAGTTTGAGGTCTTATAAGTCCGAACAACTCGTAGACCTTCGAGCTCTACAAGTCCGGCGAGGCTGCCTACAAAGACACGACTGCCGGTCGAGGCGGTGGCGTACAAGTGATTACTGGCGAGCCCGTGAAATGCAGTCAGAGAGCGGGCGCGGCCGCCGGCTAGTTCAGTGAGACCGCCCGCCGTTGCGACCAGAATCGCCGGCGAACCGCCGGGGCTCATTTGCGGGCTCGCCGCTGACGAGCTCGGCTCGTCAACGAGAGAAATGTGCGCTACGACGTCGTTCACAAGGCCGTTCTGTTTGCTCGTCAAGACGGTGTTTTTGGAGTGCCCGTCGGTAATCACCAGACCTCTGGACGTCGCAATCAACATCCGCTCTTGAGACGCGTCGGACGCAATGAAATTGACTTCGCGAACTCTATCGTCTTCGACGTGCGCGAGTCGCTGGCCGGTTTCACTATCCAATACGTCGACGCCACGGTCGAAGTAACCCACCCACAAATCTCCTCGTGCCCCTAGCGCAAGGCCGGTGATCTGCCCGCCCGTCAGCAGTTCCTCAGAACCCTGAGGAGGAAAGACGCGACCGAAGGCAGGACCTTGCGCATCGAGATCTCTCGAATAAGCGCCTGCCGAGGTCAGTGCCCAAAGTCGGCCGCCGGCCTCCGCGACTGTAGCGGCTGCTCCTTGCGGTAGTCCGGCCGCTTGCGATTTTTCAGCGCCACGTGAATGATCTGAGGTCTTCTGGAGCGAGTCCGCGGTGATGTCCACGATGCCGCCTTCGAAGAGCCCGGCCCAAAGCCGATCCTGACTCAGAGCAAGCGACGTGATATTGGGACGGGCGCTGAGTGAGCGGATCTGATTGTTGTCGTCCAGTGCGAAAACACCGAAGTCGGTGGCTATCGCGATCGCGCCGCTTGGCGATAACTTCGGGGGGAGCTCAACAAGCCCGGTTACGTGAGGCGACGCGAGTCCTTCCTGGGCAGACAGGTGTTCAATGTGACCCTCTCGCCAGATGTACAGTCCCTTATCCTGGGTGCCGATGTAGAGACGTGACTGGCGGCTGAGAAGGGCGGTCACCCGATTGAAATCGGCGCCTGACGTCGAGGCATATCGACGGGTGAAGTGTTCGCCGCTATATTCAAACAGGCCGCCGTCGATGGTCCCGATCAGGAGCTCACCTCGGTCCGGCACGAGAGCGGTGACTCGCGAAGCCATCGGCTTGTTGAATCGATAGCCGGTGAATGCGGTGCCGTCGAAGCTGAAAAGCCCGGCGCTGGCCGTACCGACAAACAGACGTCTGTCAAACGACGCGAGGGCGGTCAGATCGTTGTCGGGCAAGCCATCGGAGGTCGTATAGATTTTTGACGCTGAGCCGCCGGCATCGAGTTTGACCAGCCCGCCAGAGGTCGCCAGGTAGGTTGCGCCGTCAAACAGCGCGACGGCTCGGACGGCGGACGAATTCAAAAAGGTTGAGACGCCTTCGAGTGCGGGTGCTTTGAGGACTTGCTGGTCGACTTCGATGCGGGCAGCCGCTTCGAGGCGTTCCTTTTCAGTTCGAATTGCAAGACGGAGCTGATAGATACGGTAGCATATGAATGCTGTGATGCCGGTGAGGACTACGGCTGCGGTCAGAAGTAATACTCGATTTGTTGTGGGCCTTTTGCGATCGCTGTTCATGCTGCCTTTTCGTGAGCGGTCAATCTCATTCTTAGCGTGTATGAGACTCTCGGCGGCTTTAGATGCGAAAAGTAGAAAAAAGGATACGGGTTTTTTCCTCCATGTAAAGGGGAGGCGGAGAGAAAACGCAAAGGGGCGAAGGTCCGACGCGGGCTGCTATCGGGATTCACATTTGAGTTCGTGACAGACAAGTCAGAAACTCCAAAAACGAAAGGGTCAATCAATGAGCGACGCCGAAGAATTGATTTCCGCAGTGAAAGCTGGTGATGCGAATCGAGTCGGTGAATTGCTGAAGAAGGACCGCAGTCTCGTTCGCGCCACCGATAGCGACGGGGCTTCAGCAGTGTTGAAGGCAGTCTACTATAGAAGGAAGGAAGTGCTGGACTTGCTGCTTGGGAGTGGCGTTGAGCTGGACATTTTTGAAGCCTCGGCAGTTGGCGATCTGGAGCGGGTCAAAGAACTGATCTCAAAGGACAGCAACCTGGTGAATGCGTTTGCGCCCGATGGTTTCTATCCGCTTGGCCTGGCGGTCTTCTTTGGGAAGAAGACAGTCGCAGCCGTTCTAATCGCCGCCGGTGCCGACGTCAACGCCGTCGCAAAGAATGAAATGCGGGTCGCACCGTTGCATGCTGCCGCCGCGGCGCATCAACTTGAGCTCGCAACGATGCTTGTCGAACGTGGTGCCGACGTCAACGCTCGTCAAGAAAGTGACTTCACGCCGCTTCAGGAAGCCGCAGCAACTGGCCAGGTGGAAATGATTAAGCTTTTTCTGTCACACGGGGCAGACGTCGCTGCCAGGAATCAGCAGGGCAAGACCGCACTGGACTACGCGATCGAATCAGGCCATAAGGAAGCCGAGGAAATTCTGAAAGCAAGAAAGTTCTAGTCTCCTTGAATCATCGTCATCGCTAGTGGCTACCAAGCATCAGTTGAGAGATGAGAAAGCTCTAGCGCTCTTATGGAAGCCTGACGCAAGAACGTCATGGACGGTTGAGTGAGAATTAACGCGCGAGTGGAGTCAGTTGCCCTCCGCCAGGAGGGCTCTATTTATAGCACGCGATTGGAGTCAGAATTCTTGCCCTCCGTCAGGAGGGCTCTTTAGATTCTGCAACACACGACAATAGAATCCAGAAGAACAGAGCCCTCCTGGCGGAGGGCATGTATCTTTCGCTTGTAGTTTCTATAAACAGGCCCCTCCTGGCGGAGGGGGTGGCATGCTTGCTCCAACTAACCCTTTCTCGCTCCGCCGCGGTATGACGTGCCCAGTATCTCAGGCACTCCGGGGAGGACAAAGCGGTCCAGCCACTCGGCTCGAAATCCCGCTCTCGTTATCAAATCGTCGATTCCGCGATTCAAGTTGCAGCCGCAAGCAACAACCCGCTGAATCGGATTCAATCTGTTTTGCCATCGTGCGATGGCGGGATTGCTGCTCAGGCCGTGCTCCAGGAAAAGGTACCGGCCGCCGTCCTTGAGCACCCGCTTGAGTTCCGCAAGCGCCGAGCTCACGTCGGAAACCGAGCACAGCGTGAACGTCGTGACTACCGTATCGAACGTTGAATCTTCGAACGGCAGCGGGCGCGTTGCGTCAAACTGTATCTGCTCAACCGGTATTTTTGCTTGTCGGATTCGTTCAGCGACACGGTTCGGAAGCATTGCCTCCGAATCGAGCGCTACCAGCCTGGTGACCGTTTCCGGATAAGAAGGCAGGTTCAGCCCTGTTCCAAAGCCTATCTCGAGAGTTTGCCCCTCCGCTTTTGCGAGAGCGACGCGTCGTTCGCGGTGGACCGCCGGGTGGTTCAGCGTCCAGTCGAGGAAATGAGGGAAGATATAGCTCGAATAAAAACCCATGCTTCTCCGCACGTGCGTACTGACATCGATTCATCACTGCGCTCAATGCTGCTTCTTCAAACGCTTACTTAGCAGCCAGGTAAAGAAGTCGGCCTCGCCATAAGCCATATCCCAGGAATTGTGTCCAACGCCATCGTATTCCGTGTACTTGACGTCGCCTTTGACAGCTTTGATAGCCTCAACCATCCTCTTCGATTCGGTGACTGGGACTACGGGATCCGCTCCCCCGTGAAACACCCACACCGGAGTCGATCCGACTTTTTCGGCAACCGAGCCGTACGGGTCTGGTGGTTCGGGTTGGTTTCGCATCGAAGCCGGTACCGGCACGCCCGCGGGTCGTTTGACCCCGCCGCATATCACTGCGAGTGCGGCGAATTTCTTCGGGTTGTTCTTTACGATCACCCAGGTGCCATAGCCGCCCATTGAAAGTCCGGTCAGATACAAGCGCGAGGAGTCTCCCTTGAATTCGGTCACCGCTTCATTCAGTGCCTGGAGAGCCAGGTTCTGCATCTCAGGTTCGCTCCACCAGCGATCTAGCGGGCATTGCGGCATGACAAAAACGGCGGAGCGACTGGGTTGATTCCCCAGGGCGGGTCCAAGGCCGACTCTTGTCTGGGCCAGGTTGTCGTTTCCACGTTCGCCGGCCCCGTGAAGGAATAAGACGACGGGCCACTTCTTTCTCCTGCTCCAATTCTCCGGTTTTACGATTTTGTATTTGTAGGTAATGCCGGCCATCCGGGTTTGCCGCTCTTCGAAGGTGGCGGCGCGGGTCACCGATTGTAATCCGAAGGCGAGGAGCCCGGTGCCCGCCAGCATCAGCATCAAGCGAATTATCATGGCTGTACATCCTAGCATGGTCCCTGCTGCTAGACTGTGTCTAACTGCATACTGCATACTGCCTACAGCCTACTGCTTTTCAACAAACGGAGCTATCAATGAAACGACTCGTTATCTGGCTTCTAACCGCGATTGGGTTCTTCGCCGGCTGTGCGATAGATTGTCGCGCCCAGACGTTTGACATCAAGACCCACTCTCTCAAGAACGGATTGAAGATACTGGTCCAGGAGGACCACTCGATTCCGAACGCGACGATGTACATCTTCTATCGAATCGGATCGCGCAACGAACGTCCGGGAACTACGGGGCTTTCGCACTTCTTCGAGCACATGATGTTTAACGGAGCCAAGAAGTACGGGCCCGGAGATTTCGATCGCGTGATGGAAGCCGCGGGCGGACGAAACAACGCCTACACCAGCTACGACGTCACCGTTTACCAGGACTGGTTTCCAAGCTCTGCGCTGGAGTTGATCTTCGACCTCGAAGCCGATCGTATTCAGAATCTCAGCTTTGACCCGAAGGTCATCGAATCAGAGCGCGGCGTGGTCGCATCGGAGCGGCGCAGCTCGGTCGACAACAACAACTTCGGCATTCTGGACGAGCAGCTTTGGGCGGCGGCGTTCACCGCGCATCCGTATCAATGGCCCGTCTTGGGCTGGATGGTAGACATTCAAAACTGGAAGATGGAGGACTTGAAACGCCACTTCGAGATGGGCTATTCGCCGAGCAACGCAACCATGCTCGTCGTGGGAGACGTGGCAGCGGAAAACGTATTCAAGCTGGCGGAAAAGTACATCGAGCCAATTCCTTCACACGACCCTCCGCCCAAGGTCACAACTCAAGAACCCGCGCAACTGGGCGAGAGGCGCATCGTCGTGAAGAAGTTCGCACAGCTCCCGCTGCTGATGATCGGCTACCACATAGGCCAGACGTCCAGTCCCGACTATTACGCGCTTCGTGTCCTGGAGACGATCCTGTTTTCGGGCCAGAGCTCGAGACTTTATCAGCGCCTCGTCGACAAGGATCAAAGCGCGTTGGACGTGGGCAGCCAGTTCCAGTTCGCGTTTGATCCGACGTTGTTCAACATCATCGTCCAGCCAAAGGCCAATATAGATACGCGTGCCATCGAGACGGCGGTCTACGAGGAACTCGACCGCATCAAATCTCAAGGAGTCACTTCTACCGAGCTGGAGAAGGCCAAGAATATTCAGCTCGCAGACTTCTACCGGCAGATGAAGTCGATCAACGGACGCGCCAACACTCTTGGAACGTACGAGGTCTTTTTCGGCGACTACAAAAAACTGTTCACGGCGGGTGACGACTACGCCAAGGTGACTGCCGATGATGTAAAGAAGGTCGCGCAAAAGTACTTTGGTGAAAACAACCGCACCGTAGCGACGCTTGTGCCGGATACTTCCGGCGCTTCGGCCGACAAATAAATGCGTTGCATGATGCATCACAGGTCTTAGAGGAATGATGAGACGACTAATTGCAATTTCCCTATTGGCAGGACTGCTTTTGCCGGTCAGCCTTCAAGCCGCGCCGCAGAGTGGATCGCTGAGTTTGCCTCCTTTCAAGCGAGTAAAACTTGGAAACGGGCTAACGCTGCTGCTCAGCGAGCAGCACGAAGTTCCCATCGTCAGCTTCAACTTCATAGTCCGTGCGGGATCGGTAGACGATCCCGCGGGGAAGGAGGGCGTGGCGTCGCTTACAGCAGCGTTGCTGCGAAAGGGAACCTCTCAACGTACCGCTGATCAGATTTCGTCGGAGCTCGATTTCATCGGCGGAGACCTGGATGCTGTGGCGCAGTTCGATTACTCCGTTGGATCAGCCGAGTTCGTCAAGAAAGACCTCGCGAAGGGTCTGGACCTGCTTTCCGACGTGCTGCTGCACGCGATCTTTCCAGACGCAGAAGTGACCAAGATCCTGAAGCAGCGCGCGGATGAAATCAGGTCGGCAAAAGACCGGGCTCCCGCAGTCATCGGATCGTATTTTGCATCGTATTTGTACGGCTCACATCCATATGCACGGCCGGTTGGGGGAGATGAAAGATCGATCGCGGGTATCAACCGCGCCGATATAGCCGCGTTTTATCAAGCTCGGTATAAGCCCGATGAGATGATCATCGCGGCGGTAGGAGACTTCAGCAGCGGCGAGATGGAGAGAATTCTCAGCGACAAGTTTGGTAGCTGGCAGGGTCACGGTGCGGCGCAGTCTCAGATTGCCAGAGCAGTGCCGTTCACTGGGAAGAAGTTGTTGTTGGTCGACAAGCCTGACGCGACCCAGACCTATTATCAGATCGGCAACGTTGGAATTGCGCGGGATTGTCCGGACCGAGTCTACATTGGAGTTGTGAATACATTGTTTGGCGGCCGGTTCACATCGATGCTGAACAGCGAGCTTCGAATTCAGACGGGGCTAACCTACGGAGCCTCGTCGTTTTTTCAACAGCGGAAGGCGCCGGGCCCGTTTGTCATCTCGACATACACGCGAAATGAGAAGACCGAGGAAGCTATCAATCGGACGCTGGATATTCTGAAGCGACTTCACGAAAAGGGAATCACCGATGAGGAGCTAAAGTCGGCCAAGGCGTATTTGAAGGGGCAATTCCCTCCGACGATCGAGACCAGCGATCAGCTTGCGGGACTTCTGACGCAACTGGAGTTCTTCGGACTGGACGCGGGAGAGGTGAATAGCTACTACGCGAAGGTAGATTCGATGACGCTCGATGACGCGCGTCGCATAATCAAGCAGTACTTTCCAGCTGATAACCTGGTGTTCGTTCTGATAGGCAAGGCGAGCGAGATCGAGCCGGTTGCGAAGAAGTATGCGCCGGTATTCGACCGCTTATCGATCAGCCAACCGGGCTTCGGATTGCAGAAGAATTGAGGGAAGGTAGGAGGAGAGAAGGGGCGAATGCGCGAAGGGGCGACGCGGAGAGGAACGCGGGGACGCGGAGACGCCGCAATTCATCAGCTAATCTATTTCGCCCCTTCGCCCATTCGCCCTTCGACCCTTCTCTCCTCCCCGCGTCTCGGCTTGGCCCATTCGCCCTTTAATCAATCCCCGCCTGTGCTATTATTGCTGCCCGGACGATCCAGCGTAGAATTTCTCGGGCGGTTTTCGAGATGCTCAGGTTACTCAGCTCGATCGTCGCATCCAGTCTGGTCATCCTGGCCCAGACAATAAATCAGCAAACAATTCAGACACCGGCAACGGAACAGTCGGTCAGGCTCAGGACCGATCTCGTCCTGGTTGATGTCCTTCCGGTGCAAAAGAAGACGGGTCGCGTAGTCGCCGATCTGAAACGAGAGGATTTCTCCGTCTACGAAGACGGAGTCAGGCAGTCGATATCGCACTTCAGCCGCGAGACGGTTCCGGTGTCGATCATACTGCTGGTGGATCGTGCCGGTTGCGTCAATCCGTTCAGCGAACAGATTCGCGCGGCCACGATCAAAGCGATCGGCCACCTCAAACCCGAAGATGAGGTCGCGATAATCACGTTCTCCAACAAAGTGAACCTGGTTCAGGGATTCACTCGCGATCGCCAGGTTATTTCCGACAAGATCATCGGCGTCGAAAAGCAACATCAGAGCGAACAGCATTACTTCAACGCCGGGATCTATGAAGCTGCCGAGTACATGAGAAAAGCGGCAAGGCCTGGCGGCAGGCGAGCTATCATCGTGCTCACCAGTCTCGAAGCCAGCATCGATTTTTCCAAGGTGTCCGAGGAGCAGGCGCTTCAGTCGCTGCTCGAGTCGGGTGCGGTGGTGTCAGGCATCCTTGTCCAAACGGTTGGCGGCCGAATCGAGCAGGGAATTCGAGGGAAACCCACCAGCGTGCTGCGACATCTCGGTTTGCGCTCAGGAAGTCTCAAGATGTTCGTCGCCGAAACCGGGGGTGAGCTCGTAGGAGCGCCTCCAGAGAAGATCGACCCTACGATGAATCAACTTGTGGACAACATCTCGCAGAGCTATTCGCTGGCTTATACACCCGCAAAGCTGGAGCGTGACGGAAAGCGTCGCCGGATCAGGATTGAGCTCGCACCCGAGGTCGAACAACGCGAAGGTAAAGTGTCGCTTCAGGCCCGCCATAGTTACGTGATAGCGAAGGACCATTGAAGCGAAGGGGAGATGCGGGGATGGGCGGTTTCAAGTGTAAAGTTCCGGATTGTCTAACCGGGTCTCGTGTGTATCACACAGGACTCGATCAAACAAACCAGAAATCCTAAACCGCCCCATCTCCTCAACCTTCCTACCGACCGTCGAGCTTTCGGCCGGCGTTCAAGTTGTCGTAGTTCAAAATCGCATTGAACACCAGGAAATAACTGCCCTGCGTCTCACCGCGCCAGATCGGATTGTTCGAAAACAAAACCAAGTGCCCGCGTCCCGACGGAACGTCAATCACCGAAGGGTGCTGCGCTATCTCACCGCCGCCATCAAGCAGCCCAGAAACAAGCAAATTGCTCGCATCACCGTAGCGCAATACAACTCTCGGCCGGAACTCCGGTGGAATAACTAAAATTCCGTTCCGAAGTTGCTCGTCATTGAGCGGCGTCGCCTGCCACTGCTCAACTCTTGGATTCTCGGGTACGTCTACCGGCGCACGCGTTTGCGGCACGTCAGGATCGTCCGCCGTCCCCCGGCCCGTAGGCCGCTCCCGATCGTTGGCGGCGGGCCTTCGCGCCCCAGCGATGTTGTGGACGTTGAAGATCGGACCGTCGTAGGTGTAGATCGAGAGTTGATCGCCGTAACCATACGCTATCGGACTGGTCGCATCAACGAACTTGCTTCTCAGGATACTGCCGGTTGCCTTGAGCCTTTGCGCCGGTGTGATCGATACACCAGTCGCCATCCCAAACTGAACCGCAAAGTTTGCCGTATCCATCACGCTGATCAGCAATCCGCCCTTTCTAACAAAGCTCTGCAGGTTGGCCAAACCCGCAAAGCCTAGCCCCGGGCGCATGTCGTCGGTCGATGCAAACTTTCCAAGATTAGGCGTGAGCTCGGTAGTCTTCCAAGGCAGCGGATTTCCGTGCATAGGCATGCCTTCGACGATCAACATCGGGTTGACGCCACCCACCGGCGCGAAGAGCACCACGTCGTACTTTGAATTCAGATCACTATCCTTTGCGACATCCTGGGTGCTGATGTAGTCGAACGGGATCTTCAAGTCGTCCAGCGCGTGACGCCACCAGCCCTCGTCCTGAGTGAAAATCCAGGTATGAAGCAACGCTATTCGCGCAGCTCTCACCGGATGCGTCTTCACCGAGGGCGCGGACGCTGCCGACTGAATCTGGATGCCCAGCTCTGTGGCTGCGCGGTTCAGCTCCGACTGATCGACGCCTCGCACAATGAAAGAGCCGCGATTGAACTTCTTGCCGGATACTTCAAAAGGCTCCTCGGCCGACTCGAACGATGCATCCTTGAACCGATAGCGAAGAGTCATCAGTGCAATATCGGTGTTGTGATTGATAAGAAAAACCGGACCGTTTCCATTCACCCCGCCCGGCGCGCGAACGGCACCCTTGACTGCCTCCATCGGCGCTTCCAGGACCTTTAGATCGGTTACACGCACGACCTGTACATTCCCAGACTCACCAAATGTCCATCCGGTATCGTCATACACCTGCTTTTGCGGATCGTTTGGACTCCAGTACTGGTAATCGAGGAGCATGTCAGCGATCCGGCTGTAAGGTTGATCCATTCGTACGATGTAGCTGCCGGCAGGAAACTGTTTTGTCTCTGTCTCTTCTTTCGGTTGGTTTGGTTGTTTGGCGCTGGTGGATGCTTTCTTCTTCTGAGTGACTTGAAAGGCCCCGGTAGCTCGTGAGACTTCGCAGCCCTGCAGTTGAAGGAGTCTCAACAACTCAGCTTGAGCGCCGGGCCGTGGGTCGTCTGCAGGAAACACGTAAGCCGCCGGACCCGCGCTCGCCGGTTTCTCGATGGAGCGCTTGGCTTTGAGGTAGAAGTTTCTGAGAAAGAGCTTCGAATTGTCCGCGAAGTAGTGAAGCGTCACCAGCAGCGCGGTTTGCTCGTAGTTGTTGTTGTTTCTCTGCGACCATTTCACTTTTGGGAGCGGTGGGTTCTGGCGATACCAGGTGCGATCGTACTGCTGGGGGGTCAAGGTGCGCTCGACCGTGTCCGCACCGGCGTTGCCAAAGGTCTCGTACAATCGGTTGATCCCGTTATGCGTAGCGGCAATGAACATGAGATAACCGGGCGACCAGGTGTCGAACGTGCCGTGAGTGAAGACGCCGGGCATTCCGAACTTGGTCATTTCTGAAACGTTGTTCCATCCCAGCATCTGCCACTCGTCGGTCAGTATCGGATCCAGCCAGGCGTTGTAAGGGCCGTCGCCTACGGTGTTGTCGTAGAGATAGGGCACCGACTCATGGAGGTCGTGCAGAACCTGTGCCTTGAAACCTAAGAATGTGTTCAAGACGTTTTGTGTGAGTTTGAGGGTGAGTCCCATTGCGTCGCGGTTGTTGTCGTGTGCGACGTAGTGGCCCCAATAAATGAGCGGCGGCCAGTTTTGACCGGGGTGTGCGAGGTGCCAGTTGTAAACGTCCACCTGCCGGTCGCGTCCGTCTACCTCGACGATGGGTGTAATAAGTGTGATGACGCCGTCGCGTATCGACTTTATGTAAGGGCTCTCGTCTACGGCTAGCCTGTATGCCAGCTCCATGAGTGCGGTTGGGGCGCCCGTTTCGTTAGAGTGAATTGTTCCGGTTATGTAATAGGTGGGTACTGACTGGGCTACGATCCGATCGGCTTCATCGTCGTTGAGTTTTATCGTGCGGGGGTCGGCGAGTTTTGCGAGGCGGGCGCGGTTCTCTTCGAAATGCGACAGGTTTGCTTCTGAGCTCACCGCGACCGCTATCATTTCGCGGCCTTCCTCAGTGGTTCCGATCGAGAAGACTTTCACGCGCGGAGTAGCCTTCTCGAGCATTCGCATGTAGCGATAGACCTCGTGCGAATAGGGCAGCTTGCCGGGTGCGCCAGCGATGTCGCCGAGGACCGCCTTTGGAGTCGGCACGGTGGGCGAGGCGGGCAAATAGTCGACCAGCGGCGAGGAGAAAAACTTCTCGGTGGTGTATTCGGCTATTTTCTTCGAGTACTCCTCGTCGACCGGTTGTCTAGGGTCGCGGCCCGGCTTCAGGGGGAAGGCGGGTGCGCCGTTTCCGTCCTGAGCGGGTACAACGGCCGCGGTTACGACTAGCGCCATGAGGATGAAAAGGGACGATATGGTCAACCGGATCAAGATGGTCCTCCCGTAAGTCTTGTAAGAGTGTTTTTGGGTCCACTTCATTGAGAGCAATAAAGTGCGGACAGTCTAGCAAAGAGAAAGCGAAGGGGCGAGGGGGAAGGGGGCGACGCGGAGACGCGGAGACACGGAGATGAGGGGATGAGGGATGATGGGCGGTTTCGGGTTTAGGGTTTCGGGTCCGGATTGTCTAATCGGGTCTAGTGTGTCTCACAGGCCTCGATCAAACAAACCCGAAACCGGAAACCCGAAACCGCCCATCCCCTCCTCCGTCTGATTCACTACCGACTTGTTGACAAAATTCGACGATAAGTTAGAATACAAACCCCTGTCATATCCTGGCGGGAGATCGCCAATTCATCAGCGGAGAAAATGCCAATGCCAAAGTCTAATGAGAGTGCATTGAGCCAGTATGTCAGGCGAAAAATGCAGGAACAGCACCTGTCGCGTTATGACGTGAGCGTCAGGTCGGGTGGCGGCATCGGTGATAGCTACGTCGGCGCGATTATGAACGGTACGTGTACCAACGTATCAGTCGATAAGCTGAAGGCGCTGGCCCGCGGCCTGGCAGTTGACGAGATGGAAATGGCCAGAGTTGCATTCAGCGAGTCGGAAGTTTCCCACCGGGAATACGAGTCGTCGCCCGATTGCTCTCTGATGCTTATAGACATCAAGAATAAGACCGTCATGAGCTCGGACGTCGCCGAAATAACTCATCAGGTGATGCAGCTGTCTCCGCGCGAACGCGGTGTGGTCCTTCAGTTCGTGAACAAACTCAGCCGGGACAAGGGCAAACAGCGAGCAAGCAAGCGAGGATAGCCGGCGAGGCCGTCTCATAGTAGTATCGACGCGATCCAACGTCGCTGAATCAGCAGTACAAGCGCGGTGCCGAGTTCGGCCGCCCGCTTGAACCCCCTTCTCGTCCACCCCCAAGCACGGCGAGGGCGAGTGCGCCCGTCACACCTCGTCTGCTCCACTGCCTCATTCCTCACATCAATTTCCGCCCCAATTTGCGAATGCTCCCGCAGCTTTCCGGCGATTAATTCTTGCGAATTTGAGCCGACACTGCACAGTCCCCAATAAATTCACCTGGCCCCGCTGGTACAATCCCGCTGGCCGAGCCGCTAGCGGCTCGGTGATAACGCCTACGGAGGATAGAAAAAAATGGCAAAGCGTCTATTCATAGCAGTAGTGTGCTTGCTCACTCTGCCTGCGTTCACCTCTTCCAGCTTTTCCGGGAGTGAGACTAAACCGTCCGCATTTAATTCCACTGCGTTGGCGGGGCATGTTGTGGGGAGCAATGCCTACTGTAACTGTGGATGCCCGCTATGCGTGTGTGATGGAGGGGACGTCTCGATGCCGTGTGACGCGATGCAGCGTTCGAAGCCGCGTGGCGATGCCAAGCCGCAAGCGAAAGAGACGCAATCAGGCAGCGTCGATTACGGTGTGCCGGCAATGGCGATTGTAATGCTCGTAATTCTTTCGCTGCGGTTTAGAGCTTAGAGCCCCGGCCCGATAAGCGGTCAAAACTACTGTTAACTCAGCCTGCCCGAAATCCCGGCGGGAAGGTATAGGTGTGGAGTTTGGGTTTGGGGTTTCGGGCTTAGGTTTTAGGGTTTCGGGTTTGAAATCTGAAATCTCAAATTTCAAATTTGAAATACAAGAACCAAAAACCAAAAACCCGAAACCCAAAACCTGAAACCCAAGACCAGAAACTCGAAACTCGAAACCGAAACTCTAAATCGGTCGCCGCCTTTGACGGCCTCGCCGAGCCGCCATATAATCGCGCTGCGCCTTACCTTTATTAGCTCTAAAAAATTGTGAAAGAGGTTGAGCCACAACTCGGGGCCGAGCAGATTTCCCTCGCAGGTCCCCCTCGAACAGTTGCCGCGCGACACTGGAGCGCCGGCGTCTCCAGGTACCAGTGGCTCGTATTGTTAATCGCATGGCTGGGCTGGGTCTTCGACAGTATGGACGGCACGCTTTACTCGCTAGTTCAACGGCCGTCGATGGTCGAACTGCTCGGCCCCGGCGCTACCGAACCCCAAATAGCCTTCTACAGTCGCGTTGTATTAGCAGTCATGCTCATCGGCTGGGCAACCGGCGGAATCTTCTTTGGAGCACTTGCTGATTACATCGGACGCACAAAAGCTCTGGTACTCACCGTTCTGATCTATTCACTGTTTACCGGTTTGTCGGCGATTGCGCAGAGCTGGCTACATCTGGCGGCGTTTCGCTTTGCGACTGGACTCGGACTTGGAGGCGAGTGGGCGGCCGGCGCCGCGTTGGTGGCCGAGGTCTGGCCCGACCACCTTCGAGCTCGCGCGGGCGCGATCCTTCAGTCGGCGGCAGGGGTCGGCTTTTTTTTGGCGGGATTGATTACGCTTTGCTTTGGGGTTTCATCGTGGCGGCCGGTGTTCATCATCGGAGCAGCACCGGCTTTGTTCGTTCTGATCATTCGACTCGCGGTAAAAGAGCCGGACGCGTGGCTGGCGGTTCGCGACCAGCGTAAACGGGTCAGGAGCAGCGGCGGCTCAACCCTCGAGCCGTTCACCCTCAAGCAGCTTTTTGGTCCGGAGCTGAGGCGGGACACACTCGTGGCTTCATCTCTCGCGTTCGTGGTACTGCTGGCGCTATGGGGAGCTACGGTTTGGGTGCCCGCTGCGGTCCGCGAGATCGCTCGAGGCGGAGGTTTGTCGGCCGACGATCAAACGCGCCAGGCCAGCTACGCGGTGATGTTGCTGAACGGCGGTTCGATGTTCGGGTACCTGATTTTTGGCCCTTTGGCGGACCGGCTAGGGCGTCGCATCACATTTCTATTGTTTTTCGCCGGAGGAGTTGTCATGTTCCCGGTGACATTTCTGGCTGTCAAAAGTCTTGCCGGCGTTTTCTTGTTGTTGCCGGCCGTCGGCTTCTTCACATTGGGGGTTACTAGCGGGTTTCCGATTTATTTGCCGGAGCTCTTCCCGACGCGGGTTCGAACAACCGGCGTAGGCTTTTGCTATAACCTTGGTCGAATCGTAACGGCGGGTGGTGTCTTTCTCGTTGGCTATTTGTCGGCTGCGATCGGCTCGGAAGCAAAGACAGCGAGCGCGGTCAGCCTCATCTATATACTCGGCATTGTTTTGTTGCCAATTGCTCGCGAAACCCGCGGCCAAAGACTGAAGTCATAGGAAGTGCTGAGTGCTGAGTCGGAGACAGAATATTTTCCTTCAAACAGAGCCAGGCAAGCAGAGACTCAGGAATTCCGCGCTCAACACTCGGTACTCAGCACTTCCTTAGGAGGTGAACTCATGTCCGGAACTCGTTTTTGCTTCTCGGTAGCGGTGATCAGTGTCGTTCTCCTTCTTTCAACGCCTGGTTGGGCGCAGACAATAAATGCGTCAGTCGAGGGTCAGGTTCTGGACACCTCGGGCGCCGCTGTCGCTGGAGCAAAGGTGACCGCATCAAACGCGAGCACCGGTCTTTCCCGATCGGTCGTAGCCAACGACAACGGAGAGTACAGAATTGCTCCGCTCCCGCCCGGCGAATACACGGTCACCGCAGAGCATCAGGGCTTCAGACGTGAGGCTCGCAAGTTGACGCTAGCCATCGGTCAGGCGGCCGCGCTCAGCCTTACTTTGCAGGCTGGCGGAGTGGCTGAACAGGTCAACATCGAAGCTGCTGACACCGTCGCAGAACCCACGCGCACCGAAGTGAGCTCAGTTATAAATCAGCGGCAGATCCAGAACCTGCCGGTGAACGGGCGACAGTTTATCGACTTTGCCCTTCTGACTCCTGGTGTGGCCGTCGGCGATACTACGTCGGGCAGCACCGACGTGATCATCGAACCGGTGACCAAGCTATCGTTCGCCGGACAGAATATCCATTTCAACTTCGTGGCGGTCGACGGGGCCGACAACATTTCAACCGCTTCGGGAGTTCAACGCGCCACGCCTTCGCAGGAAGCAGTGCAGGAGTTCAGAGTCATCAACACCAACTACTCGACCGAATTCGGGCGCGCGGCCGGAGGAATCGTCAACATAATCACTCGAAGCGGAAGCAACAACGTTCACGGCTCGCTGTACGATTTCTTCCGCCACGATGCGCTTGATGCGCGCAGCGTGCTGTCGTCGCCCGGGCTCGATCGTTTGCTTCAGAATCAGTTCGGATTCACGATCGGCGGGCCGATAAAGAAGGACCGAACTTTTTACTTTGGAAACTACGAGGGACAGCGCAGAGAAGAGTCACCCTTCTACAACTCGGTGATCCTCGCCAACATAGATCAAATCAACGCCGCCAAGGTCAATCGCTACGGGCTGGCGCCGGAAAACCTGAACGTGCTCAGGGACTCAGATTATGACGAGCTCCTTGCAAAGGTGGATCATCGATTCAGCGACCATCACAATTTTTACGCAAGGTACTTCTTTGAGAGCGGGCGATACACCAATGTGTCGCCGCTGAACGATGGGTTCGACTTGCCTTCCAGCTTCAAGACCAATGACTTTACCGATCACTCAGTAGTTGGGAACCTGGTCTCCACGCTTACGCCGAATCTGGTGAACGAGCTGCGTGGTCAGTGGGCGAGGCGATTCTTTGATTTTCCCACGGTGACTACTCAACCCCACCTCGAGGTGGCAAACACTTTCACACTCGGAGTCAATCGCGGGAATCCAGACTTCTACCGCGAATCCAGGTTTGAACTCGTAGACAACCTCATCTGGACTCGCGGCAAGCATGAGTTTGGATTCGGAGGCAATTTCAACTTCGTTCGAACCACCGAGTCCTTCCCGCTGTTCTATCCGTTCGAGGCGACGTTTGCCTCGGTTAACGATCTGCTAATCGGAAACCCATTCGTCATTTTCTTTGAGAAGTTCGATTTCAACGCGACCGGTCTGGATCCCGCAGTCTATCAAGGCACCAAGTACGCCGATCCGATTCGCAACCAGGCAAAGGGAACGATCGATCATACCTACAACGGTTTTTACGCTCAGGACAAGTGGAAAGCCACATCCAACCTGGCCCTGACGCTTGGCGTTCGGTACGAGTTCGAGACGTTTCCCAAGGAAGCCCTCAGCAACGATATGAACAACTGGGACCCGCGCCTCGGATTTGCTTACGGGCTGGGCGGTAAATGGAATTGGGTGATACGCGGAGGTGCGGGGGTTTTTCACGGGATTATTCCGAATCCGTTGTTGTCCTGTCAGATCCCGTCGTGCGGCGGAAGCGGGCCGTACCCGGGCCGCGAGAACGTAGAGGATTCGCTGAACGCAAACACGCGGCTGTTCGCTTTTGCGAGCGCCCCCGCAGTGATGCAGCAGGCACTTTCTACTCTGATCCATACTGGTCTGTACCCAACCGCGGACACCGGATTTCTCGGCGAATCGGTGATTGTGAGGTTCGCGCGTCACCATCAGGCGCCCTATGCGCTTCAGATGAGTCTGGGAGTCGAGTTCGAGCCATGGTCTGGGACGAGCATCAGCGCCAGCTACCTGCGAGTGAAAGGCGTTCACCTGGGAAGCTTCTTCAATGTGAATCAGCCGCTCCCGTCGGGGACGCTCGAAAGCGGCAAGGCGGACTTCGCAGCGTTTCGGCCGTTCGCGTCCTGCCGGCCTTGTCTGCTCGACAGATTGATTTCTGTTCCGAATTTCGCGAACCCGAACTTTGCGGTTTACTTTGAGGCGGACTCGCGCTGGAACTCGGTGTGGGACGGCTTGCTTGTCAACGTGAACAAACGTTTCAGCAAGCACTTCAGCTACGGCATCAGCTATACATGGTCCAAGGGAATCGACGACGGCCCGAACCCTAGCTTTGTGTTGATACCCGAGAACAGTCGTCGATTCGATCTTGAGCGAGCGCTCTCATCGGACGATGTCCGCCACCGATTTGTCGGTAACGCAATAGTGGCGGGGCCTAACAGTGGGCACTGGCTGACCCGCAATTGGGAGTTTTCGGTGATATTCAGCGCGGAGTCGCCGCATCACTTCACCAAGTTCGCGGGGTTTGACGCAAACGGTGACGTGTTTGGCGTGAACGATCGCGTCGGCCTCGACGGACGGAATACGTTTGAAGGAGACGACTACAAGAGCCTGGATTTGAGAGTGTCGCGTACAATTCATCTTACAGAAAAGGTGAGGGCGCAGCTCATTGCCGAAGGCTTCAACATGACCAACACTCTGAACGTGAGATTCTTCAACACGGTTTATGGCGATTCGATTTTTCACTCGCAGGGCGAACCCGGAACGTTCTTCGAGGGCGCGCTGAATCCGTCGTACGGCCAGCCACGCGCGATCTTTAACCCGCGCCAGTTTCAACTGGCATTCAAGCTCACTTTTTGAAAACCGCCGCAGAGAATGCCTCGACCGCACCGGCGGCCGAGGTGTTCTCTTGCAGCAACTTCGAAACCCGGATTGATGGCGTCTGAGCAGAGCACCCTCGAACAGAGCCCGACTCTTCCTGCTGAACAAGTCGTTCTTGAAGCAATGAGCGCGCGCCGATTGTTGGTCGCCGGCGGGATTGCGTTGATTCTCGCGGGCACGGTCTTCGGCGACATCTTCGCTGTTTTTGTGCTTCATCAAAACGCCGGCAGAATTGGAGCATCCCTTGCCGCGGCAACCGCC
>DATFXM010000153.1:0-59650 GCA_035315885.1 Blastocatellia bacterium
GCAATGGACGACGAGTATAGGCGTGATGAATCCCGGATGGTCAAACTCGCGGTTGCGGTCGCACTGTCTGACCTCGGCGACAAACGTGCAATTCCTGCTTTGACAAGTGCAATCTCGACCGAGAAAGACCAAGACACAAAGACGCAGCTCAAAGAAGCCCTCCGCAAGCTCAACGCGTCACCGGATTAGGAGCTCAGTTCTGAGACCTGGTTCTGGTTCTGAGCGGCGGCCCTCTACTGACACGATCGCCCACCCCTGCCACTCAGTACGCAGGACTCAGAACTTCTTCGTTGACACCTTTAGTTATCTTTGTGTAAAGTTCAGAACTTTGGGCAGTCAAGAGCAGTCTCATCAGTATGCCTGTGATTTTTGTGGAGGTTTCGAGTGGCTAGAGTACAGGTTCACGACAACGAACCGATTGAAAGCGCGATACGCAGGTTCAAGAGGCAGGTGGCCCGCGAGGGCATCATAACCGATACCAAGAAGCACGCGTTTTACCTGAAACCCGGCGAGCGAAAGAGGCTCAAATCCCAGGTCGCTCGACGCCGAGCCCGCAAGAGCATGCGGAAACGCACCCACGACGAATAAGTACTGAGTTCTGAGTGTCTTTCCGGCGGAAACCAAATCGCCAGTACAAATAAACTGGCACCAGCTTTATTCAAAGCATACAAATCGCTGAAATCGTCCATCAGCCGGGCGCTTTGCTTCGCATGCGTGCAATTCTTTTACCTTCGTAACGGGTCGGACTCAGTACTCGGTACTCAGAACTTCTTCTCCACGACGCTCATCACTAATCTGTGAGTGTCCTCCACGCCGCCGCTTGCATCGATTATTCGGACGCGGTCGGGATCCGCGGCAGCAAGCCCAAAATAGGCTTGACGAACCCGTTCATGGAATTCGAGTTCCTCGTCATCGAGAGCCCCCAGAAGCCCTCCCACCGGGCGCGCATTGAGCCGTTGCCTGGCGAGCTGAGGCTCCAGATCGATTACAAGCGTCAGGTGGGGACGCAGTCCTCCTGTTGCCAGATCGTTCACTCGGCTGATCAATTCCAAATCGAGGCCGCGCCCATGGCCTTGAAATGCGACCGTAGAGTCGGTGTAGCGGTCAGATATCACGATTCTGCCCTGTTCAAGAGCCGGCCTGATCACTTCGGCGACATGTTGGGCTCGAGCGCCGGCGATCAGGAACAGCTCCGCCGGGGGTGCGATGTTCAGACTCAATTCAGATGTCAGCAGTTTGCGTACCGCCTCGCCGAGTGGAGTTCCGCCAGGCTCGCGAGTGACGAGGGGTTCTACGCCTCGCGCAAGGAAGGCCTCGGCCAGCAACTTCATCTGAGTGCTCTTGCCGCAGCCGTCGATGCCTTCCATTGTAATAAACAATCCGGTCATTCCAGCAGTCATTAGAACGGTGGTGAGCCCATCAGAAGCTCACTGTCACCAGGGTCCGGAATTCAAGGGCCGTATCAAACTATAAGGGCTGCCATTCGGCAGCCCGAGGTTCCGAGTAGGTGCCTGTGCGCTTCTCCCGTCAGGCCTTTTCCGGAGCCGCTGATTGGGTAGCGGGCGCAGCGTTGGAATGCTCAGAAGGATGATGCTCGCGTTCCTGGCCGCTTCTCGAACTGTAGTGGTAACCTCCGCCGCGCGGCAATGACACGGTCGAGATGGCGTGCTTAAAGATGAGCTGCTCCTGTGACCCGGCCTCGAGGACTACCGAGTACTTGTCGAAACTCTTGATCCGACCCGTGAGCTTTACACCGCTCATCAGGTAGATGGTTACGTTGCTTCGCTCCTTGCGGGCACTGTTTAGGAAGCTGTCTTGTATCGTGTTTTGTTGTTGTGTTCCTTTTTCCATTAGGCAAACTCCACGCGCAAAATTTGAAGCGTCATTGAAACCTAGCACATGAAGTCAGCACGGGCAAGAGTCGAGGACTCAAGGAGTTCTGAGGAGTAAGCAGTAGGCAGTGTGCAGTATGCAGTAGGCAGTAGGCAGTAGGCAGTTGTACCAACCCATGCACTTGGTAGTTGAGTCGCGAGGTCCAGACCGCACGAGAATCCAAAACTGCATACTGCCTACTGCATACTGCCTACTGCCTTGCCTACTGCTAGAACTTCCGTACGATGCTCGAAGGTCGGGAGGGTAAGTGAATCTCCCGGGCGGGCGCCATTACGTTCTCCGTCCCTCCGGCGAAGAACCGCGGCGTCAAATGCAGAGGATGTACGTGGTGGACTATCAGGTCCGAGCTCTCTTCGAAGGCCTCCCTCAACAACTCAGGCAGATAATGCACGATGCCCACCGCCGCCAGCCTCCCGTCGCCCCGCTTTACAAGCGTAAGCAAAGCGCTACGAAGAGGCTCGGGAAGCAACTCGACCTGCGCGCGGGTCAACGACTCGCCTCTGGCGGCAGCAAGAATCGCCTCGCGAACCGGCGCGGGCAACCCTGAAAGCAGCTCTTCAAACTCCTGTCGCTTTGGAGCGTCGCTCCGAACAGCAGCCAGGGTGAAATCGAGCGCCTGTTGCGGGCCGAAACCTGAGACTTCGAGCATCTCGACAAACTCAGGAGGTCTCAACTTGTAGTCCGGCTCCTCGGCCTGCACAGGGGAAACTGTCCCGCGAGGCGTCCGAACTCTGTTTGAACGTACCAAAGCGATGTAACCGTGCTTTCGTGACCGGACGCCGATCTCGAACTCGTACTCGCGATCCGGAAAAACCATCATCCAATATCGGCCGTGTGGCGGCACGTCGAAATAGGCTTCGTGCCGGCCACTAACCTCGAACAGCTTCATTGTTGTTCGAAACATCTTTGCGTCAGCCGCCGAGAAATAATGCGTCAGCGCCTTCAGGCTTTGATCGCGCACTTCCCAATAGATGAACACGCGGAACGGGTCCTGAAGCATCGCCCTAATTATGTCGATGTTATAGCTTCGGGGTACGGGAAGGCCTTCATCGATGAAAGGCCCGCTTGGCACTTCCGGCAACTCGACAACATCGAGTTGCACCGGCTTGATCCTCGATTCGAATCTTCTGAAAGGTGACGACGGCCTTAGTACGAACATCAATCGTGATAGTAGTTAGTTCGCGCTGATTAGTAAATAGAGGCTGCGCAGTTTGGGGTTTAGGGTTTCGGGTTTGACTGATGAAGGTTTGTGCATTCCCGGCAGCCTGCGCGCCCCGAGTGCATTGAAGGCCACTGTAGAACCGGCTGAACAAACCGGAGACCCGAAACCCGAAACCGTTCTCCCGAACCCGTTCTCCCGAACCCCTCACCGCTTCACTATTCCCCATTCACCCTTTACTATTGCCTTAATGCCACACGGACTCCTCTCGATCGTTCTGCACGCGCATCTGCCTTTTGTCCGGCACCCCGAATACCCTGAGTTTCTCGAGGAAGATTGGCTCTTTGAGGCGATCAGCGAAACTTACATACCGCTACTTCAGATTTTCACGAGCTGCCTGAACGACGGAATAAAAGCCCGCATAACTCTCGGACTCACGCCGCCCCTGTGCGAGATGCTTGCGGACCCTCTTCTTCAAGAACGCTATCTCAAGCACCTCTCGAACCTCATAGAACTCTGCGAACTAGAGCTTGGTCGCACTCAAGACAACGAGGCGATGAACGAAACCGCCCGGATGTACCTCGAACACTTCAGCGCGGATCGAGATCTCTTCGAAAACACTTATCATCGAAACCTGCTGTCCGGATTTCGCGCCCTCCAGGATGCCGGGGCAATCGATATCATCACCTGCGGCGCGACTCACGGGTTCCTCCCCTTGATGACCCGCATTGAAGCGCGACGCGCCCAGATTGAGGTCGGTCGTCGCAACTATGAAAAGCACTTTGGAAGGTCTCCCCACGGCATCTGGCTGCCGGAATGCGCCTACGATCGAGGGATCGACGAGCTGCTCAGAGACGCGGGGATCAAATTCTTCATCACTGACGCGCACGCGATCATGTTTGGCCAGCCGCAGCCGCGCCGAGGGATCTATGCACCGGTCATCACTCCCGCCGGAGTCGCGGCGTTTGCGCGCGACGTGGAGACGAGCGAGCAGGTATGGAGCGCCGAGATCGGCTACCCGGGCGATCCCGATTACCGCGAGTTTTATCGGGACCTGGGGTTCGACGGCGACTACGACTACGTCAAACGGTACCTTCACTCCGACGGCGTTCGCCGCAACCTTGGAATCAAATACTATCGCGTAACCGGCAAAGTGGATCTGGGCCTGAAGCAGCTCTATGTGCCCGCGTGGGCGACGAACAAGGCAGCGATTCACGCCGGGAATTTCATGTTCAACAGACAAGGGCAGGTGACACAACTTGAACCACTGCTCTGGCGCAAGCCGCTGATCGTGTCGCCCTACGATGCGGAGCTTTTTGGGCACTGGTGGTTCGAGGGGCCCCAGTTCTTGAATTTTCTGATTCGGAAAATCCATTACGATCAGTCGGATCTGAAGCTGGCAACCCCGCTGGATTATCTTGCAGAGTATCCGGAGAACCAGACCCAGGAGATATCTACGTCGTCATGGGGCGCTGAAGGGTACTACAGGGTATGGATCAACGGTGAAACCGAGTGGATGTACCTTCATCAGCACGTTGCCGAAGATCGCATGATCGAGATCGCTCGCGAGCATCCATCTGCAGAAGGGCTCCAGCGCAGGGCGTTGAATCAAGCCGCGCGAGAGTTGTTGCTTGCGGAATCCAGCGATTGGGCATTCATCATCACCACCGCGACTAGCGTACAATACGCGAAGAAGCGATTTCGGGATCACATTCATCGCTTCACCCGGTTATACGAGATGATCAAGGGCGGCCAGATCGACGAAGCCTGGCTCGCAGAAGTCGAGTCACTCGATACCATCTTTCAGGAAATCGACTACGAGGTGTATAGATAGTCGTGAGTACCGAGTTCTGAGTTCTGCGTATTGGGCCTCGAGCGACTCAGAACTCAGAACCGGCAGTCAGTGCTCAATAGTCCCCGCAACAGGCTTCCCGCAGACAGAGGTGAGTACGTTGATAGGCGAGACCATCTCGCATTACAGGGTTGTAGCCGAACTGGCTGGAGGCAGCGAGGCGGAAGTCTACCTCGCTGAAGACTCACGTCTTGGCCGCGAAGTCGTGCTCAGGTTTCTTCCAGCTTCGTTCCAGTATGATCCTGACCGACGGTCCACCTTCCTCGCGGATGCGCGCGCCATTTCAGGCCTGCGCTCGGCAAACGTAGCCGCCATCTACGACATTGGAGAGCACAAAGGCTCGATTTATGTTGTGATGGAATATGTCGAGGGAGAACGCGTCTCGTGGAAGCTGGAGTCCGGTCCGCTTTCCGTCGCGGAAGCGATCGATATCGCCTCACAGGTTGCAGACGCCCTAACCGAATCGCACACGATCGGCATAGTTCACGGCGGGCTTCGAACATCGATGTTGATGGTTACCGAACGGCGTCTGGTCAAGGTTCTTGAACTGGGGCTTTTTCGCACGACGGGACCTCCGGCTACTCAAGTGTCGAAGGGCACTCAGAAACTGGGCCGCCAGACCGCGCTTGGACTCGATGCGCACGCAGTCTCTTACCTGGCTCCGGAGCAGGCACGAACCGGAGCGGCGGATCAGCGCTCGGACATTTTCTCGCTGGGAGTCGTGCTATATGAGACGCTGGCAGGACGGCTGCCGTTCGAGGGTGAAAGTGCCACGGGAATCATCGACAAGATCCTTCACGAGCCGCACACCTCGATTTCGCGGCTGAACTACAACGTCCCTCCAGAACTGGAGCGCATAGTTAACAAGTGTCTGGAAAAAGACGCCGACCGCCGGTATCAGTCGGCTCGCGAGCTTGCCAC
Organism: Blastocatellia bacterium; assembly: GCA_035315885.1. Classification (GTDB taxonomy): domain Bacteria; phylum Acidobacteriota; class Blastocatellia; order UBA7656; family UBA7656; genus DATFXM01. Next base: position 5,826 of record DATFXM010000153.1, read on the forward strand.
CGACCTTCGGAATCTTCACCGCGATCTGCAGGCTGCTGCCGATGCCGGCTCGCGGCTGCTCTCCCCGGCTCGGCAAACCCGGGCGATAAACCGACCTCGCGCTAAGAAGGCCATCGATTCTATCGCGGTTCTGCCTTTCGAAAACCAGAGCGGCGATCCGGAGGTTGAGTATCTCTGCGATGGAATCACCGAATCGTTGATTACCAATCTGTCCGAGCTGCCGAAGCTCCGCGTCATGGCTCGCAGCACCGTATTCCGGTACAAGGGCCGTCCGTCGACCGACGCACTGGACATCGGTCGCGAGCTGGTCGTTAGATCCGTTCTGACTGGACGCTTGCTGCAGAGGGGCGACTCAGTTCTCCTGAAGATCGAGCTCGTAGATACGTTTGATGGATCATATCTTTGGGGGGAACACTACCACCGCCGAATTTCCGAGATACTCAATCTGGAAGAGGAGATGGCTCGGGACGTTTCAGACAAGCTCAGGCTAAAGCTGACGGGGGCTCTGAAGAAACAAATCGCCAGGCGCTATACGGAGAACACCCAGGCGTATCAGCTTTACCTGAAGGGGCGATACCATTGGAACAAGCGGACCGAAGAGAGCATTCGAAAGAGTATCGAGCTGTTTGAGAAGGCAATCGAAGTAGATCCGAGCTACGCGCTTGCGTACGCGGGCTTGGCAGACGCGTACAACCTGCTGGCAGCCTACAGCACAGCGCCCCTTGCGACACCGTTTTTGCGAGCCAAGGCTACGGCTCTGATGGCAATCAAGCTGGACGACAAACTTGCTGAGGCTCACGCGTCGCTTGCGGCGGTCAAGTTTTGGAGGGACTGGGAGTGGGAGGGAGCCGAGCGGGGCTTCAGCCGGGCGGTCGAATTGAATCCGGGTTATGCGATCGGCCAGATGTGGCGCTCGCTGTTTCTTGCCGCGATGGATCGGCTCGAAGAGGCGGTTGCTGCGGTGAAGCTGGCGCTCGAGCTCGATCCGGTGTCGCGAGTGATAAACCTGAACCTGGCACGTGTCCTGCACTTCGCGAGGCGATACGACGAAGCGGTCGAGCAGTCGCTGAAAACAATTGAGATGTATCCGGACTATACGCTTGCGTTGCGGCGACTCGGAGTCTCGTATGCCGAAAGAGGCAGCTTCGAGGAGGCACAGGCGACGTTGAAGCAGTGCGTCGCTAAAGCTCCCGATGATTCAGAGGCCCTTTCACTGCTCGGCTACTCTTACGGGCTGGGCGGTGCTATGGAGGAGGCTCGCGCGACCGAGCGTAAGCTCGTCGAGCTCAGCGAGAGGCTGTTCGTGTCGCAGTACAGTTTCGCGCGGCTGTACATAGGGCTGGGCGACTTTGATCGGGCCTTCGCCTCGCTCGACCAGGCACTCATCGAACGGCAGGGTCTGCTTGTGTACCTCAAGGTCGAGCCAATGTTTGATCAGCTTAGAGGCGACCCCCGTTTGAAAGACCTGTCGGAGAAGATCGGTCTCGAATAGGTCGGGCATTATCTTAGTCTGACTTTTGATCGAGTGGTCCTGTTTCTCGTTTCACCCGCTCTTAGTGTAGGATTTAGGGAAGGTTTAAGAAAACTCCAACGAACCACTACCAGTGGAATCAAGAATCCATCGGAGGGATTTCGATGAAGCGCAAGCTATTCGTTTTTTCCGCCTGTTTCGTGCTCATGTCGGCCGTGCTGGCTCTGGCAGCGGATGTGAGCGGTAAGTGGGTGGCACAGGTGCCTGGACGCGGCGGTCAAACCAGGGAAACGACGTTCAACTTCAAGGCTGACGGCAGCAAGCTCACCGGCACGGTCTCGGGGATGCAAGGCGACAATCCGATCTCTGACGGGAAGGTCAGCGGTGATGAAATTTCGTTTTCGGTTAACGTCAGCTTCAACGGCCAAGACGTGAAGCTCCTCTACAAAGGCAAGGTGTCGGGCGACGAGATCAAGTTCGTCCGCACTCGCGAAGGAGGTTCACAGCCGGGTCAGGAATTCACCGCAAAGAGAGCGAAGTAGAATTTCTGAGTCAAAGCCCAGGTTTGGGGTTTCGGGTTTACGGTTTCGGGTTCATCTAGTGGGGTTTTGTGTGTCAGATAAGAATTGGCCAAACGAATCCGGAACCCGAAACCGGGCTCAGAACTAGTGTTTCTCCTCCGAGCGTTCCTTCAATGAAATACCCATGATCTGAGGGTCGCTGATGAACTCCGAGAGTCGCTGCGGGCTGAACTTGAACTGCACCACAAAGGCTTGGTTTTCGTGCATCATCAGAATCAGTACCTTTGCGTCATCTTTCTCCCGCTGCATGTAAACGTACGTCCACTCTTTTTGTTTTCGCGCGGCGTACTGAACCAGCGGCTGCCAGTTGCGATCCACCGATTCGCGAACGAATGCGTGAAAGTCCCGACTCTCCGGGTGAGGTCCTCTCGAATAGTCCACATCCCGCAGCATTGTCATTTTGAAATTCTTGACGCCCGCCGGCTTAATGAGTTTCACCAGCAGCCGACCGAGCGTAACCATTCCGAAAAGGCCCTGACTCTTTGCGTTGTAGTTTGATTTGATATGGCTGACCACCGTGCTGTAGCTGTGATCGTCGGCAAGCGCCGGACTCGACGTGAGCGCGACAACCAATACGACGAGTGCAATCGTTCCCAGCTTTCGAGAGTAAGCTTTTCTATTGATCATATGCGTTCTCGCGTACTCATTAATCGTATTGTGAAATAACGAAATCGAACCACAACCGCTGCTGTCCTCGACACCCTCACTCTCATTGCGGCGGCTTCTTGGATTCACTCTTCTCCTGATCCTTGCTTTCGCCCGTAGCCGCTTCGAGGCCCAGATGCGGGATCCCGAACTTCCCTTCCAGATCTCGCAGCTTTGCCAGATCTATCGGCCCTACGACGTTGACCACGGTCAGCGCTTTAGGCTCGGCTGCAAGCACCGCCAGCCCCTTTATGACGCTGCCCTCGCTCATGATCACAACCTCGAAGGAGCCCTGCCTCTTACTGCGCACGTTTGCTACATGCTGCCACCCGGGTCCGTTGAGTTGACTTCGGATCATCTCCGCGTCGTCTTTGGTGTACTCGCCTTCGGTCTCGAATTCATATCTCTTCACGTAGATCCCTTTTAAGGTCGAGAGCAGTTCCTTGATCTTCTTCTCGTCTGGCGAGCGATGGTCGCTGAAGGCGGACAGTGCTAGTTTGATAATGTTCTCGTCGACCGTAACGTCGATGACTTTGTCGGCCTTGTCGGCAAACTTCTCCAGGTGCGAGATCTGAATTCTGGGCTCCTGCGCGTGCGCGGTTACCACTGCAAGGAACGAAGCCACGAGGCAAACCCAGATTGCACGTATAAGATTCTTATGAAGTGAACTCATGATTCTCCTTTAGCAGCCGGCGTTCGGCTGCTGTTACTTGCTTGGTCTCTCGTCTCCCTGAACCATTCGTTGAGCTTCGACGAGCGTTGAGGTGGCGATATGAAGCGCGAGCAGTACCCGCTCCTTAGCTGCCTGTGCCTCAGCCTGGTTGGCGCCGATTCGCTCACGCTGCGCAGTATCAGGCGCGGCTGAGCGTCTTCCCTTACTCGACGCCCCAGACGAAGGCTTTGCAGCAACCTTCAATGGCGGGAACTTTGACGTGTTTATCTGTTCGCCAGGTCTGTTCGGTTCGTTCTGGTTCGTGCCGGTCTTTGGATCTGCGGGCCGCGGGGGCGTATTGACGTCAATCTCGTTAATAGCAATCGTCGAGCGCTTCTCGGCCGATTGGCGCAGCACTCGATAACCTGCGAAGCCGGCCAGGAGCAGGATCAGGGCAGTGGCGGCGACGGCAATAAGGCGCGATGAACTGCCTCGAAACAAGTTGACCAGCGCGCTCCAGAAGCGGCGTTCGGCTCGATGCGCAGCCGGGTCCGGCTGCTGATTGATTCGAGCCATCAACCTGTCGCTGAATCCCGAAGGTGCGGGTTCGCGTCGAAAGGCGAGTTTTAGTTCTTCATCAATGCGGCTCATACGATTGCTTCTCCTAACTTCCGGCTCAGTTTTTCGCGCAGCAGCGCGAGCGAACGACGCAGGTGACTCTTGACGGTGTTTACGGGCATATCGAGCACGCGCGCGATCTCAGAAGGATCCAGGTCTTCCTGGTATCTCATTATCACGACCATTCTGGCCTTCTCTGGCAGCGTTTCAACCACGCGCCTGAGCATCTCTGACATCAACATATCCTCTTCGTCTGGAGCCGATACGGGCTCGGCCACGTCTTCGAGGCTGACTTGAGGCCGCGCCTTGAGTCGCCGCGTCTGATCGATGCAGCGGTGGGCGGTCACTTTGCGCAGCCAGAACGTGAGGTGGGCCGGACTCTTGATGGCAGAGAGGTTCTGGTGGAGGTTCAGGAAGACTTCTTGCGCCAACTCCTCTGCCAGACTGCGATCGCGTAGAAAATGACACGCCAAACTGAACACCATGGCCTGGTGACGGCTGACTATCTCGGCAAATGCGAGCTGGTCGCCCCGGGCCGAACGCTCCAGCGCGTCTTCAAGCCCTACATTGGCCGCCTTCTCCAAAGCGATTGTCCCTTCCCACCCCACCATTCGTAAGTACGCAAACCGTGCGCTGCGGGAATGCAGAATTCTGGAATGCAGAATTCTAACAGGGATGGGGAGATGAGGGGATGAGGGGATGAGCGCACAAGCGGCCCGCGGGCCCGAACTCAGCACTCAGCATTGAAGTTCAGAACTCAGAAGTTAGCCCCGCCGTAACATCATTGGAGGCCAAATGCGGAATCCCGGACTTGCGGCAGTGCTCAGCTTCTTCATCCCAGGCGTGGGCCAAATCTACAACGGCAAAATTCTGCGCGGGATCTTCTGGTTGATAGTAACGCCCGGCGTCTGGATCGGTACCGGCGGATTGTTTGGCTGGGTCTGTCACATAATCTCCGCGTCTACCGCATACTACTACGCCAAAAGACATCCCTTTTCTTAGTTCTGAGTCCTGAGTTCTGAGTTCTGAGTAGTATTCTGAATTCTCGTTCCGACCGCACTCAGAACTCAGTACTCCTTTGGCTGCTTTGCAAACAAATCTTCGGCGACATATACTCTCGCGGCTCTCGAAAAAACCCAGTCGCAGCCGCGATCTACACATCAGTTTGATAGAGTCCAAACGTGAGGCAACACCCATCATGATTTGCCGGACTGAGCCGAAAGAAAACCGAGTCACGCTCGACTCAACGAAGACGACTCCGCGAAGACGCAGTCTTGCTGTTCTGTGCTGGACGCTGGCGTCGCTGGGTTGCGCTTCTGCGTTCTCCAACGCTGCGCTCGCGCAGAATCGTGAAACCTTCACCGTAGGCACCGCCACCGCTACAAGAGGTCAAAAGGCCACCGGCACGATCGATGTCCCAGCCGGAAGCGACGCAGGTACCAGGATCCCCGTCGCAGTCATCCACGGTGTACGCCCAGGACCCGTGCTGGCGCTGGTTTCAGGCGCTCACGGAACTGAATACACCTCGATCATCGCACTCGAACAAATCATCGCGGTGCTGGATCCCGCCCAGTTGTCGGGCACGGTCATCGTAGTCCCTCTGGTAAACATCGCTTCGTTCGAACAGAAGGTTCCCCACATAAACCCTGTAGATGGCAAAAGCATGAATCGCATGTACCCGGGTCGAATGGACGGGACCCAGACGGATCGCGCTTCTTATCTGATAACCAAACAGGTCGTTGAGCAATGCGATCATTTGATCGATCTGCACGGCGGGGATCTGGATGAGAGCTTGCGGCCCTACGGCTACTGGACGCGGACGGGGAAGGCCGAACAGGACCGCATTTCGCGCGAGATGGTACTGGCGTTCGGGCTCGACCACATCATCATCTCCGCGGATCGCCCCACCGACCCCGCCGCGTCTCGATATCTCGAAAACACCGCGACGACGCGCGGCAAGCCCTCGATCACCGTCGAAGCGGGTCACGCAGGAACAGTGGAGACTGATGACTTGAACGTCCTGGTGACAGGCTGCCTGAACGTTATGCGGTACCTGAAAATGATGCCGGGGTCGCCTGCATCCATCGAGCACCCGGTCTGGATCGAACGGGTGTTGTCGGTGACCAGTGAGCAGCCGGGCATCTTTTATCCGCTCGTCAAACGAGGGTCATATGTCGAACAGGGTATGAAGCTCGGTTACGTGACCGACTACGTCGGCAAGACGGTGTTCGAGGCCCGAGCTCCCGCCGCCGGTGTAGTGCTTTACATCTGCTCTGTGCCGTCTATGACCAAAGGCGCCGCCATTGCAAACATCGGAACCGTCGCCACTGATCGCAAATAGGGCGCGACCAGGAGAGGCCTACTGATATATGAGTGCGAACGAAAGCTGGATCACGACCCATTGCATCGGCTTCATCGAGACGAGCTCGATCGCTAAGGGAATAGAAGCCACTGACGCGATGTTGAAGATGGCGGATGTCGAGCTGCTGCTGACGGCGATCATCCCGCGCGGGAAATACCTAATTATGATCGGCGGAAATGTGGCCGACGTAGAGTCTTCATTACGTGCAGGGCTGGGGGTCGCTGCCGGGACAGTGTTGGACCATTTTATTATTCAGAACGTGCATCCGGAGTTGCCTCCGGCGATCAAAGGGAGGACAAAAGTCGATCGGGTAGAGGCAATTGGGATTATCGAAACGAAGGAGGTCGCTTCGGCCATCTACGCAGCGGACGCCGCGGTGAAGTCCGCTGCGATCAAGCTGATCGAAGCGCGGAATCAGCCTGGAGGCAAAGGACTTGTGGTGCTGAGTGGGGAAGTAGGAGCGGTCCGGACGGCGGTAGCCGCGGGTGTTGCTTCGATCAGGAAAGAGGGGATGTTGATAGCCGAAGTCGTGATTCCATACGCACATGCGCGACTGGTAAGAAGCCTTACGGGTTAACATCCAATTTCCTTGACTTGCCCCTGCCCATGCAGTACTGTGTCGCTTGCTTTCGCGCAACGGCTTCACACCCAATCGAGACTTTGAGACGGAAAGGTGGCACCTCTCCGTCTGTCTTCAGTGCAGGCCAGCGAAGTCAAATAACTAAATCTTGTGCGGGATTCTTTCTTTAGAGTTTTGAATTTCCGTGACGCTCCCAAAACCCATCGGCATGCGAAACACCTCCCTCAGCGCGAATGCGTTCGGGTTGTCGTGTGGGTTCGAACGAGGTTTCAAGGCGACACGCCAGACCGGAATAAGACCCGCAGCAATTGAGGAAGAGGTCTGATCCACCAGCCGGTATGGCGTGTTAGGGTAATCCATCAAAACAAAAAAATCTGAGAGGCAGGAACAATGTCAAAAAGGAAGCCATTCCACTCACTGTGCGCCCTTGCACTGGTAGCGATGATGGGGCTGGGCGCGACCCCGGTCCTTGCTCAATCGCAGGCCAGCACGGGCGAAATTACAGGCTCAGTGACTGACAAACAGAACGCCGCGATTGCCGTGGCAAACGTCAAGGCAACGAACACACAGACAGGTCTTGAGCAAGCCGTCACCTCCAACGAAGGAGGTCTTTATAGAATCGTTCTCTTGCCGCCCGGCGTCTACAAGGTCGAAGTAGAGGCGCAGGGTTTCGCAAAGTTCACGGTAAGCAACGTCGAGGTCACGGTTGGGCGGTCAATAACCATCAATGCCGTGCTGGATCCTAGCGGCGTGCAGGAAGTTGTGAATGTCACCGCCGGCGCGATACAGGTGCAGACGACTCGCTCGGAAGCCGACGCTTTGGTAAATCAGCGGGCGATCGACAACCTGCCGATCAACGGCCGTCGCTTCCAGGACTTCGTAACGCTCACACCGCAGGCACTGGTTGAGCCGAGTCGAAATCAAATATCTCTCGCCGGACAGCGCGGCATCAACTCGAACGTGAACGTAGATGGTGTCGATTACAACCAGCCATTCTTTGGCGGCATTCGTGGCGGCGAGCGTTCCAACAATGCCTACACCGTGCCGCAAGAATCGATCAAAGAGTTTCAGGTGGTTTCAGCCGGTTACTCGGCCGAGTTCGGGCGTTCAACTGGCGGCGTGGTGAACGCGGTCACCAAGTCTGGCACGAACACTTTTCACGGTTCAGGATTTTACCTCCACCGGCCCGAGAGGTTTTCTCGCGATACCGACTGGTTCCAAGCTCTGAGGCAGAGCTTCGCTGCGAACAAACCTCCCGCGCCGTTGCCCGATGACGTGGTTCCCGCTCCGACCCAGCAACAGTGGGGTGGTTCGTTTGGCGGACCGATCATAAAGGACAAACTCTTCTTCTTCGGAGCCTACGAACAGCAGCGGTTCAGAAACCCGCGCTTCGTGTTCTTCGATCTCTTGAACGGGTTCGTACCCACCCCGGCGAATCAGGAGGCGTACAACTTCTACAAGGCTCAGGAGACGCCATTCACCCAGACCAATGACGCCAAGGCCTTCCTGGTTCGAGGCGACTACGATTTCAACCAGAACCACAGGGTAAACCTCCGGTACAGCCGGAGCACCAACGAAGCTTTGAACGCAAATGCAACGGGCAACGCGCTGTTGCCGACTACGGTGAGCGCGCTGTCCAATAACGGCACCGAACAGGACCGCACCAACACAGTTGTGGGACAGCTTGCGAGCATCTTCAGTGCATCGATTGTGAACGAATTGCGAGGACAGTATTCGAAAGAGGACCGTCCGCGTCCGGCCAACGCACTTCAACCGCTCATCACTACGTCGGTGGGCAACGTTGGAACCGTCAGCTTCCTGGGTCAAAACGTTGAGTCTGATTGGCGAGTGCAGTTCGCCGATAGCGTGACGTGGAGCAAGGGTACGCACACCTTCAAATTCGGAGGTGAGTACAACCACGTGTACATCGAGCAGACGTTCGGGTTTAACCAGTTCGGTACCTTCTCGATTTCCGGAACTTCACCCGCGACGATTCTCGGGATTATGTCGGTAACACCAACAAATAATCGCTTCGATTCGAACTCTGTCACGTACAACCGTCAGATAGGAAACCTGGCAGCGGCATATTCGACAAATGAGCTGTCGTTCTTTGCTCAGGATTCCTGGAGGATTAGGCCTAACCTGACGCTCAACTACGGCTTCAGGTGGGAAGGTCAATTCAATCCTGATCCCGAATTGGGAGACGATGCGCTGATCAACCTAGTCAAGAATGGCAAGTATCCGTTGGGACACAAACCCGATCCGACTCAGATCCAGGACGACCTGAAGCAGTTTGGACCGCGAGTTGGGGTGGCTTGGGATCCGTTCTCGGATGGCAAGATGGTTGTTCGAGGGTTCGCGGGGATCTACAATGCGCGAACGCCGCTGTTGCTCATGGCCGGTCCGTTCAACAACTTCAGGACGGTACCCGGCGATCTTTCGGTATCGCTGCCCTTCCCTGTCGCCGCGGCGAATCCAAACAAGACCGTCTACAAGCAGCTCAAGCTGATCGGCATCGACCTGAATGCGTTTCCACTGGACAAGATTCCGGTAATATCTGTTGACCAGATCAAGCAGCTCGCCACCTTGCTTGGAGCAGATCCAACGATCGCGGCCATCACCGGCTCGAATCCGATTCTCATGGCGGACGACTACCATAATCCGCGATCGTATCAGGCGGGTTTCGGAGTCGAACGCACGCTGACCAAGAGTCTCATCGTCGGTGCGGACTATACGTACGTCAACACTGTTTATCTCCAGAGAGACAGGGATGTGAACCTGCCGGCGCCCATAATCAGGGCGACGGATCCGGCTCAGAGGCCTTTCTTCGGGTTGAGGAGCGGGACTCTGCGGCCGGTGCCGCAGCTCAATCAGATCGTGATTCGCGAATCTACGGCGAGGTCTAACTACCAGTCGCTCACGGTAAGAGCCAAGTTCCAGAAGACCTGGGGTCAGTTCAACGCGTTTTACGTTTTGTCACGCAACCGTTCGGATGACGACAACGAGCGTGATGCGAGCGGCGTGCGTTATGAAAACGGATTCAATCTGATTCCGGAGTACAACTTCTCGAACATAGACCGTCGTCATATATTCGTGGCGAACCCCGTGTTCTTCCTGCCGGCAGGTATCGACGTTTCGAGCGCGATCCGTTTGATGTCTGGAAGGCCGGTGGATGCGTCAATGGGAGCCGACACGAACGAGGACCGCGGCGGTTCGGACCGGCCGTATCTTGCGCCGGGGATTCCATTCTTGCGGAACGGCTTCCGAAATCGGGCGCTATACTTCGTCGATCTTCGGGCGCAAAAGCGTTTCAGCCTTGGCGAGTCGCGGCGGTTGTATATCAGCGCGGAGTTCTTCAATTTGTTCAACCGGAGCAACATTGAACTGTCTGGCAGCCAGGTGACGAACTTCTGCTCTACAACCAACGACCCAAAATGCGGCTTCTTAGGGCCAACGAATCCTAACTTCCTGAGTCTGACGAACAGGAACATCACCAACCCGGGAATCGGCGGCAAGCTCTTGCTGAACAACAATCCGGGAGCGCCATTCCAAATGCAGTTGGGCGCGCGCTTCCAATTCTGATCCGCGTTTGTACTCCGATCATAAAGGCGGTGACGTGTAATGCGTCACCGCCTTTTTACTGCTGATCAGCGAATGCTGAGCTGTTTTCATTCCAAAGGACGTCGAGAATCGAAACAGAACCCAAAGTCCAAAAAATAAGAGCTGGTGAACTTCATCACCATCGAGGTCCTTCAGCGCCGGTTCTCGCTCCAACCGACCGGGTCGTCTTAGGCTACTTTGCGCTGATCGCAATTCTTATATTGTTTTCGCGGGACCGTGTAGAGCACTGGCCTTTGTTCGTCGCCGGACACACGGCAGTCATTGTTGTCGTAGTCGTCATTGCGAGGCTGAGCTTCGGTCGAGGTCCAGGGTTACTGTCTTTTCTTCACGGGTGGTATCCAGTTGCTACGATACCGGCCAGCTATCTTGAGTTGAGTTATCTTATACCACGCATCCACCCGAGAGATTTTGACCTGCAACTGGCGGCAATCGACTATCGTGTTTTCGGGGTTCATCCGACCGTCTGGCTAGAGCGAGTGACCAGCGCTCCGATCACAGAGATTCTGCAGCTCGTGTATCCGACTTACTATTTTCTGCCGATCGTGCTTGGAGCTGTCTTATGGCGCAAAGGGTGGTTTCAGCGTTTCGACTTTTGGGTTTTTGTAATCGTCGCAGGCTTCTACCTTTCCTATCTCGGCTACATTGCTGTTCCTGCGATCGGACCTCGCTTTCTTCCGGATATCGTCTCAGCGCAGACTCGGCCGCTTGAAGGGATCTGGCTGTTCGAGACGGTTCGATCAACCCTCGACCGGGCCGAACGGATAACGCGGGACTGCTTTCCAAGTGGTCACACGGAAATGACGTTGCTGGTGTTGTACTATGCTCACCGTTTTCATCGTCGTACCTTCTTTTGGCTGCTTCCAGTAGGAACCGGAATCATATTGTCTACGGTTTACCTGCGCTACCACTACGTTGTTGATGTAGTCGCGGGGTTCGCGCTTGCCGCGATCATCGCTGCATGCGCGGGTTGGTTGTATTGCTTGTTGGGTGGAAGAGGAATGAATACGGAGCGCTGACGTTGGTTAGGCGTGGATGATAAAATGCTTCGCCGTATTTCTCGGAGCAGAGGCTGACATGGACTACAAAGACAGCGTTCTGAATCTCATCGGGCATACCCCGCTGGTAAAGCTCAACAAACTGACGAAGGGGCTTAACCCGCTTGTGCTCGGAAAAATGGAGTCGCTCAATCCGGGCGGGTCCGTTAAGGATCGAATCGGCATCTCGATGATCGATGCTGCCGAGCGCGAAGGAGCGCTCAAACCGGGCGGTACGGTAGTAGAGGCCACGAGCGGCAACACCGGTATCGGCGTTGCTCTGGTCTGCGCGGTGAGAGGCTACAAGGCAGTCTTTGTGATGACCGACAAGTGTTCGGTCGAGAAGGTTCGTTATCTCAAAGCACTCGGGTCCGACGTGGTCGTAGTTCCCGTCGCGGCAAAACCCGATTCCCCCGATCACTACGTCAACACCGCACGCAGGATCGCCAAAGAGACTCCAAACTCACTCTTTGTGTTCCAGTACGGCAACACCGCCAACCCTTTGGCCCACTATCAATCCACCGGACCCGAAATCTGGGAACAAACAGAAGGCCGCCTGACGCATTTCGTGTCCGGCATCGGAACCGGCGGCACGATCAGCGGCGTCGGCCGTTTTCTGAAGGAGACGAGTCCTAAAATCAAAGTAGTCGGCGCGGATCCTTACGGGTCGGTGTTCAAGACCTACAAGGAAACTGGTCAGTTGCTGCAGGCGACCCCATATCTCGTGGAGGGAATCGGACAGGAGATCATTCCTGAGAACGTGCATATGAAGTATATCGACCAGATCATCAACGTAACTGACCGGGATTCATTCCTCATGGCCCGCCGGCTGGCGCGCGAGGAAGGTATTTTTTGCGGAGGGTCGACCGGGACAAGTGCCGTAGCGGCATTGCAGGTCGCAAAAGACCTCGATAAGGACCAAGTCGTAGTGTTCATAGTGTGCGACACCGGTGAGCGGTATTTGTCGAAGTTCCATTCCGATGAATGGATGAAAGAAAAGCGAATGCTCGGTGCCGAGCGGATGACTCTCGGGTTGATCAACCAGTTGAAGAGTGAAGGTCCGGACAGAAGACTCGTGTCGGTAAGGCCCGATCAGAAGGTCTCGGAAGCTCTCGAGATCATGAACACGTATGGGTTTTCTCAGCTCCCGGTACTCGAGGAGGGCAAATCGGTCGGGAGCATCCGAGAAGGAAAGCTGATGTCGAAACTGCTGGACAAGCGGGAGCTGATGGACGCGCCCGTTGCCGACGTCATGGACAAGAGCTTTCCGGTGATAAGCGAAGACATCAGCTACGAGGGCGCGGTCAAGCACCTGCGCAATTCCCAGGCAATCCTGGTTGAGGAATACGGCAGGATTGTCGGAATTGTCACCAGGCATGATATGCTCAGCGCGCAGCCGTGATACGGCAGCCGTAATACGGAATACTTCGGGTTTAGAATTGCAGTTTCGGGTTTGCTTATGAACACCAGAGCGCGCGGCTGTGCGCTTTGAACAGGCCACCGTCTACCGGATTGCTCCAGGGTAGCCGATGAGCATGTAGTAGGTTCTCTACTGCGCGAGCTCTTTTTCTCTTCTTAGTTCTTAATCGGTCGCAGTTGCTATAGTTCCAGTAAGACAGGCCAACAAGACAGTCCGCTGAGACCGTCCCGTGGGGCCAGCATTGCTGTTTCTATTAGGAAGCGTCGCGGCACCTGATCCCGGCTAATCGGGCAACGCAATGCCCGGCTTGCCAATTACGTCTATTTCTGGTGTGGGCTGATATGAAGTCCATATCAGCCGGTCGCCACCTCGGCGAACCACGTCTTCCATCACGAAAGTTCCGGCTTCAAGCGGTAACAGAGGGAACCGACCATGCCTGACGAGCCAATACCTCTCCACCAGATTCTCGAGGAAGAGTATGAAGCGCTACATGGCGCGCTGCCACCCGAGTATCACGAGACTAACAAGACATGTGACCAGCGACTCGCCGCCATCATTAAGAAAGTTCACGAGCTGGTTGCCATTGGGAGGCCGCGGGCGGCCATTTGCCTCTCTGGTGGCGGAATACGGAGCGCAACCTTCGGGCTTGGAGTTCTACAGGGCCTGTCGAGACATCGCCTTCTGAGGCGGTTTCACTATTTGTCGACGGTGTCCGGTGGCGGTTACATCGGAAGTTGGCTCAGCGCGTGGATCACGAGGCACCCTGGCGGACTCGTCGGAGTTGAAGAGCAGCTAGCCAATCAGGGAACAGTCCCTACCGGCTCCGCCGAGCGCATCCTCAATCCGGAGCCCAGACCCATCAAGCATCTGCGCAACTACAGCAACTATCTGAGCCCAAAGCTTGGACTGCTCTCGGCGGATAGTTGGACGCTTGCGGCGACCTACATTCGAAACCTGCTGCTCAACTGGCTGGTGCTGGTCCCGATGCTCGGAGCAATGTTGATGGTTCCCAGGTTCTTGGTCGCCATCCTTAATAGAGCACCTGTTGAATCGAGATCGCTATGGCTCTGGCTGTTTTTCGCGCTGGGTGCGATTGGCGCCCTCATCGCCACCGCCTATGTCGGGTGGAACAGGCCCAGCACTACCGATTCAAGGCGCGGACAGACCGACTTCCTGATCGGCTGCCTCTTACCACTCGCGCTCTCGGCGGTCTTCCTGACTACGTACTGGTCGTGGCTGCGAAGACCAAAGGCGGAGGAGCTGCTCAGGGAACGCGCGGCTGCAATGCAAAAGGCGCCCGAGCCGTCGAGCGACGACAAGGCCGAGGGCAGGGCGATTGCTCAGCTCCCCACCACTCTGAGTGGTGGCGAACGCGGACCGCAGCTCACGATCGGGGTCAACATCCCGGAATCCGAAAGTGCTCGGCCGGTTGCGCCCCCGATCAATTCGTCCGAATCAGTTGAAAACCAGGTCAGCAATTTTTTTGGAATCAAATTCCCGAGCAGCCGCGTTCCGTTTCTAATGTATGGGGTTCTAACTCACCTGACAGGTTGGTTCTTTTATGGGCTCCGAAAGCCAAAGACCAACCGAGCGGTTGCGTCGCCGCGGTACCGATTATTCGAGTTCCTGCTGATTCTCGCGACCGGTGTGGTGGCTGGCTTGCTGGCGTGGCTGAGTGCGGCTCGGCTTTTCCCCGACCCTTCGCTGCATTCCGAGCTCTACTGCACTTTAGCCGCGCCACTCTACCTCGTTCTGTTTCTGCTTTCGTTGACTCTGTTCGCGGGGCTTTCAAGCTTGTGGACCAGCGACGAGGACCGTGAATGGTGGGCGAGGATGGGCGCCTGGGTGCTCATCGTTTGTGCCGCGTGGGCGGTGTTGAACGGGACAGTCATTTTTGGTCCCGCGGCAATCTCAAAAATTCCCGAATACCTGGCGTCGCTTGGGGGCATATCGGGCATCATTACTTTGGTGCTGGGCAGAGGGTCCAGCACCCCGGCTACCGAGAAGAAACCAGGCACGGGACCTGCCGCTCATGCCAAGCACATAGCAGCAACGCTGGCGGCACCGGTATTCGCGCTGTTCCTCGTGGCAAGCTTGTCAGCGCTCACCAGTCTGCTGCTGGTGTGGCTCTCGCACCAGGTTGGCTTGAACATAGACAGGGGTTGGTCGCACGCATCTCAATTCCGAACCCTGCCCGACGGCATCTTTTCGCATCTCAAGGTCGTGCTGTTCACGCCCTGGTGGTTTGTCCTCACCGTAGCAACCATTCTCGCGGTGATATCGTTCCTGCTCGCGGCAGTGATCAACGCGAACAAGTTCTCGATGCATGCGATGTACAGGAACAGATTGATCAGAGCCTACCTTGGAGCTTCCCGGCCCGATGGTCAAAGAACGCCAAATCTTTTCACCGGCTTCGATCACGCCGACAACCCCAGTATGACGGATTTGTGGCCGCAGCCGGCCACGGTGCAGGACTCTCCGCCGCAGCCTAACGCACTGTTGCACGTAGTCAACATCGCATTGAATCTCGTATCCGGCGAAGAGCTGGGGTGGCAGGAGCGCAAGGCGGAAAGCTTTACCGCGACTCCGCTGCACTGCGGCAATCGCAAGCTCGGCTATCGCCGGTCCGCTGAGTACGGCGGACCCGGCGGCATCTCGCTCGGCACCGCGATTACAATTTCAGGAGCGGCAGTGAATCCCAACATGGGATACCACTCGTCTCCGGTAGTCTCATTCATTCTCACTTTGTTCAACGTGAGGCTCGGCGCATGGCTTGGCAACCCTGGAAAAGCCGGGAACAAAACCTATCGGAGTAAGTTCCCGAGTTGGCCCGCAAGAACGACTATCGAGGAAGCATTCGGTTTGACTACGGACACGAATCCTTATGTGAATCTGTCTGACGGCGGGCACTTCGACAACCTCGGCTTGCACGAGATGATCCTTCGCCGTTGTCATTTCATAGTAATCAGCGACGCCGGTTGCGACGTCGACTTTACTTTCGAAGACCTGGGCAACGCGGTGCGAAAGGTCAGGATCGACATGGGCGTGCCGGTAGAGTTCTACAAGCCTTTTCGCTTGTATTCCCGGAGTGAGAAGGAACTGAGCGCGCAGGGGCGTTATTGCGCCGTTGGACTGATCAAGTACTCTGAAATCGATGGCGAAGAGGCGCCGGATGGTCTTCTGGTGTACATAAAACCCGCGGTCTATGGCAACGAGCCTCGAGACGTATATCAGTACGCTCGACAAAACGAGCTGTTCCCGCATCAGCCGACTTCGGATCAGTTCTTCAGCGAGTCGCAATTCGAGAGCTATCGCAAGCTGGGACTATGCGAAGTGGACCAGATTCTGAATTATTGGGAGGATGGTGACTTCAAGGCCCTGACGAGATACATAGACGATGTATACCTGAGCACCGACGGCAGGCAGGCGCCCGTACACAGAAGAAAGGACCGCGGCTTCTAGAGATCAGCGGAGACGTCGTCAACTTAGCAAGCCCGATAACAAACGAGCATTGCAAGCAGCACCAGCAGCACAAGAATGCCTACCTGCTGCGAACGACTGAATAGCATCTACTGGTCTGTACGAACAGAACCGCTAGTGCGGCTTTGGCTCATTTGGCTTTGGCTCATTTGCTGGCCGCGTGATTACACACGTAGTTGACCAGGGTCCTTATAGCCACGCCCGTTGGCCCCTTGGCCATGTGTGCTTTGCGATCGTTCTCCCACGCAGTTCCCGCGATGTCCAGGTGAACCCAGGGTGTGTCCTCGGCAAACTCTCGAAGAAAGTATGCGGCGGTTATCGTCCCAGCGTACCTCCCACCCGAATTCTTGATGTCGGCAATGTCGCTCTTGATCAGGTCGCGGTACTCCTCGTCCATCGGTAGCTGCCAGAACTTCTCGCCGACCTCGGCTGCGGCGTCCCGCAACTCGTCGATGAACTGTTGGTTGTTGCCCAGTACCGCTACGTTGATCGTTCCGAGCGCAATTGAAACAGCTCCGGTCAGAGTCGCCAGGTCGATGACCTTGGTCGCCCCGAGTTTTCGCGCGTAGGTTATTGCGTCCGCCAGAATCAACCGGCCTTCCGCGTCGGTGTTGATAACCTCGATCGTCTTGCCGCTCATAGCGCGCAGTACATCCCCGGGTTTATACGCTCGGCCCGAAGGCATGTTTTCGGTAGACGGCATAAGACCGATGACGTTGAGTTTCGGCTTGAGCTGAGCGATCGCACTCATAGCTGCGAGTGTTGCCGCGGCTCCCGACATGTCGTACTTCATTTTTTCCATGCCCTCGGCCGGTTTGATCGAAATGCCGCCGGAGTCAAACGTGATGCCCTTCCCGACGATTGCGATGACTTCCGCGTCGTTGCCCATCGGCTCGGTGCCGTCTGGTTCGTACCTCAGCACAATCAGCTTTGCGGGCTCATCCGAACCGCGAGCCACCCCCAGCAGAGCACCCATTCCGAGCTCCTTCATTCTCGCCTCGTCCAGCACGTCGATATCAAGCCCGAATCGGCTGGCCGTTTCCTTTGCGCGCTCGGCCAGTTCAGTAGGTGTCAGAGTTGAGCTCGGTTCGTTGATCAGTTCACGAGCGAGGTTGACGGCCTCTCCGATTATTCTGCCGCGCTCGACGCCCCCGGCAAGCATGTCATTTGCTCCGGTTGCTGCGGACACCAGAATCAGCTCGTCGATTCTGCGCTCTTCCTTGTTTTCTGTTTTGTACATATCGGGCTCGAACAAGCCCAGCAGCGCGCCCTCGACGGCGGCCTGGGCGCTCTTGTCGAGGTCGAGTTGTGAGCGTCGGAGTATCGCCATGGTGCGCACTCCCTTCGAGCGAAGGAATCTGGCGGCTGACCCGCTGACTCTCCTGACGGTATCAAGCGAAAACTCTTCACGTTTGCCGGCTCCAATAAGGAGCAAGCGTCGGGCGCGGATATTGGCGGGGCGATGAAAGAAGACCATATCGCCCTGTTTCCCGCGCATTTCGTCGGTTCCGAGTATTTCGCTGATGACGCCCCCGATACGCTCGTCTAGTTCCTTAAGAGCTCCGTCAGCTTTCTCGCCTTCGTAGATGTTGACCACGAGTGCGTCGGCGTCGACATCGTAGAACTTGCCAAATTCTGCTCTTACTTCCATCTGTTATTTTTGGATTGCGAATTGCGGTTCATCGCTCCAGCGTGCGATGTCTGTTTGTTTGTTTGGTGTTGTGACCCACGCCTGAGGGTTGGGTCTTTGAGAAGCCGCAATTCCGAATCACCTGCTCCTTTCTTTCAACATTTTGCGGGCCTCACGGTCTGCCTCGCGTCGCTTTTCGGTTTCGCGTTTATCATAGAGCTTCTTGCCCTTGCCGACAGCAAGTTCGAGTTTTACGCGACCGTTTTTGATGTACATTCTGGTTGGCACGAGGGTGAGGCCTTTTTCTTGCGCCTTACCGGCCAGCCGATCGATTTCGCGGCGATGCAACAGCAGCTTTCTGGTGCGGGTAGGCTCGTGGTTATCGCGATTTCCATGGCTGTACGGGCTGATATGGGCGTTCAACAGCCATGCTTCGCCGTTTTTTATCAAGCCGTAACTGTCCTTGAGGTTGCATCGGCCTTCGCGGATGGACTTCACTTCGGTGCCGGTGAGTGCGACACCACACTCGACAGTCTCGAGCAAATGGTAGTTATGGTAGGCCTCCCGATTGGTTGCCACCACTTTGTCATCCGCCATAGCAAAACGAGCCGCATCCCTTTATTCGTTCATCAGCGTTTCCCTTATTCTATTTGGGACGACCCGCTCGTCGGGCAAAAATATTAGCGGAGCCCGGTTCTCATAGCAAATCTAGGTGGGGCTTGAGGGGAAGGGGGATGAAGCGAAGGGGCGAATGGCGAGGGGTGAGGCGGAGACGGGCGACGCGCGGAGAGGGCGCAATGGCCGACACGACGGTCAGTGCAATTTTTTCCGGTTCGCCCCTTCGCCCATTCGCCTCCTCTCCGCGTCCCCTCATCCCCTCCTCTCCCCTATTTACCATTCACCGTTTAGTATTTACTATTTATTCTTCACTCGACATGCATTCAACGGAAAGATATTCGCGACAAATCCTGTTCAGTGAAATCGGCGAGGAGGGCCAGGAGCGGCTCGCCAACTCCCGAGTGGTGATCGTGGGTTGTGGCGCGCTGGGCGCAGTTCACGCCGAAATGCTCGCACGCGCCGGAGTCGGCACACTCGTGCTGGTAGACCGCGATTTCGTTGAACCCTCCAACCTTCAACGCCAGTTGATGTATGACGAGCACGATGCTCTCGAACGCCTCCCAAAATCAATCGCCGCGGCTCGACACCTCGCTCAAATCAACTCGAGCATAACAGTCGAACCGCTCGTAGCAGACCTCAACTTTGAGAATGCCGAAGAGGTAATGTCCGGAGCCGATCTGATACTCGACGGCACCGATAACTTCGAAACCAGATTCCTGATCAACGATGTCGCGGTGAAACAGCGTGTGCCGTGGATCTATGGCGCGGCGGTCGGTTCCTACGGCATCACAATGACCATCGTACCGTCCGAAACGCCTTGTCTAGCCTGCGTGCTCGAGGAGATGCCACAGGCAGGCTCCGGGCCTACCTGCGACACCGCAGGTGTCATAATGCCCGCGGTCTCATTTATCGCGTCGATACAGGCTGCGGAAGCTCTCAAGCTCCTGGTCGGAAGAAATGACCGGCTCCATCGAATGCTGATTCGAATCAATCTGTGGGACTTCAGTTTCAGCATGTCGAATGCTGATAAATTTGCCGGCACCGGCAACTGTCGTGTTTGCGACAAGCGCGAGTTTGCTTATCTGCGAGGGAGCGGTCGTCAGGTTGCAACTACGCTTTGCGGACGGAATGCAGTTCAGATATCGCAAGCCGGACGTCGCGAAATCGATCTGGCGGGGCTTGCTGCGCGCCTTCGCTCAGCGGGCGAGGTTGCATTCAATGAGTTTCTGCTGAGATTCCGCGTTGAAGATTATGACATCACCGTATTCCGTGACGCTCGCAGCATTATTCGAGGCACAAGCGACGCTGCGCTGGCTCGCAGCCTATACGCAAGGTACATTGGAGTATAAAACCGACAATGAATTCTGATTGCAGACTAACTATAAGACTCGTACACGCGGTCGCGGGTCAACACAGGGTTATTTGAATTTATGCAAGCTGGGATTGAGATCTTAACGGCGGCTGCCGGTGAACAGTTCGAGCGCGACTTCATGGGCGCGGGCGAAATCGTGGTCCTGCGCGAAGGGCACAGCAAAGCCCATCATCTGTTTCAGGTGAAAGGCCGAACGATCGCGCGATTGAGGTGGCGGGGACTCAGACGCGCGGTGTACGAAGCAGACGGGCAGCGCTACTTCGTTAGCGTCGGCGCGCTCGATCGAAAAATCACGATCACCGCCGAAGACGGAAGCGAGTCGTTTCTGGTCGAACGAGCACGAGCAAATCCACATCAGGAAGAATTGCGCGCCGAAATGGCCGAAGGCGACAACTTCTGTCTGATGCGTACTTGGGACAGCCGCTTTCGCGGGCTCTCCGCGTTCTCGGTGCACAAACAGTTCTATACATCGACCCTGCTTGTCTTTCACTTCGATACGCGAAGGCGCAGCCAAACAACAGCGCACGTAGAGGTCAAGCCGGTGATGCGGTGGGAGTCGCACTTCATTCATCGACTCCTGGCGCTGGTCGTTTGTCGAATCATCCTCGAGCGACGGCATTCGGGATCAGTGCCTCGAAGGGTCAAGGAGCCTCGCGGGTTCAGCAGCAGCGCTCGAGTCCGCGAGCGAAAACGCATCTATTAACCCTCCACGCGAGCGGTGTTTTCGTGCTAAGCTCTGCTGTCACGCTCCGCAAGCGGCGCGTACAGTACCGTACCAGGAGAACACTCCATGTCCAGCAAGAACGCACACTTCTTACCGGGAAACAGCCGCGTGTATATCGCAGCGATGGCGTTGGTCGTTGCCGTGGCTTTGTCCGGCTGCGTCGAGGAAGGGAACCGGAACATACCGGTTAACGGAACACCGCTTGTCACCGCAAATGTCAAAGACAGCCTCGAAGCGTATAAGGGGAAGATTGTGATTCTGGACTTCTGGGCAACCTGGTGCGGGCCTTGCAGAATGGAGATCCCCGGGTTTGTGACCCTGCAGGAGAAATATCGAAGCCGCGGGCTCGAGATCGTTGGTGTTTCGGTTGACCCCCTGATGCCGCACGGGAATCCGGGCGGCGCTCCCGCGGTTGCACCTTTCATGAAAGAAAACGGGATCAACTACACCATCTGGATGGTGAATAACGCCGAGGCGTTGCGTGGCTACGATGTAAGCAGAGGTATACCGAAAACCTACATCCTGGACCGGAAGGGCAACGTTGTTCGTGAATACCTTGGCGCGCAGAACGCCTCGGTCTTCGAGAACGACATTAACAAGCTTCTGTAGTTTCTCCCGAGCACGCCGCCACGGATGATCGTCAAGAGTCATCCACGAGCCGCGAGTTTGAACTCGAGGTTCGAACTCCTCGACTATTCCGCATGAGACCCCTCACGGAGCAAGCAAATCCGAAGACCAGAGACATCGATCGACGCACGAGCCTGGAAATCGTGCGGCTGATGAACGAAGAAGACCAGACCGTGGCGCAAGCAGTAAGCGTCGAGGTCGCAAACATCGCAGAAGCGGTTGACGCAATAGCGCACAGGCTTGCCCACGGCGGAAGGTTGTTTTACGTCGGCACCGGCACGAGCGGCAGACTGGGAGTGCTGGATGCTTCGGAATGCCCGCCGACTTTTGGAGTGTCCGCAGATCTTGTGCAGGGCGTCATTGCCGGCGGCGAAGTCGCGCTGAGACAGGCAGTGGAAGCCGCCGAGGACGATCCCGCGCAGGGCGCTCGCGATCTCGAGCAACGCGGTGTCTCCTCGCGCGATGCTGTTGTCGCGATCTCCGCGAGCGGAAACACTCCTTACACGCTCGGAGCGCTAAGGTATGCAAAGCAAGTCGGCGCGGCAGCAATCTCTCTGAGTTGCAACCCGACATCGAGCATGGCCGCGGATGCGGATATCAGCATTGCGCCGGCTGTAGGACCCGAGGTCATCGCGGGTTCATCACGGATGAAGGCGGGCACCGCGCAGAAGATGATCCTCAACATGCTGTCTACCGGTACGATGATCAGACTTGGGTTGGTGTACAACAACCTGATGTCGAACCTTCGAGCGACAAACGAGAAGCTAAGGCGCCGGGCGCGCGAAATCCTGGCGTCCGAAACGGGCATATCGGCTGACGAGGCTTCGCGGCTTTTTCGCGAAGCAAATGAGGACCTTAAGCTCGCATTGTTGATAGCGCAGTCGGGATTGGACGCAAACGCTGCAAGAGAGCTGCTGACTACGCACAACGGATCAGTTCGCCGCGCGTTGGAGAGCTTGGGATTGTGAAGTTCTGAGTTCTGAGTTCTGAGTAGTGAGACAAGCCTGATGACGCAACGTGTCGAGAAACAGCATTGGCAGGATACCGCGAATGACTTAATGCTTCACAACGCGCAGGTCGTGCTCGAACGCGAGCTAATGCATGGCGGAGTGCTTGTTCAACACGGACGCATAGCGTCGGTATTTTCAGAACAGGACAAACCCGCCGCAGTGCCCGGCGCTGACATCATCGATCTCGGGTATCGCTATCTCGCGCCCGGAATGCTGGACATTCATATTCACGGCGGGGCGGGAATCGATGTTCAAGCCACCGACGAGACCGGACTGGAGAAACTCTCCGAGTATCTTCTTTCAAAAGGCGTCACAAGCTACGTCCCGACGTTTGTTCCTGCTGATGAGGATTCTTATCGCTCCTCTCTCGATGTAGTTGGCGCTTACTTCAGCGCACAACAACCTAAAGACTCGATCGCACAAGCCGGACCCTCACCACGCGCCAGGGTTCTAGGAGTCCACTTCGAAGGACCTTTTGTGAGTCATAATCGCTGCGGTGCGTTGAAGCGGGAGTTCTTTCGAACTTTCTCCGGGATCAACGCGGAGATCGATCTCGTCGTCAAAGTCGTGGAGGCAGCAGGAGGAGCGGGCGTGAGGCTGATGACAGTTGCGCCGGAGGTTGAAGGCGGAGTGGAACTGATCCGCGCGCTGACTGCGCGAGGAGTGAGAACCTTCATTGGGCACACGCAAGCCCAGCCCGAGACCCTGGACTCGGCATTTGATGCGGGAGCGCGGCACATCACGCATTTTCCTAACGCGCTGGATCCCCTTCATCACCGCAAACCTGGGGCTGTCGCGTGGGGCCTGACTCGCCGAGACGTCAGCTTCGACTGCATAGCCGATCTTCATCACGTAGACGCTCTCATGCTCCGCTTGATGTATCAGGCCAAAGGTTCGGATCGAATGGCTCTGATCAGTGATTCGATCATGCCCGCGGGTCTCGGCGATGGACACTACACCGTCTGGGGAGAACCCATCGCCGTTCGCAACGGAAAGACATCACTGGTAAACGCACCTTCGGATACGATCGCAGGTTCGGTGATCACCATGCTGGACGCGCTGAAGAACATCGCTGCGATGGGTGTTCCGCTTGTTGATGCAATCAAGATGTCATCGTTGACTCCGGCTCGCGCCGCAGGCGTAGACGATCTGTACGGTTCGATTCAGCAAGGCAAGATCGCAGACCTGATTGTTCTCAATGACATTCTGGATCCTTGTCTGGCGGTGTCCGCCGGTCACGTTCACGTTCTTGAAACGCCTTTCAAGTAGAACCGCGCGTAGCTCACTCTTCCACGGTGTCTTTAGTTTGATTGCGGGTGAAGGAGTGAGTTGCTGCAGTCCTCGCTATGCGTGGGGCAGCGACCACTTAATCAATCGCGCATAATGGGTACAGCGACCGCTGATTCATTCACTCACAAACCAATTGAGACACCGCGCTCTTTCCGCATCGCTTGCCCGCTGCAATCGAATGTGGTTGTATTATCTCTGTCGAAATATCTACGGAAACACCATGACCTTGCTAACAAATTCTTAACATGTCTTCAAAAAGGAACCCGAGATGCTGGGCCAGTCCAGTCCTCAAGTCTTCGAAACCCCAATTCAGCACCGGGGCGGTATAACACCTGCCCTCCTCACCATTCGGGACCAAACCAGATCGGGGACCAGGGCAACAAGGAGGTCGTATGCCAAAGGCAGGTAGAAAGCAAGCAAACAACGCTTCGGCGCCTGAGGAGATGGCGTCGCAAGCAACCGAGGGCTACGTTGATCAGGATGATGCCGACGAAGAGGATGTGCCGTCAATCAACATCTCTGATGGGGAAATTGCAAAGCGCGCCTATTACATCTATCTCGAAAGAGGCGGCGAGGACGGTAACGCATTCGACGACTGGATCCAGGCCGAGCACGAGCTGCGTGTCGGAAGGGAGGCCTGATCGCAAAACAGAATTCGCGTAAGCGGATTCTTCAACCGAATTAGCAGTGTGTGCTCGGGCCCGTTCTGGGCACACACTGCCTACTTGCAAAGCGTGTGTAAGATCCTACTCCGCTTGTTCCGTCCACCCACGCCAAGGAGAGAACAGAATGACACAGGCGATACCCTCGGATCAGCGCGCGGAAAAAAGGAAACTCGATCAGCTCTGCATAAACACAATTCGAACGCTGGCGATGGACGCGGTCCAGCAGGCCAATTCCGGTCATCCCGGAACTCCGATGGCTCTGGCTCCGGTGGCCTTTGGGCTGTTCGACAGGTTCCTGAGGTATAACCCTTCAAACCCGGACTGGGCCAATCGCGACCGGTTCGTGCTCTCGGCGGGGCACGCATCGATGCTTTTGTACTCGGTCCTGCACGTGACCGGTTACGATCTGCCTCTCGACGAGTTGAAAAGATTTCGGCAGTGGGGCTCCAAGACGCCGGGTCACCCGGAATATGGCTTGACTCCGGGAGTTGAAACGACAACAGGACCGCTCGGCCAGGGAGTCGCCAACGCCGTAGGAATGGCCATTGCGGAGCGATGGCTCGCGGCCAGATTCAATCGACCCGGACATGAAATAATTGACTATCGCATTTATGCGATAGCGGGCGATGGCTGCATGATGGAAGGCGTATCTCAGGAGGCGGCTTCGCTTGCGGGCCATCTGAAGCTCAGCAATCTAGTCTGGATCTACGACAACAATCACATCACTATCGAAGGCAACACGGCGCTTGCATTCAGTGACGACGTAGCATCGCGCTTCATGTCTTATCACTGGAACGTTCTGCGGGTTGGTGATGCAAACGATCTCGAGCTTCTCGAAGACGCGCTTCTGACTGCACAGCGCGAGACCGAGCGTCCGTCGTTGATTATCGTGGACAGCCACATCGCGTGGGGAGCGCCAAACAAACAGGACACGTCGGCGGCGCACGGTGAGCCGCTTGGAGAAGAAGAGATACTCCTCGCGAAGCAGCGCTACGGCTGGCCGCCGGATGCAAAGTTTCTGGTGCCTGACGAAGTCAATCAGTACCGTTCGACTTCGCTGCAAAGAGGCGCGGCAGCGGAGAGCGAGTGGAATGGCCGCTTCGAGAAATACAAAGCGGCTCATCCGGACCTCGCGGCAGAATTCGAGCTGATTCAGAAAGGCGAGCTGCCGGATGCGTGGGAATCGGGCATACCCGTTTTTTCGGCGGATGAAAAGGGGGTCGCGGGCCGCGATGCAAGCTCCAAGGTGCTCAACGCCATTGCCGCGCGCGTGCCATGGGTGATCGGCGGTTCCGCCGATCTTGCTCCTTCGACAAAGACCAGACTTTCGGAGGGCGGAGATTTTGAGGCCGGCACTTATTCGGGAAGAAACTTTCACTTTGGGATTCGAGAACACGCGATGGGCGCGACGCTCAACGGGATGGCGCTCTCGAAGTTGAAGGTCTACGGATCGGGATTTCTGATCTTTTCCGATTACATGCGAGCATCGATAAGACTCTCAGCACTGATTGAAGTCCCGGTCAACTACATCTTCACTCACGACTCAATAGGGGTTGGTGAGGACGGACCTACGCATCAACCCATCGAGCAGTTGATATCGTTGCGCGCGATACCCCAGCTTCTGGTGATAAGACCGGCTGATGCCAACGAAGTTGCCGAAGCGTGGCGTGTGATGATGAAAGAACAACATCACCCGATAGCGCTCATACTAAGCCGTCAGCCGATCCCAACTCTTGATCGGACACGCTACGCATCGGCTGCAGGCCTTCAAAAAGGTGCTTATATATTGGCGGACTCGGAAGGCACACCGCAGGTGATCTTGATGGGGACCGGTTCCGAGTTGCAATTGTGCGTGGCGGCCCACGAACAACTCAAATCCGAAGGGGTCCGCTCTCGGGTAGTCAGCATGCCATGCTGGGAAATCTTCGAGCGACAATCAGACGAGTATCGTGAATCAGTGCTGCCTCGATCGGTTCGGGCGAGAGTGGCTGTGGAGGCCGGTTCCAGTCTGGGATGGAGACGTTTTGTTGGGCTGGACGGCGCGATAATCGCGAGACGCGATTTTGGAGCGTCAGCGCCTTTGAAGGAGCTGCTAAAACACTTCGGCTTCACGGTGGAGAAAGTAGTCGAAGAAGCTAAGAGAGTTCTGAGTTCTGAGTTCTGAGTGCGAGTTCCGTAGTACGAGTTCCGAACGAGTTCTGACTGCTCCTCACTCCTTCCGGACTCAGAACTCAGAACTCTTAACTCCTAAGGGGGAGATCTATGGACAAGAATCCGCTGGTTGAGTTGCAAACGCATGGACAGAGCATCTGGTACGACAACATTCGTCGGGCTCTGATCGAGACGGGGGACCTCGCCGCCAAGATCGCAAATGACGATCTGAGAGGCGTGACATCCAACCCCGCGATATTTGAGAAAGCGATTGCAGGCAGCACCGACTATGACTCGCAGATGCGCGACCTGATCTCTGCGGGAAAGAGCGTACCCGAGATATACGAAGCTCTCGTCGTCGAAGACATCAGGAACACAGCGGATCTCTTCCGCCAAGTTTACGATCGGACCGGTGGACTGGACGGCTATGTCAGCCTGGAGGTTTCCCCAGAGCTTGCCAATGACACCGAGACGACTGTCTCTGAAGCAAAGAGATTATGGGAGTTGCTTGGTCGAAAGAATGTGATGATCAAGATTCCGGCGACGCCCGCCGGCATTCCGGCTATCGAGAAGGCGATCGCCGCCGGAGTGAACGTCAACGTCACCTTGATTTTTTCGGTGGAGACTTACGAGGCGGTTGCCAGCGCCTACATTGCCGGCTTGGAGCAGCGGATCCGCCAGGGAGGGTCAGTCAACGACGTTCACAGCGTTGCAAGCGTGTTTGTGAGCCGCGTCGACACCGCCGTGGACAACCTGCTCGAGTTTCGAATTCGCCGGTCGGACAATGAAGCCGAGAAGAAGCGTTTGTCGGCGCTGCTCGGAAAGTCGGCAATCGCCAACGCGAAACTAATCTATGAGAAGTTCAAGAGTGTCTTTCACGGTGCAAGATTCGAGCAAGCCCGCGCCGCCGGAGCGAACGTACAGCGGCCTCTGTGGGCAAGCACCGGCACCAAAAATCCGTTATACAGAGACACCTGCTATGTCGAGGAGCTGATCGGGCCGGAGACCGTGAACACGGTGCCTCCCGCGACGTTTACCGCGTTTCGCGATCACGGCGTTGTCAGGGATAGCCTCGAGCAAAATCTCGATGAGGCGCGTAAGATCATTGAGAAACTCGCCGAGGTTGGCATCGATCTGGGACAAGTCACCCAGCAACTGCAGAAGGAAGGTGTAGCAGCTTTTGTGGAGTCGTTCCGCGCGTTGAATGACAGCATCCTGTCGAAACAGGCGGCAATCACCAGCGGCATTCTCGAGCGGCAGGCCGGTCATCTCGGGCAGTACGGCGAAGACGCCAAAGCGGCTCTCAAACGAGCGGACAGCGAGCAGTGGATTCGCAGGATCTGGAAAAAGGATCCTACTCTCTGGAAGAACGACGAAGCCCACCAGAAGATAATTCGAAACGCGCTTGGTTGGGTGACCGTGGTGGATCAGCTTGTAGAGCACGCCGAGGAGCTCTCGGCATTCAGCGAGCGTGTGCGGTCGGACGGATTCACGCACGCGATGTTGCTGGGCATGGGCGGGAGCAGTCTGTGCCCGGAAGTCTTCAGGCGCACGTTTGGCCGCAGGACAGGTTTTCCGGAGCTGCACGTTCTGGACAGCACGGTTCCCGCAACGGTGAAGGCATTCGAGGAGAGAGTCGACCTTCCGCGCACGCTGTTCATTGTCGCGAGCAAATCGGGAACGACCACCGAGCCGTTGATGTTTTACAGGTATTTCTTCAATCGCATGCGCGAGATCAAAGGAGACCGCGCGGGTGAGAACTTCGTCGCAGTAACTGATCCCGGGACTCTGATGGAAAAGATGGCTACCGATGACCGCTTTCGAAGAATTTTTCTGAACCCTCCGGACATCGGCGGCCGCTACTCTGCGTTGTCATTTTTCGGGATGGTGCCTGCCTCCCTGCAGGGCTTCGATTTCAAAGCGCTGCTGGATCGTGCGCAGCGCGCGACCCACGCGTGCGCGCCTCCTGTGCCGGCCGCTGACAACCCGGGTGCGCGACTCGGAGCAGTGCTGGGAGTACTGGCGAATGCGGGTCGAGACAAGCTCACGCTATCGATGTCTCGTGAGATTGAGTCCGTTGGACTTTGGATCGAACAACTGATCGCCGAGAGCACCGGGAAGGAAGGCAAAGGAATAATACCGGTTGCCGGCGAGAAGCTTGGTCCTCCGGCGGTATACGGTCGTGACCGGTTGTTCGTTCACATCAGCGTGGGCGACCCCGATAGCGATTCGGAGGCGAAGCTTCGCGCCCTGGAGGCAGCGGGACACCCTGTCGTTCTGCTTCGACTAAACGATCCGCTCGACCTAGGAGAGCAGTTCTACATCTGGGAAATTGCTACTGCGGTCGCGGGCTCGATCATCGGGATAGATTCGTTTGACCAGCCCAACGTGCAGGAGAGCAAGGACAACACAAAAAGTCTGCTCGAGGTTTACAAGACGACTGGTTCTCTACCCGCACAGGAAAAGGCTACTGAAGGCCGCGGTCTGACTGTGTACTGCGAACCGGATACACGAGCGGAGCTGGGCGAGGGAGCCGGCATTGAGGAGTTCATCGCGGCGCATTTTAAGCGATCGAGCGGCGGCGATTACGTCGCGCTTCTTGACTACATCCAGGAAACAGATGAGCACGAGCAGTTGATCCAGAAGATAAGACATCACCTTCGAGATGCGCTGCGAGTCGCGACCACCACCGGCTATGGGCCGCGTTTCCTTCATTCAACTGGTCAGCTGCACAAAGGCGGTCCTGCGAGTGGTATTTTTGTTCAGGTGACGGCTGATGATAAAGTAGATGTCCCGCTTCCGGGTGAGCCATTCACATTTGGCGTCCTGAAGCAGGCGCAGGCGCTGGGGGACTTTCAGTCGCTTGCGAGCAGAAAGAGGAGAGCGATCAGGGTGCATCTCGGGAAGGATCTCCGAAGTGGATTGGAGACCTTATTGGAGATTGTTCAGGAGTCGCTACCGATCGCACATGGTCAGACCGGATGAATTGAGATTCAGTATTGAATCAAGTCTTATCGTTTCAGATAGAGGTCAGCTCCAGCGGTTTCTAATCTGAAGTCCCAAACGCGATCTGTGGGAGCCTCACCCCGGGTGTTACGCCTGCGTGGCGCTAGTCATCTCTCCCGATCCCTCCCAGGCAGCATACGCGGTAAGTGTACGTTTATAGGACAGGCTAGGGCAAAAAGTGCATACCCTGAGCAGTTCCACCTATAGGTGCTAGGATTATTCGGCAGGTTTAGGATGGGGAAAAACTCTCTTGTGGTTTCGGACATCGACGGTACGCTGATCACCTCGAACCATGAAGTCACGGAGGCGACGAGGAGGACAGCCTTGCGGATTCAGGACGCGGGCATTGCGCTCTCGCTCGCCAGCTCGAGGCCTCCGAGGAGCATACGGCCGATTGCTGAAATTCTGGGGTTACGCTCGCCTTTCGCGTCCTTTAACGGTGCGCTCATCAGCAGGGCGGATGGCGAGGTGGTGACTCGAAGCACACTTAAGGTTGGGATCACCGCGGAGGTGAAGGCGATCGCGGATGAGTTCAGTTTGTCTGTTTGGTTGTACGACGAATTGGACTGGTGGGCGCCCTGGCGTGATGCATTTGTGGATCGGGAGGAGCACACTTCGGGTTTCGGCCCGTCGATTGAAGGCTATTCTGAGCGTCTCACCCGCGAGTGCAGCAAGCTCACGGTTGTAGGGAACCCGGACATGGTCGCCAAAGCGCGCGAGCGGGTCCTGGTAGAGCTTGGGTCTGAGGTCTCGGCATCCTGCTCTAAGCCTCGATTTCTGGACGTCACGGCCTATGGTATGCACAAAGGAACCGTAATCATACGTTTAGCTGAAGTGTTCAAGATTCCGCCGTCGCGAGTTGCGGTAATTGGCGATGGACCGAACGACATAGAGATGTTCCGGCAGGCGGGTACCAGCATCGCTATGGGACAAGCGGTCGACGAGGTACGAGCCTCGGCGACTTATGTTACTGCATCAAACGACAACGAAGGGTGGTCGAAGGGACTGGAGGAATACGTTTTGAATGAGGAGAACCCTCAGACGACCGTTGAGTCCCACGGCTGAACTGCAAACAGGCCGTTACTGTCTCGGACTACGGACGTAGGGGATCGGGGTAACAACGTTCGCAGCCCAAACGGCCCTTTTTCTGAAGCAGAAGGAGTAGCGTAGAAATGGCAACCGAACAAGCAAAAGTAAAACACGCACAGTTTGGGATGATCGGCCTCGGCGTTATGGGACGAAATCTGGCGCTCAACGTCGAAGAACATGGTTTTGCCGTAGCAGTCTGGAACCTCGAAAGCGAATGGGTCGACAACTTCATCGGCGAAAATCAAAGCAGATCCTTGATAGGAACCAAAACGCTGGAAGACTTTGTAGCTTCTCTCGAACGGCCGCGTCGCATCATGATGATGATCAAAGCCGGCGCGCCGGTCGATTCAACCATACAACGCATCAAAAGTCTGCTCGAGCCGGGTGACATTCTGATCGATGGCGGCAATTCGTTGTTCAGAGACACTCAGCGCCGCGAAGAGTTACTTCGAGCCGATGGAATCAGTTTCTTCGGTTGCGGCGTTTCGGGCGGTGAAGAAGGAGCAAGGTTTGGGCCCTCGCTGATGCCCGGCGGAAAAAGAGAGGGCTACGAACACGTCCGCCCGATCTTTGAAGCAATCGCCGCAAAAACCGACGCGGGCCCGTGCGTCACTTACGTCGGACCCGATGGCGCGGGCCACTTCGTGAAGATGGTTCACAACGGCATCGAGTACGCAGACATGCAGTTGATTGCGGAAGCCTACGCGATATTGGAATCCGCTCTCGATCTGGATGCCGACCAGCTCGCCGAAGTCTTTGCGGAGTGGAATCGCGGCATCCTCGAGTCCTATCTGGTGGAAGTCACCTCGAATATTTTCCGCACTCGAGACGAAGAGACCGGCAAGCCTCTCGTGGACCTTGTGCTGGACAAGGCCGAACAGAAGGGCACAGGAAAATGGACCGGCCAGCAGGCGCTCGAGCTCGAGGTGCCGGTGCCTACAATCGCAGCGGCAATAGACGCCCGGGTACTTTCCTCGATGAAGGCCGAACGCATCGCCGCCGCGAAAAAAATCAAAGGCCCGCGAATGCAGGGCTTCCGCGGAGCGCGGGAAAAAATAATCGAGGCGGTGCGTGACTCGCTCTACGCGTCCAAGATCTGTTCCTACGCTCAGGGACTGGCGCTCATCCGCAAGGGATCAGACATAAACAACTGGAGCGTCAACCTGTCAGAGATGGCGCGAATCTGGAAGGGCGGATGTATCATTCGCGCCCGATTGCTGGATTCGATCATGACCGCGTACAATCGTCAGCCCGAGTTACCAAACCTCCTGCTGGACGATGAATTCAGGCGGTGGATGCACTCGGGTCAGTCGAACTGGAGGCTGGCGGTCAAGACCGCAATCAGCATGGGCATCGCAGCACCGGCGATGAGCGCAAGCCTGTCGTACCTCGACTGCTATCGCTCGGCACGGTTGCCTCACAATCTGACCCAGGCGCAGCGGGACTATTTCGGTTCGCATACATACGAGCGCACCGACCATCCCGAGCGCGGTCACGTTCATACGGATTGGGTGCATGCACCGCGACCAGAAGCGCACGCGTCACTACCCGAAGCTGGTGTGCCAGTTGCCGCCGACACACCAACCTGGCGCAGCGATCAGGTGTAGCTCCTGCCTCGAAAAGTGGGAGGGATTCAGGACGGAGAAGAGTCGCAGGGTCTGCAAGTCAACACAGTCGCAGACTCTGCACAGCGAACGGGGTTGCTGTACTGCTTACGGCGACGCGATGTTTGTTTTCCTCGAAGCCCCGAACCTGCGTACTAATTCTTTTTCAGGTTACAGCTCTGCACCCTCTCTTGACGTTTACCGCACTCGCCGGGGCATTTAAAATGTCAAGCACGATGATCAGCAAGGCAGGCGCGCAAATCAGAATCTACAAGGATCCGGAGGAGCTTGCCTTAAAAGCGGCACGTGGTTTTGCGAGGCTTGCCGACCAGTACGTGGTTGGCTCAGGGCGATTCACGGTTGCCCTCGCCGGCGGTTCAACTCCGAAGGCCATGCTCAGTCTTCTTGCGCAAACACCCTTTCGCGAAACAGTGCCATGGTCCTCGATTCACTTTTTCTGGGGAGACGAACGTTGCGTGCCGCCAGATCATCAGGACAGCAACTATCGAATGGCATTCGAGGCCCTGCTCTCAAAAGTCCCGGTTCCAAAAGAAAACATTTTCAGAATACCGGCCGAGCTTAAAGACCCGGACCAGGCGGCCTCCGAATACGAATCGGCGCTGATCAACTTCTTCCTCAAATCGGATAAGCCCAGCGAGACCGCTCCTCTTTCCAACGTTCCGCGCTTTGATCTGATAATGCTGGGGATGGGTCCGGACGGGCATACGGCATCGCTGTTCCCCGGAACGCCGGCGGTTTCGGTGACCGATCGCGTTGCAGTCGCCAATTATGTAGAGAAGCTGAAAGCTCATCGGATCACCTTGACTGCTGCAACGATCAACAACGCGCGCAACGTGACCTTTCTGGCAGCGGGCGCCGACAAAGCTGAAACGCTGCGCAATGTGCTTGAGGGACCGTACCAGCCACAGATTTATCCGAGCCAAATGATTCGCCCGAGTCGCGGTGCGCTTTTGTGGATGATCGACGAAGCTGCCGCCGGCTTCCTCAGCCAGCGGTAAAAGATTTCAAATAGCGGCATAAAGGAGACCTGATATGACCGCAGTAAAACCCAAGACAGCGCAAATAGGAATGTTCGGACTCGCAGTGATGGGAGAGAACCTCGCTCTGAACATCGCTCGAAATGGTTTCCCCATAGCAGTGTTCAACCGCGATACAACAAAAGTAGATAAGTTTCTGGAGCGGGCGGGCGACGGCCCAGTCATCGGAACGCACTCGCCCCAGGAGTTCGTCTCTTCTTTGGATCGCCCTCGAAAAATTGTTCTGCTGGTCAAGGCAGGCAAGCCAGTCGACGACGTGCTCTCACAGCTTCAGCCGCTGCTCAGCCCCGGCGATATTGTGATCGACGGCGGCAACTCATTCTTCCAGGATACTCGACGCCGCGAAAAAGAAATGCGCGAAGCTGGTTTCAATTTTATCGGCTCGGGTGTTTCCGGCGGCGAGTCGGGAGCGCTCTGGGGTCCATCGTTGATGCCCGGCGGTGATCCGAAAGCCTATGAGCAGATTCGTCCCATCTGGGAAGCCATCGCAGCCAAAGTAGACGATGGTCCGTGCGTAACGTACATCGGCCCCGACGGGGCCGGACACTTCGTCAAGATGGTGCACAACGGAATCGAATACGGCGACATGCAACTCATCGCCGAGGCGTACGACATCCTGCGCAACGCCCTCGGATTGCCGGCGGGCGAGCTATCCGCGATCTTCGCCAGGTGGAATGAGGGCGACCTGAATTCGTTTCTCATCGAAATCACCGCCAAGATATTCAGCGCCGAAGATCCGAAGACCGGCAAGCCGCTTGTAGACATGATCCTGGATGTCGCCGGCCAAAAGGGTACCGGCAAGTGGACTGCCGAAGCGGCTCTCGAAATGGGAGTTGTTATTCCAACGATGCAGGCTGCATTAGACGCGCGAGTTCTCTCCGCGCACAAACAGGAACGGGTCGAGGCAAGCAGGCAAATATCCGGTCCGCAGTCCCGCTACAACGGCGACAAGCAGGAATTGATAGCCGCAGTTCACGACGCTTTGTATGCGAGCAAAATCTGTTCTTACGCCCAAGGCATGAACCTGATTCGGCGAGGATCCGAAGAGTACAATTGGGGCATTGATCTGGGCGAACTCAGCCGCATCTGGAAAGGCGGATGCATTATTCGCGCGCAGTTCTTGGATAAGATCAAACAGGCCTATCAGCGTCGATCGGATTTGCCGAATCTGCTTCTGGATCCGGACTTCAAAGAGTGGGTGCTTGAATCGCAGCCTCGCTGGCGGCAGGCGGTTACTACTGCGCAATCGCTCGGGATTCCTGCCGCCGCGATGTCAGCCAGCCTGGCATATTTCGATTCGTATCGAACTGCAAATCTCCCGTTGAACCTGACACAGGCACAGCGAGATTTCTTCGGGTCACACACCTATCAGCGGATCGACGATGACAAGATGGAGTTCGTGCATACAGAATGGGAAGAGCTGGTGAAGTAAGCGAGCACCGAAGCCTCAGCAAGGCCGGGACGCTTCAGGCATGGCGAGTCTGCAGAACCGTGCGGTGAGTGAGACCGCTGCGGCAAAGCTTCTCGTCTCATCGCGTAGAAACAGAGGTTCAGGAATGACTAGACCACAGCCCCCCAACGCCCAATCGGACGACAATCCTTTGAGAGAGGGAGTGAGACTGGAGAAGGCTGCCGAGCCGTGCGCGGTGGTGATCTTCGGCGCATCCGGCGATCTGACCAAGCGCAAGCTTGTGCCTGCGTTGTATCGCCTTACGCAGGAGCGACTGCTGCCGGCGGAGTTTGCAATACTCGGCTTCGCGAGATCTCCGATGAGCGACGACGAGTTCCGAAACCGCATGAAGGATGCGGTCTTGACCTTCTCGGACGCGCACGAGGTAGACGATGCGGTCTGGGAGAGTTTCGCAAACGGTCTGTTCTATGTCGCGGGTGACGTCAATGAGCCAGCCGCTTATTCAAAATTAAAAGAAGTCCTTCAACGAGTGGATCGCGAACGAGGAACCTCGGGAAACCGTGTTTTTTACTTGTCGACTTCACCGGCGCTCTATTCCGAAGCCATCCAACAACTCGGCGCTTCGGGACTTGCGCAGCCCGAAGGTCAAGGTTGGACCCGAGTCATTATCGAGAAGCCATTCGGGCACGACCTCCAAAGCGCGAAACAGTTAAACGAAGAAGTGGCGCAAGTGTTCTCCGAGGACCAGGTCTATCGCATCGATCACTACCTCGGAAAAGAGACGGTTCAGAACCTGCTGGTGTTCCGCTTTGCAAACGGCATCTTCGAGCCGATCTGGAACCGCAGGTACATAGATCACGTCCAGTTGACCAACGCCGAATCCATCGGAGTCGAAGGGCGAGGAGGATACTACGACACTGCCGGAGTCATTCGCGACATGATTCAGAATCATGTTTTTCAGGTCCTGTCTCTTGTCGCCCTTGAGCCGCCGGTGAACCTGGGCGCGAACGCAGTGCGCGACGAGAAAATAAAGGCTATGCAGGCGGTTCGCATGATTCCAAGCGAACACGTTGACGAATTTGTGGTACGCGGACAGTATGGCCCGGGCTTCATAGAGGGCAAGCGTGTGCCGGGCTACCTGGAAGAAAGGGACGTGAAGGCCAATTCGCAAACCGAGACCTTCGCCGCCCTGAAACTCTTTTTCGACAACTGGCGTTGGGCTGGAGTTCCCTTTTACCTTCGTTCCGGAAAGCGAATGCCGAAGCGGGTGACTGAGATCGCGATTCATTTCAGGCCTGCGCCGCTCCCTTTGTTCAAGACCGTAACTGAAGGGCAAACGATGGAGCCGAACGTTCTGGTGGTTCGCATTCAGCCTGACGAGGGGATCACGCTGCGTGTAGGCGCGAAGGTTCCTGGCCAGGTGACCAGGATTCGCTGGGTGAACATGGACTTCAGGTATGGATCGTCGTTCGGCATCTCTTCGCCTGAAGCCTACGAGCGCCTGTTGCTCGATTGCATTCTTGGCGACTCAACGCTGTACGCTCGACGCGACATGACCGAACGCGGCTGGGAAATAGTAATGCCGATTCTCGAAGCCTGGAGCCACTCGAAGGCAGAGATACCGAACTATGAATCGGGCTCGTGGGGACCAAAAGAGGCTCACGAATTGATCGAACGAGATGGCCGGCGATGGCGCCGGTTGTAGAAAAGAGATTTGTTATGTCCACAGCAACGATTGATATACCCGCCATCGAGCGTCAACTGACGAGTCTCTGGCGACAAGCGTCCACCGATGTAGAATCCGGTGTGATCAGATCTTCTACGTCGAATCTGCTCGTGTATCTGTCGGAGGACTACGACAGCTCGGATTTTGAAGAAGCAATGACGCACATTGCAGCCGAGCGGCCTTGTCGCGCTCTGGTAATGTACGTCGACCATAATGGAGTCGACTCCACGATCACCGCCGATGTCACTTCCAGATGCACACTGCCGACGGGATCGTCCAAGCAAGTCTGCTGCGAACAAGTGACCATCAATGCGTCAGGCTCGCAGATAAACGAAATTCCAAGCGCGATCGCGCCATTGCTCATCCCCGACCTGCCAGTCTATTTATGGTGGCGCGCTGAACCGCGCCTGAGAGACAGGGGGATCTTCGGAAAACTGGTGGAGATTGCCGATCGGGTAGTCATAGATTCGGCGCGATTCATCGATCCGATGAGGGACCTGGTAGCGGAGGCGGAGTTGCTCCGCGATAACCCACGTTTGACGGCGATCAGCGATTTGAACTGGGCGCGGCTCAACGCGTGGCGCGCGCTCATAGCCGGATTCTACGATCTGCAGGAATACCGTCCTTTCCTTTCAGAATTGAGCCGCGTGGTGATCGAGCATTCAAGACCTGAAGGAACGGATGCCCCCATCTCTTTGCGAGCTTTGCTCCTGGGAGGTTGGCTCGCGAGCCGGCTCGGTTGGCAGATCAAACACCACGAAAGCAGCGGCACGGGGCATTCTTTCACTTTCGAATCTGCGGGCCGCGAAGTATTGTTGCACTTTGTCACGACCGAGCGGAAGATCGAGCCGGCCAGACTCGCCAAGGTCACGCTTGAAAGCGCCGCAGACCCGAGTGCCGTCTTCAGTGTTCGACGAAGCACGGACAGCACTCGCATCGAGACCATGGCTACAGCGGGAGGCAGCACCCGACGGCAACGAGTACTGGGTTATGAGAACATCCCGGAGAGCGCGTTGTTGATCCGCGAGCTCGATCTGCTCGGACATGACCGGGTCTACGAACAGGCAGTTATCGCGGCAGCGGAGATGAAGTTCTAAGGCCAGTGCCAACCCCGAAGCGGTTGCGTACCCAGCCCAGGGCTGCCGTCCGCAGCTACCCTGGATCGGATTCGTCAAGTTTCTGCAACCCTGAAAGGGTTGCCCGAGTCTGAGTTGGGCGGCCCCCCCGCAACCCCTTCGGGGTTGGCACTCAGCACTCAGCACTCAGCACTTCCTATGATCCTCTCTGGTGATATCGGCGGAACCAAGACTAACCTGGGATTGTTCCAGCTCGAAGGAGACCGCCTCGAGCCTCACGCCGAACGGAGCTTTGCCAGTCGAGACTACCGCGATCTCAATTCGATCGTCGGGGAGTTCCTGGCATCGTCACCTCAATCTGTCAGCGCCGCTTGCTTTGGTATAGCCGGGCCGGTGATCGAAGGACGCGTTATGACTCCCAACCTGCCGTGGGTAGTCGAGGCGACCGCGTTGGCGCAACAACTAGGCCTTGCGCGAGTCCGGTTGATTAACGACCTCGAGGCCACCGGTTGGGGTGTCGGTGAGCTAAGCCCCGATGAATTGCTGACGATCAACGAAGGCCGCGTCGAGCCGGCAAATCGGGCACTGCTGGCAGCGGGCACGGGACTTGGCACTGCCGGGCTAATCTGGGACGGCCAGCGCCATCGAGTATCCGCCTCCGAGGCAGGACATGTGGACTTCGCGCCGACCAACAAAACTGAAGCGGCGCTGCTGAAACATCTGGCTGAAAAATATGGACACGTAAGCGTCGAACGAGTCCTGTCGGGGCCCGGCCTGATGAACATCTATGAGTTTCTTCTCGCCACTTCGAACCTGCGCGAAAGGACGGAGCTATCATCGCGATTCGATAGCGAGGATCCGGCGAGCGTTATTTCCAACGCGGCTATTGCCGGCGAAAGCCAGCTAGCAGCGCAGGCGCTCGACATCCTTGTTTCGGTCTACGGTTCTGTAGCGGGAAACACCGCGTTGTTCTTCATGGCACTTGGCGGAATGTACATCGGCGGCGGAATCGCGCCAAAAATCAAGGACCGACTAATCGAAGGTGACTTTATGACGGCCTTTTCAGACAAAGGCCGGCTGTCGTCGGTTCTGAAAGCGATTCCGGTGCGCATCATCTTGAACGACAAGACCGCACTGCTCGGAGCGGCACGCTTTGCGGCCACTTCCGGGCAGTGACGCTCGGTGCTACAAGCCCCCCAACGCTTGAAAAACTACTCGCGGGTTGATAAGTAACGACCGTACGCGCGGGATGGTTATCGGGAACCATCTGCGATTCGGCAAGCTTTGCAATCTGCATGAAGAAACTCACCCTCCCATTAGCGGTTGCGATGGTGCTCACGGCCGTGTACGTGACGCTGCGCATCGTCGCGTTCGATCTGATCGGCGACAAAATCTTTGCTTACTTACTGGCGATCTCGCTGGCAGCCATCAGCGTTCTCGCGGTCAGGTTGATAAACCGGCTGCTGTTCGACGTGCTGTTTGTCAGGCGTAGCGGCCGAGAGGCGCCGGCCTTGTTACGCGGCCTGCTCTCCATTGCGCTGTACATCGCGGCGTTTCTACTCATCTACCGAACGGTGCTGGATCGCGAAATCGGTCTGGAAATACTTGCGACTTCCACAGTGCTGTCGGTGATCCTGGGTCTCGCCCTGCAAGACACCCTCGGCAACTTCTTCGCCGGCATCTCTCTGCACGTGGAGCAGCCCTTTCGCATTCTCGATTCGATTCGTATCGGAGACACCATCGGTAAGGTGGAGGGGATCACCTGGCGCACGACTACGGTCCGAACGAACAACAACAGCCTTGTAGTCTTTCCCAACAGCCGCGTTGCCCGCGAGCCGATCGAGATCTATCAATTCAGCAGTCTCAACCGCCGCGTGATGCTGTTCCCCGCACCTTATTCGGTAGCCCCTGAGAGAATCGCCTCGCTTGTCAAAGAAGCAGTTCAGTCTCTGCCTGACGTTGCCCCGGAACGAACGCCAATCGTGCGCATAAACAGCTTCTCGGATTCGTACGTGACCTACGAATTGCTGTACTGGGTCAAGGACTACATGTTGACCCCCGATCTGGATGCCAAAGCGAAGGAACGCATCTGGTACGTATACCGCCGCGCCGGCATTGAGATTCCGCTTCCAACACGACACCTGCTGGTCGAAACCCTCGAGCCGAGGACCATCTCGCCTGCGGACGACGAGCGCATCATTCTGGAATCGGTGGAGATCTTCGAGCCACTCACCGCCGAAGAGCGCGAGTCGGTACTGCGATCGGCGGTTTGCAGCGTCTATGCCCCCGGCGAAGTCATCCTCCGTCGTGGCGATGCGGGTGATTCGATGTTTGTAGTAAAAAA
This sequence comes from Blastocatellia bacterium, assembly GCA_035315885.1. Lineage (GTDB taxonomy): Bacteria > Acidobacteriota > Blastocatellia > UBA7656 > UBA7656 > DATFXM01. The sequence continues at coordinate 45,691 of DATFXM010000153.1, forward strand.
GGGCAAGGTCGAAGTTCGATTGACGTCCACAAACGGCGACCCGCATGCCGTGGCTTTGATAGAGGCCGGCGGGTTCTTTGGTGAAATGGGATTATTGACAGGCGAGCCGCGCACTGCTGACGTCACCGCCCTCGATGAGGTCGAGGTTTGGGAGATTCACAAGCCCGCGTTGCAACAGGTACTGGCCGACAACGATCAACTCGTTGCGGCATTGTGCGAGAAGGTCGCCGACAGACAGGCGAAGCTCGTCGAGTTTGCGCGAGCAGTGCCCGAAGAAGAAAAGCAGATGGCGACGAATTCGATACTGAGACGTGTTCGCCGCTTCTTTGGCCTGAAGCACCGCGATTCACCTCCTACCTGAAGTTCTCTCATTAGCTCCTTACAAATTTAACGGCGCTCTCACGAGCAGGGAATAGTCTTTGCCTCTGCACTTCGCTGTGGGTCGTTAGTCATTTGGGGTTTGTTGCTGAGAGTGCCAGACGCCGCAGCAATGAACGGATTCAGGTCATACGTCGTGAACAGATTGAATGCAGTGAAAGGGAGGGATTATGAAGAGAGTCACCAATTATAGAATCAAGGCGTTGACTATCACAGCGGTCGCTATTCTGTTCGGGGTAGCGATGAACGTCAAGGCGCTGGACTATCCTCGTTCAGTTTCAGGAAGTAACGCACAAGAGCACCCTTACCGAATGTCTGAAAGAGAGATTCGAGACCTGCTTCGGCAGATTGACCGGCAGGCAGAGACGTTTCGCGCTAGCTTGAAGAACGCTCTCCACCATAGCCAATTTGACGACACGAAAGCCGAAGATCGAATCAACGACTTCGTTAAGGGCTTCGAGCACTCGACCGAACGTTTGAAGGAAAGGTTTAACGATAAGCGTTCCGCATCTATCGAAGTCGAAGAGGTGTTGAATCGGGCGGCGAGAATAGACACTTTTATGGGTAATCACCGTCTGTCGTCTCGAGCCGAGAGCGACTGGGCGGCGTTGCGCAGCAGCCTCGACAGACTGGCGGAAGCGTACGGCGTATCGTGGTCGTGGCGAGAAGCTACGGATCGAGACAGAGACAGGAGGTACTGAGGAAGGACTAAGTTCTGAGTACCGAGCTCTGAGTGCCGAGTTCTGATTACTGAGTTCTGAGTACTGAGTTCTGATTACTGAGTTCTGAGTACTGAGTTCGAATGCCGCACTCAGAACTCAGAACTCAGAACTCAGAACTCAGAACTACCCTTCACCTCGCGCCAAAGCACTTCGTAGATCTGAACTGCGTCGCGCTTGCCCTTCACCATGATCTCGTAGCACGGCTTCACCGGGAAACGATCACCTATCGCCTCAAGCGTAGCCCTCGAAATGATGATCTGATCGGCTTCGGCCCTCTTCTCAAGACGTGCTCCAAGGTTCACCGCATCACCAATCGCGGTGTAGTCGGTCCGCTCTTCTGACCCGATGTATCCCACCGTTGCGGTGCCGGTATTGATCCCGATGCCAATCGCTATCTCAGGTAGACCCGCGCCCTTCAACCCCTCGTTTACGGTGCTCATCCGCCACTGCATCTCGATAGCGCAAGTAACCGCGGAGATCGCCGAATCCACGTCGTCGTAGGGCACCCCGAACAGCGCCATCAAACCGTCTCCCATGTACTTGTCCAGCAGCCCGCGGTTGCCAAACACGATCGGAGTCATCTCCGCAAAATATTCGTTCAGCACTCGAACCACCGCCTGCGGGGCCATGGTTTCGGACATCGAGGTGAACCCACGAACGTCCGAGAACAAAACCGTGACCAGCGAGTTTGTGCCCCCGAGGGCCAACGTCTCAGGGTTCGCCAGAATCTCGTCCACAACGTGAGGCGGCATGAACCGGCGATACTTCGCCCGCGCCAGCTCCTCCCTCACCAGGCGATCGTGAGTCCGCGCATTGTCCACGGCGATCGAGGCCTCGGCCGCCACCGCGTTGAGAAGATCCAGATCGTCTTCCCTGAGAATCTTCGCCCGCTCCGTACAATCGGAGTAGATCACCCCCAGCACGCGGTCGTTTCCCACAAGCGGCGAACACATGACAGATCTGATGTTGTGCATGATGATGGACTGCGCGTCAGCAAACCTGTCGTCGGTCTGCGCATCGATAGACAGCAACGAGACTCGCTCGTTCATCACCCGGTCCACGACCGTCTTGCTGATAAAAATCTCTTCGGTCTCTTTGTGAGCGTTTGGAGATCGGAATTCGGCCGCTTCAGTCCAAAGCTCGTCGGACTGATCGTCGCGCAGCAGAACAAAGAATCGATCGGCCGCGGTCAGCCGGAAGACCATTTCGCTGACCTTCTTAAGAATTTTCTCCTGCGAAAAGTCGGAGCTCAGTATTCGATTCAGCTCATACAGTCGCTCGAGCGTCTCGGCCTTCTTCTTGAGGACGCTCACATAATCTACGACCTGCTGCTGCGATTCCGGATCGCCAGGGGCTATCGACACGCGCTCGATGCCGGGGACTATTGAGGCGATCTGCCCCGGGGTTCGCATGAAAACGGTTCCACCGATCTGCTTGTTCTCGTACCTGATCGAAAGCTGCGCGGTGTGATCGCGCAGCTCGATAGTATATTTGCTGATGGTGAACGAATCGCGATTCTTTAGCGGATGTTCCTTGATCCTCTGACCGCCGACAAACGTCCCGTTCGCGCTGTCCAGATCTACAAGCAGGAAACCGTCGCCGGTCCTTTTCACAATCGCGTGCTCGCGGGAAACCTGCCCGTCGTGAAGCACGACTTCGTTGCGATCGACCGCCCGCCCGATGCGGGTCACCTCACGATCCAGGTCGTATTCCACAGCCCGACCTGTCTCAGGGTTCTTGACCAGAAGCTTTGGCATTGCTTACCACTCGTAGACTCTGTCTATCTCTCCGACCGAAACGCGCGGGTCGTTCAACTCGAGGAGCTCTTTTATCACCGTATCCCGATTGGTGGGTTTTATGTGAACGGCATACACCGCTGCATCTCTCCGCAGCTTCTCAAGCTCGCCGGCCAGAAGCTCCGGGGTCAGGTGTTTTGAAGCCGCCGCCAGGGGCCCAAGCTCGTTCGGAAAGGACACGTCCACGAAAACTGCTTTTAAGTCTTCGACACGGGAAGCTGTTTGCCAGATAGCATCCGTGGTGTAGGTGTCGGACGTAAACATGACCGCCACGCCCTGGTACTCGAGAATCAACCCGAATGTGGGCACTATATGATTCACCGCGACGGGGTGCACGCGAATGCCCTCAATGGTCACCGGCTCTTGCGGGTTCAGCACTTCGAACTTGAGAGTGGGACCGCGGCCGTTGCTGAGCGGGATCCTCTCGAAGTCCGGCCACACCTGGTCGTTAAACGTGAAGTCGCGCAGCGCGGCGATGACATCGCGACTTCCATGAATGGTAATCGGCTCTTCGAGGACCGTGAAAGCCTCTGCAACGTAGATCGGCAACGAGGCAGTGTGATCGCTGTGCGCGTGTGTCACGATGACGTGCCTGATCTTTCCGATCTCGGCCGGAAGCAGCGCGAAGCCGATGCTTCCTCCGTCTATTGCCAGACAATCGTTGATCACGAAGGAGGTCAGGGATTGCAACTGCGATTGCCGCCCTGCGCTGCTTGGTAGGAGTCTGACTCTCAATCTTTGTCCCCTGCTCTGTCTGTTTTTTTGCGAACTATATAACTATCCGATCTTTACTCCAACACTCTCCAAGAATTTCGTAGGTTTCTCTCCACCAATCAACGCAAAAACGTAGTCGTTCTTCAGTCTCTCGGTCTCCTGCTTCGTGCGAACGTCCATCAGCACGACTTCAGTGTCGGTGATCTCCTTAATCTCTGCCCGGTATATCACGCGTATTCTACCGGCATCGATGCAGTCATAAACATTCATTTTGTTGCCAAGCTTGAGATCACCCTTGAAGTCGCTGCGTATCACCAGAGTGACTTCATTGTCACGGGTGAAGACTATCTGATCCCCGTTTCTTCGGAACCCGGTGAGATCTACCGCTGCCTCGATTGCCGAGTTCCCCGCCCCGATCACAATGCATTTCTTTGCGACATAGTCGTCCGGATCAGAAAGCTTGTACTTGACCTTCGGATCCTCAAAGGGCGGCGCCGTTTTCATCGGCAGTTGCTTGCCACAATTCACGCAGGCCTTCCCGTGGCCCTGTCGCGCAAAACCGCATCCCGGACAGTGCTTGACCGGTACTGGAGAAGGCTGCGTAAGTTTTCTGATTTCTTCGCCCGGGACTTTCAGCTTCATCGGAGTGCCGCGGTTCCCGATCGCCAGTATCACCTTCCGCACCGAATAAGACGCCTTCTCCTTTGCTTTCCCCTTCTCTGTCTGTACGACAAAGAATCCATCCTCGCGCTTGATAGCCGTACAGCTTTCTTCCTGAAACACGGTTACATTATTGCTCCGCATAGATGAAAACCATGCGTCAAGCATTGACTCCTTTTTTTCGCCCGCCCCGGGCAGCGGGATTCCGCCTTTGGCTTGAACTGTGTCCGGTTTGAAGAACACGTATTTTCCGGCGGGGTAGTTGGCGATCGTGCTGACTATCGTATCCTGTTCGATCGCAACGTAGGTGAGACCTCTTTGTTTTGCGATAACCGCTGCGGACAATCCCGCCGGACCCACACCTACGATTGCGACATCATACTCGGCTTTGTCCCCGCGCCCCTGCTTGTTCAAGTCCTCCTCGATGCAATCGATGACCTGAGCACCTTCGTTTATCGCGTTCTTGATCAATGGGACGCCGGACACGTCGCCAACCATGTAGATCCCATCAACGTTGGTCATCAGTCTCGGGTCTCGCGCAGGAACTTTTCTTTTTGGAATTGGCTTCGTCGAGTTTATTACAATGCACGCCTTGGGGTTCGTGGGACATTCCACCGTGCAACCGGTGTCTTCCATACACTGATCGATGGCTATCGGAGTCGAAATTCCGTTCACTATTGCCAGGACATCGTGAGGGCATGCCTCAACACAAGCATGGCAGCCGATGCACAACACCGGATCAACTACTGGGTGAGGATAGGGTGGACCTTCCGCTTTGAGTTTTTCCAGATCCAACGAACCCTGTGTTGGCGGGCTTGCAGGCATGGCCGCAAGTTGAATGGCCGCGGCTTGTATCGCGCGTCGCGCGCGCGACGACTTAGCGGCCATGACTACGAGGCTGCCCAGCGGCAGCAATCCGGTCAACGCGGCCCAGAAATACCACGGAACTCCACCGGCCGACCTCCACTTGAACCCCACACGGTTTTGTCTGAGGACGTCCATGGCTCCCGAGCTCTTCGACACCGAACTGAATGTAGAAGAAGTCGCGAGCCTGCCTCCCTGCCCGGACTCTACCGTGCGATCCAGTGATGAAAGGTATGCCTTGAGTTTCTTGTCGTCGGTTCCCGCGGCGGTCAGGAACTTCGCCACATCTTCACTCTGACCGTGCTGCTGGTGACACGTATTGCAGTTCGCCTGCTGCGAAACGCCTTGGCCATTGCCTGCAACGCCGTGACACTTAGAGCACTCGGCCTTTGGCGTGTCTCTCCACTTCTGGTCCCCGATTACTCCGGCGGTGTGACAGTCGCCGCAACTGACTTTGCCGGCGAGCCTGCCAAGTTGATGAACATTGTGAAACTGCTCCTTTGGAGTGAGCTGTGCCCAACTGTCGGGAAATCCTTTTTGCCTGATCTGATCAAGCGACAACTTCCATCGCCATTCCCTGTTCTGAACGGGATAGCCGACGGTGCCACCGTGCGGTACCGGAAGAAGCTGTCCGGCCTTCTCGCCGGTCATGATCTTGTAAGATCCGTTGTGACATCCGGAGCACAGGCCGTAGCTGACGAGTGCTGATCGGATGTCAAGACCCTGATGCTCGCTGTGGCAAGTCGAACAAGCTATGTTTTCGCGATCGTGTTTATCGTAGATCGTCGGCCTGAACGACTGCGTCCTGTGGCAGTCGATACATTTGTCCTGCATGCCCTGCGTGACGCCGTGACAGTTTGAGCACGATGCCGAGTTTGCCCGGAGCGCGATATTCCGAGTTGTCGGCGCTGCGGTGGCGTGCGAACCGGAGAGCTGCCCGGGAGAGTAAGCAGCTTCGTACGCGGCGTACGATCCTCCCGACAACCCAACGACCAGCAATGCGCCCCAGTAAAAGAACGATTTGCGCCAGACTCGTCGAAGGTCCAGATTGGGTATCCAGTTGAATTGTGATTTGCCGAGCTTCTGTCCGCCTCGCGGATGAAGGGGAGTTCGCGAATCAATCTTGCCGGCTTCACGTTTGCGGTTCTTCCAAAAGACTTCAAGCGCCTGTTCCTGCGCAGCCGGCAGCAATCCGGTCAGCACACCGGAGATGTGGAGTCGCTCTGTACCGCCCGGCGCCACGGTCTTCGTGCCAGGCAGGGCGGGAATCTTGATCAAAACTGTAGCGCCGGTATCTACCTCGCCGCCCGGCGGCGCAATAGGCAGACTGATCGAGCCTTCGGCCGTTTGAACCTGAAGCTGCCGCTCAACAACTATTCCAAGCGCAGAATGAAGGTAATTCGCGAGCAGAAGGTACGGGCCGATCTGAATGACATCACCATCGGCGAGCACCGTGCGATCAACGAGCTCTCCATTCAACGACGTCCCGTTTGAAGTAGAAAAATTGAAGAGCCAGAATTCCGAGCCTATCAGCTTGATGCCTGCATGAGTCCTGGATACACCTCGGTGGTTCAACACCAGGTCGTTCGAAATCAGCCGGCCAATAGTCAAGCCCTCGGTCTCGAGTATGACGTCGTCAACCGAAACGTCAGTGTCCTTGCGCTTGATTATGAATCTGCCTTTTTCAGCCATTTCAAGCGTCAGCGCGCAGCGTAATAGGTAACCTGCACTATGTGTACAAGCATCAACGCGAGCATCACTGATGTCGTAACTACATGCGGAGGCAGCCAGAGCTTGAGAGAGCGATGCAAATACACCAGCGCGTCCACTCTTCGCAGCGTTGCCGCGGACTCAACTGCCCGTTCGAGCTTTGCGCGATCGGGCTCATCGAGCTGCGAAAGCGCCGATTTGAATTCCCCGGTCGCCCGGCTGATCATCAAGCCCAGCGGTTCACGCTTAACAAACTGGCGAATCAAGAAACCAAACGACAAAAATCTCGGTACGACTCTTCCCTCGACAACCTTTCTCAGTGCCGGACTCGCCGAAGCTAAAACTGATGCCAGGTCCTTTTTCAATTCGTCTTGCCTCCTGACAAGGTCATCGATCAGCAGCGGAGATGCTTCGATCTTTGTCAGAAGACGCGGCACGACAACATAGAGCAGAATGCCAAGCAGCCCGGTAAGAATCACCAGATCAAAAGAGATCATTAGAGCAGCGGTCAACGGGCCGCCAATGTTGCTGCCGCCGTGCAGCAGGATCATAACTCCAGCGATAACACCCGCGTACGTGTGCGACAGCAGCCAGTAACGCAGCGGGCCGGCCCTGCGCTTGTATACCTGCCGTCGAACTGGATAGGTCATCACCACCGCGATCCCGGCCAAGCCCGCGAGTCCCGTTATCCACCGCAGATTAAGAAACGAAACCAGCCTCCCGCCCAATCCGTACTCGCGCAATCCGGCAATGGCCAGAGCGGTCAGTATTACGGTGAGCATCACGCCGAGCAGATGCGAGACCCTCTTCCCCGGATCTGACCTGTGGATGTTTCGTCCTGCAGCTTGGCGCGAGCCCAGAACCAGCGGACCGTCGATCGCTTCGATTTCTGAGAAGTAGTGACGGGGATTTATTCGCGCCAGCGCGCCGGTCGGACAATTCTCTTCGCAACTGTAGGCCTGAGTTTTCGCGCCCGGAGGATTGATGCCCACGCGATCGCTGCACAGGTTGCACTTCACCGCGACCAGATCTTCGGTAGCGTCGACCGCAGGAGGCAATGCATCAAGACTGAGCCTCAAAAAATTTGAGAGTCTTTGCTTGAATCCGTTCTGGACAGCCGATGCCGCAGTCTTTCTGGCGATCAACGATATCGCGTTATACGGACATTGCGAAGCACAATCCCCGCAACCAATGCAGGTGCGCGGTTCGATGTCGATCTGGCCCGCCTCGAAGCGCCCGATTGCGCCCGTCGGGCAGCCGGTCAGGCACTCGGGTGCCTGGCAATGCATACAGACTGCGGGCGCAAGCACGCTTTGAATAGCGGAGGGCCGAGGACTTTCGAGCCGCGTGACCTGAATGCCCCTCCTGACCAAACGCGACTGACCGTGAACCTGATGGCAAGCCATGGAGCAATTCCCACAGCGAACGCACAGGTCCATGTCCATGACCAAAAGGTTTGTCGCGTCCACCAGTCCCGTGTCGATCAACCTGCGCTCCGAGGTCAATTGGCGCGCGGCGACTTCTGAACGCTTGCTGACGCGCGACTTGAACTCGGGCGGCTCGTACTTCGACAGCCTGGACACAAGGGCCTCGCGCAACGGAATGTTTTGTCGCAGCTTTGTTATTGGAAGCTCGAGTACCTCGGTCCTTCCGAGTACTGTCACGGTGTAGGGCCAGGATAGGTTCTTGATAACACCGCCCAGTCCAAAGCAAAAACCAGAACCCAGAAAGTCCTCCTCTTCCGCGTCAGGTCCACTCTTCCGGCTTCTGCGCAGCCAGCCCTGGTTGATGATTTGCAGCCGGTCCATCGGCGCAGCCTCTCGCACAAGGACGTGGTTCTTTGTAAACACTCGAAACTGACAGAGACCTCTGAGGTCTTTCGCGTGTTCGTCGCTGAGACCGATGACCTCCTTCAGTTCTTCGACAACACCGTCCCTGCCATGACGCCGATAGGCGACATCGAGGCTCTCGGCGAACGCGGTGAGTTTTCTGAGGAGGCGAAGTGCGGGACGCTGCACTTCGAGGACAAGCGCTCGAACACCGGGCTTGGCTTTTACCGTAGCGCTTCTGGGGACGCCGGCGAGAACGCTCATCTGTCCGAACTCTGAACCTGGCCGGTACTCGGCTACCTTGGTCAGAGTGCCGTCAGCGGCTTTGACCAGCACTTCCAGATTCTCGTCGAGGGCTACGTAGAAGGAGTTACCGCCCCATTCACCTTCGCTGATCACCGTCTCGCCCGGATCGAAATCCAAGAGACGGACGTAGGGTCCTACTTTTTTCCCGCTGTAGTTTCGCCCGTAGACGGTTACTTCGAGATCCAGCTCGTGATCGAAATGCCCGTCGTGCATCGAAAGCAGATCCTTCATCGACGGGATGGAGTTGATCGCATCGAGGACCTCACGACGGCTCTTGTGCTCTCGGGGCATTAGAGTTCACCTGTACAAGTGCAGATGAAATAAAACGTGGCTGAGTATAACACGCCACACCGCGCCGAGTTCAGAACGGCAATGAACCTACGTGACACTTGGTGCAAACAGATTCCTTTGCCTGAACGTGACAGGTCCAACAGGCGGAATGGTGCTTTTGGCCGCGTGCGGTGCTGATCGAAAAAACGTCGGGCCGTGTCTCCGGTGGAGCGGCTTCGGAAGTCTTGTGGCAGCGATCGCACTTCGCCTTGTTGATATGTGGTCCGTGTTTGAAGTTGTAGAGCGTAAATGCGGTTCCAATCCCCGGACTCTGAAGCGAGGCGCTCCTGGTCGCGTGGCAAGTTCCGCAATCTCCGAGCTTTTGCCCGGGCTGATGAGAGTGACAGCTATAACATTCCGGATGATGAGGGAAGCTGGCCCTCACATTGTCTGCTTCGAACTTGTGGCAAGCGGCGCAATCCGGAGCGCCGTTGGGCATCGCTCCCGCTTGCATCTGATCTTTCATCTTCTCGGCACTCAAGTGCGTGCGATGCGAAAAGCTCTTGATGCCGAACTCCGCGAGCCGAGCCGGAAAACTTATTCGCGTTGCTTGCGCGTCGATAGGAGTCTTATGACAGACGACGCACATCTTGCTCGACGGGTTGTTGAAATCCTTGCTGTGACATTCCAGGCACGCGGAGTGACCCGGGAAAATCGGAGTTGGCGAATTGTCGGTTCTTCGGTGACAGAATGCGCAGTCCTGAGTCTTTGTCCGGTGTTCCTTCCGGCTGTGATTGAACGGCGAAGTCTGGTCGATCACTTTTGATTCGACGACATCAAACGGCGAAGTCGATGCAGTAGGAGCCGGTGGCGGCGGTCCCGAGTTGTCGTTCCTGTTTAAGCTCTGCTTCGTGCTCTTACAGGCAAGCGCCACCGCCAGAAGACAGACCGCCGTCGTCAGCACAATTTCCTTCGCCACCTTTGTTGGATCGGTCCTCAAATCGGTTTGTTCAACCCCTTCAAGGTCTCATTGACGTGTCAGTTTCATCAGCACTTCGTTCGATAGCTTCGAGGGCAAGCCCGGACGGTCGTCTATGTGACACCTGGTGCAGTAGCTTGCTCCCGGAAGCCTAATATCCGACAGCTTCTCGCTTGCACCGGCCGGCCGGTGACACTGGTCGCACATGTAATCGGGTGCGGTTGGCAAGGGAAAATCGCTTCTCTTCTTGGGAGTGATGTCGATGTCGTGATCGTTATGCCTGAAGTCCTTGATGCTTCCAAACAGCGGCGCGGCCGGTGATGCCTGGCCGGTGGCGCGCAGCCCGTGACAGGCAGCGCAATCGGTTTCATAAGGGAACTGGCTGGCAGGAACGCGGCGTGGCTCGGGCGCGGCACCACCGTGACACACAAAACAGGTTGGGTGACTCTTCTCGGTTCGCATGTCCTTTTCATCGCGAGCGGGCTTCTGGATCGCGAGATGACAATCGGTGCACCGTGCGGCCATGGCCGAGCGAAACTGCGTTCCATAGCCCGCGTTCGGACCCGCGGTGACCGGCACAACTCGCTGCTCGGGCGCGAGCGCCTTGCGATGGGAGTTGTGCGAAAAGATGTCGCCGAAATCGCTCTGGTCGCCCCTTGTGAGGGGTCCACTCCACAACGCGGTGTCTGCCTTCGAAATCCTGCGGTTCTCGTGACAAACCGAACAGAAGCCGCTCGGTTTGCCAAATAGTGTCTTGAAGAACTCCGCGGCGAAGTTGTGACAGCGTACGCAGTCCGAATGAGGAAAGTCGCGCGCCATCGGCTGATCCGTGCGGGCTGAACGCGGGCCGCCGCTCGTTGCACTCCGGTCGTAGCGGGCCGGTTTGGTGTTCGCACCCGCGTGACAGGAGGCACAGTCAATCTTCTGATGCTCTTTCTTCTCGTGTACAAAGCGGGAGGGCCGATAGCCGCTCTGCAGCGACGTGACGCTCGCACGCGGCGCATTGTCAGCTCGAGAGCTCGAGAGGGTGATAAGAACCGCGGCTAAGCCAACAGTCATTGCGATTGTCTTATGGCTGCGTAACACGATTTTTCTGATCAATTCTTTGCTGCGTGACACTCGCTGCACGCAACCGGAGCCCTGCACTTGCTGATGTTCCTCTCATTGGACGCACGATGACAGCCTATACACAGCTCGTGAAACGCGCGCTCGGACCAGACTTCGTCCAAGTCTCGATTGCGTGGATTGGTGGAGTCACCTTCGTTGCGATGACAAACAGTGCACTTTGCGAGAATCGGAATACCGGTCGCGTCGCTGCGCTTATGGTGACAACCCGTGCAGGACGCGCTCTCACCCGCCTGATGCGCGAAAGTCGAATCTGGATTCAGATAGTTCTCGTGGGTCTTGTGCCGGAAGCAAACCATGCCTCGTTGCCCGTTCAGATCGAGCTTCTTAACCTGCGCTGCAACGTCATCACAAGCTCCGGCCGTGTTGCAGTCGCGTTGCGAAGGCGCCTGCAACGACAAAGCGCCGGCCGGCGCACCAATAAGCAGTGCGTAAGACACCAGAATGGCCAGCTTCAGCTTCATAAGAAGTTCTGAGCTCTGAGTGCTGAGTGGGGAACTCGGTGCTCGAACTCAAAGTTTTTTGGAAACTGTTAGCTGCAAAATATAACGACAGAGTTTAACAACTCAGCACTCAGCACTCAGCACTCAGCGCTCAGCACTCATCTCCTGGGTGCGCCGTAGACCTCTCTTATGTCTCGATTGCGCTTGATATCCATGTCGCGGATTTCCGGCACGGTGAACAGCCGTCCGCCGGTAGTCAGCATCCGGCGAATCTCATCCATGTTGAGCGGACGAGCCCCCCGGCGGCCGAACACCGATAGCTGATTCCCACTCTCGTCGATAGCGCGGTCTCGGTCGATTCCTTCGGAGACCGCAAGCGCCGGAGCGTGCGTATGCCGCGTCGCAACAAGCTCAGGAGCCGGACGAGGGCTGAAGCCCATGTTGCCCGGAGTTTCGGGCGACGTGAGTTGTACAACTCGCAGCCCATTCTTGCCGTCGGCTACGTACGCAAACAAACTCACGTTAGTCATTCCGACTTTTACGTCTCGCGCATCATTGATCTGGCCTCCGGCGTTGAACACCTGATCGATCTTCGGCTGCTCGGGTTTCTCGATGTCCAGAATCACCAGTCCCTGCGCACCCGCTGCAACGTACGCGTAGGTTCGCACGGGATAGATGTTTCGCGCGTCGGCGATGGGGACTACGGCTCCGGACACGACCGCGGCATGTTCAGGGTCTGTTACGTCTACGACCTTCACCCCCTCGGAGTCGCAAACGAATGCGTACCTGAACTGCACCTGAACCGCGCGGGGATTCTTGAGCGAAGGCGCTCCGATCTCTGCTACCACCCGTGGTTTCAACGGCTCGTTTATGTCGACGATCACCAACCCCCGATCACACGTGATGTAAGCGTGCGTTCCGGCGATGATGATGTTGTTTGCACCATTCAGGATTCCGTTCGGATTCCAGGTGAGGGCGCGCTTCAGGAAGTTGTTGTTCGGGTTGCCGTCCAAAAGAGTAGCAGCCTGCACCAGCACCAGCCCTTCATATCGGTCAGCGACGTACAGATAAGCGTAAAGCGGGTGAATCGGCTGCTTGTCGTCGCGGTTCTGTGCTTCCTCGTTTTCAGGCCGGTGGTTGCGGGTCGGGTCTACGGCAAGCGTCGAAGGAGAAGCAACCGCCGCAGCATACTTTGTCTTTACAAAGAACCGCTGCCCTAGCGGTGAGAACGGCGCGGTGGTCATTCGTTCCGAGAATCCCTTTTGATCAATGTTTGCGACATCGTATACGCGAAGCCCACCGGCTCCGGCCGCAGCGTACAGATATTCCCCGCGCAGTTGCAGACTCAGAACTTCGGTCTGTTGCTTTCCAAACGGATTGAGTCCGCGCACTATGTCGTTGCCGGGGTGTTCATAACCCTCTTCGAGCAACTGTCCGCGTCGTTTGTGCCTCTCGTATTCTTCGGGATAGGCCATCTTGTGGAGGGAGCTACCGATCACCGCCTGCGGCTCGTCTCGCTCGGTCGCCACCACCGCTTCGAAGCCATCGTGCCCGAGCGCCGTATAAACATAACGCCCGATCCAGTTATAAAAGTTCGTCCCCTGCATCAGCGTCATCGCCATCCAGGCGTTGTTGTCCTTCTTGTCGGATAGATGGCAATCGTCGCAACTCCGAGTCTCCCGAGTACGAACCGAGTGCGGAAAGTGAGAGCTGAACGACTGACCGCTATAGCCCTCTTCAGAAACCGTCTGCTGCTGAGAATAAATCCATTCGCGATTCTGATTCTGCGAACTGACAAGTACTGCACACGCCGACCGCACCGGCGCGTAGCGGCGGCCAGTAACGCTGCCGTCACGACCCAGAAGAAACACGTCGTCGCGCAGAGTTTGAAAATTGTAGGAAGTCCAGTTGCGCAGCTCCGGTTCACCCTCGTTGTGCAGCATCGGTCGCTCCTGGTTCGCCTTCATCTTTAAATGGCACCCGAAACAGCTAGGCGTCCACGAGGTGTGACACGTGTAGCAGGCCATCGCAGTGTTGGCATGCGCGAGCTTCAGCTCGTCGTCGGGCGGTTTGCCCCACGTTCGATTGTCCTTTTGAATCGTCTTTGCCAGCGCGGCCTTCTCGTTGTAGTCGGGGCTGGCCGGGTTTATCGTGTCGGCAACCT
>DATFXM010000154.1:0-18053 GCA_035315885.1 Blastocatellia bacterium
GATGTTATTTGGAGGAGCTGCTTGGACCGCGTGCATGTCTAGCTTCAATACCGCAATGCAAACGGTAGCTCCTGCGTGGGCACGCGGACGGGTGCTGTCGTTATTCACTCTGATCTTGCTCGGCGGCACGGCAGCTGGAAGCGCCGCGTGGGGTGCGATCGCAACCCGCTTGAATATTGCGACGGCGCTCGACTTGGCGGCGTTCGGTTTAGTCGCGGGCTTGGTACTCAACCTGCGATATCGACTGATCAGACTCGAAGATTTGAGTCTCACGCCTTGGGTGCATTGGCCTGAGCCGGTTGTGGTAGTCAGTCCCAAGCCTGATGAAGGACCAGTGCTTGTTACGGTCGAATATCGCATCGATCCGAATCGTGAGCAGGAGTTTCGTCACGTGATGCGCGAAATGAGGAGGGTTCGGAGACGTGATGGCGCCTTTCGTTGGGGATTGTATAGTGATACCGCCGATCCGAGCCGATTTGTCGAAACCTTTCTGGTCGAGTCGTGGGCGGAACACCTGCGACAGCACACTCGCATCACCGAAGCAGACAGAATTGTCGAAGAGCGAGCATATGCCTTTCACTTGGAGGATGTTCCGCCCGAAGCGACCCATCTCATCGCGGAACCTGTTTAGCTGACCCGAGTCTGGCACGCTCAAAACTTCAGGGCTGCCTCCCCGAAATCGAAAGCGCCTTCTTCTTGCGTGGAGTGTTGCTGTCGTAGGACTTCTGCGCTCTCGCGTACTCGTCCGCTACCGCTGCGGCTCCAGCCGTTCCACCCACTGCAAGTTCGGCAATCCCCACGCCCGTACAGACTTGATCAGCGTGAGTCTTCCTCGAGGGGTCCAAAGTGATGTCGGCGATCCCGATTCCTTCTTTGTCGTCCATCGACTGAAGAACAGTCCCATCGGAGTCAACGATAGCGGAACGACCGGGGAAATAGCCGTTGATTTCATTGGGCGCTGGCTTGTACGAGCGACCAACCTTGTTTACCATCGCGACGGGCATGCCAAGCTTTTTCGCATACAACGAAGCGATATGTGTTCCCGGCGGTGATGATAAGCCACCGCTATTGCTCATATCTGCCGTCGAAAAAAATCGTGCAGTATCTATCTGACCTTTGACTGCACTGAAAGTGTCGGTAGCAGGATCTTTTCGCCTTTTTCGGCTATCACTTCGTAGGAGCCCCACGGCCGCTCATTTACCTTTGAGTTATGAGAATCACAATTGGCCTGATCCTGCTTTGATTTCTTCAGTTTAGCTCATCAGCGAGCTTACTCTCTTAGCGAATTCTCGCTGGTATGCACGAAATAACAATTGCGAACCGCCGATGTTCTTTTCAGCGGTAGAGCGTGGTGATAGAATCGCGCCGGATTTAAGAAAGGGCGGACGCGGAATGCTCTCGCCCACGCACTCTTAGGCTGATCGATTCAACTGTTCTTCCAACTTTAGACCACGCGGTCAGGAGATTAGCCATGCGTGAAATCACTATAGGAATTGGCGGCGCAGCCGGAGATGGGCTCGATAAATCGGGCGATACGCTTGCAAAGACTGCGGCGAGGCTCGGGCTGTACGTCTACGCTTACAACAGCTATCAATCGGTTATTCGGGGCGGGCACATCTGGTTGCGCGTGCGACTTGGGGAAGAGAAAGTGCAGTCGCACGGCGATCGGCTTAATGTGCTCATTGCTCTCAATCAGGACTCGGTCGAGCGACATGCGCCTGAGGTTGCGCCCGGAGGCGCGGTTCTCTACAACTCGGATAAGTTGAAGCTTGATGGGTCGCTGTTGAAAGACAACGTTCTGTCGGTTCCGCTTCCGGTCGGGTCGCTGACCAAGCCTTCTGGCAAGGTTCAACCAGTCATGCAGAATACCGTAGCATTGGGCGCGTTGGTTTTCCTCGCAGGCCTCGACTTTGATACGGCGGCGAACGTGCTCAATGATACATTCACCCACAAGGGTCAGGCCGTTGTAGAGCAGAACGTCAAAATTGCGCGCGCCGGTTACGACTACGCGCACGACAACTTCGTGCCGCTTGGCTATGAGTGGAGCTTCTCGCGTATAAGAAGGCCCTTCGTCACGGGGAACGAAGCTTTCGCGCTTGGTGCGGTAGTCGCCGGGTGCAGATTCTACTCGGCTTATCCAATGACACCCGCTTCGTCGATTCTGCATTGGATGGCTTCGCACGCCGAGAAATGTGGAGTTGTCGTGAAGCAGTGCGAAGATGAGCTTGCCGTAGTAAACCTTGCGATCGGGGCAGGCCACGCCGGTGCGAGGGCGATGTGCGGGACGTCGGGAGGTGGCTTCGCACTTATGACGGAAGCCATCGGCCAGGCCGGGATGATAGAAACGCCGGTCGTGATAATCGAGGTCCAACGCGGTGGACCGTCTACTGGCGTGCCGACCAAAACCGAGCAGGCGGATCTGAACCAGGTGTTCGGGGCGTCGCAGGGGGATTATCCCCGTTGCATCATCGCGCCAACCTCCACCACCGATTGCTTCGACTCGGTGGTTGAAGCGTTCAACTTAGCCGAGAAATATCAACTCCCGGTGACGATCATCAGCGACCTGCTGGTCAGCGAACATCCCGAGACCGTCGAACCCGATGCCCTGCACCAGGACGTCCCGATCGATCGCGGCCAGCTTGTAACAAGCTTTAATGAACCGAATGGACCTTACAAGCGCTATGCGTTCACGCGGTCGGGCATATCGCCGCGCGCTCTCCCCGGCACCGAGGGAACGCTTTACGTCTCCGCAACCGATGACCACGACGAGGGAGGCATACTGATCAGCGATGTGTTCACCTCGCCGGCTGTGAGGAGGAAGGTGCAGGAGAAGCGAATGCGAAAGCTAGATGCTTTGCTAGCGGAATTGACGCCCCCCATTCTGCAGGGGCCGGCCGACGCGGATGTCACATTGATCGGGTGGGGTTCCACTCAGGGGGTGATTGAAGAAGCGGTCGCGCAGCTCGCTCAAAGCGGGATCAACGCAAACCATCTTCAGTTCAAGTATGTTTACCCGTTTCATTCTGCGGAGGCGTCGGCAATATTGCGCGGTTGCAAGAAGACAATTTGCGTGGAGGGGAACTACTCGGGCCAGTTTGCAAGGCATCTGCGTGCGGAGACGGGCTTTACCGTGGACGAGCACATTCGCAAGTACGACTGCGAGCCGTTCGAGCCTCATCACATCGTCGAGCAGGTGAAAGCTATCCTCGAAGGCCGCAGTCGCTCAAATGATTTGACCGTGGACGAAGCGCGCGAAATGGCCTATCACTACATTCGCACCCGTCTAGGCGACAAAGCCAGGCCCGCCGCGATAGCAAGGCACGAACCAAACGGTGCCGACGAGGCGACCTGGAACATCGAGATCGTGTCGCGCGAAACACTTGAGAAGCGAGGTGAGTTGTCGATTGGTGTCGAGACGGGAACTACCTATTGGTGGCACCCGGTCTCCGCTTGATCGTTCTGTTTGTGAGTAGCAGGTTCGAAATTCTTTTGAAGCTCAGGAGGTCATATGGCTGCTGTTGTTCAACTACCGATTGATTTGTACGAGAGCGGGGTTGATCCCGATTGGTGTCCCGGCTGCGGCGATTTTGGCGTCCTGAAGGCAATCAAATTGGCCGCGGGCAGGCTAGCAATCCAACCGAAAGACTTGATGGTTGTTTCCGGCATCGGCTGCTCGTCCAACCTTCCGGGCTTTATACACTCATACGGAGTTCACAGCCTGCACGGCCGCGCGGTGGCGGTCGCCGAAGGAATCAAGCTCGGCAACCATGCCCTGAACGTTGTGGTGACGGGCGGAGATGGCGACGGATACGGCATTGGCATCGGTCATTTCATTCACGCGATGCGGCGCAACATTGATATCACCTACGTTGTGATGAACAACCAGATCTACGGCCTCACCACCGGACAGGCGTCGCCGACCACGATGAAGGAAGTTCGCACCAAATCTACTCCGCGCGGCAATGCCGAAATGCCAATTAATCCACTCGCGCTCGCGCTCGTCTCGGGCGCGACCTACATTGCGCGCGCTTTCTCGGGCGAGCCTGAGCACATGGCGCAGATGATTGCGGGCGGCATCTCACATCGCGGCTTCGCACTGATCGACGTGTTCAGCCCGTGCGTGACCTACAACAAGATCAACACGTATCCGTGGTTCAAACAGCGCGTCTACAAGCTCGATGCTAACGCGGGCTACAACTCGACAGATACTGAAGCCGCATTCAACAAAGCATTCGAGTGGGGCGACCACATTCCGCTTGGCCTGTTCTACAAAGACGAGCAGCCGATCTACGAAGACAGCGAACCAGCGCTGAAGAACGGTTCACTCGCGCATCAGCCGTTGGAGTTGAAGCGAGAAGTCTTTCAAGAGTTGGTGAAAGAGTTTATTTGAAGTCGAGTTTGCCTTCAAGAACGATGCTGCTGGATTCACGAAGCAGCTGAGATGCTGACCTCAGGCATCGCCGTTTCTCTGGGTCTTACCCGGCATATGGAGTGGTAAACTCGGTACGCCGAAGACAGAGATAACCTACGAGTGGTTTGCATTCCCTCGTCTGTTGTTGAGTTACTAAAGCGCATCGCGAGGCACCCACCTTCAACCCCGATGAGGCTTTCATCTTCGCAAGACCAGAAGGGCAGCATCGATCGAGAAGCCTTCTCAAGCCCTCCAGTCCAGATATGCAACGACCTCAACGGCGCGGTCACGAGTTGACTCGTCCACGATGAAGCCAAAGTCGAATGAAAAATACTTTTGATGGTGCAGGTCTTCAGGAACAACTTCAAAAACGTATACTGGATCTCTGGCGAGAGCCGTGCGGGCAAATCGAGCATTGCTCGTCGTTATACGACAGCCCCGCTCTGGTGGTGTAATCCGCACCTATTCAACTAATCCGATCGATTCAGTGGAGACAAACATGAAAAAGGAAACTCAGATGGCAAGAGGAACGAAGCAACTACATCTTACGCGTCGGTCTCCCAGCTATTGGCGAGCAACGATTGATCATCCGCCGCTCAATATCTTTGGCCCGGAGACCATTCCGCAACTAAATGAGGTCATAACAGCGCTCGAAACCGATCCGGAAGTCAAAGTGGTCGTCTTTGACAGCGCGGTTGAAGGCTTCTTTCTGACGCATTACGACTTCCTTGCGCCAGTTGAGGATACGACCCGACTACCACCGGGACCGACAGGCTTACAACCGCTTCCAGACATGCTTGTGCGCCTCAGCCGTGCTCCGGTGGTATCGATCGCCTCGATCCGAGGCCGCGCTACCGGTGTTGGAAGTGAACTAGCCCTCGCCTGCGACATGCGTTTCGCGAGCCGTGAAAAAGCCATCTTGTCCCAATGGGAAGTTGGGGTGGGCATTGTGCCCGGCGGTGGCCCAATGGCACGGCTACCGCGGCTGATGGGACGAGGACGCGCACTCGAAGTGCTCCTCGGGGCGGACGACATCCCGGGAGATCTAGCCGAACTGTACGGATACGTCAATCGCTCATTTCCGGATGCTGACCTTGATGCGTTTGTCGATGGATTAGCAACCCGCATCGCATCGTTCGACAAACGGGCGATCGGCGAGACCAAGCGCTTTGTAGACGTCGCCAGTTTACCACCTGACTTCGAAATCGCACCGGAGTGGGATGTGTGCTTTGCTTCGATCATGCGGCCGGCCGCACAGGAGAGGATCAAGAGATTGATGGAGCTAGGCTTTCATAAACCCGGAGATGTGGAGGAGCGCTTAGGTTATTACGTCGGGCAGCCCGGGCGCTGAGCATTGGAAGAAAGGAGAAACATAAATGTCACACCATGCCTCCGGTGCGGACTTTGGGTTTCCGCACGGTGATGCGCGATTAGACATGACTGATCTCTACGTCTTTGCGAAGCCGGGTGATTCCCAAAAATCGGTCATCATCCTCAATGTGCACATGTCGATGGGCGTGAATCCGTTGCGGCTCACAACACGAGAGCCCTTCGCCCCCGGGGCACTCTATGAAATCAAAGTTGATACCGATGGCGACGCCATTGCCGACCTCTGTTACAGCGTAGAGTTCGCCGCTTCTAAGGACGGCACGCAGACCGCAACGGTTCGTCGGACTCAGGGGGCCCGAGCTGTTGGCCCGTGCGACGACGGGGAAGTCATCGTCGAGCAAGCGCCGGTCTCAGCTGGGCGCGAAGCCTTGATAACGAAAGCCGGCGACTACTGTTGTTTCTTTGGTTGGCGCAGCGATCCTTTCTTTTTCGACGCAAACGGCAATTTCAATCATATGCAGTTCACGGGCGACGATTTCTTTGCAGACAAAAACGTTTGCAGCATCGTGCTTGAGTTGCCCAACTCGGCTCTCGGAGCCGATGAAGTTGGGGTGTGGGCCCGCACATTGGATAAAGCGGTAAAAGGTTGGAGGCAGGCAGAGCGCGGTGGGAGACCAATGCAAGCAGTTTTTCTCCCCGGCGAAGAGAGGGAAGCGTATCTCAACGGGCAACCAGCCGACGATGATCGGTTCATTGGGGTCTTCGCGCATCAATTGGAACATATGGGCGGCTATACGCGAGAGGACGCAATCAGCCTGGCGCGCAAGTTGTTGCCTGACATTCTTTCCTATGACACCCGACGTCCGTGTTCGTTTCCTCAAAATGGCCGGACACTCACCGATGATGTTGTCGATCCTTTCTTGTCAGTGCTAACGAACGGGAAGGTAAGAGGAGATGGGGTTGGACCGCACAAGGATTTGCTTGACGAGTTTCCGTACGTCGGGCCGCCGCACGATGTGTGATCGCTGAGAGGTGTATGCCTTTGTCAGTTCAAGGTCCAAGTCCGAGATCCTCCGTTAGCCTGCATTCGCCGTCTAAGTTGAAAACCAATCCATCGATCCGGGCCATCGTCGTCTGTTCTCGCGGGCTTACAAATTAGCGTCGATTGTTAATTATGTAGCAGTGCATCCGTGGATCCCACTTGCCGAGGTTAGGCCGTTGAGATGCGACAGCGGCGACAGACCAGGCCAGCGTTCTTGGTCTGTTCGAAGAGTTGCACTTATTCGAGCCGCGCCTTAAGAGTTGAGTTCATCTCGGCATCGTAGCATTGAAACCATATCTATAATCCACATAGTCAAGATGCGCTCGCCCTGGTAAACGCTTGTCAGTCTACTGTACAAGAAAATCCTGTTGTAGAATGAGCAGTCATAACACGGTGGCAGAAAATGGGAGGCCATATCACGCCACGCAAACGCTTGCTCCCATTGTGGAAACTCCTCAGTGCCTCCACGCTGCCTATCCCGTCCGTTCGGCAATACATACTTGCCAGGTGAATGGGAGGAGTTGAGAAGACAAGAGGAAGAGAGGGGGAAAGGAGCTCAACAAAAGCTTGGACGAAATACTCCAAGCAAATGACTTCAGTTATTAGAGCGCGCTAGGAGCGTAAGAGGGAGAAAGAATACAAGAAGCAACAAAACATCGAAAGGGCCAGCTCAGCGACTGTCGTTTGAGAGTGGAGTCGAGAGGAATCAATCATGAGGGCAGAAAAGAACAGGCTTGAGCTCGCGCACGACCGCCATTCACGGTGGAAGTGGTGGGGCCCATACCTGAGCGAACGCGCGTGGGGAACCGTTCGCGAAGACTACAGCCCTGACGGGACCGCGTGGGACTACCTGCCGCACGCACATGCTCAATCGAAAGCTTACCGCTGGGGCGAAGACGGCATAGCCGGGATCTCGGACCGCCATCAGTATATCTGCTTTGCGCTTGCGCTGTGGAACGGGCGCGATCCCATATTGAAAGAGCGCCTGTTTGGGCTCAGCGGCTCCGAGGGCAATCACGGCGAGGATGTCAAAGAGTATTACTTCTATCTCGATTCGACACCGACGCACAGCTACATGAAGTTTCTCTACAAATACCCGCAGGCCGAGTTTCCTTACGAGAGGCTCGCCGAAGAAAACCGGCGTCGCAGCCGTCAAGAGCCTGAATTCGAGCTGATGGACACCGGCGTATTCGACGAGGATCGCTATTTCGATGTCGTCGTCGAATACGCGAAGTCGACTCCGGAAGACATACTCATCCGCATAAGCGCGACCAATCGCGGCTCCGAATCGGCGGAGCTTCACTTGCTGCCGACGATATGGTTTCGCAACACTTGGTCGTGGGATCACAACAGCAAGCGTCCGCAACTTCACAGAGTCAGAGATACGAGCAACGCTTCGGTCATTCAGCTCAGTAATGACTATTACGGCCATCGCTGGCTCTTTTGTCAGGCAGCGCCCGATCTGCTATTCACCGAGAACGAAACAAACACGGAGCGGCTATACAATCACAACGACGGCTCGCGCTACTTCAAGGATGGCATCGCCGATTACATCGTCCACGGCAACAAAGATGCGATCAACGATATGCTAACGGGCACGAAATCCTCGGCGCATTACCCGATGGCTATCGGGCCCGGCGAGACGGTAGCGGTTAAGCTGCGACTGACGGACCAGGAGGTCCCCGAGGACGGCGACCCGTTCGGCAACAGCTTCGACCGGATATTCGACGAACGACTCGGCGAAGCAAACGAGTTTTATGCCGCGATCGTGCCCGATCACCTTTCCTACGATGAGAGGCTTGTCTTTCGGCAGGCGATGGCAGGGTTGCTGTGGAGCAAGCAGTTTTACTACTACGATGTTCGTATCTGGCTCGAAGGGGACCCGATTTCGCCGCCGCCGCCTGCCGACAGGTTGAAGGGCCGCAATAATGAGTGGGCACATCTTTACAACGACGACATCATCTCGATGCCCGACAAGTGGGAGTATCCATGGTACGCCGCGTGGGATCTCGCCTTTCACACAGTGCCTCTCGCGCTTGTCGATCCCGACTTCGCAAAAGAGCAACTCATACTGTTGCTGCGCGAGTGGTACATGCACCCGAACGGCCAGCTGCCCGCGTACGAATGGGCCCTGGGGGATGTGAACCCGCCGGTTCACGCCTGGGCAGCATGGCGCGTCTATAAGATCGACAAGAAGCGGGCGGGCCGCGGGGATACGATTTTCCTTGAGCGCATTTTCCACAAGCTGCTGCTCAACTTTACGTGGTGGGTGAATCGAAAAGACGCCGAGGGGCGCAACGTATTCCAGGGCGGTTTTCTGGGCCTCGACAACATAGGCGTATTTGATCGCAGCGCGCCGCTCCCAATGGGCGGCCACATCGAGCAGGCAGACGGAACGAGCTGGATGGGGATGTACTGCCTGAACATGCTGGCGATTGCGCTTGAGCTTGCGCACGTCAACGCGGCTTATGAAGACGTGGCGAGCAAGTTCTGGGAGCACTTCCTCTATATAGCGAATGCGATAAACCATCTTGGCGACGAGAACCAGAGGCTCTGGAATGAAGAGGACGGCTTTTATTACGACGTGCTTAGCATGCCCGGGGGTGACGGTTTTCCGATGAAAGTGCGTTCAATGGTGGGGCTCATCCCCCTGTTTGCGGTTGAGACGCTTGAGCCGGAGATACTCAATCGGCTTCCCGCATTCAAGCGGCGACTCGAATGGTTCATTGAGAATCGCAAAGACCTGGTGCGCAACGTCGATCACATGGATACACCTGGCAGAGGCGAGCGGCGAAAGCTTTCGATAGTCAATTGGGAACAGCTGCGCCGGGTGCTGCGAGTGATGCTTGATGAGAACGAGTTTCTTTCTCCTTACGGGATACGGGCGTTGTCGCGACATCACCTTGATAATCCTTATGTGCTTCACTTGGGCGGCACAGAGCACAGCGTTCACTACGAGCCTGCCGAATCGAGCACCGGGTTGTTTGGAGGAAACTCGAACTGGCGAGGCCCCGTCTGGTTTCCCGTCAACTTTCTCATAATCGAGTCGCTGCAAAAGTATCACCACTACTTCGGTAAAGAGTACAAGGTCGAGTGCCCCACGGGTTCGGGTCATATGATGACCCTGTGGGAAGTCGCGGCGGAGATTTCTCGCAGGCTGACGAGGATCTTCCTTAGGAACGAAAACGGCCGCAGACCCGTCCATGGCGGTATCGAGAAATTTCAAACCGATCCACACTGGCGAGACCTGATCCTGTTTTATGAATACTTTCACGGCGACAACGGCGCGGGGATCGGAGCAAGCCATCAGACTGGCTGGACAGGACTCGTGGCGAAGCTGATTCAACAAAGCGAGGAGTTAAAACAACCCGGGTTGGCGCCAGACGCGAGCATTGTCCTACAAATGAATGAGATATTGATAAAGAAATAGTTGAAGAAAAACTTGCTCGACGAAATGGAAATACGAGTTCGGGTACTTCAACTGGAGCTCTGATCTTCCGCTCGAGACCTTCAGCGGCCGGGATGTAAACGCGAACGGCCCCGTTCAGTTTACGATCTCGCGCGAAGCCGGCACCGTGACCTTCAGCGGGCTCTTCAAAGACGGCAACGGAGTCGGCGATTTCAAGTTCGCACCGAGCGGCGCGTTTTTGAATGCGATGCGCGGGCTTGGCTACGAACAGATTTCAACCGAGAAGCAGTTCTCCATGACTTTGCACGACGTGAGCACTGCTTTCTGGCCGAGTTGAAATCCGTCGGCTACGACAAGGTCCCGGCTGACAAGCTCATCGCGATGCGAATCTTTCACGTGGACTCGGAGTACATCCGCCACGTCCGCGATCTGGGCTACGATAAGGTGCCGGCCGACAAGCTCATTGCGATGCGGGTGCACCGGATCGACGATGCGTTCATCAAGGAGGCCGACGCGCTCGGATTCAAAAACCTGCCGATCGACAAGCTGATCGCGATGCGGGTTCACAACCGCGAGCTGGTCAACGAGGCCCGGGCAATGGGTTTCGAAGATCTCTCGCTCGACAAGCTGATCACGCTGCGCGTTCACAGGATCAATCAGGAGTTCTTGAACGAAGTGCGCAGCATTGGGTACGCGAACGTGCCCTTCGACAAGCTTGTCGAGATGCGAATTCACAGGGTGAATTCGGAGTTCATCAAAGATTTAGAGGATGCCGGCTACCGGCAGGTGCCGGTGGACAAGTTGATCGCGCTTCGGATTCACCGAATCGACAACAAGTTCATACAGGACATGCGGGCCGCCGGGTACAACAATCTCACCGTGGACGAGCTGCTTTGGCTCAGGATCCATCGGATCGACGCCGACGAAATCCGCAAGATGAAGGACCGATAGCCTTCTTTGCGTCCTTTGCGTCCTTTGCGTCCTTTGCGCGAACCTGGGATCTCGCGCAAAGGACGCAAATGGGAAAGCGCATCCCGCAAGCGAACAGCGGCCCCGCCCGCACACCCCGACCAACTCCAGACACGTCAGCCATTTGATAGCCTCGAAGCTGTGGCACGCCAATTGGGTGTGCGCTTCTGGGGGACATTCCAACATGAGCTCATTGGTTCAGGACTTGCGCTTCGGCGCGAGAATGCTCGTCAAGAAGCCCGGGTTTACGCTTGTCGCCGCGCTAACGCTCGCGCTCGGTATCGGCGCGAACACCGCGATCTTCAGTCTGGTCTACGGCGCGCTGCTGCGCCCGCTTTCGTTCGTCGAACCGGATCGCCTGGTGGTGCCGGTCTCCTTCAACCGTGGACGGGGGGATGAGAGCAGCTCCGTCACCTATGCCGACTATCTGGATTGGAAGAATGAAAACGTTTTCGAGTCGGTGGCAGCGCTGAACCTGCTGTCTACCGTAGACCTGACCGGCGGCAGCGGTGAGCCCGAGCGCGTGCGGGTGGCAGAAGTGACCGGGGAGTATTTCGAGGTCATGCGCGCTCGCCCGGTCATCGGCCGCACGTTGATGCCAGACGACTACGTGGTAGGAGCGCCGTCGCGCATGGTGGTCATAAGCTACGGGCTATGGACGCGAAGGTTCGGCGGCGACGCTTCAATTCTGGATCAGAAGATCTATCTGAACGGCAGGCCATACACTGTAGTCGGCGTCATGTCCGAGAATTCGATCTGGCCGCCGAATCGGGAGGTGGTCTTCCCGATGGCGGTCGGACCCAATCCCGGACCCGACTTGATGCGTCGCGACAACATGATCTTCTCTTCGATCGCGCGGTTGAGACCGGGGCAGACCATCGTCGAAGCCGACGCAGCAATGGCGACGATAGCCGGGAGGCTCGAACAGGAGTTCCCCGAATCGCGCGCCGGTTGGAACAACAAAGCGGTCGGCCTGCGAGAGTACACGGTCGGAAAACAGTTGCGGCTTTCGCTGGTTGTGCTGCTGGCCGCCGTAGGATTCGTGTTGTTGATCGCGTGCGTCAACGTCGCAAACCTTTCGCTGGCTCGCGTGTTTGGTCGCGAGCGCGAGATGGCCATACGCATCGCACTCGGCGCCGGTCGCGGGCGATTGATGCGTCAGCTATTAACCGAGAGCCTGATTCTCAGCATCGTAGGAGGGGGCGCAGGGTGCTTGCTAGGAGTCTGGGGACTCGAGCTCCTGTTGTCGATAGTGCCCGCCGATACGCCGAGGCTGACCGAGATTCGCATTGATGGGCTCGTGCTCGGTTTTTCGGCGTTGATATCGCTCGGCACCGCCATACTGTGCGGCCTGCTGCCGGCAATTCAGTGCTCGCGCGTCGACCTGAATGAGTCGCTCAAAGAGTCGGCTCGCGGGGCGACCGGTGGAAGGCGTGCCGGGTTCGTTCGCAACCTGCTTGTGGTCGCCGAAGTTTCGCTCTCGCTCGCGCTGCTGATCGGCGCGGGGCTGATGATCCGCAGCTTCCTCAGAGTTCAGCAGATCGATCCGGGGCTGCGGGTCGACCGGCTTGTGACGATGGAGCTGATTGCTCCGAGCATTCGCTATCCCAAGTCTGCTCAAGTCATCGGCGTGTACGAGAGCCTGGTTGACCGCCTCAGAGAGACGCCCGGTGTGGAATCGGCCGCCATTAGCTCGGCACTGCCGGTCGGCGGCGGCGGCTTCTATCTCGGACGATCTTTCTTGAAGGAAGGACAAGCGGAACCGCCCGCTGCGCCGGACTATCAGGGGCAATGGAACGCGGTGGGCCCCGGCTACTTCGAGACCTCGGGCATCAGGCTGATCGAAGGACGTGAGTTTGATCGCCGCGATACTCAGAAAGGAATCCAGGTCATCATCATAAATCAGACGATCGCCCGGCGGATGTTTCCGGGCGAGAGCGCGATCGGCAAACGGATAAAGTCGTGGCGCGACGAGAATGTTCTGCGAGAAGTGGTCGGAGTTGTAGAAGACGTCCGCTACTTTGGCAGGGATGACGAAGTGCGCGGATGCGTGTATGTACCTCACTCTCAGGACTGGTGGAGCGCGATGGTCCTCACCGTGAGAACGCAGTCGGATCCGGCTTCGGCGATCGCCAACATCCGCGGAGCCATCGCCTCAGTCGATAAGGATATGGCTGTTGCGAACGTCAGCACGATGGTCGATGCCATGAACCGTTCGGTCGCTTCGAGGCGTGTGAGCGCGGTGCTGCTTGCGGCGTTCTCGGTTCTGGCGCTGGTGTTGGCGGTTATCGGTATCTACGGCGTGCTGTCGTACTCGGTCGGGCAGCGCACCCGCGAAATCGGCATACGAATCGGTCTTGGCGCCCGCGCTACTGACGTGATGCGCCTGGTGGTGACCCAGGGGATGAAGCTCGCGCTGATTGGAATCGGGGTCGGACTGGCGATGGCGTTCGGGTTGACCCGATTGATGGCAAGTTTGTTGTACGAGGTGACGGCGACCGATCCCTGGACCTTTGCGGTCATCCCGCTGGTGCTCGCCGGAGTAGCGCTGGTGGCCTGCTTGTTGCCGGCCCGGCGCGCAACCAAAGTCGATCCGATCGTCGCGCTAAGGTACGAATGAGACGAAGAATCAGTACCGCGAGCGGTAGCGAACGGCACGTGAAGCTACGCGCCGCTCGCTACCGCTTGCTCGATGCTGTGATAGCAGTAAGAGCTGGTGAGCTGCTTGGGTTGTGCTGGTTGGACTTTCGGCCCGAGCAGCAAGCATAGTCAGCGACTGCAATGGCCCCGAGTTACAAGACGAAATCAACTACGACCCAACTGATAAAGAGAAGTCGCATCGAAACTCAAATCGGCCATGGTCAAAGGTCCGCCGCTCTGCCGAAGGTCATAGTGATGCTCGTACACTACCCGCGATCCATTCCATTTCCGGTGTGCGCGCCAACTCAGAGTGCAAGCCGTGCCAGACACCCCGACCAACTCGAGTGTCCACTCAGAACACGCGTGGTCTGCAACGTCTCCAGGGATCGCGGTCTGGCGAATGGATACCTGCACACC
Organism: Blastocatellia bacterium; assembly: GCA_035315885.1. Lineage (GTDB taxonomy): Bacteria > Acidobacteriota > Blastocatellia > UBA7656 > UBA7656 > DATFXM01. The sequence continues at coordinate 14,218 of DATFXM010000154.1, forward strand.
ACCGATTTCCGCCATTACGTGAAGCGGAAACAGGAAGTTGTAGAGAAGTGCGCGCACTCTCGGCTTTCCGCGAATCACTTCCTCGTGGGTTTCGCCGCTTACCTCGATATCATCGGCGTAAAAGGCCTCGAAGATCGCAAGATGCTCTTCGAAGCTTTCGCTGATGTTGGCCTGGACGATGGCCGCGTTTAAGGCGCGTTCTCGAGTCTGGGAACTTGTATGTAGGTCGCGAAGAATGTCATCGGCGGGGACGAAGCCTTGCTCCTCGTCGCTATTCCCATTAGTAATGAGTGCTATCTTTCTTTCAACCTTGGCCATAGATCCCTCCTTGTACGATCCAGTAAGGGCAATTCAATGCTTGCAACATCTGCCGATGGGTCTGCGATTCATGCCTCTTCATCAGTAAGAGCGCGCTCAGCTAGTTTTCTTCCCGCCTTCAGAAACTCGTCACTGAGTCGCGTGCCAGCCACTGCCCGCGACAAAGACAGCGCGCCGTACATCAGCGCGATCAGCCCAAGCGCCTTTTCCCGGCTCTCAGCACCGGCGTCAATCATTTTGGCAAGCGATCTGGCGAAGCCGGATATTTCCTCTTCGAGCGCACTCCGATAAGGCTCACCCTCCTGTGCAATCTCCGGAGCTGTGGTGGGCAGCGGGCAACCCGTTTCCTTCTTGTCGCGATGCTTGCGTGACACGTACTGCCTGATCACGCTCAACGCCCGGGAGGGGGGCGAATCGCCCTTCGCGGATTTCAAGAGTTGGTCCCAGTTCGCGCTTGCCGCGTCGTGAAGCGCCTCGACGAAGAGTTCATCCTTCGAATCATAATGGTTGTAGAAACCACCGACCGTGAGACCGGCCCCCTTCATCACATCCATCACTGAGCTTGCCTTGATGCCCCGCTTACGAAGGAGTGCTGCGGCCGACGCTGCGATTGCTTCGCGAGATTTCTGTTTCTGCTTGGCCTTCTGATTCATGTCATCACCTCACGCATAGTATGCGATTTACTTTCGACTCTAGAATTCCGTTCATCTCACTAGTGTCCCGCACCCGCCGGCGCGCTGCGCCGAATGTTTTTGATGAGTAGCACCAGCGGGACTGCCGCCAGCGTCAGCAGGAACAAGAGCCAGAACACATCCAGGGATGCGAGCAGCGAGGACTGCTTTTGCACGGTCGCATAGATGAACGCTTGCGCTTGAGTTAGCGCATCGCCTGCCGGCACGCCAGCGGCGATCAGCTTCCCTTTGATACCTTGCAGCGTCGCGACAGCCATCTGGTCGTGGGCGGAGATGTGCACGCCGAGCACGCTTTGATGAAACTGGCTGCGCCGAGCGAGCATTGTCGCGACGAAGGCGACACCGAAGCTCGCGCCAAGATTTCTAAACAGGTTGATCAGACTCGAAGCCCTGTTGTTCTTCTGCGGCGGCAGGTACGAATACGCAGTCAGGTTGAGCGGGACAAACAGGAACGCTATACCGAGCCCCAGGACCATGCGCGGTATCACGAAGCTGTTGTAGTCGGCGGTCAGGTCAAGCTTGGTCATGCTCAAAGACGCGAATGCGCAGACCAGCAGTCCGAAGCCCATCATCCAGCGCGGCTGCACCTTTTTCAGGATCATAACCATCAAGGGCGTCAGCACGACGATGACCAGCGCCCCGGGCGAGAGCACTAGTCCTGCGTCGGTCGCCGTGTACCCGAAAAGGTTCTGGAGCATCAGCGGGAGGACGAGCGTGCTCGCAAACACGATGAAGAAGACGATGAAGTACAGCGCGCTCGCCAGCGCGAAGTTGCGCTCCTTCAACAGCGTCAAATCCACGACCGGATCTTTGCGCGTCAACTCCCAGATGGCTCCCACCACGAGTGCGACGACTGCCGTGACGAGGAAGGCGACGATAAAGCTCGACTGGAGCCAGTCCTCCCGCTCGCCTTTGTCCAGCACTACCTCGAGGCAGCCGAAGCCGATGGCGACGAGCAGGATGCCGATGTAGTCAACCCTCAGCTTGCCCTTATTCTCCCGCCGCTCCCTGGTGAACTGCGGCGGGTCCGAAATCAACGAGCCCGAAAGCAACAGTGAGAGCAGGCCGATGGGAATGTTGATGAAGAACACCCAGCGCCACGAATAGCTGTCGGTGATCCACCCGCCAAGCGTCGGCCCGATGACCGGCGCGGTTACGATCGCGATGCTGTAAACCGCAAAGGCCGTCGCGAGCTTCTCGGCCGGGAACGTGTCTACAAGGATCGCCTGCTCGACGGGCGCGAGTCCGCCACCGCCCGTTCCTTGCAGCACCCGAAAGAAGATGAGCCATCCGAGGCTCGGCGCGAGTCCGCAAAAGAGAGAGCTTACGGTAAACAGGGCCACCGAGAGCATGTAGTAGTTCTTACGCCCCATCAGTCGCGACAGCCATGCACTCAACGGGAGCACGACCGCATTCGCGACGAGATAACTGCTCAGGACCCACGTCGATTCGTCCTGTCCCGTGCTCAAGCCGCCGGCGATGTGGGGCAACGAGACGTTGGCGATGGAAGTGTCAAGAAGTTCCATGAACGTCGCCAGCGTGACCGTGACGGCGATGATCCAGGGGTTGACCGCGGGTCGTCGTGCCGCAGGGATAGACCCAGTCATCAATGCGTCCGCAACTGCGCTCATCGCACTTTCACCTCAGGCTCTACAGACATTCCGGGCGCGATCAGATGCTCGGAATCTGGTTGCTCGTCGAATACGATCTTGACGGGCAGGCGCTGAACGACCTTAACGTAATTGCCGGTCGCGTTCTCTGGCGGCAGCAGCGAGAAGCGCGACCCGGTGCCCGTTTGGAAGCTGTCAACATGCCCGCTGAAGATTTTGTCAGGATAAGTGTCCAATCTGATCTCGACTGGCTGTCCGGGGCGCATGCGGTTGAGCTGTGTCTCCTTGAAGTTTGCCAGTACCCACATCTCGGCTGGCACGAGGACGAACAGCGCCTGGCCGGGCTGCAATAGCGCGCCGAGCTCGACCGACTTCCTCGTGATTCGTCCGTCTTCCGGCGCATAGATCTTCGTGTAGGAGAGATCAAGCTCGGCTTGTCGCAGGGTGGCTTCAGCCTGCTCGATCTCGGCACCGGTTGTCTCCACCTCAGACTGCCGTACGGCGACTTGCTGGGGGGCCGAGTTGGCCTCGTTCAGTTTGCCGGAGGCCTGGCCGACCTGAGCTTGCGTCCCCGCAATCTGCGAGACTGATTGCCTGTACTGATCGGCCGCCGCTCCCTGGGCGGCCCGCGCTTCCCCGACCTGCGCTTCAGCGGCGGCGACACGCCTGCCTGCCGCTTCAAGTTGGGCGTCTGCCGTGGCAGCCGCTGCCGTTGCCCGCTCTGACTCCTGGCGTGAGACCACGCCCTCGTCTACGAGGGATTGATTCCGCACCGCGTCGGCGCGGGCGCGCACGGCTTCGGCTTCCGCGGCGGCGACCTGCGCTTGCGCCTGCGCAACGTTAGCCTCGGCGGCGCCGATGGCGGCAGACGACTGCTTCACACGACCCTCCGCGGCAGAAGCGGCGGACCGAGCCTGCGCCACACCGCTGCGCGCGGCCTCGACTCCCGAGGACGCCTGCTCGACCCCAGCGGTTGCTGTAACGCGAGTTAAGGCAAGGCCGGCCTTTGCTGCATTACTGCGGGCAATTGCTGCGTTGAGCGCTGCGTGAGCCTGAGCGAGTCTAGCTTCATAATCGCGCGGGTCAATCTCTACGAGGAGATCACCCGCTTTCACAAGTTGATTATCGTCGATGTAGATTTTCTGAACGTAGCCAGAGACTTTTGGGCTGACCTGTGTGGCGTGCCCCTCGATAAAAGCGTCGTCGGTCGACTCGT
>DATFXM010000155.1:0-6132 GCA_035315885.1 Blastocatellia bacterium
CAGCGGGCGACAGAACACTATCCCCCGGTGAGTCCGCGAACCGGGGGATGGCGATGAGTTGAGCAACTAATGCCGATAATCAGTGTGCTATGGACGAGGCCCCGGTTCGGGGACTCAGCGGGGCCTACATTCTGTCGCCCGCTGCGCGGGCTCAGATCCCTGGTGCCCGTCGCCCCCCGGTTCGCGGACTCACCGGGGGATAGTGTTCTGTCGCCCGCTGCGCGGGCTCAGATCTCTGGTGCCCGTCGCCCCCCGGTTCGCGGACTCACCGGGGGATAGTGTTCTGTCGCCCGCTGCGCGGGCTCCGGTCTTTGTTGGTCGTCTTACCCCCGGTTCGCGGACTCACCGGGGGCTACATTCTGTCGCCCGCTCCGCGGGCTCATGTCTTGTGCCGAAGCCTCTAGAGTCGACACTCAGCACTCAGCACTCCAAACTCAGCACTCAGCACTCAGAATCTCAGCACTCAGAACTCCCCAGCCCCGATGCCACGCGCCCCCTCGCAAGCTCAACTAACTCGCTCACGTTTTCTCTCGTGTACTCTGAAGTCTCGATCGGTTCGTGCAACGTTATTCGCACCGTCGAAGGGTAGATCTTGATCTGCTGCTTCGGCATTATCGCACTCGCCCCGGAAATACTGACCGGAACCACTGGAACCCCCGCCTCGATCGCCATCATAAACGCGCCCTTCTTGAACGGCAGAAGATTTCCATCCGGCGATCGAGTCCCCTCCGGATATACAACGTACGATTTCCCTTTCTTCAAATTGGCCGTCGCCTGTCGGGCGCTCTCAACCGCCGAAGCGCTGTGCTGACGATCCACAGGAATTACTCCAATCAGGCGAATGCCGTAGCCGAAAATCGGATACTTGAATACTTCCTTCTTTGCAAGATAACCCGGATTGCGACCGATGTACGTCACCATCAAGGGAACTTCTATGAAGCTTTGATGGTTCGGCGTGAAGATGTATGCCTGGTCCTTCTTGAGATGCTTGCCGCCGTTTACCTCGACTCTTACGCCTACAAGCGCAAGTCCTACCCTCACAAACAACCGCACCGGGTCGTAGATCGCGTTCTCATTTCCGGTGATCAGCGCCAGCGCAATCAGAAACGGCGCCAGCACCGCGACGGCAGTGCACCAGAATCCAACCAGAAACAGACCGCGAATCCTTGCCATTTATCGCCGACGGACCAGGCGTCCGGATTTGTTCCTCACCGAAACCTCCGCCGCATCGACTCGTAACGATCGATCTCCGCTTCGCGCTGGAGCGTCAGACCAATCTCATCAAGCCCATTCAACAGGCATTCACGCCTGAAAGCGTCGACTTCGAAGTCAAAACAAAGTCCCGCATCGTCGCTGACGCTCCGCTGCTCCAGGTCGACCGTCAACTCGTACCCGGCCTTCGAGCGCGTTCGCTGGAAGATTTCCTCAACCTGGCTCTCGGCGAGAGTGACCGGAAGCAAACCATTCTTGAAGCAGTTGTTGAAGAAGATGTCAGCGAATGAGGGAGCGATTATCGCGCGGAATCCAAAATCGTCGAGCGCCCACGGCGCGTGCTCTCGCGATGACCCGCAACCGAAATTCGCTCGCGTAACGAGAATCGACGCACCGGAGAACTGCGGCTGGTTCAGCTCGAACCCTTTATTTGGCGATCCGTCTTCCAGAAATCGCCAGTCATAGAACAGAAACTCCCCGAACCCGGTGCGCTCGACGCGCTTCAAGAACTGCTTGGGAATGATCTGATCCGTATCAACGTTGACTCGGTCGAGAGTTGCGACCAGTCCACGGTGCTTCACGAAAGGTCTCATCTAAAGCTCCCATTCACGAACGTCCACGAAGTGGCCGGCAATCGCGGCCGCGGCTGCCATCTGTGGGCTCACTAAATGAGTTCTCCCGCCACGTCCCTGCCGTCCTTCAAAATTTCGATTCGAAGTCGAAGCGCATCTCTCACCGGGCTTCAAAATGTCCGGATTCATTCCGAGACACATACTGCAGCCCGACTCTCGCCAGTCAAATCCTGACTCCTTGAATATCTGATCCAGACCCTCAAGCTCCGCCTGTTTCTTTATCCGCTGGGAACCGGGCACAACCATCGCGTAAACACCCGGCGAGACGTGCTTGCCTTTTGCAACCGCCGCGGCTGCCCGCAGGTCTTCGATTCTGGAATTCGTGCACGATCCGATGAACACTCGATCAAGCTTCACTTCCTGAATCGGAGTGCTCGGCTCAAGCCCCATATAATCCAGAGCGCGACGTGCCGCCTTCCGCGAGTTGTCATCGCGCATCGAGTCTGGATCGGGCACCGCTCCAGTGACATCCGCAACCATACCCGGACTGGTACCCCAGCTCACTTGCGGCACGATCTGCGTCGCGTCGAACCGAGTCTCACGGTCGAAATCTGCGTCGCGATCCGAGGGAAGGGTGCTCCAGTAGTCAACGGCTTCGCGGAAGGAATCTGCCGCCGAGAATCTCCTGCCTTCAAGGTACTCGAACGTGGTTTGGTCCGGCGCAATCATACCTGCGCGGGCTCCGGCTTCGATTGACATGTTGCAGACGGTCATCCGCTCTTCCATCGACAATCGGGTCACCGCTTCTCCTGCGTACTCGATGACGTGACCGGTTGCTCCGTCGGTTCCAATGCTCCGGATGATAAAGAGTATGAGATCCTTGGCAGTCACTCCCCGCTGCAATCTGCCGGACACGACGATGTGAAATGTCCTGGGGCGCATCTGCGTGAGGCACTGGGTCGCGAGCACGTGCTCGACTTCGCTGGTGCCTATTCCGAAGGCAAGCGCACCAAAAGCACCATGGGTAGCGGTATGGCTATCGCCGCAGACGATCGTCATTCCCGGCTGTGTCAGTCCAAGCTCGGGACCGATTACGTGCACGATTCCCTGATCGGGACTGTCCAGACCGTATAGCTGGATGCCAAATTCCGAACAGTTTCTGCCGAGAAGATCGATCTGGGTCTTCGCGATGTCATCCACGATCGGCAACGACCGGTCCCACGTCGGAACGTTGTGGTCCATGGTCGCGAAGGTCAGGTCGGGCCTGCGCACCTTTCGATTTGACAGGCGCAATCCTTCGAACGCCTGTGGCGACGTCACCTCGTGAACCAGATGACAATCGACGTAGAGGAGATCGGGCTTTCCGGGTTCGGAATGCACGACGTGGGCATCCCATATTTTTTCGAACAGCGTTTTGGCCATGACGATCGGCGATACTACTTTATGCTGCAATCGCTGTCTAGCAGCGATGACTATCGTTCGGGCTGAAACAAGTACTTGTCCTTCTGTTTTGATGCCATAGCTTCGGCCACGGTCAAGAACGCGCGCGCGGCGTGAGAGAGACTGGCGTTCTTGCGGTAAACGAGGCGGAGCTTGCGCTCGATCTGGAGTTCTCGAACAGGGATCCGGACCAATTCGCCTCGAGCGATTTCGGTTTCGACGCACATGCCCGGCACCAGGGCGACACCAGTGCCTCCGGACACGAAGCGCTTTATTGCTTCAATCGTGGGAAGCTCGATGTCCATGTTCAGAGGCGTACGATGGCGCTTGAACGCCTGGAGTACCTTTTCGCGGTACGGAGACTGAACGTTATGGGCTACGAAGGTCTCGGCGCCGAGCTGTCGGATGCTTACATCGGCGGAGCCCGCGAGCGGATGATGAGGATGAATGACAAACGCCAGTTCGTCTCGATACACCACTATGGAACGCAACAGCGGTTCGTCGGGATTGAACGATAGCACGCCCAGCTCGGCGCCGTGCTTCAACACGTAATCCGAAATCCGGCTGGCGAGCGATCGCTGCACCGCAACCTTGACCATCGGGTACAGATGTCTGAATTCGTTCAGGGGTTCGAGAAGGTACAGGCAGGTGAACTCGTTGGCTGCTATCGCCAGCTTGCCCTTGTGGAGCTCTCGAAGTTCCTTCAATGCGGCACGGGCCTCGGATCGCAGGTTGAGGAGCTTCTGCGCGTAGTCCTGAAGCAATCGACCGGCGTCAGTGAGGCGGCCGTCTCTGGAGGAGCGATCGAACAGAGGTTCGCCCACCTCGGATTCGAGTTTGCGAATCGCCTGACTTATGGCCGGTTGTGTGCGAAAGAGCTTTTCCGCCGCGCGAGAGAAGCTGCCTTCTCGGGCAACAGTCAGAAAAGTCTCGAGTTGAAACAAATCCATAAAACCTTTCTGTCTACCGGGATCTGAGTTCGGACCCGCAAAAAGCCGCGGAACTCAATGGGTGCTCAGTGGTCTGACTTTCTCCCTACTCGGCGCGCGATTATAACATAAGCGCGACTTAATGCTAGTCTAAAAACTATAACTTTGACTTAGATCGTTACTCTCTTTAAGATCGGGGGGTGCTACCGCAAGTCGGAATCGCTTCAAAATCTTCAGGACGAGGTACGGTTTGATGAGCAATGCGCGAGCGCTTGTTTTTGACACGACCTTGAGAGACGGCGAACAGTCGCCGGGCTGCAGCATGACCAACTCAGAGAAGATGCTGATGGCGCGGCAGCTCGAGCGCCTCGGCGTAGACATCATCGAAGCCGGATTCCCCATCGCTTCTGAAGGCGACTTCGAGGCCGTGCGGGAAATCGCGTCTTCGGTACGCCGGCCGGTGATCGCCGGGCTTGCCCGCGCAACCGACGAGGACATCCGTCGCGCCTGGGATGCTCTGCGGTATGCAAAACGGCCTCGCATTCACACTTTTCTGGCGACATCCGACATTCACCTCGAACACAAACTAAGGATTACTCGCGAGGAAGCGTTGCAGCAGGCGCGCAGCGCAGTTGCCCTTGCGAAGTCGCTCTGCGAGGACGTCGAGTTTTCGCCGGAAGATGCGACCCGCACGGACGTTGATTACTTGTGCGCGGTAGTTCAGGAGGTGATTGATGCGGGCGCAGGCACGGTGAATATTCCGGACACTGTGGGCTACACGACTCCGCGAGAGTTTGGCGCGATCATCGAGACGCTACGCGCGAGGGTACGAGGGATCGACCAGACGGTGATCTCGGTGCACTGTCACAACGATCTGGGGCTTGCGGTGGCGAACTCGATCGCGGCTCTGGAAGCCGGAGCCAGGCAGGTTGAGTGCACGATAAATGGAATTGGGGAGCGGGCGGGAAACGCCTCCCTGGAAGAGATAGTTATGGCGTTGCGGGTTCGGCGGGATGTGATGCCGTTCGACACGGCGATTGAAACGTCGGAGTTGTATCCGAGTAGCCAATTGCTGTCGGAGATCACCGGTGTGAACGTTCAGCCAAACAAGGCGATAGTCGGGCGCAACGCGTTTGCGCACGAGGCTGGGATTCATCAGGACGGTGTTATTAAGAACCGATTGACCTACGAGATCATGACGCCGCAATCGGTAGGTGTGCCGGACAACCGGTTGGTACTGGGGAAGCATTCGGGGCGGCATGCGCTTGGGCGCAAATGTGAGGCTCTTGGGTTTGAGTTGCCGCGTCGCGAATTGGATGCGGTTTATCGAAGGTTCATCGCGCTTGCCGATGAGATCAAGACGATTGAAGACCATCACATAGTGGAGATCATTCGCAACCTGAACAAAGGCGCAACTGCTGCTGCTTGAATTCACTCCGACAGTTTCGGCGCTTGGAGTTGTTTGTACTCGCTGTGAGCGAGATGTGATGGCTGCCAGCCTTCGGCAACGGAGGCTGGCTTTTTTTAGTGTTTAGTGTTGAGTGTTGAGTGTTTAGTGTTGAGTGTTGAGTGTTGAGTGTTGAGTGTTGAGTGTTGAGTGTTGAGTGGTGAGTGGTGAGTGGTGAGTGGTGAGTGGTGAGTGGTGAGTGGTGAGTGTCGACTCTAGAGGGTTCGGCACAAGACATGAGCCCGCGCAGCGGGCGACAGAATGTAGCCCCCGGTGAGTCCGCGAACCGGGGGTAATCGCACCAATAGAGACGTGAGCCCGCGCAGCGGGCGACAGAATGTAGCCCCCGGTGAGTCCGCGAACCGGGGGTAGTCGCACCAATAGAGACGCGAGCCCGCGCAGCGGGCGACAGAATGTAGCCCCCGGTGAGTCCGCGAACCGGGGGTAGTCGCACCAATAGAGACGCGAGCCCGCGCAGCGGGCGACAGAACGCTATCCCCCGGTGAGTCCGCGAAGCGGGGGCCTCGTCATT
>DATFXM010000156.1:0-27916 GCA_035315885.1 Blastocatellia bacterium
GTCCGCATTCACTTCAATAACCGCCGCAATCGGCCCGGTGATCGGAGGATGGCTGATCGAACACGCCACGTGGCGCGCCGCGTTCTTTCTGAACGTCCCGATTGCGGTCGTGGTTTTGTTGATCGTGTTCTGGCGAGTCCCGGAGAGCCGAGGTGACACCATCGATCGGATCGACCTTGCGGGAGCAGTACTCGCTACTGCCGGACTGGGTAGCCTGATCTACGGGTTAATCGAATCTTCAGGCGAAGGGTGGGGAAGCGTCCCGGTGGTCGCTTCACTGAGCGCTGGGGTAATTCTGCTGACGGCATTCGTTCTGGTTGAGACGCGTTCGAAGCATCCGATGCTGCCGCTCGCTCTGTTCAAATCACTAAATTTTTCCGGGGCAAACCTGTTAACGCTTCTGCTGTACGCGCCGCTGACCGGCGGGCTCTTCTTTTTCCCGTTGAATCTCATTCAAGTACAGAAATACTCCGCGACGCAGTCGGGCGCCGCTCTCCTGCCGTTTATTCTGTTGATGTTTCTTCTTTCGAGGTGGTCGGGCGGACTCGTGACCCGCTACGGCGCAAGGTTGCCGTTGACCGTGGGTCCGTTGATCGCGGCGGTTGGATTCTGTCTCTTCACCATTCCGTCGGTTGGCGTCAACTATTGGTCGGGATTTCTACCGGCGGTGCTCGTGCTTGGACTGGGGATGGCGATTAGCGTGGCGCCGTTGACCACCACGGTTATGAGCGCAGTAGAGCCGGAGCAGTCGGGTATTGCATCGGGGGTTAACAACGCGGTGTCAAGGACCGCAGGGGTGCTGGCAATAGCGGTCTTCGGAGTTGTGATGCTTTGGGTCTTCAGTGGCGCACTCGAACGGCGGCTGAGTGATGTTCCGATATCATCTGAGTTGCGGCAGACGCTCATGAGCCAGCGGGTGAGGCTTGCCGGGATTGAACCGCCGGGAGATGTGCAGCCTGAGGCGAGGCTCTTGGTGGAGGATGCGATTGCGAGGTCGTTTGTGAGGGGGTTTCGGGCTGTTATGTTTGCGGCTGCGGGTTCTGCGGCGCTGAGTGGAGTGTTTGCATACATGATGATCGAAGGGCGAGGAGGGAGGCGAAGGGGCGAATGGGAGACGCGGTGAGGAGCGAAAGAGCGAATGGGCGAAGGGGCGAAGGGGCGAAGGGGCGACAACATCAGCGCGCTGGGTCGCCGCGTCCCTCCTCACCGCGTTCCCGCGTCTCCCTCCTCCCCCGTAACCTTTTCTCGACTTCTCAGTTTATATCCCATGAAACATGACGCGTGAGGGATCAGTCTTGAAGAGTCCCAAAGAGGAACCTGACGAGAGGCTCCTGATCGAGGCGGCCCAGCAAGACCCGAGCCGGTTCGCGGAGCTGTACGAAAAGAACTTTGATCGCGTCTATGCGTACATCGCCCGACGCGTCCGGGATCGTGTCGATGTACAGGACCTTACCTCTCACGTGTTTCATCAGGCGCTCGCTAACATCGGGAAATTCAAATGGCGCGGCGCTCCCTTCGCTGCATGGCTGTATCGCATCGCATCCAACGCTATAGCCGATCACTCTCAGCGCAAGTCGAGGGAGCAGACCTTGCCTGACCCGCACGGTTCAGCGCCTCAGGATCACGCGCCGCGCGGCGACGCGTTCGTGGAAGACGTCGAGCGCAGCGCTCGGTTATTTTCATTGGTCAACAACCTTTCCGACGATCAACGTCGAGTAATCCGAATGCGTTTCGCCGAAGACAAGAGCATTCGCGAGATTGCCGTTGAACTGGGGCGCACTGAAGGAGCGATAAAGCAGTTGCAATTCCGCGCGATCGAGAACTTGCGAGCGCAAATGGGGGTAAAGCATGCCTAAGGACACCCTCATAGAACAACTCAATCAAGTTGTCGACGCCGTAGTAGGCCGGTTCGACGACGCACGCCGAGACGCGGTTCTCGCGCAGGTGGACCCGATTGTCGCGTCACTGTCAGGGATTGCCGAAGATCTGCTGGCGCTGCCCAGCGAGAACTTTAGAACAAGGCTGAAGACTGAGCTTCTGATTACTGCGGGCATTGCGCCCGACGCCGCGCAATCCGAATCGCGTGACGCTGCGCCGCGCAAACCAGAGGCTCCCGAAACGGAATCATCAAAGCCAGAAAGGAATACTATGTCGAGCAAAGCTGTACGTGGCCCCGTTACTCCCGGTGTTGTGGTTCACCTTCGTTGCCGAAATGCCGAGGCGGCCATTGATTTTTACAAGGAAGTGTTTGGCGCGACAGAGATCATGCGGCTTCAAGAGCCCGGGGGAAGGATCGGTCACGCCGAGTTGGCGATTGCGAACACGATGGTGATGCTCGCCGACGAGTACCCGGAATACAACATCTTCGGTCCGGAGACGCTTGGTGGTTCGTCGGTTAACCTCCATCTGTACGTGGACGACGTCGATACAGTGGCTGCACGGGCCGTCGCCGCTGGTGCAAAGCTACTGCGACCCGTCGCCGACCAGTTCTATGGTTATCGAGCGGGCACAATCGCCGACCCGTTTGGACACGAGTGGACTATTTCTACAATGAAAGAGGCATTGTCGGACGAAGAGCTGAAGAAGCGGTTCGATGCGCTTGTCGGCGGGGCTGAAAACGCGCAACCGGAAGCAGAGGCCCCGAAAGCGGTGAGTCCTATACCTGAAGGTTTTCATACTGTGACGCCGTATCTGCAAGTCAACGGTGCAGCCAGACTGATCGATTTCCTCACCGAGGCGTTTGGTGCGGACCAGGTCCTGAAAGTACTGAAGCCGGATGGGTCGATCATGCACGCCGAGATGAGGGTGGGCGATTCGGTTATCGAGACTGCCGATTCTGGAGGGCCGTATCCTGCGATGCCAGCGTCAATTCATTTGTATGTCGATGATGTCGACACGACTTATCAGAAGGCTCTTAGTGCGGGTGGAGATTCATTGTCGAGTCCGAGGGACCAGGACTACGGCGACCGGGAAGCGAGCGTGCGTGATCCGCTCGGGAACCGGTGGTACATCGCGACTCACAAGCTGACAGGCAAGCCGATACCGGAGGGCTTGCGTACGATTACCCCGTACTTCCACCCTCGCGGTGCGGACCGCATGGTTGATTTTCTTTCGCGGGCCTTTGGCGCGGAGATAATGGACCGCTACGATGCGCCTGATGGAACCATCGCTCACGCAAGGGTCAGGATCGGCGATTCGGTAGTAGAGATGGGCGAGGCACACGGCGAATGGGGACCAATGCCTACCGCGCTGCATTTGTACGTCACCAACGCCGATGCGACTTACAACAGCGCGTTAACCGCCGGGGCGGAAACGCTGTTTGCCCCAAGGGACGAGCCTTATGGTGATCGCGTCGGCGGGGTAACCGATCCATTTGGGAACATTTGGTATATTGCCACGCGTATCAAGGACATCGAATTCCACACAGAATGACGTTGTGTCAGGTAGTGTCGACATTACGTTTTAGAGGCATTACGTTTTAGAAAGGACGAGGTCATGAAAAAGATCGTGATGGTAAGCCTGGCGGTATTGTTCTTGATGGTCGCTCCAGTCGAATCAAGAGCACAGGCCCTGTCTCAAGCTGACCGCGACCGTGCAATAAAGTACCTGGAAACAACTCGCGACAACATCCTCGAGGCGACCAAAGGGCTCAGCGAAGCGCAATGGAATTACAAGCCTACGGTGTTTCGTTGGTCCGTGGCGCAGTGCGTGGAGCACATTGCCGCATCTGAGGACCTGTTGCGCGGGATCCTCGAGCAACAAGTTCTGAAAGCTCCGGCGGCTCCTGATCGGGACGTGAAGGCCGTTGACGAGAGAGTTCTTGCAGTCATCCCTGACCGATCGTTCAAGGTTCAGGCGCCGCCTCCGCTGAGACCGACTAACCGGTACAGCTCTCCGGATGCGGCCCTCAAGCAGTTTGTGGAGAGTCGCGCAAAGACTCTCGAGCTGCTAAAGAACACTCCTGATCTGCGGGCTCACGCCATCGACAATCCGATTTTCAAGAAGCTGGATGGCTACGAATGGGTGTTATTCATCGCCGCTCATAGCGAGCGCCATACAAAGCAGCTCAATGAAGTAAAAGCTGATGCCAAGTTCCCGAAGTAGCACTCAGTCTAGCGGGAACGTTTTCGGCGAGCGGGATCGGTTCAACCCGCTCGTCCTTTTTCCAAGGAGAAACATAATGACTGGAAAAGTAAAACACATCCCCGATGGTTATCAGTCAGTAATTCCATATTTGACAGTAGACGGTGCGGCAAAGCTGATTGAATTCCTGAAGCAAACGTTCGGCGCTACTGAAACAGAAGTGTTGCCTGCACCAGACAACAAGATTGGTCACGCCGAGGTGAGGATTGGGGACTCGGTGATAATGATGGGAGACGCCGGCGGAGAGCGGAAGCCTGAGCCTACGCAAGCGATGATCTACGTGTACGTGGAGAATGCGGACGATGCATATAAGCGGGCGCTCGCCGCGGGCGCAACATCAGTGATGGAGCCTGCTGACCAGTTCTACGGAGATCGCAATGCAGGTGTAAGGGATCAATGGGGCAATCTGTGGTGGATTGCTACTCACGTTGAAGACGTAACGCCTGAGGAGCTAAAGAAGCGCGTCGCCGCCCAGGCGAAGTAACGGTTTCGAGTTTCGGGTTTAGGGTTGCGGGTTCGCTGTCCCCTGGATACCTGAGAAAACCGATTCGGGTTTCACGCGAAGGACGCAAAGATTCGCCAAGACCGCAAAGGTTCTTGTTTTCTTTGCGTCCTTTGCGAGACTTTGCGGCTTTGCGTGAAACCCGAATTCGCTTGTCAGCTATGAAGGGGACAGCGAACCCGCAACCCTAAACCTTAGCTCTTCACAATCGTGGGGCTGCCGGCTTATGGGGTTCAGACCAGGCGGGTGCCCCTCGCGATTTCAGCTTGCGTTTGTAAACCTTATCGCCGCAAGTCACAAACAACGTGTCAAGCTCCTGACCTCCAAACGTGACGCTTGAAGCAATCCCTTGTGGAGGCTTGATGATCGCATTCACTCTTCCCGCCTGATCGCAGATCTGAACACCCAATCGAGTCGCAACGTAAAGCCGACCATCGCGATCAACACACATCCCACCCGCGCCGGTGTCGTCATCCACATCGTCCTCGTGCAGCCAATAATACCGCTGCTTAGATCGAAGGGAACCGTCTGGTTGAGTCTGGTAGCTGTAGACCCAGTGCGACTCGGCGTCGACTACGTATAACAGCGTCTGATCTGGCGAAAGCGTGACTCCCGTCGCATACCGCAGGCCACTGTCGGCAAGCACTCGCTGCCCGTTTGGCTTGATAAGCCACACTCGACTTTTTTCGTTGGTGCCTGCCACAGGGGGGCTCGTGATGTAGATGTTGGCGTTATGAGCGACTACCAGATTATTCCCGTGAAGAGCCTGGACTATCGTGGCCTCCTTGCCGGAGTCGTCGTAGCTGACTACCTTTTGCCCGCCGGTTATCAGCGCGTAAAGCTTGCCGTCCGCTCCGAATGCCTGACTACCGGCAGCTCTCAGCTCGGGACGCGAGGCCACCGTGCCATCGGCGTTTACGCGATAAGCTTTTGAACGTGCGGAATCCGCAAAGTACACTTCACCCCTGCTATTCGATGCCGCTCCGGTTGCCGCACCGTAGCCCTCACCAACCAGCTTCCAATCCTCTCCCGGGATGAGAATGTCGCTCAGCGTTTGATTCTTGGATTGACCATTACGCACCGGTTGCGGCCAGTCCTTCCAAAGCCAGCGCATTGCGTCGGGGAAGATCGCAGTCGCGTGCTTTGAATTGTGCGCGCCTTCGCCCCAGACATGCTGCAGTTCGTACCCTGCAAATAGAAGCGCTCGCTCCATCGTTTGATTAGCCATCCACCAGTCGCCGGCGTAGATGTTCAAGTCCCCCGAACCGTCCTGCAAGAAGACTCGAATTGCCTTTGGTTCGTGTTTCCGAATCAGCGTTGGATACCGTTCCCCTCCGCGCAGGCCAACGTATGTGCCGATGGAACTGAATACGCGGCTGAATTCCTCAGGCCGCTCCCACGCCGCGGTAAAAGCGCAGATCGCCCCGCTGCTTGCTCCGCCAATCGCACGGTCGTTGCCGGTCTTGGACAACCGAATAGGTCTCCCATCGCTGGTCTTCTTTGTTTCCACTTCAGGCAGAAGCTCCTCCAGCAGGAAACGCACATAGTTGTCGCCCAACCCGTCGTATTCGTAGCTCCTGTTAAACCTGTCCAGCGCCGAGTTGCCATCAGCCGCCCGCACGCGACCGTGCATAACGAATACGCCGATCGTCACCGGCATTTCCTTTTTGAAGATCAGATTGTCGAAGACGGTTGGCGCCTCGTACTGAATTCCATCCTGATTGACGTAAACGCACGCCGGCTTCTCCGGTTTGTATTGCGATGGAATGTATACCCAGTATTCGCGCCAGGTGCCGGGAAAGATTTTCGAGTTCTCAAACGTGAACTTAAGCACCTCGCCCCTGGGCACTCCGGGTTGCGGCTGGGAGTCGGGACTCAAGGGATAGTTCTCGACGGTCTGCGACATCGCGGGCGAGAACGAGACCATCACAATAATGATGAGCGGAACGAGGATTCGCGGACTTGGCATGATCTTGTGATCAGAGAACCGTGAGTTGATCGAGCTTGCCTGTGCTGTCTCCAAGCTTCGCGGTGTTTACGCCAACTCGCTCCAACAAACTCAGGTATAGATTGGTGATCGGTACTTCGCCTTCGTAGATGATGTGACGACCGGCTTTCAGGCTGCCGTCACCTCTTCCGGCAAGCAGTACCGGCAGGTCCTCATGCTTGTGACCGTTCCCGTCGCTCAATCCGCTTCCGTACACGATCATCGAGTGGTCCAGCAGGTTGCCGTCGCCCTCGGCTGCGGCCTTGAGCTTGCCAAGAAAATAGGCGAACAGCTCAACATGAAGCCGATTTATTTGACTGACCTTGTCGATCCAATCCGGATTGTCGCGGTGATGGGTCAGAGGATGATGCGGGTCCGGTATTCCGATCTCCGGGTAGACTCTCATGCTGCCTTCGCGACCGATCATCATCGTGGTTACGCGGGTCAGATCAGCCTGAAACGCAACCACCTGCAGATCGAACATCAGCTTCGCATAGTCGGGCAGCGTAATCGGAATCCCGGCGGGTTTGTCCATACCCGGGTTGATGTGCCTGTTGTCCTTTTCGGCAGTTTCAATCCGCTGCTCGATCTCACGCACCGCGGAGAGATACTCATCCAACTTTCTGCGATCGGTCGGACCCAGACTCGTGACCAATTGACGAGTGTCGTCGCGAACCATATCCAGAATTGTTCGACGGTAACGCGCTCGCTTTGCTCGTGCCTCGGGGCTCATGCTGAAATCGCCGGTTCCGAACAGGCGCTCAAAAACCATTCGAGGGTTCAACTCCGGCGGCATCGGAGTAGTATCGCTGCGCCACGAAATGCTGTTAGTGTACGCACAGCTATATCCCGAGTCGCAGTTGCCCACTGTTCGCGAGTCTTCGCAGCCCAGCTCAATCGAGGGGAATCGCGTCGCCTTTCCAAGCTCCTGCGCCGCAATCTGATCGGCCGAAATTCCGTTGTGGATGTCCGCACCTTCGGTCTTTCGACAATGGACTCCAGTCAAAAACGCCGCACCAGCTCGTGCGTGATCCCCCGCGCCGTCCCCGAGCGCATTCCCGTTGTGCTCGGCGAGGCCTGTGAGCACGAGCAAGTCCTCGCGAAAAGATTCAAGCGGCTTGAGGATTCTGGTGAACTCGTACGTTTTGCCTTTGGCGGCTGGTGTCCAGTCCTTCATCACGATGCCGTTTGGTACGTACACGAACGCGAGTCGCACTGGGGATCTCATCGCGGCCGGCCGCGCCAACGCCGGAGTCATCGCATCAAGCATCGGGAGGCCTACGGCTACCCCGAGCCCTTTCAAGAATGTTCGACGCGGCACATGTTTGTGCGTGATGATCATGATTTCTCCGGTCTGCGCATCTGAAACGGCACGCTGCGCGCGATCTCGAGTACAAGCGTCGAGAAGCGGTAGTCATTCGCCGCAAGCGCCGCAGCGATCTTTTTAACCGCCAGCCGATCGTAGCCTTCGAGCCCCCGGCCGAGCGCATAAGTCAGCGTCTTCACCGTGAGGCATTCGGCAAACGCATTCCGATCAGCCCTGAGAATGCTTTTCAATTCATCCGGACCTCTAAATGTACGCCCGTCGGGCAACACTCCGGAAGAGTCTATTGGAAATTTTCCGTCCTGGGTGCGCCACGCGCCCACCGCATCAAAATTCTCCAGGCCAAAGCCAAGTGGATCCATTCGCGAATGACACGACGCGCAAGTCGCGTTCTGTCGATGGGCTTCGAGTTGTTGTCGCAGTGACATCGCCGAGCCGATCTTCGTCTCGTCCAGATTGGGTACGTTTGGCAATGGCGGCGGAGGCGGCGCATTCAGGATCTTCTCAAGAATCCATTTGCCGCGAAGCACCGGAGAAGTCCTCGTAGCATAAGAAGAAACTGTCAGAATGCTGGCCTGCGTCAGAAGCCCGCCACGATGAGTGTTGTCTGCTAGATTCACCTTCCGAAACTCAGGACCCTGCACGCCGGGTATCCCATAGAATTCGGCGAGCCGTTCATTCAGGAACGAATAGTCGCCGTCGATGAACTCCAGTATGCTCCGATCTTCACGGACGATGTTGGCAAAGAACAGTTCGGTTTCCTGACGCATCGAAGTCCGCAGATACTCATCGAACTCTGGGAAGCGCTTCCTGTCGGGCTTAGCCGACTCGAGTTTTCTCAATTCCAGCCACTGCCCCGCAAAGTTGTCGACCAGAGCCTGAGACTTTGAATCGGCGAGCATTCTTCGCACCTGCGCGGCGAGCACCGCGGGTTCTCGAAGGGACTTACGCTCAGCCAGATTCAACAGTTGTTCATCAGGCATGCTGCTCCACAAGAAATAAGAAAGACGCGAGGCCAGCTCGTACTCGTTTATTGGATGCGGCTTGCCGGTATCGCTGCTTGAATCGCGCTCGATGCGAAACAGGAAGTTCGGAGACACAAGGATGGCTTGAATCGATTGGCAAAGGCCTTCTTCAAAAGAATCGCCTTGCTTTTGAGCCATCGAAACGAGGCTTACCAGCTTATCGACTTCGGTGGATGTAACTGGACGACGGAACGCCCGGTGTGCAAGATCGCCAAGGATCTTCCGAGCGCAGTTTCCATTGTGCCCGCCGTTCAAATGGCCGCACGAGTAGACCCTCTTCAGAGTATCCGGGGATGGGCGTTTTTGCTGACTATAAGGTCCGCCGATTTCGAGCATTGATATGCGTACTTCATTGACGGGCGCTTTTTCCGCGTTCGCCACGTGCGCCAGAAACTGCTTGCGGCGTTCTTCTACGATTGCGGGTGGCGCGAAACGTGGTGGTTTGAATTCGGGAGCAGGAGGCGCAGGTTTGGTTGTGGGGTTCGGCCCTTTGTACCTGGGCGGCAGACCTTCGTACATTTTGGGAATCGAAGCCGAAATCCAGTGATCTCCGGCGGAGACTCTCAGCCGAAACTCCTGCGCCTTGCCTCCAAGCTCCTGCTTTTCGACCTCGTCAAACGCGGCGGTTTTGGTGGGATCGAATTCGACGCTCCGCGCCTGCTTGCCGTCGATCCACAGCGTGATTTGAAACGGGTCGGACCCGATGGGACGAGCCCCGCCCAGAAAAGCTCGGATAATGTACTCACCCTCCGCGGGAAAACGATGCGAGATGTGAATCGCGTTCGGGAGGGTCAAGCCACTCTGATCGTATTCGAATTTCGGTTCAAGACTCGGAATTATGTGCGGTCCGAACCCGCGGTGCCGCACCATTGTAGGTTGGATCTGCTCGGGCCCGAACAATGCTGCTCGCGCGACCTTTTCGGCTGAATCGAGATATTTCTCCATCAGAACCGGCGGAAGCGACAGCACATCGCCGATGTTGTCGAAGCCGTACCCGGAATCGTCCTGCGGAAAATCCTCAGCCGGCCGAAGATCTACGCCGAGAAGATCGCGAATAGTGTTGTTGTACTCCGCCCGGTTCAGCCTTCGCGCGGTGACTCGTCCTGGATTGGGCGGCGCGAGTTTATCGGCTTGCTCAAATTCCTTTTCGAGCCACTGCAGAACCGCCTCAACATCGGTTTGTTTTGGGCGAGGCATGCCTTTGGGCGGCATCTCGCCGGCCTTCAGTTTCCGGATCGCACGCTCGAATACTTCTCGATTCTGGAGAACTGAATCGGCGGTCTGAAAAGCTTCAAAGCTGATGCCGCCGGATTTGAGCTTGTCGTTGTGACACATGTAGCAGGTCCGAGCGAGAAACGGCCGGACCACCTGTTCAAAACCGGCGGAGTCGTTCGTGTTCCGGGAGTCGGCGGCTTGCACGAGCAAGGCGGGCGAGCCGGTCATCAGCCATATAATAAAGGATGCGCCAAAGGCCAATACCGACCCTAGCACCGTTCTTCTTCTGTGGAATCGCCGATTTCCGGCGCACCGGCTACGCATGAATCTATCCTGGTGTTGAGGCTGCAGTACGCAGTATGCAGTAGGCGGCGGGCAGTGGGCAATTGCAGTATGAAGCAGGCAAGTTGAATCCGATACTTCGAGGGCGTAGATTGTTCCGGTACTTGCTCTATCCAACTAAGGCCTTGAGGAGGGTCTATGACGCGACCTGCGTTTGCCTTGGCATTCGCGCTGATTGCCGTTTGTTCTACAACTGGCGGATCAAATCTTGAACCTGATTGGCCGCAGTGGCGTGGTCCCCAACGATCAGGTGTCGCCACAGAGGCTGGACTTCTCAAATCGTGGCCGGCAGCCGGCCCTAAAGTGGTCTGGTCAATTTCCGGCCTTGGCGAAGGCTACGGCTCGATCGCTATAAAAGGCGATCGAATCCTGGTGCAAGGCGTGAGCAACGGTCAAAGCGCGGTGTTTTGTCTGAATCGCGCCGACGGCAAAACCGTCTGGGTAAGTCCGCTGGGCGCGAGGCTCGGTCAGGATCGCGGGCCCGGGCCGAGGGGCACGCCGACTACAGACGGCGATCGGCTGTATGCGCTCACCGAAAACGGAGAGCTTGCGTGCCTCAAGCTGGCCGACGGCGCTGTTGTCTGGCGCAGGAACATCCTGAAGGAATTTCACGGTACCAATCCGAAATGGTTGATCAGTGAATCGCCGTTGATTGACGGCGATCACGTTATCGTAACGCCGGGAGGCGGCGGAGCGAGCATCGTAGCTCTCGACAAGATGACCGGCAAAACCGTCTGGACCACCAAAGAGCTGAACGATGAGGCGGGTTACTCGTCCTGCGTATTAACGGACGTTCAAGGCGTACACACTATCGTAGGCTTCACCGGGCGCGCGGGTGTGGGAGTTCGGGCGTTAGACGGGAAACTGATGTGGCGTTACGAACAGGTATCCAATCGCACCGCAAACATTGCCACACCGATCGTCAGCGATAATAAGGTCTTCTACAGCTCAGCCTACGGCACTGGCTGCGTTCTTTTAGGCCTCTCGGCTCAGGAAGGCGAAGTCAAGGCGTCGCAGATTTATTTCAGCAAAGAGATGATGAATCACCATGGCGGGCTGGTGCTGGTGGATGGTTACCTGTACGGCTATCACAATTCGATTCTGACGTGCATGGAATTTGCGACGGGCAAAACGATGTGGCGAGACCGTGCAGTTGGAAAGGGAACTTTGACGTATGCCGACGGTCGCCTCTACCTGCTGAGCGAAGATAATGTCGTGGGTTTGGCGGAGGCTACGCCGGCGGGTTATCACGAGACTGGCCGTTTTCGGATTGCGGATCAGGGTTGGCCGAGCTGGGCCCACCCAGTTGTATGCGGGGGAAAGTTCTACATTCGTAATCAAGGTACATTAGGGTGCTACGACGTGAAGCAGTAGGCAGTATGCAGTAGGCAGTTAGAGTACACAGCGAAACGTGAGCGGTGCGCCTCTAACTGCCTACTGCCTACTGCCTACTGCCTACTGCATACTGCCTACTGCCAAGCGCGATCTGAAGCGACGAACCTTGGCCAGATTGCCGCAGTCCTTCATATCACACCAATGGCGGCTGCGATTTCGGCTGGTGTCCAGGAACAGCCACCCGCACTCCACACCTCCGCATTGGCGGACCCGAGAGAGGTTTGCCGACGTTAGTAGCTCTACCGCGTGAATGGCCAGCGGCCACAGCATGCGGTCCAATGCGGGGTCTTTAGCGTGCCAGCTCCAGCCGAACCTGGACCGAGACCGGATCAGCTTCTCGTGACTTCGAGCTACGAGGACCTCCTGGTTCAATCGTTCGATGTCGCCGGGCAATGGACTGACGTTGTTGATCGAAGACCAGAATAGCCTGTACATAACAGTGCGAAGCTTCAGTGCTCTTCGGAAGACGGCTTCGGCTGCATGGAGCCGGTGTTTTGAGGCCTTCAGCAGGAGTCGCGACTCTTTTTCAGTCAGAAGACCAGCGCGTTTGCTCCACATTACCAGATCGACGTAATCGGTCAGCTTATCGCGAACTATACGATCTCGCTCATCGCTCGATCCACGTCGCCGATAGCCGGCACGGAGTTTATTGGAGTTGCTGACCCAGCCGCCGACCGTATTAACAAAGTCGAGGCCGGTATCGCCGCCGATGAATTTGAAGTCTGCCGGCCGGGCTTCGCCGGCCACTCGCGCGTCCATTTAGCCTTCTGGTGCATCTTGAATTGCAGTCACCGAGCAATTCGCGACGCTCGGTGCAGATTATATGCGCTCCGACTGTAACTGGCAATCACTGCTTGACAGGTTACAAGCGCCGATTCTATTCTGTAACCCTCAAAAGTAATGACACCGGTTACGCACAATTCCCGCACAATTCTCGCGTCGCGATCTCCGGGGTCTTGATTTGACGAGGTTTCGTGGCGCTGCTGTTAATTCGTTGAAGACGGCAAATGGAGGTGAGTCAGATGTCAGAGTTAAGACATATTATTTACGAGCTGAAGAAGATTCACAGCGGAGAGGCGTGGCACGGGCCCGCGCTCCTCGAGATGCTGGGCAGCATAACGGCAGAGCAGGCAGCCGCGAGACCGGTGAAAAACGGCCATAGCATCTGGGAGCTGGTATTGCACATCGGCGGTTGGGAAGAGGCCTGCCTGCAACGGCTGCAAGGTAAACCCACCCCGGTACCGGAGGATGGAGACTTTCCACCAGTAAGCGCCTCCACGCCCGAGGCGTGGCGACAGACGCTCGACAGGCTCGAGTCAGCACATCATAGATTGATTGAAGCAGCCGAAGCGTTGACCGACTCAGACATTGACAGGAAGCTGACAGGGTACGACTACTCAGTGGGCTTTCTGTTGCGTGGATTGATACTCCATCACGTTTACCATTCCGGACAGATCCGTCTCTTGCAGAAGTCGTTTGGTTGATATTATGGCGGCCTACCGAATTCCTCCGGCGTGAAACCCCACTGCTTCGGCGTGCGAGCCGTAGCTGACGATGTGTCCCGTGGGGTTTCACGCAGAGCATGCAAACCTCACCTTCCTCGGCCGGCCAGGACGTTGGACATCTAACTTTGCTTGGCCGCCAGCAATTCGCCTGATACAGTCCTCTGGATTCTCGGCCGCGCGCTATAATCGGCTCGCGGACGCGACTGCGTCGGGGTGAAGCTCAGCGCTCAGTGCTCATAGTCGGAACTCCAGAGGCACCTATGAAAACCAAAGATCGTCGTGAATTCCTGAAGAAATCGATGTCGGCGGGTGCTGCAGTAGCGGGATCGTCGCTTTTGGGTGCGAAGTCCGCACGCGGACAGGATGCTGCCTCGCGCGACAGAATCTCGGGTGCGAACGATCGAATTCTCGTAGGCCTGATCGGCTCCGGCGGCCAGGGACGCGGCGACTTGCGCCAGATGTTGAAGATCAAGAATGTCGAGTGTGTTGCGCTGTGTGACGTGGACGACGAACAGAGCGGGCGCGCTCTCAAGATGGTGCAGACAGATGCTTCGCAAAACCCAGGCCTCGTTGATCGCGATTTCAGAAAGATCCTCGACCGAAAAGAAATCGATGCGGTGATCATCGGTACACCAGATCACTGGCACGCGATAACTACTATGATGGCCTGTCAGGCCGGCAAGGATGTCTATGTTGAAAAACCCCTATCGATCAGTATCGGCGAGGGGCGCGCGATGGTTGAGGCTGCGAGGAAAAACAATCGCGTAGTTCAAGTGGGAACGCAACAACGAAGTGCCTCCCATTACAAGGACGCGGTAGAGTTTGTGCGGAGCGGCAAGCTGGGGAAGATTCGGCTGGTGCGTGCGTGGGCTTACCAGGATTGGATGGGCAACATCGCGCCGGTTCCGGACAGCGATCCTCCATCGAACGTTGACTACGACCTGTGGCTTGGCCCCGCGCAAAAGCGTCCATTCAACAAGAATCGTTTCCATTTCAACTTCAGATGGTTCTGGGACTACTCCGGAGGACTGATGACCGACTGGGGAGCTCATATGATAGACATCGCAAACTGGGCGATGGGCGTCAAAGCGCCGAGCTCCGTGGTTTCGGTTGGTGGCAAGTTTGGGTTTCCGGATGATGCGGAGGAGACGCCGGATACTCAGCAGGTGTTGTGGTCATTTCCGAACTACAGCATGGTATGGGAGCACGCTACTGCAATCGGTCGGGGACCTGAAGCTCGCGACCACGGTGTTGCGTTTCACGGCAACGATGGGGTGCTGGTGATCGATCGCGGAGGCTGGGAAGTTTATTCCGAAACCGAACGAGCCGCAGGGAAACGGGTCTACAAGTCGGTGGGTATTCCCAGGCAGGGGGCCGGCTCGCAGGACTATCACTTTCTGCACGTCAAGAATTTCATCGATTGCATGCGATCTCGCGAGCGTCCGAACTCGGACGTCGAGATCGGACATAATTCGATGATCGCGTGTCATCTTGGAAACATCGCTTTTCGGCTGGGCAGGCAGGTAAAGTGGGATGTTGAAAAGGAGCGAGTCATGGGGGATGACGAGGCTCAAAGATTCGTGACTCGAGAGTACCGTGCCCCGTGGAAACTCCCGAGAGTGTGAGCCGCTGGTAGACCAGCTTGCTCGATTGTAAGCAACGAGGTCACGCATGAAAGCAGTACTAAGAAGAGTAGTGCCGTATGCCGACGATGAGATGAATCTGCCCGTTGCCGACGTGGACGCTGCTATACCCTACTACGAACAGCGCCTCGGCTTTCGGGTTGTGTCTCGCAGCGAATCGCCAACAAAGTCGGTTGTTTTGGCTCGAGACGGCATTCAGATCGGGCTGGCTGAAAACGGCGACGACCCTACGCAAGAGGGTTGCTTCTTCGAAGTGGACGATGTTGAGGCGGCTTTCGAAGAGATCAAGGGCGCTCAACCAGACGACTCGGCCCTGCGGCTGGACAGAGTCGGGGCGGCTTCCTATCGAGTGTTTTTCGAGGTAGCCCCCGACGGTCTCTGCTACATGTACGGCCAACCCAAGCCGTAGCGGCATACGATCCGTTCAGTCGAGGCTGCATCACAGTGGTTAGTCTTCTACTGGATTGAGCGTGGTGTGCCACAGGATTGAGCTTTGTCTCGGAGAAATGACCCAGGTCCTCGGTCGCTGGGTATCTCATAATCGCCAAAAGCCAACCCTCGCACGACCATTTGCCTCGCCGCCCGACCTTGCACAAGAATACGGCATTGCTGCCCCGACGTTGAACACCGGAGATGCGCATCAATGCCGAAGAAAACCCTCTCTATCACGCTGAGCGCCGAGCAAGCCGACACTCTAAGAGCGTCGTTTGGATCTTCTGGAGTCGATGTCACCGACGACCAGCTAAATAATCTGGCAAGGCTCGCGTTAGACTCCTGGATCGATCTGTTCAGCGGTCGCAAGCGATACCGCTCGCTGACCGAGCAATATCTAGACTGGCTCGACCAGATCTACTCGAGTGTTCTGAAGGACGAAGAACCGGGAGAACGACGTCTCTTCTCTCAATTTCATTTTCCTTATGGTCAAGCGCAGTACCTCTCGCGGATCCTGCGCGGCCAGCGTCTCGGTGCCTGGCGTCGCAAGGCGCTGGAATCGCTGAAGCGCAAGCTCGAGCCCAGGCTCGACGAAGCCAAAAAATGGACGAAGGAAGGCCGCGGTGATGAACGAATGGTGTTCACGATCAGCAAGGGCGCAAGAGCGGAGCTCGATGGGATACTCAGCACACTATCGGAGGCGAATGTCGCCGGAATTGCTCCGATAAAGACGGAAGGCAATATTGGTTCGCACGTTTCGGTGTCAATCGCGGCATCCAACGTTCCGCTGCTCTTGACCGAAGTGAATAAGCTGACGAAAGCATGAGTTAACAGAGGGACTTTCGCATGATTCAGACAGTTCCGATAACACCTTCCGACGTGACTGCGGCGATTGGTTTCATGTTGACGCTGGTGAGTCTGATCGGCACCTACTTCTACGTGCACCTCAGCAACTGGCTTCGCGAGATACTCGAGCTCAGAATGAAATACGAATTGAACAGCGTAGGCGACACTGAACCTCGTAAGCAGGGGAGGCTGGAGTGCCGCTACCAGCTTCGACGATTGTTTAACCACGTAACGCTGCTGGTATCGCTGGTGATCAGTTTTTTCATCCTGTTCGTGGTGCAAGTGGCTCGGCGTCTGGTCGCGGCTTCTCAACCCGAGCCTGCGGCGGTCTCGTACTACAAAGCGGCGGCGACAGTATTTCTGATTATCTACTTCGGCCTGACGACCTATATGCTGATTCTTGGGTATCTGGTGGCATTAAGCGTCCGAAGAAAACTAAAGCACCACGGTTGAGCTCTTTTCCGGTTTTCATTGCTTCTTCGAGAAGAGTTTGTCCAGGTCAAAGGTAATACCGATATGGCCTCGGACATCGCTCTCTTTGATCAATTCGGTTCTATTGGAGAATGTCATTGAGATCGGAACATGCATTCCCGTGGATCCAATGGCAAAGTCTAGTTTTGCCTGGCCGAAGTTGATGATTCCCGTTCGGCTCTCTTCTACTCCGTTTACCAGGATCTTCGCCCCCAAGGGCTCCTCTAGTAAGTCCAGGAAGAGATAGGAAAACGATAACGTTGAAGTTCCGGTGGTCAGTCTCTTAAGAATTTTGAAGTCCACTTGTACACCGAATTGCACATCGCGCCAGCGGCCGATATCAGGACCAGGCCGCCTGCCATTGAAGCGAGTGGCGCTGAAGTTCGCGGTAATCTCAGAGCCACGAACTCGGCCGCCAGCCGTCAAAAGAAAATTTCCAAGATCCGGCAATCCATTTGTGACCCCTGGAGGAAGCGTAATTGTTTGACTGTCGTTGCCGCCCAGCGTTACAACCTGCCGCGTATTGGTGTATTCGAACGCCAGTGTAAATGAATGAGAAATACCATCCAGCAGTCCGACGCGACCAAGGGCGTATTTGTTTACCACGGGAACTACGTGCTTCTCTATGAAATCTCGAGTGGCAGCATCCTTATTGATCAGTGCTCTCAGTTGCTCCGCGTGTTGGACAAGCGTCGGAACAACATTCTCCGGTGATGCGGCAAGCAAGTCGTCTCGAGTATTCAACCGCCAGCTCTCATATCCAGGCATCCGGTGAAGCTGATCTGCGAGTCCAGTAAGCGAATTGGCGAGCTCCGTGCCAACTTCACGACGAAGAGTATCCCAGAGGGGTTGATTCTTCTTATCGCGTGGGTCGCGATGGTTGATGATGTCGAGGTGACCTGAGTAACCTGCCAGTTGTGATCGCGATCCGGTGAATATGCCCGCGTCGGATCCTTTGCTGGTATCAAACGAAATTGAGAAGGAGGCCCGTTTGAGTATTTGATACCAGAGGTCGGAATCTGAAGAATTTGTAAGAAGGTTGGTAGGACCGCTGGTAAGATAGCTCTTTTTCAACAGAGCCTTGATGACCCCGGCGGGGTTTACGCGAAAGGTCACGTTGGTTCCGTCCACCTCCCGCGTAGCTGCTCCATGCTCGACAGCCAACCCAATTAGCGCTGGTACGCTACCCTTAGTCACAAGCGACGTTGTGCCGTTGCTATTCGGGCCGGTGCCTAGCTGTTTGTCGATTCGCAGCCGCTCTGCATCCGATAGGAATTCGTGGACTGCGTCTGCCCCCGCCAGAAATTTGACCCATTCGATCAGGTTGGTATCGATCGACCCGGTGAATTGGAATAGTGCTCGATTGATAGCGGCATCATTCGGCGTCGGGGCTGCCTTTGCGGCGTCCAGTTCCTGCTTGTACCTTCTCAGGTCGCTGAGTGTGCGGGAAAAAATTGCCTCCGGTCCCATCGACTGAGTGGCTGCTGTCGAGGATTGTTGTCCATAACACGGCACTGCCAATAAGAGCAGTGCAACGAGCACGATCGTTCGCATGGTTGTCTCCTTCTTCGACGGCTAGATGACGTGAAATCTGTACTGTCGCGCCACTACCGGGGGCGGGGTCACGGGGTCATCGTCAAATGAAATACCAGGGGTCCCTTTCACGTTGACGTCATACTCTGCGTCATCCGGAAAGCTTCCGTTCTGGTCGGATTCAAAGTCGAACGTGATCACGACAAAGCATTCGCCGGCTGCAGGAGCGATAAACTGCCGAGACTCGCAGCCGGCGGCAGGCCCTTGAATGTTTGTCCAGGCGGTACATGAAGGCGCGTCCGGGAAACTAGCCAGATAGTGCGTGTTTCTTGCGCAAACGGTGATAGTGATCAGTTCACCCGGCTGGACATCGAAAAAACCAGTGTTGGGATTAATCTGCATAAATGTCCTCAAGTCGGCTCAAGAATTTCATCGAAAAAGAAACCGGCATCACCGGGAGTCGTAACCAACAGATAGATCGCGGAGAGCATCAGCTAACACCACAGGCATGCCCACAGGATCGCCGATGCTCGATGCAAGCGGTGTCCTACTGCAGGTCCTTTTTCTTCTTTCAACTCTGAATGTATGGAATGTTGAAAACGTCACAGCTCAATCTGTGCGATTTGTTTCGTGGCGGTGCTTGCAATAGGAAAAGCGATTTAGTAAGAATGGACGCGACATCGTGCTTGTGAGACTTCATTCGAGGCTGGAATGGAACTAGGGTCAGGAATCTAACTTTTCATTCAAGAATCGTTACTTGCAAATCGTTACTTGCAAATCCCCGCGAGCTTCGATGCGATGCATCGCGTCTGGTCCTTTGAAGAGTGCGTGGGTTTTGACGCCCAGAGAGTCTAAGGGGGTCGAGTGAAATCAGAATGGGAACCCAGTCAGGAAGACTTTGACCGATTTCTAGCATGGCTGGATACCGACCGGGAACGAGCCGGGGAGAAATACGAACAAATCCGGCGCAAGCTTGTGATGATACTGGCCAACCGCGGGTGTACGATAGCGGACGAGTTGGCGGATGAAACGGTTAACCGTGTTATCCGAAAGATACCTGAAATAGCAGCGACGTATTCGGGCGACCAACGTCTGTACTTCTATGGCGTCGCAAAAAGAGTGCTAATGGAGCATTGGAACAGACGTGACCCACAGCCTCCCCCAGCACCGGACCCCGCGGAGAATACCGAGGTCCTCTACGACTGTCTTGAGCGCTGCCTGGATGAGTTGGATGCAGAGAGCCGCCTGATCATTCGCGAATACTTCTCTCAGGAAAAGAGAGAAAAGATAGACACTAGAAAGGGGCTTGCCGAAAGGTTCGGGATCACCCCCAATACTCTGAGAATGCGCGTGCATCGGATCAAAGCGATCCTCTTCGACTGCATCGTTGAATGTAGCCGCAGATCCGAGGCTAGCTAATTCCTGTGATCTTTTTGAGCTTTGCTCCATAACATAATGGGCCGGGAAGGCACACAGATGACCCGCAACATTGATGAGGCTGTAATCAGACAATATTTGCTGGGTGAGCTGACTCAGGATGATGTCCAGCAAATTGAAGAGCGACTGATGACGGATGACGACTTTGTCGAACGTGTTCTGCTCGCTCAAGAGGATATCATCGACGAATACCTTGACGGGACGCTTTCGGAACAGAATCGGTGGGCTCTGGAAAGCTCATTTCTAAAAACCAAACAAGGTCGAGCCGCTCTGGAGTTTGCAAAAGCATTGAGAAGACAGATGTCACAGGAAGCCCAAGCAGCGACAAAGCAAGCCGCAACAAAGCTGAACGCGAAGATGAGCGTAAGAAGATCCTGGCATATCCAGGACTTCCGAACTCACTTTCAAGTTGCCGCGGCGGCGCTTCTCGTACTCGTGGCGGGCCTGGCTCTCTGGCGCTACGTGTCTTCCCGATCGGATCTCGATAAGGGCAATGCGGCGCTTGCGCGAGCGTTCAGCCGCGAGCGTCCGCTGGAAACGCGCGTCTCAGGGTTGAGCTATGCTCCATACATCGGCACACGCGGCGACAGACCGGCAGAGGTTGATCAAACGGCGCTCAATCTCGCGGAGAGGCTACTGTTAAACGAGGCAGATCGACATCCAATAGCGGAATCGGATCACGCCCTCGGACGCCTCTTTCTTCTCGAAAAGAAATTTGACCGGGCTGTGCAAACGCTCGAGGCCGCAGCGAAGGCTGACCCGAAGAATGCCGCGATACTAGGAGATTTGGGCGCCGCATACGTTGAAAGATCTTTCGTCAATCCAGATAAACCGGACTTCGCTGAATTGGCGAAGGCGCTCGAGTTGCTCAATGAAGCACTGAAGCTGAACGACTCGTTGTTGTCCTGCCGTTTCAACAGGGCTCTCTCTCTGCAGCGCTCGAACGCAGCGGTCAAAGCGAGAGAGGCCTGGGAAGACTATCTTCAACACGATGCCGATTCTGAATGGGCAACCGAGGCTCGAAGAAACCTGCGATTGCTACAGAGTCAGGGCTATGAAGACGTTGGACCAGATGACGCGCTGAAGAGCTTCGTATCCGCGTACCGCAACGATGAACAGGTGCAGGCGTGGCGGATTGAAAGCCAGACGAAAGAGATGATAACGGGGACCATGATTGCGTTCCGCCTGGCGCGCGAAGTCACCAAAGCCTCGTTGTCCAACCGCGGTTCCGAGGGCACGGAGTTCCTGAACGCTTTCCGATTTCTGGGTACTCTGGAGGAGCAACGAGCCGGTGACCCATTTTTTTCGGACCTTGCGCAATTCTATTCATCGTCGAATCTGAAAAACCTGCGCATCCTGTTGGAGGCTCATCAGGCGCAGGATGAGGCTTACTCTCTCTGTCTGAGAGGACGTTACCGCGACGCTTTGCCTTCGCTTGAGTCGGCCCGACGTCTCTTTCAAGCAGCCGATAACAACCTGGAGGCCAGAGTTGTTGACTACTGGCGCGCGTATTGTTTTTCGTACGGAGGCGAGCTGCGGAAGAGCTCCGCGATACTCGATGAGTTGAGGGAGGATTGCGAGCGAAACAGCTATCGCTGGCTCGAGTGTCAGGCGTACGGATGGCTGGCCAACAACAACGCGCTCCAGGGCGAGTATTCAAAAGCGCTCGAGCTGAATAAAAACTGTTTGCGAATCGCGCGACAGATTGACGATCTGTACGCGGTGCAGAAGGCTTCGTCGCAAGTCGCCGACAACTACAGATTCTTCGGCCGAAACAAAGAAGCGCTTGAATTCAACAGGCAGAGCCTGCCGTCTCCGAACGACTTCTTTGTGAGCCGGCGTCAATTGTGGCGAAGCCTTTTTTCGCTTACCGACACGTTGTACAGGCTGAGGTTCTACCGCGCGGCGGAAGCGTTTGAGCACGAAGCGCTGGAGCTTGCCCGGAAGACTTTCGGGCCTGATGCGGCTCTGATGCACAGCACATATCGTCGATTGGGTCAGATATATATTGGCGAAGGTGACTTTGAATCGGCCGGTCGAAGTTTGGTAGAGAGCATCGAACTACTCGAACCCCTCGAACCCGACCCTATTTGCAGCAGACTTCGGGGACTGTCGATGCTGCAGATCGCGAACATGAAACGTCTGATGGGCGACTACCCTGCAGCGATAGAAGACTATCGCCACGCATCGACCGCATTCGAAGCCACTGAATTGAGCGTTCACAGGTACGAATCCCACAAGGGAATGTTGTTGTGCTACCTGCTCAACAAAGATGCCGACGCTATTGAAACAGAGATGCCCTTGGTACTAGCCCTGTTCGAGAAGAACAGGCAAAAGATAAAGGAAGAACAGAACAGGAACCCGTTCTTCGACACGGAGCAGGGCGTCTATGATCTGGCCATAGAGTACAAGTTTGAGGCCGATCAAAGGGAACAGAGCTTTTACTATAGCGAATTGTCGCGAGCCCGCTCCTTACAAGATGAGATTGTTGGCAGATTATCCGCCGGGGTTGCTACTGATGCAGACTCAACGAAGACGGCAAGTGAAGCAATCTACCAACCACTTACGCTCGATAACCTCAAACAACGACTGCCGGATAACGTGGAGTTGGTCGAATACTCTGTGCTCAATCACCGGCTGCTGATTTGGATTGTCGGCAAGAAACAATTCGAAGTCATACCACAAGCGGTGACGCAAAGCGCGCTTGAAGAGCTGAGCAACAACTATCTGGAAGCATTGATGGCCAGTGACGAGAAGTCGCTTGAACGCGAGACTCGGCTGGCAGCCGAATTGTACGACTGGCTGCTGGAGCCGGTGCAAAACCGCGTCGACCGAGCCGCTGAACTGGTAATCGTGCCGGACAAGTGTCTCTTTAAGGTTCCTTTTGCGGCACTCCTGTGCCGCGGGTCAGGCAAGCGAGCCTTGCTCGACCATAACATGCTCTATTCGCCGAGCGCGTCAGTATTCGTGCTCTGCTCAGAACAAGCTGCATCCAAAGCCGGCCTAAAACAGGGCGAAAGACTGTTGTGCGTGGGAGACCCACGCTTTGATAGCCAGAGCCATCAGGGACTGAAGTCGTTACCGTCGGCGGCGGTCGAAGCGCGAGATGTTGCAGCGCTCTATCAAGATCCACTTCTTCTGATTGGCGAGAATGCGACGAAAGCGCAAATCGCAACCGGATTGCAGTCGTGCGACGTGCTTCATTTCGCGGGGCATTTTGTTCCAGACGATCTCGACTCCGGCAGATCTCGAATGGTGTTGGCAGGGAATCACGCAAATTCGAATCCCACCGTTGACTCTCTTTCGTTGGACGAGATAGCAGGAATGAAACTTCCGAACGCCAGGCTGGCGGTCTTGTCGTCCTGCCAAAGCGGCATCGAGCGCTACTATGCCGGAGAGGGGTTGATTGGACTGTCGCGCGCCTTTTTGATGGCAGGAGTGCCAATGGTGATCGCAAGTCAGTGGTCGGTCGAAACAGATGCTACCTCCGAACTGATGATCAAATTTCATGCGTTTCGGAAACTGAAGGGAGTGCCTTCGACGGATGCGCTCCGTCAGGCTCAGCTAGCAATGTTGGATCACCCGAATGAACGGTACCGGCGACCCTACTATTGGGCCGCCTTCTTTCCGATCGGCGGGCACGCCTCGTATTAACAACAAACCCAACGAGAGGAGAACAGGACATGAGTTCAAACCAGCTTCTTCAAGACGCCTCCGTGACCATCGGAGTGTCGGGGCTGTCAGTGGCTTGTCACAATGACGCCTTAGGGCGGTGGGAGATAGCCATTCCTCGCTTCGACGACCACCAATTGAGTTTGGAAGTGACCGGCCTCGGCACTTTCTTCGTTGAGCCACAGGTAAAGCTTATCGAGATCAAGGGCGAGAATAGCGCAGCCTTAGAGCCTCGTCACGAGCCGGGCCAGGCGCCCGACCGGACTCAACTCTCGCAGACCAATTCACAGGATCTAAGGTGGCTAACAGACTTCAGCAGTGAGCTACCTCATCAAATCGTTTCAGTTGTCACAAAGGCGGACAACCCGCAGCGAGTGGATGTGACGATGTTATATGTCCACGATGCAATCGCCTATACCAAGAGTATCGACTCCAGCATGCTCATCCGCCCAGATCTCGACAGTACTGCGCCACTCGTAGATGGCAGGGCAAAGGTCGAGCAGACCACCGCCGTGCTCGACATACTCGAAGGCGTCCCAACAGCGGTCTTTGAAGCCAGAGTTATGGGGTTGGACATTCAAAGCCCGAAGGACGGCAGAGTAGGAATCACAATGGACAACGGCGCGGCTATGACAATCCCTCTCCAGGATCAGACTCAGCAGATTCTGATCACAAATGTCGAACCGCCCGGAGATGACGC
Source organism: Blastocatellia bacterium (assembly GCA_035315885.1). Lineage (GTDB taxonomy): Bacteria > Acidobacteriota > Blastocatellia > UBA7656 > UBA7656 > DATFXM01. The sequence continues at coordinate 24,173 of DATFXM010000156.1, forward strand.
CTCCAGATTCATCGACTCAGATCAGTTTCACTTCGGATTGGGCGATCTATACCGATACTACGAGCTGTTCAACGTAACCGGAGAGAAAGTCCACGAATGGGGCAAACAACCGAAGACCGGTGCGGGGCCGAATCGCAATTGTTGCTGTAACACCGTTCAGGTTGGCGCCCTTCCCAATCTGGGCGGTTTGCCATAACCGGCTTCGATCAAGGGACCGAGTCTGTGCCTGCGTTGCCGGCGACGATGCGACGTCTTGCTACGTTAGCTCGGCAGTACACAAACCCGAGCAACGTTCGTTGCAACAGGAGAATTTGTGAGGAAAAATCGTTCAAGAAATCGCGCGCAACGATGGCACAGGCTCGAGATTCCGGAACTGCTGCCTGGCGCTGAGCATAAAGAATTGGCGAAGGTACAAGGGTTTCTGCAAAAGCTGACGTACCTCAAGGAGGGCTACACGCCGTCGCGGTTGGATGATCCGACAAGCACGGCGCTCAAGAAATATCAGTGCTTTCATCGGCTCAGTCAAACCGGCACAACCGATCCGAACACAATGGATAAGATTAAGACGTCGAGATGTGGAATGCCCGATCCCACAGAAGACCTGCGCTTGATTGGAGCTGAATTCGCCCTATCAGACGCACCCACTGGACTGTCAAGCGGTTGCGACAACACTGGACAAAGGGAATTGACTTTCACCATCGCAAGCGAGCCGCAAGAGCTGCCGGTAGAGCTCTCATTCGAAAAGGTAGAAGAAGCTATAGGAAGCGCGCTCTCAACGTGGGCATCTGTGATAAACATTGCTTTTCAGCCAGCCGGTAATGCCCCGGCTATCCTGAGTTTCAGGTGGGCGACGGGCCTGCACGGTGACGGCATAAAGTTTCAATTCGATGGTGTAGGGGGCCTGATCGCGCACGCATTCTATCCGGGAACCTGTGGCGAAGGTTTTCCAGGTCAGTGCCATTTTGATCGAGACGAGAGATGGGGTCTCCTCGACAACCCCGCCCTTAGGACCTTTGACTTGGAAACCGTGGCGCTCCACGAGATTGGACACCTGTTAGGCTTAACTCACTCGACCGATTCCACCTCGGTCATGGCTGATGTTCACAATGGAGAGCGAAGAAAACTTCTGCCTTCGGACCCGGCAGTCGCGGCGGCGGTGGCCATCTACGGCGCATCACAATCATAAGCGCCAGCACATTCACGCCCTGCTGGAAAGGAAACTGTTCCAGTTCTCGAATCCGGACTGCCGGGCGATGAGGTCGCGCGCATCCGCTATATCAAGTTGAGTCGTCGCATCGCCGCCAGTGTCCCGTCTCAGGTGCTCGAGCTGCTTTCGGAGTAGCTTTCGAATATCGCTAAACGAAAGAATGCGATCGAAGTGACGTGCCAACCGTTCGAGCGCTTCGGTGTCGTCTGAGGAATAAACCGTCACGAGGTCACTCGCCAATTGCTCGTACAAATTGAGCAAATACTCGTGACTGTGCTTCTTTAAAGCTCCGGCGTTGGCGGCCGCTCCTTCAAGAAATTTCGCAACGCGGTGCATGCCTCGCTTAAGCGCGACGTCCGCGGCAGTCGAACCATCCTTCTGGCTAAGGAATCCTGCATCGGCGCCATGCTCCAAAAGTAAGCCGGCGATCTGCAGCGCGGTCTCTTCCTGTTCCGGCAGCCAGAATAACGGAGTCGTTTGCCAAGAGACCCTAGCCAGCCGAGGTTCGGCAGCCAAAACTTCTCGCAGCCGTCCCATTGCGCCAACGAAAACGAGATTCCACACATCGCGGCTATGCCGGCTCAGTAGCTCGATCATCCCCGTGTGCTCGGCGTACACAGCGAAGTCCAGCGGTGTGTTGCTGTAATTTAGCTCGCGGGGATCAAGCTCGGCGCCGCGCTCAATGAGTAGTTCGGCGACCCGAAGGGCGTCAGCCCACGCCGCCACGTGCAGTGCTCGCTGCTTCTTTTCGTCCTCGACTTCGATTGGCGTGCCGAGCTCCAACAGAAAGGATACGACGTCGGCGCGATCCTCCTTCGCTGCAGCAATCATCGCTTTGTGCGAGTGCAGGTACTCGGGATGCTGATTGAGGATGCGCTGCACCTCCTCGCGATCGAGCCGCAGACACGCCGCGACGAAAGCGTCTTCAGCGTCCAGCACTACGTTGACGCGATCGGCCCCGTAGCGTGCCAGCAACTCGGCCATCTCCAGGTGACCGCCACGCAAGGCTAGCTCGTACAGACTCTGCTTCGGAAGCCGGGTGTCGCTTGCCGGGGCCGCGTTCGGTGACGCACCGTGTTGCAGACACCACTCGGCAAGCGCGAGATCGTTCTGATTGAGGGCTACCGACAAGTGCCAGCGGGCGCCTGAGCCGTAACCTCCCATGTTGAGCATGCGCCACTCGGGATCGTCCCAATCCTCGGCTCGCCCGGCCTTTGACGAGAACTCGTGCATGAGCTTCAAGTACCAGAGAACCTTGCCGTGGAAAGCGATGTTGTAGATCACTTGATCGTCATAGGGCGCGGCGCCGCGCTCGAGCAGCAGACGCACAAGCTCGTCGCGATGCGGATGCGGCGGCCGGTCTTCTTCGCCTTCACCGATAGCGCCAACGAGTGGCGTGTAGCGACTATCGCCCGCCATGAAGTAGACGTTGGGATCGGCACCGTAATCGAGCAACAGACGCGCCAGGTTCACTGCGTTGTCGTTCGCTTTTGCTAGCGGCAGACGAGTGAACGTCAGGTATAGCAGCGGCTGCCAATCCTTGCTCCCGAAATCCTGCAGGAAGTCATAACTGCCCCCAACGCCCGAACGCACCCTTCCAGTCACAATGTTCTTCTGGTTCGCGAGCTCAGGTTGATTGCTCAGAAGTCGACGTACTTCCTCGATCTCGCCGCACACGACTGCGGCGTAGACATTCTCCAGTGCGACTTCCGCATGCTGTTCGAGCACCCGCATCGCCGCGTGTCTCGCCACGCGATGCGCCGGACGGCCGCGGACATGGTGATCGGGGCAAGCGTACTCGAGAAATCGATTAACGTTATGCTCGCGGTGGCCCTCGCTGCTTGACGCCACTATCGGCTGATTTTCAGTGGCCTGGTTTTCAATGACCTGTTTCTCAATCGCCTGCTTCAACGCCTTCCAGCTCTCATAGCCGTGTTCTCGGGCGAGGGCATGTTGGACGTCGCGCAGCACCGGTTGAGCAGGTCCGCCAGGCCACGCATCCTCAAAGCGCGCGCGGGCTTCGCTGTTACTAGCGCGTAGATCTTTTAGCCACCGCTTAGCGGCCTTCCTGAGGTTGTCGAGGGAATTCATGCGACCTTCCTTCCGTTGAGTGCCGGATGTCCGCTTAGTTCAGGCTGGAAGAAAGTTTGTTACGCCGGTGAACAAGAAATGGGTAGGAGCAATCTCCCTTGCCGCGGACCGGAGGCGCCCCACAAGCGCGCTGGAAAAAAATTGTTAGCGCTGCCGCCTCAATTGTCAACCGCAATGACAAGAGAGGCAGCAGTGCGGATACAGTTTCTTCTGGCTCCGTGAGACGCGAACGAAAAGGCCGACAACATTACTACAATCAGGACCGACTTGGGTTGAGATTTCCGTGTGGCCGAGCGAGACGTGTTGATCCCGCGTTCTGAAAAGACGGCTCATTGACAACTAGCAACCACCTTCGTAGAATTTTTCGTCACGGGCCGTTAGCTCAGTTGGTAGAGCAGCTGACTCTTAATCAGCGGGTCGGAGGTTCGAGCCCTCCACGGCTCATT
>DATFXM010000157.1:0-24992 GCA_035315885.1 Blastocatellia bacterium
TGACGCCGCTCTCGGGCCTGAAGAATCCCAGCAAATGATCAAACGAGCGATTCTCCATCATCAACACGACGATGTTGTTGATCTTTCCAAGCGAATCCGCCATGGGGACCTCCAAGAAAAGTGCTGAGTGCTGAGTCCCAACCCGGAAGGGGTTGCGGAACACATCGCATATTTCGTTTTGCCAGTCGACTTCTGCAACCCCTTCAAGGTTGGATCCAAAATAGCAACGCTCGACCCAGGGTAGCCGCGGACTGCAACCCTGGGCTCTGTTCCGCAACCCCTTCGGGGTTGGCACTCAGCACTCAGCACTCAGCGCTTCTCATATGTTCCCATTACATACGCTGAACTCAATACGTGACCGTCCATTGCCCTCGTAACCTCGTTCTTGCCCAGACCCGCCGACAGCTCTAACCGAATGTCTAAAGCATGCAAACGAAAAAAGTACCGATGGGCGTGTCCCCGCGGCGGACACGGACCTCCGTAGCCCAGCCGCCTGAAGTCGTTGATACCCTGCATCGCTCCGTTCGATAAACTTTCCGTTCCCGGTACCCCTTCCGGCAATCCGGTAGCCGTTGTCGGAAGGTTGTATACAAGCCAATGGACAAATGTCCCCGAAGGTGCGTCCGGATCCTCGCAGATCAGCACAACACTCTTCGCATCCCGTGGAATCGCCCTCCAGATAAGCGCAGGAGAAATGTCTTCGCCCTCGCACGTGTACTTCATCGGAATCGGCTCGCCATCGGAAAAGGATGTGCTAGTGATCTGAATATGCATGGCGTTGCAAGCCTCCTTCGGCGTGTGCTTCTGGACCTTGGTCCAAACCGAGACCGCGACAGTCCGCCTGAAACTGCCTCGTTCCCCTAATCTGAACGACGAGATTTGGTTGCTGAGATATGCAACCTTCGTGCATTTGAAATTAATCGAGACTCAGCGCGCAAAGGCTTTCAGTGGTGAGGAGTTCAGAGGAAGGTTTATTAAAGAGTCTTCAGTGAAGAGAGTTCAGCTACAAGAAGCCAAAGCTCCGGTGAAAGTTGGGAACAAAACTGAACAGCGCTCATTCGCATTTGAGCGCGACCATCGGATCCACCTTTGTAGCCCTGCGAGCGGGTAAGTAGCACGCAAGGAGCGCTACAACCAAAAGCAATAGCGACAGAGAAGCAAAGGTCGTCGGATCGGTGGCACTTACTTCGAATAGCAAGCTCACCATCAATCGGGTGAGAGCCGCAGCGCCGGCAACCCCGAGTATCACGCCGCCGGCCGCAAGCTTCATCGTCTGTCCCACGACCAACCTCAACACGTCGCCCGGCTGCGCTCCGAGGGCGGTCCTCAAACCGATCTCGCGAGTTCTCTGCGTTACCGCATAACTCATCACCCCATAGATTCCCACCACCGCGAGCACCATCGCCACTGCAGCGAACAGCGCAAGCAAAAACAGATAGAATCGAGGCGTGGCGATCGAGTCGTTGCGCCATTGGGCCACCGTCTTGACAGCATAGATCGGTTGATCACGGTCAACCTCCTGCACCTTCTCTCGGACGGCGGCGACGATTCGCTCCGGGTCGACCGAGGTTTTGACAACAAAACTCATTCCGTTAGCCGGCATCTCGAGGAACGGAAAGTAGGCCTGCACAAAACCGGCGGACTCGTCCGGCTTATAAAACTTGACGCTCCCGACCACTCCAATCACCGTCACCGGCGGAGTGTCCTTTCCCCCGCCCCAGACGATCTGTTTGCCGAGGGCACTTTCGTTTGGCCAGTGGCGACGCGCAAACTCTTCGTCAATGATCACTGACTTCGGTCCGCCCCTCGGTCGCTTTCCAGTATTCGGCTCCCCGAGCGCCTCCGTGCTGAGGTTCGATCGACTGTCTTCGCTGCTAAAATATCGCCCACTTTGCAACGGAATACCCATCGCGCGAAAGTAATCCGGACTCACAACGGAGAGTTCCATTGCCGGGTTGTGGCCGGGCGGAGCCGGCGGTTCGCCGACTACTTGAAAACCGGTCTGCCAATCGTATCCATCCATCGGAACGCGCGACGCAATCGCGACCTCTTTCACGCCGGGCAGCCCGCGCAAACTGTCCGTAACCTGGTCATAGAAATTTATCCAGTTCTGCTCGTTCGGATACTTTTTCTGGGGCAACTGCACGCGAACGGTCAACACGTTATCTTCTACAAAACCGAGTTTGACCTGTTGCAGACGCTGAAAGCTCCTCATGAGAAGGCCCGCACCGATCAGCAGTAACAAAGTGAAAGCGACTTCTGCGACAATCAGAGCCTGACGGAGTCGATGACGACCGCCGGTGGTGTTTCGCGACGTTTCCTTGAGCGCCTCCTGAACGTCAGCTCGGCTTGATTGCAACGCTGGTGCGAGTCCAAACACAACTCCAGTGATCACTGAGACCGCGGCGGTGAAGCCCAGCACGCGATAGTCCAGACCTATTTCGCTCGAACGCGGGATGCTGTCGCCACTGAACGATAAAATCAGGTCAATGCCCCAGCCTGCGAGCAGTAGGCCCAGGCTCCCGCCCACAACGCTGAGCAATACGCTTTCAGTTAGCAACTGTCTGACTACTCGCCATCGAGAAGCGCCAAGCGCTACACGGACTGCCATCTCTCTTTGACGAACGGCCGAGCGCGCCAGCATAAGATTTGCGACGTTCGCGCAGGCAATGAGCAGCACTAACCCAACGGCGCCAAGTATCAGCCATAGTGCCTGGCGAACATTGCTGACGTAGTCTTCCAGAAGCGGCACCACTCGAATACGCAAATCCTTGTTAATCTCGGGATACTGCTGCTCGAGTTGCAGTGCAATACTATCGAGATCGGCCCGAGCCTGTTCCAGCGTTACCCCGGGATTGAGGCGAGCAATCCCCCTGAGTCCGGGGTGATTGTCGCGACGATTCAGCCAGGGGTCGTTTGCGAGTTGACCAATCGGAACCCAGAGATCTGTCTTCCGGGCATAGGCCAAGTCGGCCGGCATCACTCCAATTATTGTGTAAGGGCGTTCGCTTAGAATCACCGCCCGATCCAGAACGTTCGGATCCTTGCCAAATCTCCTCTCCCACAAGCCATAGCTAAGAACTACGACCGGCGGCGCTCCGACTTGGTCCTCGTCATTTGTGAACAGACGCCCGAGTGCTGGCCGCACGCGTAACGCCCTAAAAAGGTCGGCGGAGGCCTGTCCCGTTCGAAGCCGCTCGGGCTCGCCGCTTCCGGTGAGGTTGTAATCTCGAAAGTTCGCCACGCCGATGCTCTCGAAAGAGTGATTGCGCTCGCGCCAGTCGACAAAATCTGGATACGAGATTGACATTGAGTCGAAGCTTGGGTTGCGCTCACTCAGGAAGACGAGCCGATCAGCCTCTTCATATGGCAACTGGCGCAGCAACACCGCATTGATGACGCTGAATATTGCAGTATTCGCTCCAATGCCGAGGGCAAGGGTCACCACAGAGATCAGCGCGAAGCCCGGGCTCTTGAGCAGCATCCGCGCACCATATCGCAAGTCACGCCAGAGTGTGTTCATCGTCATTTCTCAGCGATCAGTCTTAGAGCTTGTACTCGGAGTGGTACCTGCTGAAAGAAATCAAAACATGTGCCAGGCGCCAACCGCGCCGGGATGTTGCATCGGGCTCTCTCTGGTATTCGCAGTGACGGTTCTGCAAACGTGCATACGTTGGGTTTGAACGCTTTGCAGTCCGCAAGAGCTCAATAGATCGGATCTCCTATTCGCGGTGATTCTCGCAGCCCTTGGCGTCGTCGGCGGTCTGTTTCGCTTGCGGGATTGTACTGTCCCACTTTCGGAGGGTCGAGCTCGAAGACGGGTCGTTACTCAAAAGGCAGTAGCCCCGATGTGCCATACCGTGGGTACATGCGGCCGTTCCCATGCAACAACTGGGGCTCTGCGTCAGGAGGATAAATCCTTTCGAAGAATGGTATCTGCCGCCCACAGTGCAAGCGCCGCAATCGTCAGGGTCGGATTAGCGGTCGCCACCGTGGGAAAAACACCGCTGCCCACCAGGAAAAGATTAGGGTGATCCCACGACCGCTGCTCACGGTTCACCACCGAGTTTTCCTTGGTGGTACCCATACGATAGGTCCCGACGATGTGACCCGAGCCGAAAAACTTCAGACGAGTCGGCTTTCCGTTTATGTCTACCATGAACGTCGAAGGATCGGTCGGATCGGCCGGCGCAGTGAACTGCACCGCTTTCAGTTTGTCGAAGATCGCATCAGCAGTCTGTTTCGCCGCCGCCATCCCTGCCTTTGTGTAAGGCGAAAGATCATATTTAATGGAAGGCCTGCGCAAGCCGAGGTGATCGGTTTGCGAGGACAGGCTCACGCAGTTGGATGTTTCCGGCGACTGCTCAACCAGGAAACCGAGTCTAAACTGTCTTGTCAACTTGTCATTCAACGCATTGACCAGTGCCTGACCGGACAACGCCTGCGGCGAACCTCCGCTGCCGGCGGTGTTCAGGCCGCTCAGATTCAACCCGTTGATGAAGTCCACGGTAGTAGTATCCGGATCGCCAATTGGGAAGTTCCATCCTTCGTTGCCGATCTCGATGCGGAATGGCGCGTGCTGCGACCTGAAGGCTCCGTCCCGAAGGTTCTCGATTCCCGATGTGGACAGCGGACCTCTGTATCCGAAGACTGGCTTTGGCATCAGTGCCCACGCCAGGTACAGCGGATGATCCATGAGATTCTTGCCCACAAGCAGACTGCTGTTAGCCACGCCGTTTTTCAGTCGACCTTGATTGTCCGACAAGAGAAGGAGCCTGGGCGTTTCGATGGCGTTCGACGCAATGACGTAGACTTTGCCGCTGATGCTGCCCGATCCCGTCTTAGGTCCGGACTGCCCCTTATACTGGATGTAGTTGATCTGACTGACGCGCCCATTCGCGTCGATGACCACTTCATTAGCGACGGTCTGCGAGAGGATCTCGACATTACCAGTATCCAGAGCCTGGTTGAGAGTCACGCTTGGATCATACTTTGCCTGTATCGGACAGATGGGAATGCAATTGGTGTTGCCGGCGCAGACTCTTCGATTCTGATATGGCTGCGAGTTGCGACCGGCAGGAGTGCTTGTGACGTTGACTGGAATCCCGAAGAACTGCATGCCGTCGACCGCGGAGCTGACCGCCTGATCCACGAGCGACATCGGAATCTTGGGCATCGGATACGAGTATCCCGGTGGAAAAGTGACTCCCAAATACTCCTGCTCACCAATGTCTGCCGACACGCCGATCTCATGCTCGGCCTTGCCATACCAACTGCTCAGGTCATCGTAGGAGATCGGCCAATCCACCTCCTGATGATATTGTCGATCAACGCAAAAATCGTTCGGTACGAAACGCAGGCTTGTGCCCAGCCAGTGGCGCATCGTCCCTCCGGCAATACGTTCGTAGGTGCTTCCGAACGCGAGCGGCCCGTCCTGGGTCAGATAACTCAGATTCGGATTCTGCCACGTCTTTTGTGAGAGAGTGAGAACGGTCGGCCGGCCGGCGTTCAACGTCGAAGGATCGGTCAGCGTGCTCGAGCCTGGAGGGTTAAACAAGTCGGGTGTGTACGGCGACTCCGGCACCTTCGCCACCGTCGTATAGAACCTCTGCATGAAGTCGACGTTGTTTGGGGGTATGGCAGCGCCCGCCTCCAGGATCAGGACCTTCTTGCCGGCAAGGCCGAGTTGCTTTGCGATCATCGCGCAGGAGACTCCCGCCCCCACAATCACGACATCGTAGGATGACAGCTTGGGTTGGTTCATGCCTGAGCTCATGATTGACCTCCGTTTCCGCCCACGAAGTCTGCCAGTGTCGGCGGGTCTTCCGACCACGCGCCAAAGGTGAAGTTGCTGTAACCCATTGGATGAGCCTGCGCCACGTTCCACGCCCATCCTTGCGTATATGCGTCGGCGGAGATCACACCTGCCGAAGGAACCGGAGGAGGCGGCGGATTGGGCGAATTGTATTTTTGGAGCGTCGCCGGCTCGTACCACGAGCCGAGATACCACATCAGGATTATGCTGCGCGCCAGGTATTTGATCGCCGCACCCGATTGATTGAAGATGATATTGGCAATTGTCGCGGGATCCTGCCCCTGGTTCTGCTGGAAGATGCCGAGCAACTGAGTGAAAGCGATCGGCTCTTTTCCCTGCACGAAATTGAAGTACGTCTGCTTGATATCCACCGGATCGAGCAGGGGTGCAAGCTTTGATGAATCGACCCCCGTCAGCACCGCTGATAGGCCTACGAACAGATCAATTGGTGAGTTACTCATAAGCTGAGCTCCTTGTCGGCTCGCGCCGCGTTGCACTCCTCACTTCGCCGACTGGGCACGTTCGAGGATGTAGGTAAAATCAGACGTCTTGCCCTTTGTAGTGGCAGCGTTGCCGTGGCAAGCGATGCAGCTCGACGACGCCTGCGGCGTGGTGCCCTGCACATAAGTTTCCATGGTGGTGTTCGCCAGATATGTAGGTGCAGGCACCCCGTTAGGATCCGTCTTGCTTTGACCATCCGTCGGCCATTGCGTGCTTATCAGTTTGTAGTTCGCCCAGACAGTCCCCTTCAATATTCCCTGAAACTGCGCGTTCAGCTTGTTGACGTCATCCATCAAATTGACCACGCGAACAATCTGACTCTTGAACCCGCCGGGGAAGGGGACGGCGTTCGGATCCCAGGGCCTGGGCGGCGGGTCGTTGACTTTGCAGTTCTTGCACGCCGGATTGTAGAAGTTATACCGCTTGGCGAGCTTCTTTGAGTTGACATCTGACTGCGTGGGCACGTTGTCGACGTGCTCGAATGTAGACCAGACCCACTGGGGTTCGACCTGAGTCTTATGCGAGATGTGCAGACCTACGAGTCCTACCGTTGCGACGCTGCAGGACTCCGCGATTTTGGGGTTCGTTGACGGCGCCTGGTAGACCAGCACCTTTGCCGTGTGAAACCGGCTCGGATCGTCTACCTTCGGGTCGAGTATCTTCCAGGCCGCTTTGATCATGATCGACCCTACGGTTCCGGTGGACCCGCTGGTGACCTGACCGATTGGGAAGGTAATCGTTCCCGAGAATTTCGCTTGTCCTTGCTGATTGTAGAGCTGATTCTGCACGATGAACTCAAACATCGGCCGATTCACAAGTATTTCGTAGTGCACGTACTGGCCTTGTTGATCGATAAGCGGGCCGGTTAGAAACGGCTGCACGCTTTCAGTCAAAACGTTGGGAGTCTTGCCGACCATCACCAATACTGTCGCGCCTGCGGGCGCGTTCGGACATTTCGAAGGCCGGATTGGCGGCGCACCCCACGGGGGCGGCGAGCTCCCATCGGGCAGCATGATGTCCTGAGACTCCTTGAACTGCTCCCAGATAGTAGGTGCGTCTTTTCCGATCGTGCCGCCTGCAGCCGGAGAGTTGAGCGCAATAAACGTCAGCCACGAGTAGAAATCGAATGCCTTTTGCAGATTGTCCAGAGTGATCGGTTGAATCACCGTGACCGCGCAAGGAAGTCCGCTCGTCAGAAGAGCCGGCGTGACCGGGGTGTCCGGTCTCGTAACGTTGCAGTTGTTCACGGTGGGGTTTATCGGAACAGTCGGCGATTGAGGTTGCGCCAATCGCACAAACGGAGCCAGGAACAACAAGCTCAGAGTGAGCCGGGCAGCAATTGCGATTGTCTTCGCTGCGGTTTTCACAATTCATCTCCTCATCTTACTCGGTGACCATTTGCGGGCGGACGTACCCGACTTCCCGCTTCACCCATTCAGCCAGGACAAACAAGTTATCGTTGTTGGTCAGAAAAAGTCCCTTGTACTTCTTCAGCCAGTTCTGGAAGATCGGTCCGTTCAGATGCTTCTGGAATGCCTGTTTGGAGGCGAAGACTGAAACGAAGATTACCTCGTTCTCGGGAGGAGTCGGAAAGTTGGTCATTTGGAAATCAGGCGTGTTGATCGTATACATCAGGACGAAAGGCTCCTTCGTTCGAACTTCTTTCTCGAGGATCTTCAGGGCGGCAATCGCCTTTGTGCGCTTGCCTTCGAGAATGGTCCACTTTGCGATGATCATATGCATGGCTTACCTGACCTCCCAGAATGCGCAAAGAGATTGCTGTTCGCGCTCTCGAGACTGATCTGCCAGCTCTCGAGCGTCGAGCGTTAATCGACAAAGGTCCGATTGAGCGGGCTCAGATCGAGCGGCATTGCAGTATTGGGTTCGAACATGGATCCGATGCTCTGCTGAAATTGAAACAGATTGTCCGGATCCCAGTAGCGCTTGATTTCCAACAGGCGTTTGTAGTTTTCGCCGTAGTAGTTTTTGTTCCAGTTCGAGAGCAGCGGATCGATGTAGTTTACATACGAGCCCACAAAGTGGGGTTCAAGGTCCTGGAAAAAGTTGTAGGCCCATTCAATGTTTGCCCGTGCGTCCTGTGGCGTCTCCCAGATCGATTTCAGTTCAGGCACAAAACGGGCCTTGCGGTGGGGAAAGGCGGTGGCGTTGGGCGCAACGTCGCTGATCTTTCCGCCCGCGTGGGTCCAAACGATGAAACTGGCAGCGGACGGCGCGTTTTTCATGTACTTCTCGAGAACGGCGATAGCGTTCGAAGTCATGGAACGCGGGGGCATGATTCCGGCTCGGATGTAGGCCGACCGGCCCTTGACCAGGGTCGTCCTGCCGTTGACTTCTTCGAACTCAGGCAGGGTAAAGCTGTTGAGCTGAGCATAGATTGGCTTGGCCTTTAGCTCCAGAAGCGGCTGCACAAGCTTGATGCCTTGTTTGAATTCACCATTGTATACCGCGGTAAACCCGAACATGTTGGTGGTCTTCGATAAATCCACCGGGTCCGGCTGGTTCCCCCAGATGCCATACACCGCAAGCTCGTTTGGCAGGGACTCGACCCATTGATTGTAGAAGCCCAGTACTTCCTGGGCACCCTCCGGGTTGTAGCGGATTTGCGCCATGAACATTTTCGGAGTGCGCGGCTGATGTACCCGGATTTCCATATCGACCGCGATTCCAAAATTACCTCCACCGCCGCCCTGACAAGCCCAGAACAGGTCTCGATCCTGCTTGGATTTCGAGTCTTTTGAGACTCGACGGTACTCACCGTCGGCGGTCACTAAGCCGACTGACAGGAGGTTGTCAACGCTCATGCCGTAGGAGCGCGACACGAAACTGAACCCGCCGCCCAGCATAAAGCCAGGAATCCCAACCGTAGGACACCCACCGCCGATTGGAATCAGACCGGTTCCGGTGTTCATCAGATAAAGGTAGACATCATTCCAACGCGCCCCCATTTGGACACGCACGATTCGACGCTTTTGGTCGAGCGATATCGAATTCATCAAAGACAGATCGACGGCGATGGCCCCGGTGCCAAGGCAATAACCGGCAGCGCTGTGTCCGCCACCCCTGGCGGTGAGGCGCATATTGTGGGTGCGGGCGACTCGAATTGCGATCGCTACGTCGTTGACCGAGTTGGCCATGATGATGAAGGAGGGATGCTGTTGAACTCGGCCGTTGTCGATTTCTACGGCTTGCTGATAGGCATCCTGGTTTGGCAGAAGAACGTAGCCGCTTAGTTCTCCACTCAGACGGGTAAGGAAATCCTTAGAGGTCACCGACTGTCCTCCTGAGGAGAGATTGGTAAAGTACCTGCGCCTGAACCGGCTTCTGAAATCAGACTGATTGTTGCTCGGGCAATTGAAACTTGCCGCGCGGATAGTAATAAAAACCGCTTTGAAGGTCAATAGGCAGTAGGCAGTATGCAGTTCCGGACGCTCTTGAGGAGGGCGATGTTTCTAGCTCCTCCGGAGGGGCCGAAACTGCCTACTGCCTACTGCGAGTCTCTGTTCAGCCATTGCTCGAGGCAAGCAAGGGGCCACGTAGTCACCACCGTCTCAGCTCGCACCCAACCGCGACGCGCCTGAAAAACACCATACTTGATCTGATCGAGCTGCGACACGCTGTGCGCATCGGAGTTTATTGCCAGCAACGCTCCGCCCTCCTGCGCCACCCGAGCCATCGTGTCGGTCAAATCCAAGCGGTATGGAGAACCGTTTACTTCCAGCGCCACGCGCGCCTCCGCGGCCGCTCGCACCACTCGCTCCAGATCGAACTCCACCGGCCCACGGCTCCCCAGCAATCGCGTGGTCGGATGACCGATGATGTCAACGTGAGGACTCGAGATCGCGTCCAGCAATCGGCCAGTCATTTCGTCTTTGCTTTGCTTGAAGGAGGCGTGCACCGAAGCGGTCACAACATCAAAACGCGCAAGGATCGAGTCAGGGTAATCTAGCTTGCCGTTGGGCAGGATATCCACCTCCGTGCCAAACAGAATGCGAAGCTTCTGCCCCCGCCAGATCTTACGAAGTTTTTCCAGCTCTTCCAGTTTTTGTTCGAGGCGGTCGAGGTCAAGACCTCGCGCGACTCGGGCTGACGGGGAATGATCCGCCGGCGCAAAGTATTCGTAGCCCAGTTGGCCGGCGCGCTCTACCATCTCTTTCATGCTCGCGCGCCCATCGGAATACGTCGTGTGCGAGTGCAAATCACCACGAAGATCCCTGACCTCGACCAGTTCCGGAAGACGATCGTCGAGCGCTACATCTATTTCTCCGCGATCTTCTCGAAGCTCAGGCGGAATCAGCGGCATTTTCAAAGCGCGGTAGACGTCTTTCTCGTCTTCTCCTGCGATTCGCTTCGATCCGTGAAACACTCCGTACTCGCTGAGCTTCAGTCCTCGCGCCCGCGCTATCGTGCGCAGATGCACGTTGTGCTCTTTCGAGCCGGTGAAGTACACAAGGGCTGCACCGTACGCGCTCTCATCAAGCGCTCGAACGTCGACCTGCAATCCTTCATTGATGAGCACCGTTGCGCGAGTATCTCCAAGTGCGAGGACCTGCTTTACCGCGGGCAACTTCGAAAACTCGCTAAGCGATCGAGCGGTGTCCGTAGAGACCAGGAGCAAATCAAGATCGGCGATCGTCTCCCGATGCCGGCGAATGGATCCCGCTATGTCGGCGCGCTTGACTGATGGAAGCTTCCGAACCGCCGCGAGAAGACCATCGGCGATCGGAAGGGCCGCACCGAGCGGTATACGTTTCCTGCCTGCAAGCCATAGCTCTAATCCACGACGGAGATTCTCGGCTCTCTTATCGCCAAATCCTTTTAATTTTCCGAGAGTACCATTCTCGATCACGCTGTTCAGGTCTTCGATACTTTCAATTCCGAGCTTCTTATGGAGAATCGAAAGCGTCTTGGGCCCTAAGCCGGGAACTTCCATCAGGTCGATCAGAGAAGCGGGTATCCCCTTGCAAGCCGCAATGTAACGTTGCACCTCGCCAGTCTCAATGTACTCTTCAATCATCGCGGCGAGATCTTTTCCGACACCCGGAATCTCACCGAGCCTGCGCTCGGCGGACATCGAGGTCAGGTCCTCCTCCAGATCTCTCAGAGAGACTGCGGCTCGTTGGTATGCGAGGATACGAAACCGGTCTTCGCCCTTGAACGCCAGCACGCGCGACATTCGGTCGAATAGTTCTGCTAATTCGTTGTTGATCATGTTTGATCGAACCGACGGTCCCCTAAACCAGCTTGCCGCAAGATCAGTCAAGTTAAGGCACCGCGATTGTATCTGAATCCCATCTGATTCGCTTCGGCCGGCCAGTATACCATCAAGGGAGCCTATCATTCATATTGCTATCCAATACGGACCATGCCACTATACATCTGGCCAACCAATAGGAGACCACTCGAGGAGAACGGGATGGGCGATAAAACGGATGTCTGGCAGGGAACGCTTGCGCTGATGATTCTCAAGACCCTTGAAGCACTCGGACCTCTCCACGGCTACGGTATAGCTCGCCGCATAGAACAGACCAGCGGAAACCTGCTTACCTTGAACTATGGAACGCTGTATCCCGCACTTCTCAAGCTCGAGCAGGAGGGTTCGATCACTTCCGAGTGGGGAGTTTCCGATAACAACCGAAAGGCAAAGTTCTACCGGCTTACGCGGTCGGGCCGGAAACAGCTCAAGATTGAAACTCAGGAATGGGAACAGACCATTGAGATTCTCGCGCGATTTCTCGCGCCCACGGAGGACCCGGCATGAAACGCCTGCGAGCATTCTTGTTTAAGCTGGCCGGCCTGTTCAACAAGGAACGCCGCGAGCGAGAGCTTGCTGACGAGATCGAGAGTCACCTCCAGTTGCACATCGAAGACAATTTACGCGCGGGCATGTCTCCGGAATTGGCACGACGTCACGCGCTGGTAAGCCTTGGAAGCCTGGAATCGGCCAAGGAGTCCTATCGCGCCGCCGCCACGCTGCCGGCAGTCGAGAGCCTGCTCCAGGATGTAACGTTTTCGGTTCGACAACTGCGCAAAAATCCCGGGTTCACGTTCACCGCGATCGTGATGCTGGCTCTTGGTTTGTGCAGTAGCGTGGCGATATTTGCTTTTGTAGATGCCGCGCTCATCAAGCCTTTGCCATATCAAGACTCGTCCCGGCTGGTCGGCGTCTACGAGACCGTACCCATTTTCCCGAGAAGCAATCTTTCGTATCTGGATTACCTCGATTGGAAGAGGCTCAACAACGTGTTCAGCTCGCTGGACGTATATCAGCGCACCGGACATATCTTGACTACTTCGGCTGGCGCGCAGATCGTTCGGGGCGCTCGAGTAAGCGACGGTTTTTTTCGAACGCTTGGCGTCTCTCCGATACTCGGCCGCGATTTCTATGA
The DNA here is from genome assembly GCA_035315885.1 of Blastocatellia bacterium. GTDB lineage: Bacteria > Acidobacteriota > Blastocatellia > UBA7656 > UBA7656 > DATFXM01. The sequence continues at coordinate 12,724 of DATFXM010000157.1, forward strand.
CGGCGAAGACCTGCCTGCTGCACCGAGGACGCTCCTGCTGACTTACGAAGCATGGCAAAACCGTTACGGCGCAAAGGAAGATGTAATCGGCCAGGCTGTGACTCTCGACGGTAAAGCGAATACGATCATCGGCGTGCTGCCGGCTGGGTTTCACTTTGCTCCGGTTGAACCCGCCGAGTTTTGGACCACGCTTCATCGTTCGGGATCCTGTGATGACAGAAGAAGCTGCCACAACCTCTACGGCGTTGCGCGGCTCAAAGACGGGGTGACACTCGGCACCGCTTTGGCAGATGTGAAGCTAATTGCGCAACGTCTGGAAGAACAATACCCGGAGACCAATCGCGATCAGGGTGCGGCATTGGTCTCTCTGAGCGAAGTCATTGTAGGAGACGTCCGGCCAATATTGCTGGTGCTTCTTGGGGGCGCCGGACTGCTTTTACTGATCGCCACGGTGAACGTTTCGAGTCTGCTCCTCGTGCGGTCAGAAGGCCGCAAGCGAGAGATCGCCGTTCGAAGCGCGCTTGGCGCTTCACCCGGCAGGCTGGTGCGGTTGTTCGTGACCGAGGGAATCGTGTTGGTGATTGCCAGCGGCTCACTTGGTCTGATGGGGGCGTGGTGGCTGGTGCACCTCCTCGCGAGACTGATCCCCCCGGACATGTTGGGCGGTCTGTCCTTTCTGCGGGAGTTGAGCTTGAACGGCCGAGTGATGGGGTTTGGCGGCACAATCTCTCTGCTGGCGGCAGTCCTCTTCTCTACTGTTCCAACACTCCGATTGTCTCTGTCGGAGGTAAGACAGGGTCTAGCGGAAAGCAGCCGTGGTTCTTCGGGGACGATGTGGCGGCGGCTTGGGTCGAAGCTCGTAGTGATCGAGCTGGCCACGGCGGTTGTGCTGCTTGCAGGGGCGGGCCTATTTGGAAAGAGTTTGTACCGTCTGCTTCACGTTGAGATCGGAATGCAGCCTGAAAACGTCTTCCTCCTTCAGCTCTCGGCGCCAATGACTGGATACGACACGAACGCGAAAACAATTGCTCTCCATCGGGAGGTCTTCGACAGGATTGCGGCTCTGCCTGGGGTGACGTACGCCGGATCAACCAGCAACCTCCCGGTCAGTCACAACGGCAACACGATCTGGTTCTGGATCGGGGAACAGCCGCGGAGCAGCGAACACAACGAAGTAGCGGAGCGCACCGTTAGTCCGGACCTGTTCTCTGCGCTTGGAGCGCGAATGTTGCGCGGGCGGCCGTTCGCCGAGTCGGACGATGCGTCGAAGCTTCGCGTTGGGATCATAAACAATGAGATGGAGAAACAGTTCTTTGCCGGAGAAGATCCGATCGGCAAACAACTCCTTTATCTCGAGGAGTCGATGCCGATTTCGATACAAATCGTCGGCGTAGTCGAAGACATCAAGGAAGGACAACTGGACACGGCAACGCCTCCTGTTCTGTATCTGCCATTCAAACAGGATCCGGATTCCGACTTCGGCATTGTGGTTCGCACATCACAGTCCGCGAACCTTATTCCGGAGATGAGTGGAGTGATCCGCAGCATTGATCCTTCGATTGTGACGTTTGGCGGAAAGACGTTGGCTGACAGAATCTCCGATTCGCGATCCGCATATATGCATCGCTCGTCGGCTTGGCTGGTGGGCGGATTCGCGGCAGTCGCATTGTTGCTGAGCGTAGTCGGGCTCTACGGTGTCATCGCGTATTCGGTGAGTCAGAGAACCCGCGAGATCGGAGTTCGAATGGCGCTGGGGGCCCAGCCGGCGTCGGTTTACGCGCTCATCCTGCGTGAGGCAGGAGGATTGAGTGCCGTTGGGATTGGTGCGGGTTTGATTTGCTCTCTTGCGGCGGCGATATTGAGCGAGAAGCTGTTGTTCGGCATTCAGTGGTGGGACGTGCCGACATTGGCAGCGGTAGCACTGGTACTTGCAATCGCTTCGCTGATCGCGGGGTACATCCCGGCGCGACGTGCCGCTTCGGTCAATCCGGTTCAAGCGCTACGCTCAGAATGAGTACACCCGCAATCGGGGAATCAGCGCAAAGACTTCGCGCGTTTGCGCTGATTCCCGATTCAGAACCTCACCAGATTAGTCTTCGGTACTCTCTTTAGCTTTGTCCCACGCGTCGCCGTAGTGGCCAATCGCGTCGTGGTAATGATGGTTGGCGTTGTCTTGATCACCCTTGCGCAAGTGGTCTGCAGCCTTGTCCAGCTTCTTCGGATCGCCTCCGGCATCCGTCGCATCGCTGATCGCAACAACTGCGACCAGACGATTCGCGTTTACCAGATCGTCGATGAAGCCCTGAAGCACAGAATCAGGAATCGTGCTCCTCTTGTCCTTTTGCAGATCCACGAGCAGGGCGACCGCGTCATTCAACAGATCGAATACTCTCTGGCTATGACGCGGATCCACGTGCATATCATCCACCCACAGTGTTGGATCAAGGGCTAACGTCAGCTTATTGATGATCCGATCGAGACCTTGCTGATCAACGCGGTTCGTCACCGTTTGCCGCAAAGCCACGATCTGATCGCGCACTCCCTGCACGATGCCGCGCGCACCGAGAGTTGTGACTGTGAAGCTGCCTACCGCTGTGTTATGACGAATGTCCATTGCAGAGCACGTCACCGTCACCACTCCCACCGCGAAGGTGCTGCCGGAAGGCGGCGTGCAACTAACCGGCACGGCACCGTCTACGAGATCCGAAGCAGAGGTGGTGAAACTGACCGTGGCGCCGGCGCCGCTCGTAGCTTTGGCAAGGATGTTCGACGGTACGATCAGAGTCGGAGGCGTTGTATCCACGATCGTAATGTTGAAATGAGCCGAAGCGGTGTTGCCATGTTCGTCTGAAGAAGAACACGTCACGGTCGTAGTGCCTAGCGGGAACACGCTTCCAGATGAGGGCGAGCACGCAACCGGCCGCGGACCGTCCACCTGGTCCACTGCTGAAGCGACGAAGGTCACAAGCCTGCCGGCCGTCCCGGTGGCTTCACCGGTGACGTCGGACGGTACCGTGATTACCGGTGCAACCGTGTCGACGAAGATCACGGTCACATTCACCGTCCCGGTCGCGCACTTGCTGTCGGGAGCTCCCGCGGTCGAGCCGTTGTCGCACACTGTGTACTCAAACGACGCCGAACCAAAGAAGTCATGATCCGGTGAGTAATTGACGACGCCGCTGCTCAAGGTGACGGTTCCGTGCGTGCCGGGCGTCGGCGACACGGAAGTAACGGTGATCGTCTGGCCTGTCTCGTTCGGCCCGGCGTCATCATTCGTCAGCAGGTCGGTGGCGGGGAACATCAGCATCGTATTCATGTTGGTGCTCTTGCTGTCGGTTCCAGCGAATGGAGGATCGTTCACTTCGGTCACGTTGATGTTCACGGTCGCAGGCTGTGAATCCAGAGTCCCATCGCTCGCCTTGAAAACTAGGCTGTCAGGTCCCGAATAATTCGATGCCGGCGTATAAACAAGGTTCGCACCCGAGCCCGACATAGTGCCGTGTGCAGGTCCGGTGACCACGGTGAAGCTGAGACTGGTGTTGACCTTGACATCGTTGGCGGTCAGGGTAATCGAGAGCGTGTTGTCCTCGGCGGTTGTCAGATTCTGATCCAATGCCACCGGTGCAGTGTCATTGACCGCATCGAACTTCGACTCGATTGCATCCTGAATCGAATCCGGAACGTTCGAGAAGAAGTTATAACCGGTGAGGGCCTCGACTTGATCTACAGTAGCGAGATACTTCTGCCACTGGTCGTTCCGAATGCCCTGCAAGTTCGGCATGATCACTGCGATTGTTCTCGTTTGATTTGTCACGCGGTTTACATCGTCGTCTCCGACGGGCAACACCAGAGCGACCTTCCACGTTTCTTGAGGCACTACAACGTTGCCGTTGGCGATCACCGAAGCGGGACCATTCGACCCAACCCCGCCCTGGCCCGACGGGCCCGAGATTATGTAGAGCTCATTGCCCTGACCGACGACCACCCGCAGATAGCTTTCGAACCCCGCCCAGGGACCCTGATTGTTGTCCGGCGCCTGCGGCACCATGTTGGTCATCAAAAAGGTGTTCGAGTTGTCCTGAACCGAAGCTGTTCTATCAGCAGAGGGGCACATATGACCTCGATCAAACCCCGATCCGGAATAGTCGGTGCCCAGAACCTGATAGAAGCCGGGGGGTAAGTCGGTATCGTTTCTGAAATCGTCCTGCCGTGGTGTGCTGCCGAACCACGTCTGGTCAAGGTGCCAGCTCGTCCAGTTGGGAGTGCCCTTCAGTCGATTGTAAGAGAGCGAGTACTGCACCTTCTGCATCAGGAAGTTTGTATCGTTGACAACGTCCGTGGTTGCGCCGCTCGGATTGCCCATCACCAGATTTTCGGCCGGGTCGTGTGCCGAGCCGAAGGTCCAGATGTAGTCCGCGGCTAGGTGATCGGGCGGATCTATCGTGTCCTGATCGCTGACAAACACAGCGAAGATAGTCACCGTCACTTGCTCTAGCGGGACAAAACTCGTGTCCGGCTTGAGAGTGAAGATCGTTGGTCCTCCGCTGACCATGGCTGTGTGAGCGCCGCTCAGAGTGCCGCTGATGCTGAACCAGTTTCCTGTTACGTCAACCGGTTCGTCGAAGCGAATCGTGATGCTTGAATCGATCGGTACGCTGTTGGCGTTGCGCGCCGGAATTGTAGAGAAGACTTCGGGCTCCAGGTCGCCGGCCGGACAAACGTGAGCCGGCGATGCTGAGTTGCGAGGATCTGGTGGATTGACGGTGAAGTCGGCGGAGTTGTCGTCCGTGTCTTTGCATCCGAGATGGGTTCTGAACGCCGCCAGGGTGTTGCCCAGATCCGGCGCAGCGCCCGTACCCTCGAAGCACGACGCTGAACTACCATAACCCACCAGGTCGATGATGTTACTGCCCGAGGGGCAGGAGCCGCTCAGCGCAGTCGAATTGTTTACCAGTGCCACTTTTGCGCTGGTAGCGGACATGGCAATCGTTCCGACAGCATCCGGAGTCGGCAGATCCAAGGATCCTCCGTTGCCCGCCGCCTCCTGCACGAGGTAGTAGCCGCCCGACGGGATGATCCCCGACAGGTTTGTTCGCGACCAGGTTCCAGTTCCCGCCGCAGAAACGTACTGCACAGTCCAACCGGTCAGGTCGATCGGCACCGAGCTGCGGTTGAACAGTTCGATGAAGTCGTTCTTGAGGGTTGCGCCTGAATTGCCCCCGCCGCCGTATACCTGACTTATTACCACCATCCCCGGCGTCACCGGCGCCGACTGCACTACCAGGCTGATACTGGCGCTACCGGTTCGCGACTGTGCATCATTGATGACGGCCGGAAGGTTTTTCAGTCCAGCAGTGGTGGTTAGCGATACCGTGGCGCGGAAAGAAAACGTTCTATCGCCGGCGGTGACGTCCCCATTTGTCCCGTCGTCAAAGAATTGCTGAGTGCCGGAGCCGCCTATGGCGCTCAAGTCTGCACTAACGGTCAGTCCGGTGCTCGTCGGATTCGCCCCCGGAGTGACGCTGACCGTCAAAAGCGTTATGCCTCCCGCCTGCAGCGAGCTCGGCGTCGCAAGGCCTGTCCCGGTGGGGTTCGTAGCGCTGATAATCGTGAACGAGATCGACGCGGTTCCGGTTCTGGATTCTGCATCGGCTATCGAAACCGGGAGGTTCTTGGTCCCGGTGGTTGTCCCAGCGGCAACCGTAGCTTGAAACGAGAATACGTTGTCGCCTGCAGTTGCGTCCCCGTGAGTCCCGTCGTCGAAGAACTGCTGTGATGCTCCACCGCCGATCGGCGATAAATCGGCGCTCACTGCAAGGCCGCTACTGGTCGGATTGGTTCCGGGTGTGACGTTGACTGTCAGCAGGGTCGAGTCGCCCGCAAATACGCTGCTGGGATTCGCCGCGCCGACGCCGGTTGGCGATGTGGCTCCGCCGCCGGCAATTCCCAGAACTGAGATATTGTCGATCGCCAGGCCCTGGGCGTTTGTGGTGGTGGTGCCCGAGGCTACGGAGTAGTTCCACGCGAGAAAGAAATCGCTTGCGCTTGGAATGGTGACGTTGAGAACTTTGTTGGTGATTGAAACTGTCGCGCCTGGAGCTGTTGCGAAGCCGTTGTTGTTGGCGTCGGCGGGGAACGAGGTCAGGAAATCCGAGCCCGCGTTGGTCCAGGTTGAGCCATCGGTCGAATAGAATAGCTGGAATCTAAATCCTGACGGGTTAAGGCCGCTTCGATATTTTTCGACATCGTATGAGATGCTGAGTCCCGAGAAGTTGCCTCCGCTGTTGTTGGTGTATTGGGCGTAGAGGTTGCCGCTTGCGGTTGCGGTTCCGGACGAGAGAAAGCCTACGGCGCGATCGGGGCCGGTTGCGGTGGTACCCGAAGCGAAGTTGTAGATGCCGTTCGCCGCGGACGTGGACAGATTTGCTCCGCCTGCTTGAGTCGTGGCGGAGCCTGCCGCCGCGAAGGTACCGACAGTGCGAACGGTTGCCGGGCGGTCGGCTCGGAGGTCGGCGGGTAGAGCTGCTGTCGCAGTAGTGCCAATCCCGTCGAAGTTCTGAGTAGCAGGCGTTACAGTCGATAGCGATATAGCGGCTCGAGTCAAAAACAGGGAAGGCAGCGCTACCAGGGTAAGGATCACTACGAGCAGCGCACCGCGCCGAATGGCGCTCTTGAAATTGTTTCTTAATCGTTTTTGAACATAGTTCCGGAACGAAAGCGATGAGCTAGCGGAGTGGGTCATCGTCGCAAAAGGGTCTACTCCGGATCAGGAGATCGGATCAGGCAATCCTTCTCTTGAAGAGCGAAGCTGCCTCAGTCAAAGAGCGAACCCTGCCGGAGGAGAACCGTTTTCTCCTCTCTAAAGGTTTGTCGGCTTCCAAAAGCAATAAACGCGCGGGCCATAATATACGATTCGGGGGAATATTGCCTCGGCGATGCGGTTAATTTTTGGTAAACACTTTGGCGATGGGAGTCTTTAGTCCCGAGTGCCGAACCCAACCTCCAAGGGGTGGAAAACGGTTTGACTTGAACAGCCCTCGACGTGTGATATGTTGATAGCCGGCACACGAGTCGGGCGGTGCTTCGGAGTACTTCGAAGTAATCAAATGCCGTCAGACCAATCTTAGAATTCCGGGGGCAAAAGCATGAGACGTCGCCGGTCAGTTCTGTCTTCTTCACAGTCGAGTTTCTCCGAAACTTCAGCATCAAGCGCTTCAGCATCAATACCCAAAGCTAAGATTCGTCACTTTTCGCCGGCATACATTCGCATGCTTGCAACAGTGCTCGGCCTCCTGCTTGCGGGCACCGCGATGTCGAGCGAGCACCGTTCGGATTGTCCGGATCCTCAGAACGGGAACGGTTCAAATGGTCAACACGACTGGTTGGTGTGGGGAGGTCCTCACCGCGACTTCATCACGCCGTTCACCGGGTTGGCTTCGAGTTGGCCGTCTACCGGTCCGCGGAAACTGTGGAGCCGTCCGCTTGGGGACGGCTACTCGGCGATAGCAGTCGAAGGACAAACCTTGTACGTAGCGTTCAGGCGTGGCTCGCGCGACATTGTTTCGGCTCTCGATGCGCGAACGGGAAAGAGTATTTGGGAGTACGGCTACGAGGCTCCATTTGTGAATGCGTACTCGGATGGTGTCGGTCCGGGCCCCTACTCGATGCCACAAGTAATCGGTTCTCGAATTGTAACCGCGAGCGGCATCGGCAAAATCAATTCGATCGACAAAGCGACCGGGCGTCTGGTCTGGTCACACGATTTGTATGTGGAGTTCCGAGGGACGCGCCTCGAGTTTGGTTATTCGTGCCATGCGCTGCCATACAAAGACTACTTGATCCTGCTTGCGGGTGGTCACGGAAGTGCGGCACTCGCGCTTCGTCAAAGCGATGGAGCGGTGGTGTGGAAGGGGCTCGATTTTCAAAACGCGCATTCGTCGCCGATTCTCATAGATGTGGATGGACAGAAGCAGGTAGTGGCGTTGCTTGCGTCTGATGTGATCGGGATGAACCCGGACGATGGCACATTGCTTTGGAAGCACTCGCATCCGACGGAGAACGGATTGGCCATCAGCACTCCGGTCTGGGCGCCGGGGAACTTGCTGTTCGTCTCGTCGGCCTACCATGGCGGAAGCCGTGTGCTTGAACTGCATCAGTCGGGCGGCAAGACTACGGTTACCGAGAGGTGGCACAATCCGAGGCTTCAGTTGCACTTTGGAACTGCGATTCGGCTGGGCGATTACGTGTATTTCTCCAGCGGTCACGGTGGTCCGGTGTTCTTGAGCTGTGTCAACGTGCGAACCGGCGAGGTTGCGTGGCAGGAACGAGGTTTTTCGAAAGCTCAGCTTTTGGCGGCGGACGGCAAGCTGATTCTAATCGACGAGGACGGAACGCTTGCGCTGATCGACCCTACACCGAAGGAGCTCAGGGTGCTGGCAAAGTCGAGTCTGCTCGAGCGAATTTCGTGGACGCCGCCGACTCTGTCAGGGACAACGCTTTACGTACGCGACCGGCGCAACTTGATGGCGCTCGATCTGAGCGGAAAATGAACTGCAGTAGGCAGTATGCAGTAGGCAGTATGCAGTAGGCAGAGTGCCAACCCCTTCGGCGTTGGCACTCAGCACTCAGCACTCAACACTCAGCACTCAACACCCAGCACTCAGCACTCAGCACTAACCATCCTTGGGAGCTTTCTCGCAGCCCTGCGAAAGTTTTCGCATCACAGCATTCTTGTGACGCTCGCCGCCGCCAATAACGGCGTGCAAATACACGCGGCACCGATGTTGCTCTATCTAGCCTGACGTTGAATCGCCGACAGGGCGGCCGGCGTACATTCAGCCTCGGAGGCGACATGAACGCACCACACGGGCTAGATATCGTTGACAGGTGTGTCGATTGTCAGGTGCGGTTCAGCAGACTCTTTTGCGATCTCCCCCTTGACGCTCTGAAGACGCTGGACACGATCAAGTACACCTCCTCATTTCCAAAAGGCGCGATCCTGTTTTTTGAGGGCCATTCTCCGCGTGGCGTATTCATCATTTGCAAGGGCAGAGTCAAGCTCTCAACCTGTTCGAGCGAAGGCAAAGTCTTGATTACCCAGATCGCCTCCGAAGGAGAAGTGATCGGCTTGAGCGCCGCGGTATCCGGCGTTTCTTATGAGGTTACCGCCGAGACTCTTGAGCGCTGTGTTGTGAATTTCGTCAGGTGCGATGATTTTCTTCGATTTCTCACAAAACATGGTGAGGCGTGCCTGAGAGTAGCTCAGCACCTCAGCCACGACTATCACTCGGTTTACCGCAAGGTTCGTTCTCTTGGGTTATCGACATCCGCTGCGGAGAAGCTCGCCAGCCTGATCCTCGACTGGGTTGCGCGCGACGGCAAACCTACGGAGCAGGGAACACAAATAAGGCTCACGCTGACGCACGAGGAGATCGGTCAAATGATCAGCACTTCGCGCGAGACAGTGACCAGACTGCTGAGTGATTTCAAGAAGGAGTCACTGATCCACATCAAGGGGGCCAATCTGGTGGTTCGCGACCAAAAGGGCCTCGAATTGTTGTCAAGGAAGTTCTGAGTTCTGAGTATTGAATTCTGCTTGCGTAGTTCGACCCTCGACTCTCGGGTCAGTGCTCTCGCCTCAGAACTCAGAACTTCCTCAAGGACGCTGCCATGCAAATTGAAACACAACGAGAACTGGTAACGATTGACGGAAACGAAGCAGCCGCATTCATAGCCTACAAGACAAACGAGGTAATCGCGATTTATCCAATCACCCCGTCGTCGCCGATGGGCGAATCCGCCGATTCGTGGTCAACTCATCGGGAAAAGAACGTCTGGGGAGCCGTCCCTTACGTCACCGAGATGCAGTCCGAAGGTGGAGCAGCGGGAACTGTTCACGGAGCTCTTCAGTCCGGCGCACTGACGACTACGTTCACCGCCAGCCAGGGACTCCTTCTTATGATCCCGAACATGTTCAAGATCGCGGGCGAGCTGACAAGCACTGTGGTTCACGTTGCCGCCCGGTCCGTGGCAACACACGCGCTTTCGATCTTTGGCGACCACAGCGACATCATGTCAGCGCGATCAACAGGCTGGGCAATGCTGTTTGCAGGCTCGGTGCAGGAGGTGATGGATTTTGCGCTCATTTCCCAGGCAGCCACTTTGCGATGCCGAATACCGTTTCTTCATGCATTCGATGGCTTCCGTACCTCCCACGAGGTGATGAAGATCGAAAGACTCTCGGACGACGACATCCGTGCGATGATACCCGCGGACGCGATCGATGATCATCGTTTACGCGCGCTCACACCGGATCGTCCGGTAGTGCGTGGCACTGCTCAAAACCCCGATGTCTTCTTTCAATCGCGGGAGCGGTCCAATCCGTTCTACGCGGAGGCACCGGCAATCGTTGAACGCGTTATGAGGCAGTTCGCCGAGCTGACCGGCAGAACATACGGACTGTTCGACTATTTTGGCGCGCCCGATGCCACACGGGTGATCGTCATAATGGGATCCGGCGCTCAGACCGCCGAAGAAACAGTCAACGAAATGATCGAACGCAGACAACGAGTGGGTTTGATCAAAGTTCGACTCTTCCGGCCGTTTTCTCCAGCGCATCTGCTTCGTGTTCTGCCGCCGACTGTTCGAACACTTGCGGTGCTTGATCGAACCAAAGAGCCGGGCGCGGCTGGCGAACCTCTCTATCAGGACGTGCTTACTGCAGTAGCCGAGGACGCGATGTCGCGTAATCCTCGGCTGAAGTCGTTCCCAAAGATAATCGGCGGCAGGTACGGCCTCGGCTCTAAGGAGTTCACGCCTGCGATGGTGAAAGGGATCTTCGACGAGATGTTGAGGGACCAGCCAAAGACTCATTTCTCGATCGGTATCGTGGACGACTTAACCGCAAAAAGTTTGGATTACGACCCGGCGTTCAACACCGAACGCGACGACGAAGTGCGCGCGATTTTCTGGGGGCTTGGTTCCGACGGCACGGTGAGCGCTAACAAGAACTCGATCAAGATCATCGGCGAAGAGACCGATAATTTTGCGCAGGGTTATTTCGTGTATGACTCTAAGAAGGCGGGTGCGGTCACGATTTCTCACCTCAGGTTCGGATTGAAGCCAATTCAAAGTACGTACTTGATCCGCCGTGCCAACTTTATTGCGGTGCATCAGTTCAATTTCCTCGAACGCTACGACGTGCTGGACACCGCGCAAGACGGGGCTACATTGCTGCTGAACTGTCCTTTCGATCGGCAAGAGGCCTGGAGCCATCTGCCGCGCGAGGTTCAGCAGACCATCATCGATCGAAGACTCAGGGTGTACGTGATCAACGCCTATCGTGTCGCGAACGACGCCTCGATGGGCAACAGAATCAACACGGTCATGCAGACGTGCTTCTTTGCGATCAGCGGCGTGCTGCCTCGAGAAGACGCCATCAATCGCATTAAAGAGTCGATAAAGAAGACGTACGGGAAGCGCGGCGACGCGATCCTCAAACAGAACTACGCCGCGGTCGATTCGGCATTGACGCATCTTCACGAGCTCACAATTCCCGACGTGGCTGACGGTCACCGGGAGCTCGCGCAGCCGGTTCCGGATCGCGCGCCGGAATTTGTTCGTCAAGTGACCGGTCAGATGATTGCCGGCCGAGGTGACCTGTTGCCGGTAAGCGCATTCCCAGCAGATGGAACTTATCCGACGTCGACCGCGCAGTGGGAGAAGCGCAATATCGCGTGGGAAGTTCCGGTCTGGGAGACCGACTTGTGTATCCAATGCGGCAAGTGCGTCATGGTTTGTCCGCATTCAACGATTCGAGCAAGAGTCTGCGACGAAGCGCAACTGGCGGGGGCTCCCGCGGGCTTCAAACACATGCCGGCGAAGTGGCGCGAGCTCGAGCGCAAGCGTTATACGATTCAGGTGGCGGTGGAGGACTGCACTGGTTGTCGCCTGTGTGTTGAAGTGTGTCCGGCAAAGGACAAGAGCCAGGTCTCGCGCAAAGCGTTGAACATGCATAGCCAGGCGGCGCTCCGCGATAAAGAGCGGGTGAACTGGGATTTCTTCCTCGGACTGCCCGAGATCTCTCATAAGACTGGGCTGCGTTTCAGCTCGGTGAAAAACGTTCAATTCTTGCGTCCGCTGTTCGAGTTTTCCGGAGCCTGTGCCGGCTGCGGCGAAACGCCATACATTCGGCTAGTCACCCAGTTGTTCGGCGATCGAACAATCATCGCCAACGCTACCGGCTGCTCGAGCATCTATGGCGGAAACTT
>DATFXM010000158.1:0-79633 GCA_035315885.1 Blastocatellia bacterium
TCGCCCATTCGCGCCTTCGCTCCTCCTCCCCTTCTCTTATCCACGTTTAGTAATTAGTATTCAGTCGAGAACTAACAACAGGAGACTCATTGATGAAGTTTTCCACCAAAGCGATTCACGCCGGTCAAGAACCCGATCCAACAACCGGCGCCGTAGCCGTTCCAATCTACCAAACCTCTACCTACGCACAGGAGAGTCTCGGCAAACACAAAGGCTACGAATACGCGCGCACCCAAAACCCCACCCGAGCGGCCCTCGAAAAAAACCTCGCCGCTCTCGAAGGGGGCAAAGCCTGCTTCGCCTTTGCCTCGGGCATGGCCGCCACAAACGCCGTCATGACCCTGCTCCAGGCAGGAGATCACGTAATAGTCAGCGACAACACTTACGGCGGAACCTTTCGTCTCTTTGAGAAAGTGCTGCGTAAATTCGGCCTCTCGTTCACCTACGTCGACGCCCGAGAGCCACAACACGTAGAAGATGCCGCGCGCGCCGAAACCCGCATGGTGTTCGTGGAGACACCCACCAACCCGGTGATGTCGCTCGTAGACATCAAAGCCGTCGCCGAGATCACTCGTCGTCGAGGAATACGCCTGGTCGTCGACAACACATTTATGTCGCCCTATTTCCAGCGCCCGCTCGAACTGGGTGCCGACATCGTCGTTCACTCCACCACCAAATACCTGAACGGACACAGCGACAGCGTAGGCGGAGCAGTGATCTTGAACGACGAAGAGGATGCTCAAGCTCTGGCCTTCATTCAGAACGCTGCCGGCGCCATCATCTCGCCTATGGATGCGTTCCTGGTCATGAGGGGCACAAAGACTCTTGCAGTCAGAATGCGCCAACACGACGAAAACGGCCGCATAGTTGCCCAGTTTCTAACCGAACACCCAAAGGTCAAAAAGGTCTACTATCCGGGCCTGCAATCTCATCCGCAGCATGAGCTGGCGTCCCGTCAGATGTCGGGCTTTGGCGGAATGATTTCATTCGAGACCGGCTCTCTCGAAAATGCCAAACGCGTTCTCGAGAATGTCCGGGTCTGCACGATGGGTGAATCATTGGGCGGCGTAGAGACACTGATATCGCATCCCGCGACCATGACCCACGCTTCGGTCCCCGAAGTTGAACGGAACAGGCTGGGTATAACTGACGGCCTCGTGCGCATCTCGGTAGGAATCGAAGACGTCGAAGACATCATTGCGGATCTGGATCAGGCGCTCGCCAAGCTTGCCTGATCGCTCGGCTCAGTCCGTTCGAGACTTGAGAACAATCCAGTCAGGCCGGCATCGCCGTATGCAGGAATGGTCTTTTACTTTCCAAGTGGGAGGAACGAACAATGGTGCGACATTTATTCAGGACGTTGGTCTTGAGCGCAATTGCTCTGTCGGTGGTGATCGTGGCCGCAGCGCAAACCGGTGCGAAGGGCAAAGAAACAGCAAGCGACGCGGAGTTCAAGAAGCTGATATCCGAATACTACGACGCGTGGAATACGCTCAACCCAGACAACGCTGCAAAGTACTATGCCAAGGATGCGAGTCTTGTCTTCTACGACATCGCGCCCTTGAAATATAACGGGTGGGGCGAGTACCACGACGGCGTGATCAAGAACTTCTTCCAGGTTACCACCAACGCCAAGCTGACTCCGAAGGACGATCTGAAGGTCTCGAGGAGAGGCAACATCGCCTGGACCACCCTTACGTTTCATCTGTCGGCCAAGCTCAAAGCAGGCGACTCGTTGGATATGGACTGCCGGCACACCGCGATCTGGGAGCTCCGCGATGGGAAATGGCTCATCGTACACGAGCACGTGTCGGCGCCACTGCCGGGATAATTTCGTTTTAGACTTTCAGGTTTCGAGTTTCCGGCGCTATCCGTTATTGACCCTCCACCGAACCGGATTTCACGCTGGCGGCATAGCCTTCGCAAAGTAGGAGACCACCGAGTTTCCAGACTTTACGGTCTTTGCGAGGCTTTGCGGTCTTCGGGTGAAACCCGGCCTTCCCAATCGCTTATACGGGGACAGGGCCCAACCAAGTCAGCCCCCGATCAAGCCAGAACACCATCCCAAACCTAATAATTGACACCGCCCCGAGCCTACCTTAAGATTGGGCCACACTCGCCCCCTTTTGGTTAACAACTAAAGCTGAGGAATCCACATGAAGCATTGTCCGTCATGCGCGCGGCAGTTCGCGGATCAGGTCCAATTCTGCCCTTTTGACGGTGTAGCAATCGAAGCCATCAAGGAATCGCCGCCATCCGCGCCATCCGTGCCATCCGCCTCCCGCAACGCGCTGATAGGCCGCACTCTCGCCGGAAAGTACAGACTCGAAGCTCGCCTTCGCGAAGAATCATCGATCATGGTGTACGGCGCGACCAATCTAGAACTATCCAAGCCGGTACTGTTAAAGCTGTTTCGAACCGATCTTGCGGGACTTGCAACGACCCACGAAATGCTTGGACACGCGCGAGCCGTAGCCGGGATGGAACATCCGGGCATCGTTCCCATTCTCGATATAGGCCTCGACGATGAAAACAACCTCGCCTACGCCGCGGTCGAAATCGTGGATGGAATCAGTCTGCGTGAACGACTGGTTGAGCACGGACCGTTTGACGAGCCGCAGGTTCGAGGAATCTTAAAACAGGTTTGTTCGGCTTTTCAGACCGTGAACTCTTCAGGGTTCATTGCACGGGGACTCGGTGCGACCGATGTCTGGCTCATACAAGACAAATCTTACGTGCCGATAGTGATGATTGACTGTTCGTGGCACGGGCTCCCAGCAACGAAGGACGTCCTCGACAAAGGATCCGATCGCTTGTCGGTTGCTCGCGCGCTCTACATTTCGCCGGAAGAGTGCCGGGGAGAAGAGCCCGACGCACATTCTGACGTCTATCGCCTGGGGTTACTAGCATACGAAATGCTGGCGGGCAAACCTCCCTTCGTGTCCGCGTCGCTGCCGGGTCTGATCTCTCTGCATCTTGATGAGGCGCCGCTTCCGATTGAGATCGCTGCTCCTGACGCACGGGCAGCTTACGACATCGAGCGCGTTATAATGCGCGCGCTGGCAAAGCTGCCGCGGTTCCGGCATCAATCAGCCGAGGATTTCGCTCGCGACCTTGAAGAAGGGGTCGACCACTCCCGGAGAACTTCGGTTATTCAAAACCCGACTTTCCCGGCCGCTGTGCCGGAACAGCCTCTGGTCCTGCCGACCGATGGACTGCCGGTGATGGACGTGCTCACGGTCACCGGCCCGCCAGACGCCCTTACCGTAGAAGCAAGACCACTGAAGGACCTTTCAACTAAGGTCTCGCAGCCCCGTGTTGACATAACCGAGATTCAACGCCAGATAGTCGCTCAGAGCGACGAAGAGTTCTTTCTGCTTGAGTCGAGGGAACGCCAAACAGCGGAAAGACCTCTGCCGGCACCAACGCAATCTGCTCAACCACCAGCAACGGAAAACGTAAACGAGATTGTTTTCACCCTTGAAGATCAGCCTCGACTGCCCGATCAGCGTCGACTGCCCGATCAACCTCAAGCGCAGGATCAACCTCCTATCGAGGAACAGCCGAAACCGAAACAGAAGCCGCTTTTTTTGAACGAAAAGGCGCAGTTCACTGTCTGGCAGCCCGCGTGCGTCCAGCCGCTGACCTGGGTTCCATTGCTCGCAGTCGCGCAAATAGCCGACGACACTGGTTCAGCTCTTGGCTCGTTTGAAGGCGCGAACGCTGGAGCGCCCGACATCCAGAGTACATCGACTGGAGAGAACGCTCACACGGATTCGCAGAGCCGGGTGGAATTCATCGATACCGATGGTCGAGTGACATTCGTACCCAGTGTGCACGGCATGGAATTCAACCCGCCCAGCATAACTTTCCAGTGGACTGAGAAGATTCATCGCGAAGGTTTCCAGATGCGAGCCTCGGCCCAACTTGATCGTCAAACTGCTCGGGGCCGGCTATCGGTTTTCATCGGAGGGATACTGCTGGCCGAGGTGCCTCTTTCGGTCCACGTTGACGGACGTTACGAGGCTCCATCGGTTGAAGCGGATGCCCAGACGGTTTCAGCCAAGCCGTATCGAAAGGTCTTTACTTCTTTCGCCAACAAAGACTCGCGCGTGGTGGAAGAGGTTGGTCGATTTGCCGAAAACGCTTCGGATCCTTATGGCCGCGAGCTCTTGAAGGTTCGGGCTGGTGAATCGTGGAGCGCTAAAATCGAAAAGCTAATCCTCGAAGCTGATGTTTTTCAATTGTTCTGGTCGTCCAAGTCAATGCTGTCGCCATTCGTTCGACGCGAATGGGAATACGCGTTGTCGCTTCGCAGGCCCAACTTCGTGAGACCTACGTACTGGGAGCATCCGATTCCCGCGTCTATTCACGACCACCTGCCTCCCGAAGAACTCACCCGGCTCAGATTTCAGAAGATCTGGGAAGAGCAAGGGGATCAAGAGTCATCTGCGACCGCAAGCGAGCCGGGGACTGGACCGTTAGCGTCCGGCTCGCTATCAACCGTACGCGTCACCGGCTCCGTGCCCAAAGCGGATTCAACCACTCAAACAACCGTGCCCGCCACAAGTCCTGCGACTCCGGTTACTGAGTCGATCAAGAGTCCCATAACGCGCATAGAGCCGGTCCAGCAGCACGCCCCGACCAAGGGGCCTCAGCTCGTGGCACCCGCAACGCAACAGAGCGCAGCTACAAAGCCTGTTAACCCGCTGGAGACGCGCTCGGGTTCTCCGATCATGGGTAACGGTGCAGCCGTAGCGCCCGCCTTTGCGCCCACACCTTCGCCTGCACCGCAAGTGCATCAACAACCCGAACCGCCGGCTCCGAGCCCCACACGCTCGACTGGAGAGTCGCCAGCGCACTCGCACTCCCCACAGCGAGCAAAATCTTCGTCGCCGAAGATCGTGCTTCTTCTGATACTGTTCGTCATCGTGGGAGGCCTACTGATCCTTGGGATGGTCTACTTTATGACCCGATTTGGACGTTGATCCGTTCCGTCTGCGTTCATCGGCCGTAGACGGCT
The DNA here is from genome assembly GCA_035315885.1 of Blastocatellia bacterium. Taxonomy (GTDB): domain Bacteria; phylum Acidobacteriota; class Blastocatellia; order UBA7656; family UBA7656; genus DATFXM01. Next base: position 5,024 of record DATFXM010000158.1, read on the forward strand.
AAGGAGAGACGCGAGAGGAGGGAGGAGAGACGTGGCCGGTACCGCGTTGTCTCCCTTCGTCGCTCATCTCCGCATCACCGCGTCCCCCCTCTCCGCGTCACCGCGTCAACAAGTCTCCGGTCGCCCCTTCGCCCCTTCGCCCCTTCGCACCTTCCTCCGCCCGGGTAACCGCACCAGCGCGAGCCAGATAAATCAATCCGCCGGCGATGGCATTCAGATACACCGGAGCAAACACCAGCAGCGAAAACGAAAGCGCCTGCTCGCGAGATAGGCCGACACTCGCAAACAGTGCCACCATCACCCATTCGCGCACGCCGAGACCGCCTACCGATATCGGAAGAAGCCTTATCAGATCTACGATCGACATAAACGAAAAAACGGTTATCAAAGGCAATGGCAAAGCCATGGCTCTCGCAACCACGTAGCAGCCAAGACTCCAAACGACCCGTATAGTGATCGACAGCGCGAGAGTGCCGATCATCATTCCCCGATGGAACTTCATCTGCGATATAGCCGACAGAGTGCGTCCCAACGCAGATGCAAACCTCTCGAGCCCCAGCCGCGCTCCTACCAGAGTCGCAACATGCGAAAGAAACCTCGTCACCCTCCGACTCATCAATGCGGCGCTCACCACAAACGCGATGATCAGCACAGCCTCGACCAGTCCGATGGTCCGCCGGCTCTGACCCAGTGCCCCGCTTCCGAGCGTCGCGCCGACCCCGATCAGCAGCAGAATGAACACGCCTACGAGCCGCTCGTAAACGAGAGTAGAAAGCACAAAAGGCTTGTCCTGTATCTCCCGATCGACATAAATCAAGCGTGCGACGTCGCCGCTTACGCCACCGCCGGGCACGAAGTTGGTGAAGAACAAGCCGACCAGATAATGCGCGAACAGACGTGCAGTTGGCGGACGATTCGGACGCACACCAAGGATCAAACCCCATCGGGCGGCCATTAACCAGGTCACTGCAAAGGAGCCCAGAGCTGCGAGCGGGAGATACGCGAGCTGCGTGTTGCGTACGGTGTCGAGCAGCGCGCGAGTGTCGCTCTTGACGAACACGAGCGCCAGCGCGGCAAGTCCAAAGATAACCTGAGCGATTCCGCGCAGGCGAATTCGTCGCGTCGCACTCGTTGTCTCCGCGGTGCGATCATCCGTCATAGTGCTGTTATTGCTTCCTGCCTTGCGGCGAAGAGCCGCTGCGCGGCTGTGAGTGAATATTGATCCAGATACGCGCGAGCTCTTTCAGCGTCGAGAGAACGTGGTGTGGTCTCACTGTGGAGCTGCCCGCGGTACGCGGATAGTGCCTAACACCGATTTCCACCACTCGGAACCCGAAGTATCGAGCCTTCGCAAGAACTTCTGCGTCAACAAAGAACTTCTTTGACTCTATAGTCACCTTGTCGAAGACCTCGCGCCTGAACAGCTTGAACGCACAGTCGATGTCGCGCACTTTGATTCGGAAAGTGATTCTCACAACCAGGTTGAAGACCCACGACACCACCAGCCTGGTAAGCGGGTCAAAGCGATAGATACGGAATCCGTTGACTATGTCCGCTTCCTCGATCAGAGGCAGCAGCCGCACGATCTCACGCACGTCGAACTGATTGTCGGAATCTGTGTAAAAGATCAACTGGCTTTTGGCGTTGGTGAAGCCTGTCTTGAGCGCCTCGGCGTAACCGCGATTTGGCTTGTGATGAAAGACTCGAATGTGCGCGGGGTCCTCTGCTACCAGGCGATCGGCGATTTCGCCGGTGCGGTCTACGGAGCCATCGTCGACTATTATGACCTCCCAGTCCCGCAGCTCGAGCCCACCAAGTACCTCGACCAAACGGCGCGCTGCGGTCTCGATGTTCTCTTCTTCGTTGAACGCCGGGAGCACGGCCGAGATAGTCTCAAAGGGCATCGCGTTGGTCCTAACCCAGGTAACCCAGCCCTCTCAGCCGCTGCCGGATCTCTTCGCTCTCTTCTTCAGTCATCGTCTCCGCGCCGCTTGAATCAAGGCGCGCATCGGTATTCGAAAACCGCACCGGGTTTCTTCGCATATGCTCTTCGGTGAAAATCTCCTCCAACACTCTGCCGTCCATATCGGGCGGTATCTCCACCCCAAACGTGTGAAGAATCGTCGGTGCGTAGTCGATGATTCGCGCGCCATCGACTCTGATGCCTCCGCGAAGCTCCGGACCTCGTCCCAGCAATATTCCGTGCATGCGGTGATCGCCTGAGTTCCCGTAGACCGGTGTGATGAACTTATTCGAAGTCAGATCGAGAGTCCCAAGCGGTTTGTTCGTCATGTCCGCCGGGAGGAACTGCAGGTCCGCCGCTTCCTCCGAGTGCGGACCGGTGTATAAATCCTCACGACGCCAGATCGGCCCAATCACCTTTTCGCCGGTAGCCGGATCCGTAATCGCACGCAGCTTCTTAGTCAGCTCAGCCATCACTCGCTCGTAAGCGCCACCCTGCTCGACAATCCCGTTTGTCTCTCTACCTCGCAGGTTTATGTAAATCTGACCGTAGTTACCCTTTGAAAACGCGGTGGTCCTCGACCAGTCTACGTCCTCGAGCGACAGCATCAACGAATTCGCAAGCTTCATCAGCGATGACCTGTTGGTAACGCCGACTGAGAGCCGCAGGTGCGCGAGTCCGAGCTTCATTGCCGATCGATAAGCCAGATCCGGCGTGAGCCCCAACCTGAACAGTGACCTTTTGACGCGGGTCATCGCATCGCGCTTCAGCACCAGAAACCCTTCGTTCAGCAGCCACACGTTGAAGCACAAGAACTTCTTGATCGGGCCAAACCCGTGATCTGAACCCATGAAGACGGTCGCGTCTTTTCCGACCGCGTCAAACAACTCGCCGAGAGTCGCGTCGACCTGATGCCAATATTCGTGAATGCGGCCTACGTGCTCGTCGTGCTCCTTGCGATTGAAGAACGGATGCGACTCATCCAAAACGTGCCAAAGCTCGTGCTGAAACCTGTCCGTGCCCCAGTAGTGAGTCGCGAATACGTCCCAACCGTAGCTGTCCATCAGATAGCAATTGACCTTCGTCTTGTACTCGAGCTCTGCGAAGAGCTGATCAAGTATCTTGTCGATGTTACCGGGGGAATAGACCTCGGTGATGTACAGTTGGTACGGGCCAAATCGGCTTTCGATTTCCTCGAGCAGGCTGGGCGGTGAGGTGAAATCCCGCCGACCACGCGGCGTCAGGAAGTCAGAGATCATCAACCCGTTCTGAATGGCAGGCGGATACGTGCAAGGCACGTTCGTTACGATCGAACGTTTACCGCACTGCGCAAGGACATCCCAGAATGGCGCTCCATCGCGGGCGGCAGAACTCACCGGGACGTCGGGGAGCCCACCAGAACCTTTTTTCCTCAGCAGAAATTCGAATACTCCGTGCTTGCCCGGATTCTTACCGGTCATCCAGGAAACCCACGCAGTGGGAGTAATGGGTGGGATTGTAGTTTCGAGCGGTCCGCGAACGCCTTCGGCGATGAATTGCTGAAGGCGCGGCATAATACCGGCGGTCATCAACGGATCCATCAGGTCAAAGGTAGAGCCATCCAGGCCTATGAAAAGCACTTGCTTGGACATAGTAAAAGATTGAGGACTATAGCCGACCGAAGTTGAAAGCTCAATAAAGATTGGTTTCGGGTTTCTGGCGGCGGAAGAAAACGAAGAGGCTCGAGCGCGCTTCTCCCAGGCGACGGCGCTCGCGCTCGTCGTAAAAACGAAATGCCCACAACATCAGGGGGAACGAACCTGCAACCACGACCTTCAGCACCATCGTCAGCCAGACCGCACCGGGATGCGGCTGCGCCCCTCGCAAGTAGTCCAATAAATAAAACATTGCGATAACCAGCATCCCTAGCGCCCCCAGAGTGAACACTCGCCCCCACTCGTAACTGACTTTGAAAAATCTGTTGGACGCCGCAAACCTCAGCCAGCAAAAAACTGCATACGACAACACCGTGGACAGAGTCGCTCCGAGACTTCCCCAACGCGGAATCAGCGCGAAATTCAGCGCGAGGTTTACAATCAGGGCCGCGCCAATGACCAGCGGCGCAAAAATCGTACGCTTCTTGAGGGTTATGCCGACGTTCAATACGCGCGAAGCACTGTCCAATACTGCCGACAACGCCAGCAGCGGAATGATGTTCGCGGCCGGCCAGTATCCTTTGAGGCTGAACAGCAAAAGACCGTCACCCCCCAGGGCAGCCACTCCAAGCGCAAGCCACATGCTCGCAAACACGATGTAAGTCAGAACGCGCGAGTAGTATTCCTCGGCTACTTCTTCGTTCATCACCGAAAAACGCATCACCGTCCAGACCTGGCCGAACGGTACGGTGACCAATACCGTCACCACCGAAACCAGATTGTTCGCCATCGAGTAGACACCCACTTCGCTGCGGGTCGAATAGCGGAGCAAAAAAAAGCGATCGATCATCATGAAGAGGTAAAATGCGATCTGACCAAAAATCAGAGGCGCACCGAATGCGAGCATTTGCCTCAGCTCGCGCAACGAAAATCGCAGGCTCAAATCTCTCCAGACTACGGCGAAAAAGATGACCGCCTCGAAGATGGTTCCGATGAGTCGTCCAAGCAGAACGCTGGCGGCACTCGCTTCGACCGAAATAACCAGATAGGTGATCACTCCGATCTGAACGCCGAACGCGACCACGCTCAGGATCGAATATCTCGTCGACTTGAAGTTCGCGCGCAGTATCGAATCTGGAACGATGTTTATTACTTCGAAGAATACGATCAGGAATACAAGTCGCAACAGCTCCGGATGCGATGAGCTGGCAGTGAACAGCGCTGCCGAAATGGCGGGAGCGACCGCGTAAAGCAGTAGAGTGAACCCCGCCGTGGTGACGAACAAGAACACCAAAGTGGATCCGACGACTCGCCGACGATGCTCCTGTTCTTCCGTTTCGTAGTAGTGCCGAAAGAAGGCGTGATTGAGCCCGAAGCTCAAAACGATAGTTGCAAGCGTAAGGGTGATCGTCAAAAGCGACAGAACACCGAGTTCGCCGGCGGTGAGCTTTCTGGAATAGAGCGGTACGAGGAGAAATCCGAAGGCACTGCGTATCGCGCTGCCTACACCAAAGCTGAGCGCGTGTTTGAACGTCTTCTTTATTGCGCTGTAGATCGTACTCGGCTGCTCCGAAGTTCTGAGTTATGACTTCTGAGTTCTGAGTATTGCCTTTGAGCGCTGAACGTGGCTGGCACACCTGCCGACTAACTCAGACTCAGCACTCAGAACTTACTCGACCACCGCGAATTCGTTCGCCCATCATATATGCCACAACCAGCACCGCAGCTAACACGCTCAACCAAACTGAGATCACAAAACTTCGAGGACGAAACGCAAATGTTACCACATGCTTCCCCGCGGAAACCGCGACCGCCCTCATCGTTCGATTCGCGCGCAGAACTTCGACTCGCTGTCCGTCCACCGACGCAGTCCAACCCGGATAGAAGTTGTCGCTCAGCACAAGCAACCCATCGCCGCTGCTATCGGTTTCAACCACGACTCTGTTTCTCTGGTCCTTAACAATTGACGCGGAACCCACTGCCGCAATCTGCGGTGCGACACTTCCTCGTTCGAGGACAGCGGTCGCTGTTGGGCCACCGTCAACGCGCAGCAGATCAAGAGCTTCCGCCGCGCTACTCGCATTGACGACCTTCTCTGCAAAGAACGCCCGATTCAATGCAAGCCGGTTTTCATACAGCGAGAGACCTTCCGCCGAATGCAGCAGATCGTACCCTTCGAGCTGGTTTCTGGCATTTGTCAGGATGTACCGAACATTCAACATGTCGAAGAACCGAGAATGAGCCTCATCAAACACAACGTGACTCAAGTTCTTCTGCGGCTCGATCAACGAAGCATATTCACGATACCAGCGCGGGAATTGCTGGTTCTTGCCCGAGACTGTAGAGATCCGATAGGGCAAGAGCGTGTTTGGCGGAGCTATGATCTTGTCTTCACGGTCGCGAGATGAGACCCTGCGGTTGCTTTCAAGGTCCGACGGCACCGTAAGCACCCGACCCTTTGGTAGCGACGCGATCGTATCGGTGATTTCAGTGCGCGGAAAGATGCGGCTCGCTTCGTAAGAGCGATCGTACTGTCGAGCGTTCCAAAACAAATCCACCAGCAGCAGTGCCAGCAGTGCTGCAATAACCCCGCGCTGCTCTACGCTCGTCGAGCGAACGACCCTCGCCGTTATCGTAATAAAGACCAGCACTGCGATCGGCAACAAGAGATCGGGACCAGGTCTCAGAAACTGAGGTGACAGAACTGCCGCGGCCTTTTTCAAGAACGCCAATTTGCCATGCCCGGCGAACTCATCGGCAAATCCGGTCAGCTTGAACGTGTACGCGAGCGCAATTCCAGCGCAGAATACCGCGACTGCGAGAACTGCGAATGCCCGGCCGATCCTGAATGCCGCGGCGCGCGCAACGGAACTCGACAGAAACGAGTCAGTCCCAAATGCAGCGAGCACCGAGGTCGCGAACAGGAACAACACACCCGCTCTAACTGCAACTCTGATGACTTGCAATACAGGAATGAAGCGAGTGATCAGGACGTACAACGGCGCTCCCATCGTCACCAGCGCGGATAGCAGTGCGATCACCGCGAAAATGCGGATCGTGGTTGGATCGTGTTGTGCGGCGCAATCGCCTTGCGGTTCGTTTGCGGGGCGCGAGCGAAGCTGGTAGACAGCGAGCGATGCCATCAACAGGCCCACGCCCCCGATGTAGATGCTGTGATCGTGCGAGACACCGATCGCGGTGAACAACGTCAGCGGACCGGTGTCGTACGCGGCGCCAAACACTGTCGGAAAGATCAGCGTCAACGCATACCACGGCGGCAAATATATGTAGCCCAGTTCAGCTCCCACGACTTTGCGGTTGGATAGGCTGAGAAGCTCTATTGAAGGCATCCACTGCGTCAATGCGAGCGTGAGACCCACCGCAAGGACTACTCCTGCAAGCGCCGCCACTTTCAACAGCGATGGTCCATCCTGCTTTCGTTGAAACCACCAGTACAGGAGACAGTAAGTTGGAATAGCGGATACGTAGTAGATCTGATTTGGCAGGTAACCACAGAAGAACTGCGCCGCGAGAAAGACTCCGGAGAGCACCGCGTGAAGAAAGCTCAGGCCTCGTAGTGCGCGGTTCAGGAACAGTAGAATGAGTGGCAACCACAGGAGCCCTCCCCACCATCCGAGCCCGGTCAAATGGAGCAGTGAATGTGCCGACAGCTCAAAAACCAGCGAGCCGATCAATGAGCCTGTCGATCCTATCCCAAGCGAAATGAGAAAAAGGTACATGAACACTGCCGCAAGCATCAGTTCGGTTATCCGGGCGAGCGAGTAACCTAGCGGGACGTCGAAGAACTTGTAGACCAGCAGAAAGGGCGAGAGCGTTCGAGTCACACCATCGGCGTAGATCGGATGACCCGCCATCGTGTACGGGTTCCACAATGGGAACTCACCGTCTCGATAAGCCTGAACGACAAAATACTCGCGAGTTACGTACGTATCCGTGAGGTCGCGGCGATTGTAGGGGTAGTCGGATTGTGCTGCTGAGTAACCCCACGGCAATTGATTGTTCTGCGTCCGGAGATCAATCAGCGTGTGGCCTAAAAAGAAGACTCGCCAGTACATCGCGACGAGTGCGAATACCAGTATGGCAATATTGGCAAAATGCCTTTTCAAAGTGCTGAGTGCTGAGTATTTGTTCTTCTGTGAATCGGAATTGCAAACGGCGAGTCGTCCTCAGCACTGCGACTGCGTGCTCCAACTCAGCACTCAGCACTCAGCACTCAGCACTCCTCACATATACCCAAGGCTGCGGAGTTTTTCCTCGACCAGTTTTTGTTCTTCTTCGGTCAATTCACCGGAGGTCTGCATGACTGAAACCCCGGCCGCGGACCCTGTCGCAGGCACCTCGGAAACAACCTTGCCGCTGAGCGCATCGGCGATGACTTTACCATCCAGACCTTCGGGCACTGAACCGCCGGCCGCTGCGAGGATCGTGGGCACCAGGTCGCATACATTGGGCGCGACACTTCCTGCGCTCCTGCGTATTCCTGGCCCCTTCATTATTAGAAGGCCATCCGGCCGGTGATCTCCCGCCCACCAGAATCCTTTCGCGCGAACTTCGGCAGGCGGTTCGCCGAGTTGAGCGTGCGGGTTCCAATAGACGAACAAATCGCTGGCGCGTTCGACAAAGGGTCCTGAATAAAGGTCCCTCCTTCGACCGACGCTTTCGACAACGGGCGTTCCGTGCGAGTCCTTCCAACCTCTCAGTTCGTTGATCACTCGATCACAGACTTCGTCGTACTGCGACTGTTTCACGACTCCTGACGGATTTCGGCCTTCGAGATTGATGTTTATGACGTGACGTCCGGCCTCCGAGTAGGCGACAGTGTGCGGCCAATCTATCGAGTCATAGAACGCATCCTTCTCGACGGCTTGAAGTCGCTTTACGCGTTCGGCGCCAACCGTCGCCTTGAGTCTGTTCTTAACCGCCTGAGGCAGAACGCGCCTGGCAACGTCCTTTGCCCGAACGAAGGGCAAGTTATTTGCCTTTGAGGACCGGGCCATAACCCCGCGCTCGCACAGCCAGTCGGGCAACTGATAAGAGGCATTTGAATGCCGGCCCATTCCGTGGTCCGATATCAGGTAAATTTGAGTATCGCTGTCGGTAAGCGTCAGGAGTTCGGATACCGCGATGTCGAGCGATTCATAAACCAATCGCAGCGAGTCCGGACGATTCCACAGATTGTGACCTGCCCAATCGCTGGCGGTGTACACGATCATGAAAAAGTCCACGGAGCGGGTTGAGAGTAGATACTTCGCTGCCTCCGTCTGTAGTGATATGAGATCTGTCCAGGCTCTTGCCGCGCTTCCGATATCACCGCTGCGCATCATCTCGCCGAGTCCTTCGGGCGCGGACCGGTAGGCGGGAAATCTGCCGAGTAGTTCCTGCCTCAGATCTCGCGGCCAGAAAGCGTTGTCGTTAAGCTCTGGTGCGTCCAGCCCGCTGATCATGAACGACCCTGCGTTGCCGGAAGCAGGGTAAGTCATCGGCACGTTCAGAAAACCACACTTGAGTCCAAGCCGCTCCAGATACGAAGATACGATCTGCCCTGTTCGATCTCCGCCCGTGAAAAATTCCTGACGCTGAGTCTTGAAATTTCGATCAGAAAACACGAACAGTCCGTGCCGCCCCGGATTCAATCCAGTGAGGATCGATGTCCACGCGGAGGCACTGTGCATGTTAGGTGTGGAGAGAAGTCGCGCTACAAAGCCTTCGTTCATCAGGCTAGCGATCGCAGGCAAGCGCCCCTCGCGAGCCCACGGCTCGATGAGATCGAGTGTCGCCGCATCTAGTCCGATGACAAGTATCTTCACTCAATGTACCCGAGCCCGCGGAGTCTTTCCTTCAGCTCAGCTTCCTCGCCGGCGCTGTATACTCGTGCCGCGGTCGCCGGACCTTCTCTGTACGACGTCCCCGCTCGCGGCGCCACCCTCTGTTCCACGAATGTCTCAGTCAACGCGCGGCCGTCCATGTCTTCTGTCAAAGGCATCGACAACGACGCAAGCGCCGTAGGACCCACATCGCGGAGGTTCGGCGCCGCGGTGAATGCAGCCTGCGCCGCGATGCCGGGACCCCAGGCGATCAATATGCCGTCGCGAGAGTGCGTCCCGGTAGTCGAGTCCGCCTGTACGACAACTTCTCCATAGCTCGGTCTCTCGTTGTAGACGTACTCATCGTGCCGGGGGATCATTACAACGTCAGGAAGACGCTCGGCCCAACGTCCGCTGAAAATCTCCTCGCGAGACTGTACTGCTTCGAACACCTGTTCGCCGTTTAGAGGAGAACGGAGGTCACTCAAGACCGACTTGACCTCAGCTACAACCGACGCGTATTCGCTCGGAGCTACCACGCCGTCGCATTCGCGCCCGCGAAGGTTTACCCACACGCCCTTGTCCTGAGCAAAGAACGCGCGAGTCCTTGACCAGTCGATCTCTTCAAGAAATCCGCCGCCGTACTGCACCTTTTTCTCGAGCACGTTTCCATCAAACCGCTGCGGCTTTATCCTGCGGCTGATTTTTTCAGTCAAGGATTTCAGTTGTGCCCTGCTCTTGCGGGACGCCGGAGTCTTGAAGCTGAGCAGACCCGCGTTGGCCAGCGCTTCGTTCACCCGCACTTCGTACAGTTCGGCGCAAAAGCCATGGTCGGAGCAAACCAGGACCCTGCAATCCCCTGTAAGACTCTCGACTACGCGACCTACCGCAGCATCCAGCCTCATGTAGATTTCGGGAATGAACTCGCGGAACTCGGCGGGAGTCTTCGGATCATGTCGAGGGTGAGCGGAATCCATGTCCGCCCAGTAATCGTGCTGTGCCCGATCAAGTACCGAGAACACAACCATCATGAAGTCCCAATCTCCGCGGTTGAGAAGAAACGCCAGCGCCTTCTCGCACACATCGATAGACCTTCTGAATTCCTCGGCACGTGCGTGTCGATCCGGTATGCGGTCGGGCTCGATGATGTAATCGGGTATTGCCTTCAGCAGTTCAGGCTTGAGGGTTGGAGGATAAGTGAATTCAGATTCGAGACCCGGCGTGAGCATGCCGGTGACCATCGTACCGTTAATCTGCTCCGGCGGATAAGTAGTCGGCACGTTCAACACTACCGACCTTCCGCCCGCCTGGCCGATGAGATCCCAGACGGGTCGCGTCATGATGTCGCGTCCGCTCATCGCCCGCACGCCGTAGTCTCCTGCATTCTTTATAAACGGCGAGAACACGCCGTGCATGCCTTCGCTGGTGCCGGTCGTACAGCTTGCCCAGCCGGGGAAGCTGTTTGGGAGAATTGTAGAGCGCAACGGGGCGAACGAACCTTCCTTCATCAATGTAGCGATGTTTGAAAGGCGGCCAGAAGAGACCAGCGGCTTTATGATGTCAAAGGTAGCGCCGTCCAGCCCTAAGATTGCGGTCTTCATTTTCTAAGCACGCCTTCTAAGCACACTCTGGACAACGAACCTTCTGTGAATATAGAAGCCGTCGCTCGCGCCTGCGAATTCAAGGCTGAGCGAGCGCCGCGGACTCCGCGGCAACGAACTCCAGCTCCTCAAGCCGTGCTACGATCCTAGCCGCGCTCTCCTCGGGAGTCTCAACGTCGCTGTGCACGACGACCTCCGGATTGCTTGGCTCTTCGTAAGGGTCATCGATGCCGGTGAAGTTCTTAATCTCACCTGCGAGCGCCTTCTTGTACAAGCCCTTAACATCGCGCTCTGCAAGAACGTCGATGGGGCACTTCACATAGACCTCGATGAACGAACCTATCTGCGCTCGAACCTCGTCGCGGATCTCGCGGTAAGGGGAAATGGCTGCGGCGATTGCGACGACGCAGTTGCGGCTCAATAGATGACAGACGAAGCCTATTCTTCTGATGTTTGTATCGCGATCTTCCTTTGAAAACCCGAGTCCTTTAGAGAGGTTTGTTCTGATGATGTCGCCGTCCAGAACTTCGACTCGATGGCCGCGATTCTTGAGCTCGTTCTCTACAAGGCGTGCGAGCGTGGTCTTCCCCGCACCCGATAATCCTGTAAACCAGATTGTGAATCCCTTTTGTACCAATTTCTTCTCCGTTATGCGGAATAGTCCGCTCGCCTCGTGAATCGAGAATCCTAAATACTAATTGGTGACCTGCAAAAAGTGAAGGTTGCCGCAGCAGGGTTTCGGGTTAGGCAGGAGGCAGTATTGCAGGTTTCGGGTTTAGGGTTTCGGGTTCGCTTAATTCAGTATCAATCTTCTATCCCTAAACGAAAATCCTCTAACGATTTTACAACCGCCAATCTAAGAAACCCGAAACCCTAAACAATGCATCAGCAAACTTGACATCCCTAGCAGCCACATACAATAATCGCCCCGCTCCCAACATCAATTCGACATGTCTACCAGGTTACTCTGCCCTTTTGTGCGATGCTCGACTGGATAAAGGGCAACGAGAGGAATTCAGACGAATGCAGAGAACTGAAGTCGACCAACCGGGCGTCAGTCGCATGACGTTCCGCGGATTGTTCCGCGTCAAATCTCTCGACTCAATTCTCGCGGACGCAGAAGAACCCGAGCACAAACTGAAGCGAGCCCTCGGCCCCGTTCAGCTCACCATGTTCGGAATCGGGGCAATCATCGGAGCCGGCATCTTCGCGACGATTGGAACCGCCGCGGCCGGCGACGCTAATCGACCGGGCGCCGGTCCCGCATTGATGATTTCCTTTGTGATCACTGCGGTAGTCTGCGGGTTCACTGCACTGTGCTATGCCGAGTTCGCTTCAATGGTTCCAATCTCCGGCTCGGCTTATACCTACTCCTACGCCACTCTCGGTGAGCTTGTCGCGTGGATCATCGGCTGGGACCTGATCATCGAATACGCGGTTGGAAACATCGCCGTAGCAATAAGCTGGGCAAACTACTTCAAGACGCTGATAGCCGGTCAGATCAGGATTGGCAGCGTTACGCTATTCCCTGGCTACAACTTTCCCGACTGGCTTTCAATGGACTACCGAACCGCTGCAAAAGTACCGGGAGTCTACGAGAACGCACCGCACATTCTTGGCGTACCCATCATCTTTAATCTTCTCGCGGTACTGATCGTCTTTGTGATCACCGTGGTTCTGATCTGGGGAATACGCGAAAGCGCAACGTTCAACGCGGTGATGGTCGGGATCAAAATAGTGGTGCTGACCTTCTTTGTCATCGTAGGTTTCACCTACGTACAACCCGCGAACTACACGCCTTTCAACCCGAATGGATTTGCGGGCATCAGCGCTGCAGCGGCTATTGTGTTCTTTGCCTATATTGGTTTCGACGCTGTTTCCACGGTTGCAGAAGAGACGCGAAACCCTCAGCGGAATCTGCCGATAGGGATCATTGCTTCGCTGGTGTTGTGTACGATCTTCTATGCGGTTGTGGCGGCGGTATTCACCGGTTTGATTTCGTATGGCGACCTCAAGGCCAAGCTTGCAACCGAGCAGGCTGAACCGTTGACCATGGCCCTTCAACACGCGGGGCAGGTGTTCCATAAGGATCTAGGCAGCGCGATTGGAATCGTAGCTTTCGGCTCGGTGATCGCACACACCGCGGTGTTGCTGGTATTTCAGCTTGGGCAACCGCGAATTTTCTTTTCGATGGCTCGCGACGGGCTTCTGCCCCCGTTGTTTTATAAGGTCCACCCTCGGTTCCGAACCCCGCACATTTCGACGATTCTGACCGGCGTGTTCGTAGCAGTCTTCGCCGCGTTCGCAAGCATCGACGAAATGGTTGATCTCACAAACATCGGGACGCTGTTCGCCTTCATTTTGGTATGCGCAGGGATCGTTATCCTTCGCCTGCGAGAACCAGATCGCGCCAGACCCTTCAAGGTTCCCGGCGGTATCGTCCTGCCCATTCTCGGCGTAGTGTCGTGTCTTTATCTGATCTACTACCTGCCGCCCACGTCCTGGTTGCGCTTCGCCGCATGGCTCAATTTCGGGTTCGTTATCTACATCGGTTACGGTGCGGTCCACAGCAGGCTGACCGGCCGTCAACACAGCGAGAATCCCGCGTTGCACGACGCGGGTACCGCCAGAACCGGAGCCGTTCTGGCCGTAGTCGGAGCAGCGTTGCTGCTATTCATGCGAGGACTGGACGTATGGATTGATGCTGCCAAGAATGGTGAGGCGCCAATCGCAAAGGTGTTCAGTACCACGCCGTGGCTGGAAGTGTCCTGGTTCCTGATCGTGCCCCTGACGCTCAATGCTTTCGTGTTGTGTCCGAACGTCATCATTCGCGCGATCAGAGCGCGGAAGCAATTGAGTTCGAACGACGCTTCGTCAGTGTTATCGAATGAGCTAGTCGCAATTGTGATCGGAGCGGCAACTGTAGTCTACTTGTTGCTCGTCCTGCGGAAGCATATCTGATCCAATCCGTCGCCTGAATCATTGGAGGTTATTGTAATGGCAGACGCCGCCGTGGCGATTGAACAGAAACCGACCGGTTTTGTGCGAGGCCTCGGGCTGCTCGACTCTACGATGATCGTAGCCGGCTCGATGATCGGATCGGGCATCTTCATTGTGTCGTCGGAGATCTCAAGGCAGGTAGGCGCTCCGGGTTGGTTGCTGGTTGTCTGGGTGGTGACTGGCTTGCTGACGCTGATGGCCGCGCTGAGCTATGGTGAGCTCGCCGCAATGATGCCTCACGCCGGAGGCCAATACGTCTACCTGCGAGAAGCCTTTTCACCGATATTCGGGTTCCTGTACGGCTGGACACTCTTCATGGTGATTCAAGCGGGTACGATTGCTGCGGTAGCCGTAGGGTTCGCGCGATACTTCGGAGTGCTGGTGCCCTGGATTTCCGAGAGTCATTACCTGATACGACCAATTCGCCTCGGGTCAGGTTACGCCGTCTCGCTTTCGACTGCGCAGCTTGTCGGCCTGTTGATGATCGCTCTCCTTACATGGATGAACACTCGCGGTTTGAAATTAGGCAAGGTCGTTCAGAACGTGTTCACCGTAGCGAAAACCGGAGCGCTCATCGGGCTGATCCTGCTCGGGGTTGTCGTCGGCTACAGCGCGGTTGCCGCGCACGGCAACTTCGGCGACCTCTGGACAGTCAGGGGCAAGCTACAGGAGGTCGGACCCGGTGGCCTGACCGCGGTGACTGCGTTCGGGTTGTTTGTTGGAGTCTGCGTTGCGCAAACAAATTCGCTCTTCTCGGCCGACGCTTGGAACAACATAACCTTCACCGCGGGCGAGGTAAAGAATCCGAGGAGAAACATCCCGCTCTCGCTGGCGTTCGGTACGTTCCTGGTAATCGGACTGTACCTGCTTGCTAACGTAGCCTACCTGGTGACACTTCCGTTTGAGACCATACAAGTCGTGCCAAGCGATCGCGTGGCGGCGGCTACTGCAAACGTGATCTTTGGCGCGCCGGGCACCACCATCATGGCAGTTGCAATCATGGTCTCCACGTTTGGATGCAACAACGGCTTGATCCTTGCAGGTGCTCGAGCTTACTGGGCGATGGCGCGGGATGGACTGTTCTTCCGGAGATCGGGTGAGCTCAATCACAAGCACGTGCCCGCGTGGGGGCTTGTGATTCAGGGCATCTGGTCCGGCGCGCTGGTGCTGCCAAGGACGATAACCGGAGTTGATGCGTCGGGCGAAACTACCTACGGGAATCTATACGGGAATCTTCTTACGTACGTGATCTCAGCGGCGTTGATCTTTTACATCCTGACGATACTTGGAATTTTCAGGCTGAGAGCGATTCGTCCGGACGCGGAACGGCCGTACAGAGCCTTCGGTTATCCGATCATTCCGGCGCTTTACATCATCGGTGCGGCGGTGATACTGGTAGTCCTCTTCATCTATCAGGGTCCGACCACCTGGCCCGGGCTGGTGATCATCGGCACTGGCATTCCGGTTTACTTTATCTGGCGGTCGATCGGCACACCGGTCGATCAGGGTAGCGCAACCGAGTGAAGAAAAAATTCTGTTGATTCGCCGAGTCGAAACGAGTGAATCTATTGGAAGGATCAGCCGGTCTGTCTTGAATCAGGAATCCATATTGCGACTATTCTAGAATTCGCGGAGGACACTTAATGGCAAGTCAACTGTTCGCGAGAAAGCCACTCTCGGTATTGCTCGAAGAAATGAAAGGCGAGCACCGGCTTCGGCGAGTACTGGGACCAATCCAACTCACCGCTCTCGGAGTGGGTGCGATTATCGGTGCGGGTATCTTCGTGGCAACCGGCGCGGCCGCCCACAACGTTGGCGGCCCTGCCCTGATGATTTCGTATGTCGTAGCCGGGATTACTTGCGTGTTCGCCGCTTTGTGTTATGCCGAGTTCGCCTCGATGGCACCGGTCGCCGGTTCAGCATTCACCTATGCCTACGCCACTCTTGGCGAACTGTTCGCCTGGATCATCGGCTGGGACCTCGTATTGGAATACGCGGTTGGATCGGCAACGGTGGCCAACGGCTGGTCGAGCTTCTTCCAGAGTCTCCTTCCAAAGATGGGGATCAATCTACCGGAAGCAATCAGCAAACCGCCGATCATCTATGACGCCGTAGCCGGACATTTTGTTAGAACGCATGGCGTCGTGAACCTCCCGGCAGTGGTTATCGTGTTGATCGTCACTGCCATTCTGGTAAAGGGAATTCAGGAAAGCGCGAGCTTCAATGCGACGATGGTGTGCATCAAGATCGCCGCGGTGCTGTTCGTGATACTCGTCGGAGCATTCTTCATCAACTCTGCAAACTGGCAACCGTTCGCACCCTATGGATGGGGCGGACTGAATTTGTTTGGGAAAAACATTTGGGGAGAAGTCGTCGGAGGCAGACCGGTCGGCATGCTTGCAGGCGCGGCGATAATCTTCTTCGCGTACATCGGATTCGACTCTGTTTCAACACACGCCGAAGAAGCGAGGCGCCCCAATCGCGACGTCCCGATCGGAATCGTCGCTTCCCTGTTGATATGCACTGTGCTCTACGTCCTGGTAGTTATAGTGCTAACCGGCATGGTGAAGTACACGCAGATAGACACCGGCGCCGGAGTTTCGGTTGCCTTCAAATCAGTCGGACTCCAGTGGGCCGAAGTCATCATTGCAATCGCAGGCGTCGCCGGAATCACCTCGGTGCTACTGGTGATGATGCTCTCCGCGCCAAGAGTTTTCCTGGCTATGGCTCGCGATGGTCTGGTACCTCCGAGCTTCTTTGCGGATGTGCATCCGCGTTTTCGTACTCCCTGGAAAAGCACCATGCTCGTCGGAGCGTTTGTAGCAACAGGCGCGGGGTTGCTGCCCATCGACGCTCTGCTCGAGATGACCAACATCGGAACTTTGTTCGCCTTCACGATTGTCTGCGCCGCGGTGCTTATTATGCGCCGCACAAATCCGGACGCGGAGCGGCCCTTCCGTTGCCCGTTCGTGCCGGTCGTTCCGATCCTCGGAATAATCATGTGTCTGGTGCTCATGTTTTCACTGCCGTGGCCAAATTGGCTTCGGCTGATCGGCTGGCTCCTGATTGGACTGGTGATCTACTTCACCTATAGCCGCCACCGGAGTTTCATGAGGCACTATCTTGGAGAGGAAATCTCCGAGCACGGCATTTCCCCCGGCGGCGCGATGGTGAGCGATGTTGACAAAGACACCAGCGTTGCTGAAAAGAGGTGAGTCGATCGTTTGCACCACAGGTGATCTAATAGAGGCCTGAGTGCTACGCTTCGAGCGTTACGCCACGCCGATTCCAACCCGAAGCACCGGTTGGAATCGGCGTTGTCATCTGAGCCGGAATGTCCAAAAGAACCGGTTGAACCTCTTATAGAACCCCGGTGAACTGAACTGAACAACGCAGCAAAAGAGTCAGTCGCTCAGTCAACGATGGAGTCGGGCCGCGCAAACCCCGCCTTAAAGCGCACGCTGACTGCCATCAACCTGACGACACTTGGCGTAGGAGCAATCGTAGGCGCAGGCATTTTCGTGGTTCCGGGTGTCGCCGCAGCCAACTACGCCGGCCCTTCCGTGGTGTTTTCATATCTGATCAGCGGGGTCGCCTGTGCGTTTGCCGCTCTGTGTTACGCGGAGATGGCTTCAACCGTGCCGATTGCCGGCAGCGCCTACAACTACGCTTATGCGACGATGGGCCGGACCATCGCGTGGATCATTGGTTGGGATCTGATACTTGAGTATTCGCTCGGCGCTACGATCGTCGCTGTCGGCTGGTCCGGCTACGTAGTGAGTTTTCTTCGCGAGGCAGGCGTGAACGTCTCGTTGAAGTTTGCTTCCGCGCCGCTGGAATTTGATGCGGTCACACACACCTGGTCACGCACCGGCGCACTGATAAATCTTCCGGCGATGGTCATCGTAGTGCTGGTAACGATACTGCTCGTGATCGGCGTCCAAGCGTCGGCAAATGTCAACAGCGCGATCGTGGCGATCAAGCTGGCCATCGTGGTGACATTCATAATCGCTGGGGTTGGGTTCGTCTCGACGAAGAACTGGATAACGGCGACAAACCCGGCCGGCAATTTCATACCGCCGAATCTTGGCGAGTTCGGCCATTTTGGCTGGAGTGGAGTAGTGCGCGCGTCGGCATTCGTCTTCTTTGCCTACATCGGCTTCGATGCGGTCGCTACCGCGGCACAGGAGGCAAAGAATCCCGAAAGAGATGTGCCCATCGGGATCATCAGCTCGCTGATGATCTGTACGATCCTGTACACGCTTGTCGCATTCGTCCTCACCGGTGTAGTTCCATATGACCGCCTGGACGTATCAAATCCCATTGCAGCGGGCATCGACGCGATTGGAATGGACTGGCTCTCGCCCATGGTCAAGCTCGGAGCGATTGCTGCGCTCAGTTCGGTAATTCTGGTGCTGCTGCTGGCGCAGCCTCGTATTTTCTTCTCGATGGCAAGCGATGGTCTGCTGCCGCCGGTAGTGTCCAGGGTGCACGCTAGGTTTCGGACGCCCTACTTGCCGACAATCATCACGGGACTCCTGGTGACAATGGCCGCGGGCTTTCTGCCGGTCTCGGTCCCGGGAGAGCTTGTGAGCATCGGAACACTTCTCGCGTTTGCAATTGTGTGTGCGGGAGTGCTCATACTTCGGATTACTCAACCGGGGCTGCATCGACCGTTCAGGACACCGTTTGTGTTTGTCACCGCGCCAGCCGGTGTGGTGACTTCTATTCTGATGATGTTTGGTTTACCCCGAGACACCTGGCTCAGATTGATTGTCTGGATGGCAATTGGGCTAATTGTCTATTTAATGTACGGCCTACGCGAGAAGAGACGGATATGAGGGGGTGAAGCGAATGGGCGACGCGGGGAGGAGGGACGGGAGATTAGCGAATGGGCGAATGGGCGATCAGAATAGATTGCTTCACAGTGTCTCCGTGTCGCCTCTTCGCCTCTTCCCCTCATCTTCCCTTTTACAGCCCGTTGACGCTCGCTGAACGCGCCGCTATTATGACTTTCCCGTGCGTGGCAGCTTGAGCTGGACACCTATCGGGGGATGTGGCGGAACAGGCAGACGCGAAGGTCTCAAAAACCTTTAAGGGTAACCTTGTGTGGGTTCGATTCCCACCATCCCCACCAATCAGCACCTTGTCAGCTCGGTGCGGGCGCTTCGCCTCAAGGCGCTCACCAGTAATTGCCGCTCTTCACTCCGCGGCCGGCTGTGTTGCCAATGAAAAAGCCGGAGTTCAGTTTTCAGTCGCTTCCCTCTTCCGCGGTCTCGGAAAAAGTACTCCTGATCTGTCTGAAATGCGCATTCGACTTTTTCACACGACAACTCAAGCTGGCGCCGCGCACCGCCTACAGTGAGCTCAAGAAGCACGTTCCGGAGGAGACTGATTTCTCAGGCTCATCAACCGCCCGCCCACACTTCTTCGACCCCGAGGTAACTCACTGCCCATACTGCAACGCGACAAAACGGTGGTTCGCTCGCTTCCGCGCCGTAAGAGTTGATGCGCACCCCTCCTTTGAAAAGGAAAGAAGGAAACTCTGGACCGAGTTGAAGAGAAAACCGGACCGCTTCACGCTGTGGCATCCTGATCGCACACGCATGCAGATCTTCTCGGAATGGCTCGAGCGTCTGCACAAGACCGAGAACATCGACGACGACCACTGGCTGCTTGACGTAGCACTCACTTTTATTCGGCGAACGTTGCCGTCGCACGATCTCGAGAAGGCGCTGGCCGGCAACGTTAACCGAGTTCAGTTATCTCGGCAGATAGAGGATAGCTGGCGTTACGAAAACGGATGGCTGTACGTATCGCCGGTGGTGTACGGCGATGCGCTCATGGTTCAGCACCTGCTGTCGCGGTCTCATCTGCACGGCGGCAGGACATTCGAGGGCCGGCTTACACTTCAAGAGCTGATGCGGAGGTTGCGGCGGATGGGTTACTTTGAAGCGAAAGGCATAGCCGCCGGGGACGCGATGGAGGAGTTCGAGCTGGCGATCGCCAGCATAGTTGATTCAGGACCAAGCGGCGTGTACTATGCGGTGGACCGTGGTGAATACCTGGAAAAACTCAAATCAATTTACGAAAAGAAGCGTGACAAGTAGATGAAGAAGACTACCCTGGTTCTTGCCTGTTTGTTGGTGCTGATGGGCGCGATGCCGATCATGGCGCAGGACAGTCCGGCGGGATTCATCATCACTCTGAAGAACGGCAGCAGCGTTCGGGGGAAGACGCTCTCGCGCGACGACGCTACCGGCAGGCTGCGGCTTACAATGAGCGAGTCATCTGGAGGCGAGGCCAAGAGCTACGCAATTATCGCAGCCGAGGATACCGCGGAGATAAAATCATCCGCCGCCGAATCCGATTCCATTCGCATAAAGCTGAAGGGCGGCAGCGATATCCGCTGTAAGGAGTTCAGCCTCAACGGTGATAGTGTCTCGGTGAAGCTTGGCTCGGCATCACGAGTCGAGGTCCCCTGGAGCGAGATCGAATCCATCAGCTTCGCTCAATGAGTATTAAGTTCTGAGTTCTGAGTGCACGGAGACCGGATAGGCCCGGAACTCAATCCTGAGGATTCAGCACTCAGCACTCAGCACTTCACTCAGCTCATCCCATGCCAGTCTGACGTGTTCAGCGGTTGTGCGAATGTTGCCGATCGCAAGCCGAAGCGTGTACCTGCCGTTCAGCTTCGTGTGAGACAAAAAGACTTTCCCTCGTCGATTCACTGCCTCGAGTAATCTGGTGTTGAGCTTCTCAAGCTCTTCTTCGCTGTAATCCGCACTCGACGGCCGCGCCCTGAAGCAAACCAGACTGAAGGGCGCCGGCGCCATCATCTCCCAGTCACTGCTCGTCTCGATCCACGACTTGAGCTCCGCCGAGAGGCGGATGTGTTCGCGAATCCGTGCCGCCAGTCCTTCGCGCCCGAAATACCGCAACACGAACCACATCTTTAGGGCTCGAAAGCGACGGCCTAGCTGCGGACCATAATCCATGAAGTTCTTGACCTCTTCGGAGTCGGCAGTCCGGAGGTACTCCGGTACAAGACTGAAAGCCCGCCTAAGCACTTCGAGACGCCTGCAGTACATCGCGCTGAAGTCGAATGGAACGAACATCCACTTGTGAGGGTTGAAGACTATCGAATCCGCCGCCTCACATCCTTCGAGGACCCACCGCATTTCGGGACACGCTGCTGCCGCACCGCCATAAGCGGCGTCTACGTGCAGCCACAGCGATTCGCGACTACAAATATCGGCGATTGCCGGAACCGGATCGACGCTGGTCACCGACGTAGTCCCTACCGTAGCCACCACACAGAACGGTCGCCAACCATTTGCGCGATCTTCGGCGATCGCCGATGCCAGAGCTCTTGAGTCGATGCGAAACTCGTCGTCGCACGGAATCTTCCTCAAAGAATCGAGCCCAAGGCCAAGAGTAATGGCCGCCTTGTCCACCGATGAATGCGCGTGCTCCGAGCAGTAGAATCGCAACGGCTCGGATGCGCGACACAATCCTTTGTGGCGCACATCCAATCCATCGATTACTTCGCGCGCCGCGGCCACCGCGCACATTGTTGCAATCGAGGCCGTATCATAGACGACACCCTCAAACTGGCTCGGCAAGCCGATCATCTGTCGCAGCCACGAGAGCGTCACTTCTTCAAGCTCGGTCGCCGAAGGCGACGTCCGCCACAACATCGCGTTTACGTTGAACGCGGCCGACAGCATTTCGCCCAGGATGCCCGGGGCAGATCCGCTGATTGCGAAATAACCAAAGAAGGCCGGATGGTTCCAGTGCGTTACGCCGGGAACTATGATGTCGTTGAGATCGGCCAGCATGGCCTCGAAGGGCTCACCCAGCTCCGGCGCTGATGATGGAAGCGCACGTTTGATGTCACCCGGTTGCACCCGGGACAAGACGGGAAAGCGCTGGGGATGCGCAAGGTAATCGGCAATCCAGTCTACGACAACATGAGCGTTCCTTCGAAACTCTTCCGCGCTCATGTCTCCCAGCTCCGGGAGACTTGCTGCGGTTTGGAGCGTTGTTTTGGGCTCTGCCTCAGGTTGTTGTTGTGGTTTTGTGTCGGTTGTTTTTGATTCGAGAGTTTTTTCGGATCTTGTTTCCATGGTGTTGATTGTTCAACTCGAGATTCGAGTCTCAGGCGACAGATTTAGGGGGCGGCTTCGACCCTGACGTAGTCGGCCCTTCTCTTCACCGGGCGAAATCCCTCGGCGATGATCGCCTCGCGGAGCATCATCTCAGTAGCCTTGTGATGTGCACCGGCGGGTGAGATCACGTTCTCCTCGATCATCGTGCTGCCAAGGTCGTTCGCACCGTAGTGCAGTCCTACTCTGCCCACATCCAACCCCTGTGTGAGCCACGAGACCTGAACATTTGGAATGCAGTCCAGATACAGTCGCGCTAGGGCGAGCCATCGAAGGTACTCGTCGCTCAGGATCCTCGCGGGAAAGACTTTACCGATCGGCGTGTTATCCGGCTGGAGGGTCCACGGAATGAATGAGACGAAGCCGGGGTTTCTGAGCTGCAGGCGGCGCAGCTTCTCGAGATGTTCGAGCCGTTGATCGTTTGTTTCGCCCATACCGAACATCATTGTGGCGGTTGTCGGGATCCCGAGAGAGTGCGCCACGTCCATCACGTTCAGCCACTCTTCGGAGTTGCAGTGAGTTCTGCGCTTGCGACGAATCTCGTCTACGAGAATCTCACCGCCGCCACCCGGGATCGAGTCCAGTCCGGCCTCTCTGAGGCTACGCAACACGCCTTCGAGTCCGAGCCCGGTGATCTTCGCGAGGTGATCGATTTCCGGAGGGGAGAAGCAGTGCAGGTGAATCCCGTACCGCGTCTTCAGCTCACGAAGGAGCCCCGTGTAGTAGTCCAGAGGCAGGTCGGGGTGCAGACCACCCTGCATCAGCACGCCGCTACCGCCGAGCTCGATCATCTCTTCGACTTTCTTAAAGATTTCCTCATAGGTGTGGACATAGCCTTCGGGTGAGCCCGGCTTCCGGTAAAACGCGCAGAAACTGCAGACGCTCACGCAGACGTTCGAGTAATTGACGTTCCGGTCCACAACATAGGTCACGACGTCGTCCGGGTGGAGCCGCTTACGCAGGCTGTCAGCGAGCTCGCCGAGGCTTTCGGTCGGCGCCGATTGTTCGACCGCTTGCCATTCTTCAAATGAGAGGTCCTCGCCGGCGCGAATTCTGTCCAGCAGGCCGTCAATCACAGCAGTCATGGTGTTTTGCATTGAGACCTCGGATTGGGATTATAGCCAACAGCGCGCGAATGGGCGAAGGGGAGAGGGGGGGGACGCGGGGAGGAGAGAGGAAGTGCGAATGGGTGAAGGGGCGAAGGGGCGATCTGAATAGGTTGCAACACAACGTCTCCGCGTCGCTGCTCTCCGCGTCCCCGCGTCCCTCCTCTCCGTGTCGCCCCTTCGCCCATTCGTCCATTCGCGTCCTCCCTCATCATCTATTCTTTTACTTTTCTCCAACCGATGTGGTAAACAGTTGTATCAGGCAACCGCTGCCCGTTTTGCTATTCATGGCTCACTCTCATTCATCGGTCATTACTACGCGATGAACGCATATACTCAAGTTCACAACCTATCCTTGATAATTCAACCGGGTGACAGCTTCTTCCCTATCGTCAGTGCCATCGACAGCGCTAAGCAGAACATCAAGATGACCATCTTCCGCATGGACGATCCCATCGTGCGAGATGCTCTTCGCTTAGCCGTCAGCCGCGAGGTTAAGGTCAAAGCCCTGGTAGCTCCTACCTCAAAAGGCTGGACCAGCAAGAACAAGAAGCTGGTTGACGAACTCTCAGCCCTGGGCGTCGACGTGCGCGTCCCTCGCCCGCGTAAAGAGAAGCTGAAGCGCTACCACTATAAGATGATGATGATTGACAATGCTCAGTCATTGATCCTCACCTTCAACCCAACCCAGGACAACCTGCACTATGCTCGCGATTTCGGAGTGCTGATAAGGGACGAGGAGATTACCAGCGAGCTCAACCGCCTCTTCGATGCCGACTGGAACGGCGAGAAGTTCGACCCAGCGGAGCTTCCCCTGGTAACAAGCCCTTTCAACAGCCGCAAGAAGCTCCTTGAACTGATCGCCTCCGCTGAGCGCTCGGTCCAGATTCTCGACGCAAAGGTCGAGGATCAGCAGTTTCTCAGCCTGTTGCTGCGCAAGGCAGCCGCCGGCTGCAGCGTAAAGATCATCGGGAGGGACACCGAGTACAACGGAGTGGTGTCGAATTTTCAGATTCGAACTCTTGCGCGATTTCGGCTGCACGCGAAGTGTATTGTAGTAGATAACACGCGATTCTTCGTCGGAAGCCAGAATCTCCGCAGTCAGAGCCTCGACGAACGGCGCGAAGTCGGCATCATTGTGGAAGACGAGGCGACCTCAAGAAAGATATCGCGCGTGTTCGATGAGGACTGGGAGAAAGCGACTGCTCTGAAGACCGAAGCTGAGCCAAGCAACGCCTAGTCCTCGAAAGATGTGCAGGCGCGCCGTGAACAATGACTTGCCAGCGCTGCAAAGTGAAGATGGTCGAAAAGCGGCGCAGCTTTCACAAACAACGCAAGTGGGTCTGCCCGCGATGCGGTGCAGCCCGGATGCAGTCGACGAAGGCTCGGACAAGCGGCGCAAGACAGAGGTAGCCAGGCAATGAATAAACCGCACAAAATGGAACTCAAAATAGGAGACGAGGTGAGCTACGCTATGCCGGGCGGCATGCTCTACGGCAAAGTCACCAGACTGCTGGGCGCCGGCGATACCGCCGCGGTCGAGATCGAATTTGAAGACGGCCGCAAGGAAATCAAAAAGGTGAAAGACAGAGCGATAGCTTTACTGCGGCGAGCAAGCGGTAAGAGCGAGGTCGACGAACAGAATCCCGAGCGCACGAAGCTGCGCGATCCCGAGATCGAACGAATTCGACGCAGCGAACAACGAAAGCGCTGGTAACGAGATCCGAGATGCTACGGAATCCGTCGTTCCATCACATCGAATTGCCTGCCGACGACCTGGAACTCGCCGAGCGCTTCTACGGCGTGATCTTCGGCGCGAGGGTTTACATGCGCCGGGATAAGGATGGCCGGAAGGGCGTTCCCGCGGACGGCACTATCGCTGACGCCGAAGCCTCGGGATTCGCCATCGACGCGACTTATTTGCGAATCGGAGAATCGCTCAGAATCGGCTTCCTGAAGCGCTCGCAGTCGCACGATCAAACTGAAATAGATCATCTCGCTTTCACGATCGACGATGAAGAACTGGTATCCCTAACGCGCAAACTCACCGAATACAAGATAGAGGTAGTTGATCAGGCGGCAGAGCGCATTCAAATCCGGGATCCCTTTGGCCTGACGCTGGAGCTGTGGCCAAGGTCGGTGCTTGCAAGGATGGGACTACTTTGAGTGCGGTGTCGAGTCTTCGTTCCTACTGACCTAAGAGATGGTAGACGAGTCTCCCAAAGGGACTGTTTTGGAAGGCTCCGGTGTGAGCCATCAGCACTACGATAATTCGAACCGCCCCGAAGACCACAAACACAATCGCCGTCCTCTTCACGATTCGATATTTTTCAAACGCCCGATCAAATCGAGCAACCGACTTGAGTCGGCCCGTTAACACGGCGATCGATCGGGCCCAGACGAGCAGCAACAACACAAAAAATGCCGGTCCAAGCAAATGAAACTGGAACGCGGTTGTGAAGTCTCCTTTTCCGATCGCGCAAAATGAATGGGTCAATCCGCAACCGGGACAAGGTAAACCACTCAGAGCCTTGAAGCCGCACAAGGTGAAGTAGTCGCCGGAAGGTGACACCGGAGCCGGTCTCCAAACGACGCTGACAAACATGATCACCGAGATCCAGACCAATCCCAGCATCGCCAGCCCTCTCGATGGGCGACTCTCTGTCGCGTAGTGCGCTGAGTTCCGAAGTGAATCTGTCTCCGCCGCCATTTGGTCAATCGCCATACGGTCAATCACAGTCGCGACTATCTGATCTCCAGGGATGAACGTCGCTTTGAGGGGCTCGTGTGCTTCACAAATTGATCGATCAGTTTAGCGAGCTGTAGTGGGTATTCTAACATGGGCAGGAAACCGCAATCCTTCATCGTGGCTAGTTTGGCCGTGCGCGCAGTGGCGAACAACCGGCGAGCTTCCATCAAACTGCGTTTGTCCTTGTCTCCGCACACCAGCAGAACCCGAAGGCGATCTCCCTGAACCAGTTCCGAAACGATTTCGGTGTTCTCCGACGATGAGGCAGCCAGAGCCGTCTCGTAGGCGGCTCTCGGACTGAGCTGAGCAAAGTCGGTATAAAGCCGGTCGCGATAAACCTTTGGTGCGCGGCGAAATCTGCGTTGGACCAGGCTTCGAATCAGGGGATAGGCAGCGAGCTCGCGAAGCGCCAGCGAAGCTGGAGTCAGCACTCCAAGAGTCTTTATATCGTCTGCTGGCAAGCTGGGGCCGGGACTGACCGCGATAAGCGAGTTAATATCCTGCGGGTGTCGGCGCTCCAGCGCGGCCGAAATCATTACCCCCAAGTCGTGAGCTACGAAGCTTGCGTCGAAGATTCGTGTCTCGTTCAGGATGCTGTGAAGGTCTTCGGCGTGGTCTTCGATGGTGAACTCAGCATCCAGGTCGGCGGGTTGCGACCTTGCAATACCTCGATGGTCATAGATCAGGCAGCGGTAATCCTGTTTCAGGACAGACACGACCGGCCGCCAGCATTCGCAGGACATGGCCCAGCCGCTGATGAAAACCAAGGGCGGTCCGTCCCCGGATATTTCGAAGTACAACGGGCCATCAGGCGTGTTCAATAGCATTAAGCCAAGGCTAGATGGTTAATCGGGAATAGTAAATAGCAGTAGGCAGTAGGCACTAGGTTTCGGGTTCGTCGGTTGGAGACTCGAATGGCGGGCAGTGCTCTACGAAAGACGACTGAATAAAACGAACCCGAAACCCGAAACCTACTGCATACTATTGACCAGCTTCGCCCCGAAACCCTAACATTAGGCTGTTCTTCGGCGAACCCCGAACAGCACGGTCGGCTGGACAGCGTCTATGGTGGAGTTTCGTCCAGACAGAGCATCTTAGGCAGAGTCATCATGGAAGTCGAATCAAGGATCCCTGAAAAACTGTTCTTCAGGATCGGCGAGGTTTGCGAGTTGATCAAAGTGCAACCTCACGTCCTGCGTTATTGGGAGACTGAATTCCCCATGTTGGCGCCGCAAAAGAATCGGGCCGGCCAGCGTGTCTATCGACGCAAGGACGTCGAGATGGTATTGCGCATTCGAGACTTGCTCTACGAAGAAAAATTTACGATAGCCGGCGCCAAGAAGAAGCTCCTCGAAGAAGCTCGCGGCGGCTCCTCAAAGACCAAGGCAGCGCCGACCGAAGAACCCGCCGCGAGCGAGGCTTCTTCGCCCTCTGAACCAGCGCCCAACGAACTGCATCCAGATCCAGCACACAACACGGCTTCTACTGCCGTCGAGCCGTCGAGCCGTGCGCCATCCTCAAACGCGAAGAAGACTCAAGTCAAAGTCTCTCCGGACGCCGCATCCGCGCGCAAAGAAGCAGCTCGAGACCCCGCCCAGACTCGAACGCACGATGACTCTGCTCAAGCGCTCGCACCTGCAGAAACGCTGTCGGAAACAGAAGCATCGGCCCTTCGAGGTGCGGGACAGGAGCCCGGCTCCACGGCTTTGTTGCCAGGTCTTCAGCCGGTTAACAATTCGGCGCCGGCCGCATCCGCTCAGATCAAACGCGCGCTTCGCCTGCTCAAGACTGATCTGGAGGATTTGTTGACACGTCTAAACTCGGATGATAGCATCAAACGCTGAGCGCGAGTCTTCAGGCTCACCGAGTGTTCAGGCTTACATTGACGGGACGTGGCGCAGCCTGGTAGCGCGCTTCCTTGGGGTGGAAGAGGTCGCTGGTTCAAATCCAGTCGTCCCGATTGTTCGGCGATACCCAGGACGAAAGAACCGAGGACCAAAGCCGGAACTTCTGATATTCAGAGCTGCGCCGGTCCAGGTCACGATGCTTTCTCCTGGGTTTCGTGTTTCAATGTTGCATTGAAGCATTATGTTTAAGATTCTTGTTACAAACGACGACGGAATCCATTCAGAGGGCATAGTCGCATTGGCCGACGCGCTCTCCTCCGTTGGCGAGGTAACCGTAGTCGCCCCGGCTCACGAAATGAGCGCCGCGTCTCACTCGTTGACGCTGACTCGTCCACTCCGCATCGACCGAATCGACGACCGTCACTTCTCGGTGGATGGCACACCCACCGATTGCGTCACCCTCGCGATGAACCATCTGTTGAAGGACTCGTTGCCCGATCTTGTAGTCTCCGGAATCAACAAAGGAGGCAACCTCGGCGAAGACGTTTCCTACTCTGGTACGGTGGCCGGAGCGCTCGAAGCTTCGATCTACGGTTTGCCCGGCATTGCAGTGAGTCTCGTGCAACGCGTGGACTTCGATTTCAGTCACGCGGCTTCATTCGCCGCGGAACTGGCGGTGATGGTTCTGAATGACGGGCTGCCTCGAGGGACTTTGCTCAACGTGAACATTCCGCCCGGCCCGATTCGCGGAGCGCGAGTCTCGCGTCAGGGCACAAAGGTGCTGAGACCCTCAATCATCGAAGGTACCGACCCACGTCAGCGCAAGTACTACTGGATCGGAGAAGAGCGCTACCTGTTTAACGAACAGCCAGGCACCGACTACGAGGCGTTGAGTCTTGGTCTGGTCTCAATAACTCCGCTCAGAAACGACCTCACGGATTACAAAACTCTCGAAGATATTCAATCCCGCGATTGGAACTCGATCATCGCAACGCCCGCAAAATGAGACCAACCCCAACCGGAAGCAGCTCCAACTACGACGACCCGTTCGCACGGCAACGCACCAGGATGGTGGACCTCCTCCGAAGTCGCGGAATTCGAGACCAGCGAGTGCTCGATGCGATGTCCAAGATACCGCGTCACTGGTTTGTACCCGAGGCGCTCTCGGCGAAGGCATACGGAGACCATGCGCTGCCGATCGGTGAGATGCAGACGATTTCGCAGCCTTACATGGTGGCTCGCATGACCGAACTGCTGGAGGTGGACAAAGATTCGACGGTGCTGGAAATCGGCGCGGGGTGCGGGTACCAGACTGCGGTGCTGTCGGACGTCTCCGGTCGGGTATACGCCATCGAGCGAATCAGCGAGTTGGCGCGCACGGCTCAAGCGAATATACGCAAGCTCGGTTGCTACAATGCCACGGTCAAGTGGTTCGACGGAACGTTCGGCTGGAGCGAACACGGACCCTACGACGGGATCCTCGTTGCGGCTGGAAGTCCCAACCTGCCGGAGCCTCTCCTGGAGCAGCTTGCGATCGGAGGCCGCCTGGTAATTCCGATTGGGGACGAATTATCTCAGGTGCTGGTGCGAGTGATTAAAACGCAGACCGGCCTGAAGCGTGAGGAGCACGGTCTCTGCCAGTTTGTAAAGTTGATAGGCCGCCACGGGTGGTCGCCATCCTAAGCTCAATCCCTTCGGAGAGTACATTTGATAGCGAGAATAATTGAGATTCTATCGGCGTTTGTCGTTGCTACGATTTCCTCGCTGGGATACGGCGGAGTAGTGCTGTTGATGGCCATCGAGTCGGCGTGCATACCTCTGCCTTCTGAAGTGATCATGCCGTTTTCCGGGTACCTGGTGTATGTCGGGCGCTTCAGTCTGTGGGCGGTTGCGGTCGCGGGGGCGGTGGGTTGCGTGCTGGGATCGCTGGTTGCGTATTGGGCCGGGATGTACGGTGGCCGGCCGTTCATTGAGAAGTACGGCAAATATGTTTTGATTTCAATGCACGATCTTGATCTGGCAGACCGGTGGTTTGGCCGCTACGGTGAGCTGATCGTGTTCAGCAGCAGATTGCTGCCGGTGATTCGGACGTTCATCGCGTTTCCAGCCGGAGTGGCGCGAATGAATCTCTTGCGCTTCTGCGTGTACACTTTTGCTGGTTCCCTGCCGTGGTGTCTTGGTTTGGCGTACGTAGGGCAGAAGCTGGGAGAGCAATGGGACAAGAACGAAACTTTGAAGTCGTGGTTTCACCGATTTGATTTTGTGATTCTAATTGTTGGATTGGCGGCGGCGGTGTGGTGGGTGTGGCGGCACTTGCGAGTGCGCGATTCTTACAGAAGTTCCGAGTCTGATTAGTGGAAGATTTTGAGAGTGGCCCAGCAAGGGTCACTCAGACTTCAGCTACAACAGAGACTCCGAAAGAATGCCCGTTTGGAAACTCACAATCGAATATGAGGGCACCCGCTACCGCGGATGGCAAGAGCAACCTGACGCTCGCACTATTGCGGGCGAACTTCGCAGCGCGTCCGAGAAGGTGCTCGGCGGGCGCGTAGACATCACAGGAGCCGGACGAACAGACGCCGGCGTACACGCGCTGGCCCAGGTGGCTAGACTTTCGGCCGCACGACGACTCAAACCTGAGCAGCTTCAGCGAGAAATCAATGCAGAGTTGCCGGCCGATATCAACGTTCTAAGAGTAGAAAATGCCGAGCCCAGTTTCGATCCGCGACGCGACGCGACCGCGCGGTACTACCTCTATCAGATCTCCAGAAGACGTACGGCATTTGCCAAGCGATTTGTCTGGTGGGTGCGGGATGACTTGAACGTCGAGGCAATGCGAAAGGCGTCGAACCTGCTGAGTGGGCAGCATGACTTTGCCAACTTCTGCGAAGGGCGCGACGACAAGACTTCGACGATTGTTGTGGTAGAACGAGCCGAGCTTGAGACTGCCGGCGACCTGATCCTGTTCCGCATTGGAGCTTCGCACTTTCTGTGGAAGATGGTCAGGCGAATTGTGGGCACTATCGTAGAAGTGGGGGCCGGAAAACTCGAGGCCTCGGTCGTGGAAAGGCTGCTTGCACCGGCGCGGCAGGGCTCAAGGAAGCGTGTCGCGGAGCTGCCGTTTGACGTCGCAGCGCACACCGCGCCGCCCTCAGGTTTGTTTCTCGAGAAGGTCGTCTATCGCAGGGGCGAGCATCTGGACCACCCGAAAGCAGCGTGTCAAGTGCTGAGTGCTGAGTGCTGAGTGCCAACCCCGAAGGGGTTGCAGATCACAGCCCATTTTTGCCGTCCTCGGCTACCCTGGGTACAGAACGATTCTGAATCCAACCCCGAAGGGGTTGCAGAAGATGTGCTGCGTTCCGTATCCAACACGCCCTCTGCAATCCCTTCGGGGTTCGCACTCGGAACTCAGCACTCAGCACTTCCCTATTGCACTGTGTCAGAACCCTTCGTGATTCCCATCTGCCAAAGCATGAACGCGTAGTTAAATGCCACCTCTTTCAGCGCGTCGTAGCGTCCCGATGAGCCTCCATGCCCCGCACCCATGTTCACCTTCAGCAGCAACGGGTTCGAATCGGTTTTGGTCGCACGGAGCTTTGCCACGAACTTGCTCCCTTCCCAGTACGGCACCTGACTGTCGTTCAAAGACACCTTGACCAGCAGCGATGGATACTTCTTCGCCGCTACGTTGTCGTAAGGTGAATACTTGATCATGTAATCGAACTCGGGCTTCTCGTTAGGATTTCCCCACTCGATGTATTCACTCGTAGTCAGCGGCAGCGATGCATCCAGCATCGTGTTCATGACATCAACGAACGGAACTTCGGCGACTACCGCTTTGAACAGATCGGGGCGCATGTTGGTGACGGCTCCCATCAGCAGGCCTCCGGCGCTTCCACCTTCGATCACCAACCGGTCGCTTGAGGTGTACTTGTTCTTAACCAGGTACTCGGCCGCGTCGATGAAGTCGTAAAACGTATTCAACTTGTTCATCATTCGACCTTGTTCCCGCCACTCCTCGCCAAGCTCGCCACCTCCGCGAATGTACGCAATCGCGTAGATCACGCCGCGATCCAGAAGCGCAAGCCTCGATGAAGAAAACGTAGGAGACATCGAAAAACCATATGAGCCGTAAGCGTAGAGCAACATCGGGGCGGTTCCGTCCAGCTTGACGCCCTTCCTGTAGACAAGCGACACGGGAACCTTTGTCCCGTCGCGCGATACCGACCAAATCCGCTTCGCCTCGTAGTTCTTCGCCTCGTAACCGCCAAGCACCTCCTGCTGCTTGAGTAGCTTTCGCTGGCGCGTGTTCATGTCGTAGTCATAGATCGTGGCCGGAGTCACCATCGATTGATAGTTGTACCGTAGCGTGGTCGTGTTGTATTCGGGATTTCCACTCGGAAACAACGCATAATCCGTCTCATCCATCGCCACCCGATGAGACTGGCCGGTCTTCATGTCAATCACTCGCAGATAGTCGAGACCGCCTTCCTTCTCCGCAACCACCAGGTGATTCACGAATGTGATCAATCCGTCGA
Source organism: Blastocatellia bacterium (assembly GCA_035315885.1). Lineage (GTDB taxonomy): Bacteria > Acidobacteriota > Blastocatellia > UBA7656 > UBA7656 > DATFXM01. The sequence continues at coordinate 37,455 of DATFXM010000158.1, forward strand.
TCTTCACCTTCGGATTGTGCGGGATGAACGTCTTCCAGTTCTTCTCCGATGGATCGTCGACCGGCGCGGTGACTACTTTAAAGTTCTTCGCATCCTTGTTCGTGGTTATGTAGAACAGACCGTCGTAGTAGTCGACGTCGTACTCGTGTCGGTCCTGGCGTGGAAGTACAACCTTGAACTCGCCGGTGGGATTCTCCGCCCGCAGATAGCGAACTTCTTTGGAAGTCTTGGCGTAGGACGCGAGAAAGATCATCTTCTTGTCGAGCGATCGCCCGGCCCCAACATCGAACAGCTCGTTTTTCTCTTCGTAGAGCAAGTCGCTTTTGTCAGTACCGACAACGTGACGCCAGAATTTGTCTCTTCTTTTTGAGACCGGATCTTCGGTCGTATAGAAGATCGTCTTGTTGTCGCTTGCCCACACCACCGAACCTGTTCGCTCGATTTTTTCGCCCGACATTTCGCCGGTAATCAGATTCTTGACGAACAGAGTGTACTGGCGATAGCCGGTCCTATCCGTGGAGTAAGCGAGCCAGTTGCCGTCATTGCTGACTTCGTAGGCGCCTATCGCTAAAAAGCTGTTGCCTTCCGCCAGCTTGTTGCAATCCAGTATTAGCTGCTCCTTAGCCTCGAGGTTTCCCTTCTTTCGACACAAGTACGGGTACTGTTTGCCCTCTTCTGTCCGCGAGTAGTAGTAGTATTCGCCGATCCGCGACGGAACGCTCATGTCCGTCTGCTTGATGTGACCGAGCATTTCCTTATATAGCGCGTCCTGCAGGTCGTTAGTCGGCTTCATGACCTCGTCGGTGTAGGCGTTCTCGGCCTCCAGATACTTGATGACTTCCGGATTCGACTTTTCTCGAAGCCAGAAGTAGTCGTCCTTGAGCGTGTATCCATGAATCTGAGTGACGTGCGGCACTTTCTTGGCGACCGGCGGCGGTTGAATCCGCGCCATCCGAGTCATCGCCGGGGCCGCCGGCATCACCACTGCGACGATGAATACGATCTGCAGCAATGGGGTGATCGCTTGTTTTTTCATTGAATCCTCTGTGTACCTGACGCTTGGCGGTTGTCGTTGAAATGTATTCGTACGAACCGAGCGAGAGGTTTTATGAGTGTGCGAAGGGATTCTGATTGATCTTCCCGGCATTGTGCAAGGTGATTAGTACTGCTCGGATCTGTTCCTCATTAGTTTTTTTTAGATGAGCTCCAGAAGCTTTGAAAGCAGGCTCGGCTCTCGAAGAAGCTCCAACAATGCGAAAACAGAATCAGCGCTTGTCCTCAAATAACGCGTGATAAATCAGATGTGTGGCGGAATCGATCGCCCGACTCAGATCCTTTCTGGGATTGCGTGCTGCTTGACCGAGCATGCTCCAAAAGAAGCTGTCCATTGCCTGCGCCAGCCCCGTTAGATCGACCCGCGATCTCGCACCTGGCAGTTGTTGAAATCGTTCAAATACCGCCTGCACGCGAGACGTGGTCCAGGCGTGAATCCTCGACTGCTTTCGCGCTAGATCGACATCAGATAGCGCCGCCTCCTCCCAAGCACGATGTGCACCGAGGTAATGCAGGTCCTGAGAGAACGCCTGAGTCAACAGGTCTCGTATTACGGTTCGCACGTTTGCTCCGGAGCCAGGTTGAAACTCAATCCGGCTGAGTTTCTCCAGCAACTCGTCCATCAGACAAAGTAGAAGCTGCCGCTTGGAACGAAAATGTTGATAGAAGCTGCCGACCGGAAGACCGGCGCGGCGAGCAATATCGTTGATCGAAGTACGCTCGTATCCTCGCTCACCAAATAGCGCCAGAGCAGCCGCCTCAAGCCGCGCGCGCCGGTCGACACTGCGTCGCTGACTGGGCCTGGGTAGGAGGTCTTCACGTGCAAGCAGGTTCGGCCTCTTTCCTACTGCGATGGCAGCCTCCTTCGGGGCAACAGTGCACCGGCTAGCGCGCCGCCACAACAACAGAGCATCCAACCCCCGAACAAGCCTGCGGCATTGGGATCGATATTGGGGAAAACCAGCGTGAAGAATGCACTCGAGAAAGGATCGAACAGTAGAGTTGGCAGGACGAGCGAGATCGCTCCGCCGAACACGCGCTCCTGGGGCAGGCCGCCGCACAACCGGCGCACCAGCCAGCCAGTCAGGACAAAGCTGAGGCCGAACAGAATGAGGATGCTTTTCCAGTTGCCCGGGTGCAGGAGTCGTTCGCCGGCGAGCCTCAGAACCGCGGTACCGCTCAGCCACATTCCGATTCCGTATAGCAGCAGACGTTTATTCATGACATGAATCTATATTCATGTTCATGATTGATTGCAAGCAGAAAAGTCGGAGTTAGGGTTGCGCGAACGCTTGGAAGCTACACCACCAGCGCCCAACCTCGACCAAGGCAAACTGGGCAGTACCCGCTTGTCACATCTAGGGCGTCGGTGATTGCCGTCGGTGCTTTGCCTGTGCCCAGACATCTGGGACAACGAATAGCTGGCTTGGCCACTCGAACTGTGCCCACTCCGGTGCAAGGCGCACACTGACCTCCCCGCGCGTCAAGACCGGAGCCCTTACAAGTAGCGCAGTTCACCAACAATGTCGGCACATTGTTCATCTCTGTCGACGACTCTTAGCGCGGTGTGTTGCGAGGCTCAAGAAGCACGATAAGAAGGGCCGCCCACCCTCGGCCCTGAACTACTCAATGCCTATGATGTCCCCGTTGTACTGTACGAGTACAATGGCAGTCAATCAGGATTTTCCCGGGGTGTCTGCACGAATAGTGCGGTGAGCCGATCTCGCTGCGCGCCTCTCAATACCCGATCGGGTATTATGGAAGCTCCAACGGAACTCAGACTTTCTCACGATCCGTAGTTGTAGCCCGGCCGGTCAGGCTCCACGAAGCCGCCCCTTCGATCAAACGCAGCAGGATCGTAAACTCGACAGAAGGTTGAGTGTTGCCGGTGGCCAAAATCGTCATCGTAAAAAACTGCGCCCTTAATATAAAAGACCAGTTGCCCTTCCATCAGTTGCTTTGACTCCTCGGGCGCCAAGCCGGGATGCCATATCGTACCCGAGTACTCTTGATTGGCTTCCAGCGCGCAGTAGGTCGGCAGGTCACCTTCTGGAATCTCGGTGGTCGTTGGAGGAGGCAGTGACTTATCGATGTTGCTCTCGACCCGTACCTCTCTAACGACTGCACGAGTCTTCCCCGAGTTACTCAGCCGGAAGGGAATCTGAATGTCGCTCTGGGCTATCTCTTGCGACAGCGAAATCGGATTGTCGATCTGAACCCGGACTACACCGCGCTGACCGCCGCTCGCATCCGTTCGCACCGGGCAGTCGGCAACGATCGCTTTTCCATTAGTGAGCGCTGTCACCGAGTGTGCGGTGTTGGGCGGCACGATAGCTACGAACCCGGGCTTGGCGACCATCGAATCACCACCCACGCTCACCTCCAGCTCGCCTTCGATTACTGTCCACACCTCCTCATTCGGGTGCGAGTGCTCATGAATTCGCGAGCCGGCTTCGAACGTGAAGTGCGCGAAAGTCATTTTTTCCGAGCTGAAGGTGCGCCCCTTCCATCCTGGAAGACGCTCACCGGTTTCGAGACCGTTCGTATCGATGAGTGGCATAAATGTATTCCTTACGGTAATGCGTTCTGAGAAAGAGACTGCGACATCGTCGGATATCGGATCCGTCGTCGCGTTCGATTCAAGAGGTCAGACCCAAGAGTCGCTGTTAGTCTATCACATCTGAGCGCGATAGTCCGGTGCGCAACGACGGTCGGAACAGAACCCTCCCATGGGTCTGTTGCCCGTCGAATTGTCCGATCGAGAATACAAGCGCAAAGACGCAAGCTGAAGGGTTCAAACTTTGAACCCTGCGCTTGCGTCTCTGCGGGAGTTGCGATAGCGAGGTCCGCTTACGAAGGAATCAAGCCGACTCGTTGCCGTCCGGATGCCTGACAGACGCGATCAATCTGCCCTTCGCCTGCGCACCTTTTGCATTTTTGTGACTCGCGCGCACTCAGTGCGCGGCTTGTCTGCTTTCCAGCCATTTGCGCGCCTCGGCGGACTTCAACCACTCACCCGCAACCTGACGAGTCGCGACGTTAAATCGGTTCCACACGTTAATCGTCGCGATCGCTACTAGAAGGGCTGACAGTCCGCGTTCGTCGTAGTGGCGTCTCGCTTCCTCCCAAAGCTCGTCCGGCACCGGATTCTCTTTGTCGCTGATCCGTGTAACCGCTTCGGTCAACGCGAGCGCCGCCCGTTCTGCGTCAGTGAAATAAGGCGCATCGCGCCATGCTGCCACCGCAATCAGACGCTCATCGGTCTCGCCCTGCTGCTTCATGAAGCGAGGATGCATGTCGACGCACACGCTGCAGCCATTGATCTGGCTCGCTCGCAAGTGAACAAGTCCGAGCGTCTCAGGCGGTACGCCTGCGTTTTCCGCTGCAGTGCCGAGCGCCTGCAACGCTTTCATCACATCCGGCAGGATTTCAACGGGGTTTTTCATTCGTGCTTGCATGTTTGCTCTCCTTCAAGTGATCTTAATATTCCGCTGTTACATTGGTGCCATCTAGTTCGTGCGACGTCGGTGTCTCACCAGGCTTCTGCGAATCAAGTTTTGCGACGCAAGTGAATCGCCGTCAGTTATCACTCTGGGCGTCACAACCGCTAAGTTTGAACCGTCAATCGTATGACGGAACGTGCATCGGAGATGTGACTGATGAATGAAAAGGATTTTCTAGCTGAGCGCTTTGAAGAGAGTCGCTCTCATCTGAGGGCGGTTGCTTATCGAATGTTGGGCTCTATGAGCGAAGCCGAAGATGCTGTTCAGGAGTCGTGGCTCCGGCTCAGCCGTTCGGACGCCGGCGCAATCGAGAACCTTGGCGGATGGCTTACCACTGTCGTCGCGCGAGTGTGTCTGGACATGCTGCGGTCTCGCAAGTCTCGATCGGAGGAACCGCTCGATTCCAATTTAGCAAGATCGATTGCAAGCGGCGAAGGTCCAGGCGATCCGGAGCGAGAAGCAGTTATGGCGGATTCAGTCGGTCTTGCTTTGCTTGTCGTGCTCGACACACTGAATCCGGCCGAGAGACTTGCATTCGTGTTGCACGACTTATTTGCGCTCTCGTTCGAAGAGATTGGAGAAATCGTGGGTCGTACCGCGGCTGCGACGAGACAGCTCGCAAGCCGGGCGAGACGGAGGGTTCGTGGTCCGGGGTCGATTCCACAAGCGGATCTCAAGCGTCAGAGAAAAGTTGCCGACTCATTCCTTGCTGCATTGCGAGCCGCGGATTTCGAGGGGCTCGTTGCGGTGCTCGACCCAGACGTGGTTGTGAGAATCGACTCGAGCGCAGTTGCTCTGGGCGCGCCGACGGAGGTTCGCGGCGCTCGCAACTGGGCGAAGGGCGCGATTGCTTTCGCACGAGGTGCGCGCTTCACCCAGACAGCTCTGGTCGACGGAACGGTGGGCGTGGTCGTTGCTCCGCGCGGCCGCCTATTCCGCGTTTTGAAATTCACGATAGTCGGAGACAAGATCGTGAACGCCGAAGTGATCGCCGACCCCGATCGTCTGCGCCAGCTCACCATCGGAGTACTTGATTGAGTTGATGAGCCGAAGAGGCGAAGGGGCGACGCGGAGAGGAGGGACGCGGAGAGGAGCGAAGGGAAGAAAGGGCGAAGGGGCGATCTGAGTAGCTGAGCTCTGCAGTGCCAGCCCAACTTTTGCGATCACCGCGTCTCCGCGTCCCCTGTCCCTCCTCCCTCCTCTCCGCGTCACTCCTCTCCGCGTCGCCACTTCGTCTAATACCTCTCCGCAGCGTATCTACTCGCTAGAAGACCCGTCGCTTTGCCGATATCGATCTCCTCAACCAATACCGCTTCCTTGCCATAGGGCAAGTAAGCCTGGCACTGTCCCGATGGATCAATCAGACTCGTAGCCGATTCCTGAAAACGCAGAGCATAGTTCACACTCGCAAAGTAAATCGTGTTCTCAATGCTTCGCATCATCATCGCCTTCTCGTAGTAAGGCGCTTTGTCAGAGCCCCACTGCGTCAGCCTGACACCCTGAAGCTCGCTCCCAGTATGTTGAGGGTGAAAAACAATCTTTGCGCCACGCACTGCCGCCCACCGCACAGTCTCAGGATATCGCCAACCCTCATGACAAATCGCTATGCCGAACTTCACACCATTGACCTCGAAGACCTGACGAGTACGTCCGGGCACGTAAAAGCGGTCTTCAGTCGGATCAAGTTGATTCTTGGTCTGGAATCCTTGCAGCTCGCCGTGGGTGTCAATCACAAAAGCCGCAACCTGACGACCCTCCTTCGTGAGGTTTTCCATCCCGAGAATCGTGGCAATTTTGTACGTGCGAGAATATTGCGATACCGCTTTCAGCGCGTGCTGCTGAGCTGTCTCGTCAAAGCTGAATACTTCAAAATCCTGCCCTCTCAAGCCTGGCAAATAAGCTTCGGGAAAGCACACGATCTGGGCGCCCTGTGCTGAAGCCTCGGACACGAGCCGCTTGATCTTTTCAAGACCGTCATCCAATGAGACAGCTACAGAAGGCGACGCAAGACCAATAATCATTGATCATCCCCGCTCATACCGGACGCTCATTCCGACTGCAGAACTTTGTTCTTTCGCAGAAACTCTCTGACTTTTGCAAAACTGGAAACGAGCGCTTCTCTGCTGAACCCGCCATGGTTGGCTCCGTGAATCGTCACAAGCTCATTCGGCACGCCGCTCTTGCTCAAAGCCGCGTGTAGTCGCACGGCCTGGTCGTACGGCACGATTTCGTCACCGTCTCCGTGAATCGTGATTATCGGAGGCAAGCCGTCCCGAACATAATTGATCGGCGACACCTGACGCGCCAGATCGGCGCGATTGCTCATACTTCCGAACCATTCCATGGCGTAGTGCTTTGCATTCGGTCCCTCGATCAGTTCGGCTACATCCGTGATACCGAACCAGTTCACGATTGCTGCTATCTTGACCTGCGGCTCGGTACCTTCTCTCCAGCGTGTGCTGGCGTTGGTCGGACACTGGCGATCAAAAACAGAGTTTGGCGGCAACATACCTGTAATGAGAGCCAGGTGGCCGCCGGCTGACCCTCCAGTCAACACAACTTTCGAAAGATCAAACCCGTACTCCTTCGCGTGATAGCTCACCCATCGCAACGCGCACCTGCAATCCTCAACCGCAGCCGGCGCTGGAGAATTGCGCGCCATGCGATATTCGACGTTCATCACTGCCCACCCCAACGACAGATATGGCAGAAGCTGCAGAATATTTCGTTCTTTTTGTCCGTCTACCCAGCCGCCTCCATGAAAGAGCATCAATGCCGGCACAGGACTGCTCCGCTTCCTGGGCAAGTAGAGATCGAGCTTCAACTCGGTGTTATTAGCGATTGCATAGGTGAGATTCGGCAGGATGTCATATTCGCCCGAAACATAGTCGACCCACCTGTCAGAGTTTGAGGTCTGAACGTAAGCCGCCGTTGAAGGCCAAATCGCCAATAGCGCAAGACACAATGTCACAAAGCGTAGAGTTGGTTTCATCGCCTATACCTTTGCCAGTTTTGAGAATGGGATCAAGCGCATCGTACATAAGCGAAGGTAGAGCGTCAAAGTGCAGTGACATGGGTTTCACGCAGAGGCCGCTGAGATGAGGAGATGAGGAGGGTTTAGGGTTTAGGGTTTCGCGTTCGTTTGATTCAATACCCTTTCGTCGAGCATTGCTCGCCATCCGAGTCTCTATCTGACGAACCCTAAACCCGAAACCCCAAACCGTCCTCCCTCATCTCCTCATCTCCTCATCCCCTCATCTCACCGGCCTTTGGGTGAAGCTCAGTTCGGTTGGTGCTTTAACGGAGGGGACGGTCACCAATGATGCCCATCGCTTGATTCATCATATCGCGAACGATTTCGCCTGCCGGTTTGATCTCGTTTGTGAGTCCGGCACTCTCGCCGGCGGCCAGGCACATCTCCTCAAAATCTCCTGAGGTCTCAGGCGTAGGCAGCACTGCCGAGAACTTAGGTAATCTATATTCCTGGTCGAGATGGAGCCAAACTATGCCCAGGCGCATGTGTTCCTGGGTTGTGCTTACGATGAGAAAGGAATGCACAAAGAGGCTATCGCCGAGTTCAAAGGTCAGCAGAGATTTTTGGAGAGAATCCATTGATGCTTGCGTCTTTGACGCGGGCCTATGCCGCATCGGGCATGAAGTCAGATGCGATGGCTGGCGTCAATCGGTTGAGTGAAATGTCCAAGACGTCTTATGTGTCCGCTTACACTCTGGCAGTCGCATACGCAGGGATTGGCGACAAAGATCGTGCGTTCGAGTGGCTTGAGCGGGCTTATGACGAACGCGCTAGTTGGCTCATTTTTCTGAAGGTGGAGCCGGTGTTCAACTCTCTCAGATCCGATGCCAGGTTCGATCCGTTGCTGCATCGTATTGGTCTTTCGTGATCTGTAGTCGGAAATAAATATGAATCTACTCGAGTTTTTTGGAGCTTGAATGGTCAGCCGCGCAATTTGCGGTTCTATTCACTCAACTCAGATAGCAGTGGCTTTGTCCGTCGGTAAGAATTCGACGAACAGGAGCTGCTTCAAGAAATGTTTTTCTTAGCGGCTCGTCAGGAGCGAACGAATTCGCGATGGTGAGGATGTTCGCTTCCGCAGACGCACGATGGGTTTCGGCCAATTTGTCATCCATCGTCTGCAAGTACAGCTCCCACGCCGTAGCCTGAATCCGCCAAGCCGTAACCGGGATCTCAAACTGCTTCACTATCCCGAGTCCTTGCTCGATGCATTCCCGGGCTCCCTTCGAATCTTGTTCAGCACTTGCAATGCGCGCCTTTACCTCCCAAGCCAGCGCTTGCAAATTGGGTTCAGCGGTTGAGAACGCATCCTTGAGAGCAATGTCACCTTCTCTTCGAGCATTTTCCAAATCTCCGGATAGTAACCATGCCTCGCTCAATCCAAGCTGAGCTCTGATGCGCCACGCCCAATGCAGGAAGAACTTTGGGGTGACCTCAGGGTCGCCTACCTGCCTGAAGTTTGCCATGGCCTGATCGTAATTTCCTCGATCAAGTTCGGCGTAGCCGGCGGCGACTCGAGCAATCGTCTCCGGTTGCCCCGTCGGATATTCAGCGCCGGGTCGAACGATAAACTCGCATATCCGGCGAGCTCCATCGAAGTCCAGGCAAAGCGTGCGCAACCACGCCTCGCGGAAGTTGAAAAGCCACGGATCGTTGCCGTTCTTCTCGGCCATTTCTCTCTCAGCCCGGACAATCCGCAATACCTCTCCAAACCGGCCAAGGTAGAGTAGGGCTACGGTCTCCCCAGCGACGGCAAACAAGTACACCATCAGGCTGGACGCCCCATCGATTTTTGGAATGAACGCCTCAAAAATATCGAGAGCCTCCCGATAGTTGCCCTGAAGCGCCTGAACGTAGGCATAGATCATCCGGTGATAAGCTGGACCGCTTGAATCGTCGAGCTCACGAATTCTCTGATTTGCCGAGGCCAGGAGGTCCGCATCTTCCTTGCGCCAAGTCTCGTATAGCAGGCGAGACCCGGCTGCCAACATTTCTGTGCGTGCAACCAGCAAAGGATCGTTGAGACCCCGGCTGATTTCAGCAGCTTCATCGATAGCCGCGATTCCCTGTTCCGGATCGATCAAGCCAAACGGCCGCATCAGAGAAATCAGTTGGCCCACTTGAAGCTCTCTAAGATCGGCATCGGCTGCTCGCGCTGCTCCGGCTGCGTAAGCCTTCGCGCACTCGTCCATAGCACCGAGCGCGTAATAAGCATCGCCGATGAGTTCGAACACCTGAATCTCTAGTTGGGCAGCGACATTCAAGGCAGCTCTTGGTACAAGTTTGACCGCGTGTTGCAAAACTTGAATCGCATCCCGGTAAGCGAAGCGCCCAGCTACATTTTCCGCGGAAAGCATGAGATAGCGTATGGCCTGTTCATAGTCGCGGCCCTTTTCAAAATGCAAGGCCAGTTCGGAGGCGAGTTCTCTCTCCCGCTTGGGACTAGTGCCGAGGGACTTAAGGCGCTCACCCATCTCGCGGTGTCGTCTGGATCGACTCAGGTCTGAGAGTCGACCATAGATCACTTGTCGGTAGAGAGCGTGACGGAATTCGTAATTGGGCGAAAGAGAACCGTTCGCGAGTTCTTGTATTCCGATTGTTTTTATGAACTGTTGCCGCTCAGCGAGACCTTCGAATAGGTCTTCGATTTGACCAGTTGCCACGTCCAACATGCTGCTGATGCTCCAGACAGAGAATCGCTCTCCGGCGACGCTGGCGCTTTTCAGAATGCGTTGTTCCTCAGCACTCAATTGGTCGAACTGGACCTCGATCATGTGTTGCAGCGTCTCCGGTACGCCTGGATCTAACTCATGCAAAGGCGTCGCGAGTCTCCAAACTCCATCGTCCCGGACGATCAAGCCTTTCTTCAGCATGTCCTGCACGATAGCCACCATGAACAACGCATTCCCAGCGGAGTGCCGGTAAATCAAGTTCGCGAGGTCGGACGGAAGGTTGCTAACGGAGAATTCAGTAGCCAGGTACTGGGCGATGTCAGATTCTGTCAGGCGCTCCAGAGTTATCTCTTCGCACAAGCGATGAACCTGCAAATCCTGTTTGAGACCCCTTAGCGGACTCTGAGAAAGGGCCACATCCAACGGCCGATAAGTACAAACAAGCAGGAGCCTGGCTGCCGCGCGGCGGCGCGCTAGCGCGGAGATCAAATCCAGCGTTGAGGGATCACACCAGTGGAGATCCTCGAAGATTAGAACCAGAGGATGCTCCGATGTCAGAGTTTCCAACGCTTCGCAGATCTCGCGCAGCATGCGGTCTCGCGTGGCTCCGAGTATTTCGCGCTGCAGTTCCTCTTTCTGTTCTGGCTTCACAAGTGATGCAAACTGAATGAGCCAGGTGGGCGCCTGTGTGGCCAAGGTCTGGACGATTGGGTTGCCGGGGGCACCAGAAGACAACTGACCGAGAGCTTCCAGCATAGGATAGTAGGCTTCTTTACCCCCGAAACCCTCGACGCACTGGCCGAGAGCTATGCGCAGGTTCGTGTGCCTCGTGGCCCTTTGATGAAACGCATCAACAAGCGTGGTCTTGCCGATACCAGCCTCTCCCGTAACAAACACTACTTGCCTCTGACCGGATAACGATTGATCGAGAGCCCGATCGAGCGATGAAAGGGCGGTTTCGCGGCCAACCATCACATTCTCAGGAGCCGAAGCTACGCCCGACGGTGCGGCAGACACTTCGTCGGTTACCTGAGCGACAAACTGGTAGCCGCGCCTCGGGAGAGTCTCTATGAAGACAGGCTCATCGTGGCGGTCGCCCAGAACTTTTCGAATTCCCAGAATGTGTTTCTTGATGACTTCCTGGTTAACATACGTTCCCGGCCATAAAGCCTCAAGAATCTCCTCCTGGGTAACAAGCCGGCCCGGGTGTTCGACTAAGTAGCGCAGCACATCAAATGCTTTTGGGGTGATTGGCACACGATGCTCGCCGCGCCAAAGACATTGATTGACGGTATCAAGCCGAAATGAGTGGAATCGCTTCATTTCTCCACCTGCGGTGGTTGCGGCTTCAAAAGAGGAACTCAGTCTATCTGTACATTGAACCCCTGATCCAGCGGTTTGGGACACCTCGCCAGAGAGAGTGAAGTTCAAGAATGTCGGTTTAAGCGGGTGATCTCGGGTTTTTCGCGGCGAATCCGGAAGCGGAACCGAAACGTCACCGACACGTCACCGAGCGGTCACCCGTTGCATTCCGCATCCCTGTACTCTGTCATCGTTGCCGGGCCAATCGAAGTAACCAGCTCCGGCTTATCTAAATTGGATTTTCGACTTGAAAGGATGAGAACAGACGAATGAGGAACAAAACTAAAATAGTATCGCTGATGATTGGAGTGTTGTTGATTGCTTCAGCATCATTCGCACAGAACAGGGACCGTACCGTCGTGCGCTGGAATAATGTGGTCGGTGTGACTACAGCTATCAACGTGGATAACCCGGTTGGAAACGTCCACGCCGGAACGTTTCCGTGGACAACCCAAGGCGGTCACGCTAAGGTGAACCTCAGAACCGGAGCGACATCTTTTGATGTTGAGGGGCTATCAATCGTCGGGACGGTTTTCAGTGGGACGCCGGGTCCGATCACCGCTGTCACAGGTTGCCTGGTGTGCGATGCCGGTCAGGACACGGAAGGCACCTTTGATACGCCGCCTGTCCCTCTTGACGCGCAAGGTAACGCGGTCTTTTCGGGCCAGATCGACAACATTCCTGCTACGTGTTCAAACCCGCTCTTTCTGATCCGGATCCAGACTCCCGCCGGGGCTCTGGGACGTTGGATCGCCACCGGAACACAGCGGTCAATACAGACGAGGGGACAGTAAACTTAAGAAGAGCTGTGTTCACGAAGGCGAGTCCGTTGTGGACTCGCCTTCTATTAATTAGAACGACCTCGTCAATTCCTTCCTGATGTGGTGAACAACCTATCTTCACATTGAATCGACTTGATATTGGAAACTATCAATCACATCAACGTGAAAAGCCGACTAGTGGATGCGAGCCCGCGTAGCGGGCGTCAAATGTAGCCCCGGATGAGTCCGTGAACCGGGGATAAAGACACAAGAAAGGGCACGAGCCCAGGGCAGCGGGCGTTTGAACGGTATCCCCGGGCGAGCCCGCGAACCGGGGGCGAAGATGACCAACAAAAGCCCGGAGCCCGAGTAGCGGGCGACAGCATGTAGCCCCCGGTGAGGCCGCGAACCGGGGTGAAGATGACCAACAAGAACCGGAGCCCGCGTAGCGGGCGGCAGAACGCTATCCCCCGGTGAGTCCGCGAACCGGGGGCGAAGATGACCAACAAAAGGCCGGAGCCCGAGTAGCGGGCGTCAAATGTAGCCCCGGATGAGTCCGTGAACCGGGGATAAAGACACAAGAAAGGGCACGAGCCCAGGGCAGGGGGAGTCTGAACGGTATCCCCGGGCGAGTCCGCGAACCGGGGGCGAAGATGACCAACAAAAACCGGAGCCCGGGTAGCGGGCGACAGAGCGCTATCCCCCAGATGAGTCCGCAACCGCGGGATCAGCGTCCACGGTCCAACAAAGCTGAGGCGTTCGACTCCTGGGGCCAGCGAGGCTAATCACTGCCCCCGGTTCGCGGACTCACCCGGGGGATAGCGTTCTGTCGCCCGCTGCGCGGGCTCCGGTCTTCGTTGGTCATCTTGCCCCCGGTTCGCGGCCTCACCGGGGGCTACATGCTGTCGCCCGCCGCGCGGGCTAGGGGGGAGTCGGACTATTTCTCCGACCGGCGCCGTAGGAGGGCCACTTTCCTGTGCCCTCAGGATTGCTCGCAACTAGTTTGGAGTCGTGCCAGTTGATGTTATTGAATCGTGCGCAAATGTTATCCCGGTCAACAAACTCAGTCATCGATTTGCTCAGCCTCTCCCTGTTGTCAGTACTCAAAACGAGCGCCGAGCCAAGGACGCAATTGAATAAGCACGAACGCTCAGAGTCTAACGATCTTCAATAGGTTGACTTCGTTAGGCCCCCGGATAACCGCTTCAAAGATTGAATTCATCTCAGCCTTCAAGCAGAAAGACTAGATCGCTTTTTCTTCATCCAGACGCTCCACGTGACTGGCCCGGCATCTTCGTCGCTCAAAGGCCGGCCCGCTATCTTGAGAGCCAGTTTTATCTGGCCGTGATGGTAACCCTCGTGCCAGATCATGTGCTGGAGCATGAGAATCGGGTGGTCGTAGTGAACGTCCATCTGGCGGCCCGTCTCCACCCTGCTCTTTACGGCCACTCGTACCGCGTTGGCGCTCTCGTTCAGCATCTCTGCGATGCGGCTGCGATCGTACTCGACCACCCACTCTTCATCGGGCAGGTCCCTCGCGAACTCCGGCGCATCCTCTAAGACAAAGATAAGTCGCACAAAGTGAATGTGAGTGAACAGCTCCGCTACGGATGGCCCGCTCTCGATCGCTCGGGCTTGAAGCCCAGCCTCAGGCAACGCCTTCAGCAGATTGACCAGGATCGTGTTGTTCCGGTCCCAGGAGTCCAGCAGTGCCTCAAGCAGCTCTTGATCTGATTTGTTCGACATATCGATTGGCCCTTGATAACTCGAATGTAAGTTATCAGATCTTGGTGGGATTCGTCAGAGGGCACACCGACTGTTCTGGTTTGGTTGTGACTGCGTCAATCAGCGCTGTCCCCCGCAGAGGTTTCGGGTTTCGGGTTCAGGGTTTCGGGTTTCTTAGATTGGCGGCTCTAAAATCGTTAGAGGGTTTTCGTTTAATAGAAGATTGATACTGAATTAAACGAACCCGAAACCCGAAACCTACTGCGCCGATTCACTCAGCCACAACCACACCAGTACGGCGCCGGAGGACCGGTAACATTGACACCACTCTCTCACTGTAATAGACTTCACGACCGCAGCACGGTCGCATCCATTCAAGTATCAACACTTAGGCCAGCACGCACGGACATTCCCGCTGCTTGCTCACCAAAGGACGTGAGCACATGACAACCGGCGCGTGGTGCGGATCACCAACCTTTGGCCTTGGAACCTTCCGGAATGTTTGTGTGACTCAACCAACACTCAACCTGAGACCGTCTTGGTTTCCGTTTCTTTCGAAACTTCAGGAGGACCAGAATGGCTTACATTTCAAGAATCAATAGGAGGAAGCAAAGAGAGGCTCAACAGGCGCAGCAAAACCGGCGAGAAATTGTAGCCGCCCAGCTCAACAGGCGAGACCTGATGAAGCTGGGGCTGCTTACCAGCGCCGGCTACTTGATCCCGGTGAAGGGCCTGAGCGCAAGACCGCTCAACTCGGCAGGATTCTATTACGACAACATCTGCCAGAGTCCGGCGACTTCCGCGTTCACTGAGGCCTTCACACCGATGCAGGTCAAGCAGCCTGAGACCTCCCCGCTTACGCCCACCCCCACTGTTGCTCCCAACAATGCGGCGGGCGAGGGCCGCACGCGGGACCATCAGGTGGTAACCAGCCCGTTTCCCCCGACTAAGCAATACCGGATAGTCCAGCAAGAAACTCAGACAAGCGTACATGCGGGCTTGCCGGTGCAAACGTTGTGGGGCTTCGACGGAAAGGTACCTGGCCCCCTCTACATCGCCAGGTACGGAGAGCCCATCATAGTCCGCAACGTTAATGCGCTGCCGGCCAACAACGGCGGATTTGGTATCAATCAAGTCAGCACGCACTTGCACAATGGTCACACGCCTTCCGAGAGCGACGGATTTCCGTGTGATTACTTTCCAAACCCACAGAACCCGGCGATAGCCAACGCGTTTTTCTACGACCAGTACTATCCCAACGTGCTGGCCGGCTTTGCGTCCACGCACCAGCCCAACGGCGACATAAACGAAGCGATGAGTTCGCTTTGGTACCACGACCATCGCGTAGACTTCACGTCTCAGAATGTCTACAAGGGACTTGCTGGGATGTTCAACCTTTACAACTCTTTTGACACGGGAGACGAGACGACCGGGTTCAGGCTCCCGGGAGTTCCGAACCCCACCACCGGCGTGCCGGATTTCGACGTCAACATGATCTTTGCCGACAGATGCTTTGACCAGGCCGGGCTGCTGTTCTTTGATCTGTTCAACCTGGACGGCATCCTCGGAGACAAGTTCCTGGTGAACGGAAAGATTCAACCGGTGATGCACGTGCACCCGCGGAGGTATCGATTCCGCTGGCTCAACGGCGGACCGTCGCGCTTTTATCAATTCTTCCTCACCGACCTCACCAACCTGAATGGACACAATCTGTTTTGGCAGATTTCGAACGACGGCAATCTTCTGCCCAGCCCGGTCAGCGTGGAAAGCGTGCGGCTCGGCGTGGCAGAGCGAGCCGATGTGATTATCGATTTTGCTCCGCTTGCGGGAAAGACGCTGTTTTTGGAAAACCGATTGGAGCAAACCGATGGGCGAGGACCGACCGGGAACGTCAAGGCTGCGGGTCAGGGCGACAGTGTGCTAAAGATCATAGTTGATCTTCAAACAGTCGCCGATAACAGCGTTGACCCCGCGACTCACCCTCAGTACTACACGTTGCCGAGCACTGCCGGGACGGTGCGAGTCACCCGGACTTTCAAGTTTGAGAGAGGCAACGGCCAGTGGCAGATAAACGGACAATTCTTTGATTGTAACCAGGTCCGGTTCAGGGTGCAGCAGAACTCGATCGAGCAGTGGATACTGCAAAACAGCTCCGGCGGCTGGGAGCACCCGATCCACATTCACTTCGAAGAGTTCCAGACGCTGCTGATCAATGGGTCACCTCCGACGAACTCACCGCTTGTTCAAACAGGCCGAAAGGACGTGATCAGGCTGGAGCACAATACTGAAGTCAAACTCTTTTTCCGCTTCCGCGACTTCCTGGGTCGCTACCCCATGCACTGTCACAACACGATTCACGAGGATCACGCGATGATGCTGAGGTGGGACCTCGCTACGGTTGGTGACACGAAACAAACGCCATGAGCCACTGACTAGAAAGGAGATGCCAATCCATGAAGAGCACAAATCGAAGAGAACTGATCGCGATGCTCGGGGCGGCCCCCTTTGTTGGGTCAGGGGCCCGGAGCTACGACCGCGAGTTCAACCCCGGCGCCTTGTCATCGCGAGACGTGATTCGGGATCGATATTTTCCAAACGTCGTCCTGACAACTCACGAAGGCCGGAAGGTCCGGTTTTACGACGACCTGGTCAAAGACAAGATCGTCACCATCAACATGATGTTTACAGATTGTGACGGCGTTTGTCCGGGCATCACCGCCAACCTGGTGAAGGTCCAAAAGGCACTGGGCAAACGTGTCGGTCGCGACATCTTCATGTACTCGATCACGCTCAAGCCTGAGCAGGACTCGCCAAAAGCGCTGAAGGAGTACGCGAAGATGCACGGCGTCGAACCTGGCTGGACATTTCTGACCGGTGAAGCCAAAGACATCGAAACGCTGCGGCGAAAACTTGGTTTCACCAACCCCGACCGCAAACTCGACGCCGACAAATCACAACACATTGGAATGGTCCGATACGGCAATGAGGCGCTTGAGCGCTGGGGGGCGTGTCCGGGACTTGCCAACGCGAGTTGGATCGTCGAGTCAATCCTGTTTGTGGACTGGCCCCCAAAGACCAACGCTCGGCTGGGCGAGAAAGGAGCACGCAAATGAAAAGATGTCTTTTGCAATGCAGCTTGTTCATCCTTCTGACATTGCCTATCAACGGGCTGGCTTTCGGGGTCATCGGGCAAGCGACCGGCAGTCAGGTGACCACCGCACAGACCAGGTCGTTTGGCGTCGGCGATGGACCTGAGGCGATTGTCTTTGACGGAGCAAACGTCTGGGTCGCAAACCAGTTCAGCAACACCGTTACAAAGGTCAGAGCGAGCGACGGCGCGGTCCTCGGATCGTTTGCGGTCGGCAACCGCCCCATCGCTCTGACATTTGATGGATCAAACGTATGGGTTGCCAACTACGTGAGCAACTCAGTTACGATTCTGCGATCCAGCAACGGCGGATCAGTCGGAACGATCGCCACCGGAGAGGGTCCTGGCGGACTGTTCTACGACGGCAACAACGTCTGGATCGCTAACCGCAAGGGCAACTCGGTGAACAAAGTGAATGCCAGGACCAGGACCACGCTCGGTACCTACGACGTAGGCACCAGGCCGATCGCCATCGCCTCAGATGGAACGAACATCTGGGTGACAAACAGTGAAAGCAACAACGTCACCAAACTGAGCGCAACCGACGGAACAAACCTCGGAACGTTTGCGGTTGGCAAGGGACCGTTCGGAATCGCTTGCGACGGATCGAACATCTGGGTCGCAAACTTTTTCAGCCAGACGGTGAGTAAGCTGGCCAGTGACGGGACTACGCTTGGGACGTTCTCCGTCGGGGATGGGCCAGCCGGCGTGACGTTCGCCGGTTCATTCATTTGGGTCGTGAACAACGGAAGCAGCACCGTGTCCAAGATCCAGGTGAGCGATGGAACGGTAATCAAGACCTTCTCGGTCGGGAGAGCTCCTTATGGTGTCGTGTTCGACGGTACCAATCTTTGGGTCGCAAGCAGCAGCACCGCGTCGATCTCAAAGATAAGCCCGACCGCCAATACTCAAGCAGTACCGTAGACCGTCAGCAACAGGTTTTCGGATTGAAATATCGGGGACTGAGTCTCCGATCAAAGAAGAGGACTCGAAGTCAAGAAAGCAGAGGTAGAGGTAGCGGTGGTGATGCTCCCCGCTACCTCAATTTTTTGGCAAAGGGTCAGCCGCTGCGGCGTAACTGATCTCCGCGGCTACGCCGAGGCGTCACTACTCGCGATGTTCTTACGACCTATGTTCTGAGTCAACTCGGCAAGTTTAAGCCTGTCGAGCTTGTCAATTGGCAACGAGCAAAACAGCTCGATGCGACGCTGCAACAGGAGAGCAGCCTGTCTGAACTCACGAAATATCTGCTCATCGCCCCTTGTTGCAAGTGCCGGATCAGGAACACCCCAATGCGCAACTATGGGTTGACCGCGCCAAACCGGACAGCTATCGCGGGCGTTATCACAAACAGTGATCACAAAATCAAACTGAACACGACCCAGGAACTCATCACACGACTTGCTTCGCGCGTCGCTAGCGTCAATATGATAGAGATCCTTGAGGACTCGAATAGCGTATGGGTTGACTGTCCCAGTCGGCTCAGTGCCGGCGCTAAACGACTCGAAGCGGTTACCTCCGATGCGCCGAATCAGGTATTCACCGAGGATGCTGCGTGCAGAATTGCCCGTGCACAAAAACAAGATCTTGTGTGGCGTCGCTCTCTTAATTGCGTTCGTCATAGGCCAATTCCTCCGTCGCCGTTTCCACCTCTTTGAAATGTAACTGTCTCGTTAATCCTAACCATTCAAAATGCGCATAAACCCGCCAGTCCGCGCACTCTCTGTGCGCCATAATAACTCCGAAGTTTTCACTTCTGTTTTGATTTTTTGGGTGCAAGAGTTGCTCAAGTCTTACTCGACCCGCCCGCCATCAACCACCCCTCAAGTTGACAATCTGGAGTCGCCGGTCGCATAGTGCTTGCGCTTGCGGGCCTCCTGGAGCCACGGGTTCCGACGGTTGGAGGATCCGCGAAACGGTTAACGGCGCCGCCGAAAAAGAGCGCCCGATGAAACAAAGGAGGAATGTAAGCATGTCGGCATCTACTAAGGTCATATTTCGTATCGGCAACAAACCTCTCCGATTTAAAGGCGTGCTGCTTGGCGAGTCGTCGATCTGCGACGAGGACGATACAGGTTGCTACACTCGCGTCCGCCTGTTCAAGAGTGAGGGTGGAAGCTTGATTTGGGCTTGGGATCTGTCCGAAAGCGACGAACCGACCGACGAAGAGCTTATGCGGGCAGACGCGCTCGTCGTCGATGTTAATGCGATTTACAGTTTTTCCGGTCCAGAGGATTTGAATGGTGACGTCGCTCGGCGCTCGGCGACTCCATCTGAGTTGGCGCATATGGCGTGGGAAAAGCGGCCAAGGGAAAACGCCAGATTAGTTGAGGCGAGCACACGGGCCTTTCACGAGGCAGCCAAGGTGGACGACTCAGTAGCGGCCGCGCTGTACGAGGAGGTCCAGTAAAAGGGCCGAGTCAACGGGCCATCAAACCAGGAACACACTACGAGGCCATTGCCCGGTCAAAAGAGCTTCTGAAAAGCGATGACGCTCGGCGTGTAGTCTCAGCGTCATCATAAGTGGGAAGCCGCTAACTGAATAGCTGAAGGCTCTGGGAAGCCCGCCGATCCCCTTTCGGATCGGCGGGCTTTCGTTTTGACTGCAATCGATGGAGAAGTTGTGGGCCAGATTTGCCATTGGATCTGTCAACTCTTTGCCATTGGATCTGTCGAACTACACTTGTGGTTCTTCGTAACCTGCAGTCCTCCCCCCTGAATTGGACGGGTGGGATTGGCCGGTAATTGGCTCTTTACTTCGACGCAAATCACAGTAGAATTGGCCTATGACTATGGGCCAATTGTCAGACGCCGCGGCGATGTTCAATGACCTCGAACTCGACCGGAAGAGTCGGATTCCGGCTTATGTACAGATTGCCGCGCACGTCCGGAATAAAATGATCGGCGGCGTCCTTAAGATCGGCGATCGACTTCCCCCTAATCGAGAACTCGCCCGAAGACTCGAAGTGCACCGCACCACCGTGACTACAGCTTATGCAGAGCTTGAGGCCGATGGGCTCATTAGCTCTCAGGTCGGCCGAGGCACTTTTGTTTCAGCCCTGCCCGCTCCTTCGGCGACGACGATCATGGCGGGAGCTTTCGTCAGAGGTATCTCGAGGCGCAGTGAAGCCGCTCCCAGCACAGGCGCAAGTCTTGTCGCGGCTGCGTCCTCGTCTACGCCGGTGAAGCCTTCGCCGATGAATTGGAGCGCCATTCTGTTGCCGGTCCAGCGCGATCGCTGGCTGAGCGGGCTCCTGCACTCCTCCAGCGAACGCGATGTCATTTCGTTCGCACATGGCTTGCCGGAGTCTTCGCTGTTTCCGACTGACGATTTCAGGCGTTCCGTAGATCGCGTCCTCCGAAGAGAAGGACAGGCTCTGCTGCAACTCGGTGCCACAAGTGGCTATGCACCTCTTCTCGAGTTTCTTTGTTCGAACATGGCTCGCGATGGCATCAACGTCAGACCCGACGAAGTGCTGATAACCAACGGATGCCAGCAGTCACTCGATTTGATCCGCCGAATTCTGGTGGGCGAAGGCGACGAGATCGCAATAGAAGAACCGACGTATCCCGGTGCGATAAGCGTCTTCTGCTCCACCGGCAGCCGCTACGCCACGATACCGGTGAGCGCGGCCGGAATGGATTTGACTGTCCTTGAAGACGTGCTGATGCAGCGCAGGCCAAAACTCATCTACACCGTCCCCACTTTTCACAATCCAACTGGGGTGACGATGAGCCTGAGCGCGCGAAGAAGGCTCCTGGAGCTTGCTGTGCGTTACAGGGTGCCGATAATCGAAGACGACATCTATCGCGAGCTTCACTACGAAGGTCCGATGCTTCCCTCGCTCAAGGCCCTCGATCAGCACGACGTTGTAATCTCGATAAACAGTTTTTCAAAAGTCGGTTTTCCAGGTCTCAGAGTTGGATGGATAGCCGCGCCTCGCATCGTCGTCCAGCATTTGAACATCGCAAAACAGAACTCGGATCTTCACGCCAGTCTCCTGACCCAGGCGGCGATCTTCGAGTTCTCGCGTCACGGACTCTTGGCCAAACACATTCGCAAGGTTAGGAAGGAGTACGCGACGCGTCGTGACCTGATGATTGGGGCGATGGAGAAGCATTTCCCCGCGGGAGTGCGATGGAACAAGCCGCTCGGCGGAATGGCGATTTGGGTGAACCTGCCTGAACAACTGACTGCGGGTGAAGTGCTGATGCACTCGGCTGAACGCGGGGTCGTGTTCAGCCCCGGAGAACATTTCTTTACCGCTGTACAGCGGCACAATTCGCTGCGGCTGTGCTTCACGATGGCCAGCCCCGCGAAGATCGAAGAGGGCGTGAAACGCCTCGGAGCGATCATCAAAGACCGGTTGAGCGTTAACAGGAAGACAAAGGCGCGCAGAACGGCAAGCTTGAGGGCGCTTGTGTAGACAAGTCGCAAGCGCTCGCATCGCAACGAGGTGTACTAATCAAAACCTTATGCTCGCAACCCGAGAGAAACGAGGACCGGATGGTAACAAGGACGGCAGAAGCTTCTCGAGCTGATGGCTATCGATTCGCGACGCGGATGAGCCATATCAAATCCTCCGCGGTACGCGAAATACTGAAGTGCACCGAACGGCCTGAGATCATTTCCTTCGCTGGAGGTTTGCCCGCACCTGAATTGTTTCCAATTGATGCTTTGAATCACGCTCACGCACGGGTGTTTGCCGAGTCCGGCTCGGCAGCAATGCAGTACAGCACCACCGAAGGGTGGCTCCCTCTGCGCGAGTGGATCGCCGCGCGCCTCACCACGAGAGGGATCAGGGCACATGCCGAGCGCACTCTTATAACCAGCGGCTCTCAGCAGGGGATTGATCTTGTCGGAAGAATTCTGCTGGACTCGGGCGACACGGTCATCGTCGAGAATCCCACTTACGTCGCGGCCCTGCAAACGTTCGGGGTATATCGCGCGCAGTTCTTGACGGTAGAAAGCGACGATGACGGCATGAGAGTCGATCAGGTTGAAAAGGCTCTGAGGACCTCACGTCCGAAGCTCATCTACGCCGTTCCGGATTTTCAGAATCCAAAAGGCACGACGTTGTCGCTTGCGCGCCGCCGCCGCCTGGTCGAGCTTGCGAGCAAGTATCGAGTGCCGATTCTGGAAGACGATCCATACGGGGAGCTGCGGTATCGTGGAACGGCGCTGCCGTCGCTGGCGTCGCTCGATCGCGATGGAATGGTTATCTACGCCAGCACGTTCTCAAAGACGATTAGTCCGGGAATGCGCATCGGCTGGGTCTGCGGTGCGGAAGAGATCGTAAAAGCGCTGGTGATCGCAAAGCAGAGCGCGGATCTGCATACATCGACAATCGAGCAGCGCGCAGCTGCACGTCTCTTGCAGGAGTTCGAGTACGACGAGCACGTGTCCCTCTTGCGAAAAGTATATGGTGAACGATCGCAGGCGATGATCTCGTCTATCGAAAAACACTTCCCGCGCGGCACAAGGTCTACGAAACCGGAGGGCGGACTCTTTCTGTGGGTGGAGCTGCCTAAGGCGATCAGTGGCGAAGAGGTACTGACGGAGGCGCTGCATGAGAACGTGGCGTTTGTGCCGGGCGCGGCGTTTTTCGCCGAGAATCCGCCACACAACTTCATCCGTCTGAACTTTTCAAACAGCACACCCGAGAGGATCGACGAAGGAATTCAGCGCCTCAGCCGCGTGCTCAAGCGGAGGATGGCATGAGCAATCACAGTTTTGTCATCGCGGATGTGTTCACCGATCGTCATTTCGGCGGAAATCAGCTTGCGGTGTTCACGGATGGATCGATGTTGGATACCGACACCATGCAGAACATCGCTCGCGAGATGAATTACTCGGAGACGACGTTCTTGCTGCCTCCGGAAAAGGGCGGCGACTATCGCGTAAGAATCTTCACTCCGGCCCACGAGCTTCCGTTTGCAGGTCATCCAATAGTAGGGACGGGTTTTGTTATCGCTGCGACGGGTCTTAAGCGGCTATCGTCGCCATCGACCGAGCTCAAGCTCGAAACTGGGGTCGGGATAATCAACGTCGACGTCGCGATCAAGGACGGAAAGCCGGGACACACGCGAATGAGTCAGCCGCTTCCCGAAGTGCGCGGCAGGTTTGAGGACACCGAACGGCTCGCCAAAGCGCTGGGGCTGGAGCGGTCCCGCATCGACTCGACGGAGCTGCCGGTTGAGCCGATCTACAACGGGATCGAAGTGTTAATCGTACCGGTCGATTCTCTCGCGTCGGTCAAGCGCCTCGAGATCGATGCGATGGCGCTCAGGCAAATCAGCAGTGAGGTCGGAGCTGAAACCGTTCTTGTGTTCACGCGCGAGACGGTGGAGCCTTCGAGCACTGTCCACTGTCGAGTTGCGGCGCCGGCTGCAGGAGTTTATGAGGACGCAGCTACCGGATCTGCCAATGGTCCGCTGGGTTACTACCTGGTTCGCCACAAGCTGGTAGATCTGAAGCCTACGACTTTAATTGTGAGCGAGCAGGGTTACGAGATGAAGCGTCCAAGCAAGCTCCACATCGAAGTCGATCTGGATACAAAAAGCGAGAGAGTGACCGCGGTGAGAGTTGGAGGCGGCGTAGTGATCAGTGGCCGCGGTGAAATAATTCTTGGTAGTGGCGCGTGACGGATGAATCGACACTGGCTGAGCGAGGGATCGTTGTCCCCGCGATTGCTGACAGACCGATTCGGGTTTCACGCAGAGTTTTATGCAAGGTTGCGCAAGACCGCAAAGGGTCCACTAGAAAGCGTGAGGTAGAACATGCCAGAGAATCTAATTCGACTGAAGACAGGCCTGGCCGAGATGCTCAAGGGCGGGGTGATCATGGACGTGACCAATCGCGAGCAAGCGGTCATCGCTCAGGAAGCGGGTGCGGTTGCAGTTATGGCGCTCGAGCGAGTTCCGGCCGACATTCGAGCTGAAGGCGGAGTCGCACGCATGGCATCACCCAGAAAAATCCGCGAGATCATGGCGGCAGTGACGATTCCGGTGATGGCAAAAGTGCGTATTGGTCATTTTGCGGAGGCTCAAGTGCTCGAGGCTCTCGGCGTAGACTTCATCGACGAAAGCGAAGTGTTGACGCCCGCCGACGAAGAACACCACGTAGACAAACACGCGTTCAAGGTACCGTTCGTGTGTGGTGCTCGCAATCTTGGCGAAGCACTGCGTCGAATCGGAGAAGGTGCCGCGATGATCCGAACGAAGGGAGAGGCCGGGTCCGGAAACATCGTCGAAGCTGTGCGACATCTCAGGAAGATAACCGGCGACATCAAACGGCTCACGATCCTCGGCGACGAGGAGCTGATGACCGAGGCTAAGAACCTGGGCGCGCCCTATGAGATCGTTCGAATGGTTGCGCGCGATGGGCGACTGCCGGTGCCCAATTTCGCGGCCGGCGGAATTGCTACGCCCTCCGATGCATCGCTGTGCATGCAACTGGGCGCCGAATCAGTCTTCGTGGGCTCGGGGATTTTTAAATCGTCAGATCCGCCGGCTCGCGCTCGTGCAATAGTCAAAGCGACAGTTCATTACAAGGAGCCGTCCATCGTCCTCGAAGCCAGCGAGGAGCTCGGCGAGGCGATGCGTGGGCTGGATGTATCGAAGTTGTCGGAGGCTGAGCTGCTCCAGAACCGCGGATGGTAGTCGGATGAGTACGGATTCGCTCAATATCAGGTTGGCTGAGCGGGCCGACCGCGATGCGTTGTTTGGCCTGATGCACGAGCTCGGTTATCGCAGCCTCTCTCAAAGCGAGTTCGATGAAGTCTTCAACGAGGTGCTCTCGCGCGGCGACACTTGGGTGCTCGTCGCAGAGGAGGCCGGCAGGGTCCTGGGACTCGCGTCTATGTCCGAGCGGCCTCAGCTAAGGCTCGGCGGTCCGATAGTAACTATCGATGAGTTTGTCGTGCGAAGTGACGTTCGCGGCAAAGGAGTCGGCCGACTGCTGCTGGAATCCGCAAAGGAGTATGCGCGACAACGCGGCGGACGAAGACTGCAACTGGATACGAACCGGAGTCGAGAGAGCTACAGCCGGAGTTTCTATCTCAAGAACGGTTTCGCGGAAGCCGACTCGGCAGTGCTGAGACTGGAGTTGACGAAGAAATGAGCAGCAATCATAAGCGAGTCGGAGTGCTCGCGGTGCAGGGAGATTTCGCCGCGCACTCCGCTCTTCTTTCGCGCATCGGGATCGAGCCGCGAGAGATCAGGCGCGGCGATGAGCTTGCGGAGCTAAGCGGGCTGATCATTCCGGGCGGTGAAAGCACGACAATACTCAAATTTCTCGACGAAGAGGGATTGGCCGAGCCCATCCGAAAGTTTGTGCAGTCCGGACGTCCGGTACTGGGCACCTGTGCCGGGGCGATCATTCTTGCAGATGAGGTGGTTTCGCCGGTTCAGGACTCGCTCGAATTGATTGACCTAACAATTGAGCGAAACGCTTACGGGCGTCAGGTCGATAGTTTCATAGGCGAGGCTCAGACGACGATCGCGGGAGGGCCTATCGAGGCGGTCTTCATACGTGCGCCTCGCATCCGGCGCGTCGGGCCCGAAGTTGAGGTGCTCGCTCGGCTGGGGAACGAACCGGTTCTCGTCCGCCAGGCCAATGTTTTTGTGGCGACTTTCCATCCGGAGCTGACCAGCGACACCAGAGTCCACCAGCTTGCTTTCGGAGCAGCTTGACCTGAAAGGTTCGGCTGCTATGATCAAACGCGGTTACGCAGGCAGGTGATGTATCATCGCCGGCTCTTTCCAAAGATAACCCACGCCAATCAAACCAAAGGAGAGTGTTATTAGATGGAACTCATCAAGTGGCACGAGATGGAAGAGGAAAAGCTTAACGACAAGCTGACGCGGCAGTTTGCGTCGGGCAAGAACATGACGATCGCGAGAATCGTCTTGAAGAAGGGCTGCGTGGTACCGACTCATACTCATCCGGGGGAGCAAATGAGTACGGTATTCACGGGCGCTTTGAAGTTTCTGGTTGATGGACGTGAGATTGTAGTGCAAGCTGGTGAGACGTTGGTGATCCCGTCGTTTGCGCCGCACAGCGCCGAGGCCCTCGAGGACACGGACGAGATGGATGTGTTTGCGCCGATTCGTGAGGACTGGATAAACGGAAAGGATGGCTACCTGCGAGGGAAGTAGAGGGCTGGAGGTTTCGGGTTTAGGGTTCGTCAGATAGAGACTCGGATGGCGCGTAATGCTCGACGATAGACTACTGAATCAAACGAACCCGAAACCCTAAGCCCGAAACCTCCAGCCCTTCCTACGGTCGGGAGATCAGCTTCCAGGTGATTTCAATGCTTTGCTCCGGGACGAGCGTCTCTACACGAAACAGCGCGTAAGAATCCGTGTCACGGTCTCGGGTGTGAACCAGATATATGTGGCCTTCAATTGCCTGCGCACCCGGGTCGCGCTCGGGCTCTTCGTAAGCGGACAGGCTAGGAACTACAAACTTCTCATCCCAGGTGTGACGTCCGAGATCCTTTATCCGACTGCGATCACCCGACACCATACTGACGTCAACCATGTCAGGCATCACGCCATTGCCGAAGAGTATGTCCCACTTGTTGCGACAACTCTGTTTGATCTCGGGACCGTTTCCGCCAAACGTGAAGCTGTATGTCGCAAACTCGTAGTTGTCTACGCCGGCCTTTCTTGAGCGGGCCTGCAAGCCGCCTCTCTTAACGTCGGTCACCGAACCAGGAGTCGCAATTACCGGCTGGCTGTTGGGTGGAGGAATGAGCTTCCAACTTATATCGATGCTCTCGCCAGACACAAGCTTGTCCACGCGAAACAGAGCGTAGTAGTTGTACCGCGTGTTTCTTGTGTGAACCAGGTAGAGGTGTCCTTCAATTGCAGCGATGCTCGGCTCACGTTCGGGCTCTTCGTATGCGGCCAGCGATGGGATTCTGATCTTATCGGCCCAGGTGTGACTGCCAAGGTCTTTTATGCGGCTGCGATCGTCAGTCACCATCGTTACGTCGAGCGCATCCGATATAATGCCGTTGCCGAAGATGATGTCCCAGTTGTTGCGGCAGGTTTGTTGGACCTCGGGCCCATTGCCTCCGCATTTGAAACTGTACACTGCAAACGGATAGTTATCCGGCTCGCCCTTTTTAGCGCGTTTCAAAAGCCTGCCCCGCTTGATCTCCCCGGTGATCGTCTGCGCGTTTGCCGGCGCCGCAATGCCTAATGTAGCGATCAAGACCACCATAGCAGAAAAGAGGATCTGGTTTTTCATCGCGCGCTCCTTCCACGAGTGCTGAATTCTAAGTGCTGAGTGCTGAGTCCTGAGTCCTGAGTGCTGAGTCCTGAGCGCTGAGTGCTGAGTGCTGAGTCCTGAGCCCTGGGTGCTGACTGAGTGCTGAGCCCCGAAAGATTTTAACTCGGTCCGAAGTCATGAATTGCTCAGCGCCAGTTTCGCATATAGGCGTCAGGCCGCAATGTAACATTTGGTCGTCGATCGTGTGAACGAACTCGCCAGCATTGAGTTCCGAAAAATGAGTGCTGAGTGCTCAGTCTGTGTTCTGAGTGCTGCGTGATCAACCCCGAAGGGGTTGAAGATCAAAGCCCAGGGTTGCCGTCCGCGGCTACCCTGGGTGTGCCACATTATGAGATCCAACCCCGAAGGGGTTGACGCTACGGATCAGAACTCAGAACGCAGATCTAAGATCTCAGATCACTACTCAGCACTCAGTACTCAGTACTCAGCACTGGGGACTCAGCACTCAGCACTGGGGACTCAGCACTCACCACAAACCTTCCCCTGCGTCGAGCGGTCCGGTAAGCTAGTCCTCCAAAAATCGTTCAAGCGGGAGGAACTATGGACCTGGGGCTCAAGGGACGCGTTGCCATCGTAGCAGCGGCATCATCCGGTCTGGGTAAGGCATCTGCTCTCGAACTCGCCAATGAAGGCGCGAGTCTCGTCATCAGCGCTCGCAACGAAGCTCGACTCAATGCCGCCGCCGAAGAAATCTGCGGCTCGACCGGCGTCGAAGTCCTCGCAGTGCCCAGCGATGTGACCAGCTCCGACGACGTCCAGCAACTTGTTTCCGCAGCGATCAGCCGCTTTGGACGAGTCGATATTCTCGTTGCCAATGCAGGCGGACCACCCGCCGGCTTCTTTGACGACTTCGCCCTGCAGGACTACCGAGACGCCATCGAGCTCAACCTCCTGAGCACCGTCAATCTGTGCAAGGCCGTCGTAGATCATATGCGTGAGCGGCATTGGGGCCGCATTGTAGCGATCACCTCCATCGCGGTAAAGCAGCCAGTAGAAAACCTGATCTTGTCGAATACGGCGCGCGCCGGTCTCGCGGGATTCTTGAAAACTCTGTCGCAACAAGTGGCCAGCTACGCAATCACCGTAAACACCGTTTGTCCGGGCTATCATCTCACCGACCGGCTCAAACAGGTCGGCTCTCACCTCGCGAAAAAAGACGGTGTCGCGGTCGAAGAGATCTACTCTCGTTGGGCGTCGGACAATCCAATGCGACGCATCGGAGAACCGCGCGAGCTGTCCGCGCTCGTTGCTTTTTTGTGCTCCGAGCGGGCAAGCTATATCACCGGAACAGTGACCCAGGTCGACGGCGGCGCATATCGCGGTCTTCTTTAGCTCGTCGCGGCTGAAAAAATAAAGAGCATAATCATGAAAGTAGAAACGGGAGTGATAGCAGCGGCCGGATCGGGAACGAGGATGTTGCCGGTGACGCTCGGCTACCCTAAGGAGCTGTTGCCAATCATCAATAAGCCTGCCCTTCATCTGATCGTCGAGGAGTTCATAGATTCGGGACTGAAACGCATCGTCATAGTAACCGGAGCCAACCCTGATCCAATCTATCGACAATACGATCGGTCCGGTGTGCCGCCGCGAGGGAAGTATAAAGAGGTTGACGACTTCGTAGATAAACTGGCGCACACCGAAATAATCTTCGAACCGCAGAAGGGGCCCTACGGCAACGGCACTCCGCTCATAGTTGCCGAGCAGTTCATTCCCGATGGTGAAGGCTTCATCTACGCGTACGGTGACGATCTCATAAAATCTGCGACGCCGTTCACCGCGAAGCTCATTAAAAAGCACAACCGGACCGGCGCACTGGTTGTGGGGACTCAGGAGGTGCCGTGGGAAGATGTCGTGCGCTACGGGATCGCGCAGATTCGCGAGGACAGCGCCGAACGCCGGCTGGATGATGTTGTCGAGAAACCTTCGCGTGAAGAGGCGCGCTCGAATCTCGCGATGTTCGGTCGCTTCCTGCTGTCTCGCGAGATCATCAACCTTCTAAAAGAAATCCCAAAGGGCCGGGGAGGAGAGCTGTGGCTGACCGATGCGGTGCGCGAGTACATCCGCCGAGGCGGGACGGTAGTCGCCGAATCGGTGGAAGACGGTGCATGGCTGACGATCGGCGATCCGGTCAACTACTTGACGACACTGCTGCGATACGCGCTCGCTCAACCTGAGCTTGCGGCGGTCGTGCACAAAGAGGTGAGCGCAGCGGGGCAAGAGGCCTGAACCTACATCATGGCTACGGACCAGTTGAAGCGGCTCAGAAAGATTTGTCTGGCTTTGCCCGAGGCCACGGAAAAGGTGGCCTGGGGGGCGCCAACTTTTCGAGTGAAAGACAAGATGTTCGCAATGTTCGTGAACAATCATCACAACGACGGCCGCATTGCGTTGTGGTGCAGCGCGGCGCCGGGAGTACAAGCGATGCTGGTCAAGGCCGAGCCCCGGAAGTTTTTTGTGCCGCCCTATGTCGGGCCTCGCGGATGGCTGGGGCTACATCTGCATCGGTTTAAGGACGCGGAGTTGGCATTCCACGTTCGTCAGGCCTACTGCGTGGTAGCGCCTAAGAAGTTGAAAGCGGCAGTGTGTGTGGAAACTTCTGAGTTCTGAGTCCTGAGCACCTTCGCTTCACGAACGGAAGAAAGCCACCATCAGCCGATAGAAATTCCACACGTCCACCTTCGACGACATCTCGAAAGTCGCGTGCATCGACAGCAAAGGCACGCCGAGGTCGATGACTTCCATGTCGGCCGCGGACATGAATCCTCCGATTGTCCCGCCGACGCCTACGTCAACCTTTGGAGTCTGCGTCTGCCAGGGAATCTGCTCCTTATCCAACAATGCTCTTATCTTTGCTATGAACTCGGAATTCGCATCGAAGCCGTGTCCGTATCGCTTGATGGTCACTCCGAAGCCCAGCCTCGCAGCGTTCGAGGCCTCACTTGTTTGAGGAAAGATCGGGTTCACTCCGTCGTTGCAGTCGGCAGAAATGACTTGCGCATTTCTTAAGCCGGTTCTCAAGTCGAGGTCGCTATACGCTGTGCCGCGCTGCGCAGCGATCAGGCGCGCATAGGTAGAGTTCAAAAACTGAGATGCAGCACCGGTGTTGTTGACCGAGCCGACTTCTTCGTTGTTGGACAGATAAGAGAGAGCTGTGAATCGAGGGGTCGTGTTCAGGTCGATTATTGCTCGCGCGGCGCAATAAGACGAAAGACGATCGTCCTGTCCGTATGCTCCTACCAGACCGCGATCTATTCCTACGTCTGCTGGTGCGGCGGCGGGCACAAGCTGAAGTTCACCGCTGACGAAGTCTTCCTCTTTGATTTTGTACTTGGCGGTCAGCGCACGAACAGCCTCGCTGGCGACCGATGAATCGCTGCCTGGTATGCTGGCGACTACCGGATCGAGCTCCTCGCCACTCAACACATTTTGGTATGTCCGACTGTGCAGTTCGGTATCGGAGTGGGGGGCGTTGTCGGGTATCACAAAAACCGGGTCTCCCGGTGCGGTGCCGATCGAGACGTCGATGCGACGCCCATCCGTCGTGTCTATGCGTCCGATGAGCGCAAGCGGTTCGTTAGCCCATTGATACTTCTTGATTCCGCCGTAGTAGACAGTTTTGAGCAGCGCAAGTCCCCCCGGTGCGTTCACAAACGGACGCGCCTTCAGATCTATGTGCGGGCTATCGTGGTGCGTACCAACCACGCGCGAGCCTGAGACGATGGGCTCGGAGCCGACCACCGCGAGTATTACCGCCCGATCGCGCCCGTTGACCAGCAGTCGGGCGCCGGGTTTCACCTGTTTCGAATCCGAGAATTCTTCGAAACCAGCCGCGCGTGCCAGACGGATAACTTCGCGGGTGGATGTCAGAGCGCTTCTGGCTGCGAGAAGATAAGACTTGTAATCCTCGCCAAACTGAAACACTGCGGCTCGCTGTTCTCCATCAATCAACTGCCAGCCTGATTTCTTGGTGGACCACACACCTTCCTGTGCCAGCGCGAGAGTCGCCAGCGTGGCCAGCGCGATTATCGCTTTGAGGGGCTTGAACATCATTCGCTCCGTGATCTTCATTAGTGCTTTCTGCACTTGGGTGGAATAGAGCAGATGGGCGTGACTTCTTGACAGCCACTCATATCGGGATTAGTTGCTGTCGCTGGTCAACGCCTTCAGAAACTCAACCAGATCGCGTTGTTCGCTCTCGGTGAGCGATAGGGGTTCCAGTTGCCAGTCCCGATTCAGATTCTGGTTGCCGCCCTTTACATAGAACCGCACCACGTCTTCGAGGGTTGCCGCGCTGCCATCATGAAAGTAGGGAGCGGTAAGCGCCACGTTGCGCAGCGACGGCGTTCGATACGCGCCGACGTCCAGGATGTTTCCGCTGATCAGAAAACGGCCGAGCTCGTTTGCGCGTTCGGCGCGCGACAATTCTTTAAGCGCGTTTCCCGTCTCGTCCCTTGACGCGGCGATTGCGCGACGAGCCAACAAGTCAAATCCACCAAAGCTTGCCGCGACTCCGGTGTTGCGATAGTTGCCGTCGGTGAAAAACGGAAACGTCGCGAACGCCGCAAAATTTTGATTGAAAGCGTGACATATACCGCAGCGTGCGCGGCTTCGAAATAGCATCAGGCCGTTTCGGGCCGATTCATTCAGTGCGTCGAGGTCTCCCCCGAGGTAACGATCGACCGGCGAGTCGCCCGAAAGAAGCGTCCGCTCGAAGGCCGCGATCGCTTTGGCTATTGAGTCAATTGTCACGGGACCGCCGAACGCTCGCTGGAAGTCTTCGGGATAGCCGGCGGTACTGGCGACTCTTTCGACAACGTCTTCGACTGACCGGTTACCCATCTCGATCGGATTTGTCAGCGGCAGTTTGGCTTGCTCTTCGAGGGAACCCGCGCGGCCGTCCCAGAACTGAGCGGTGTTGAACATCGCGTTGAGCAACGTAGGCGAATTGCGGATTCCGGTTTTTCCTCCGATGCCTTCGGCGACTTTCTTCCCATCAGTGAATGCGCGTTTTGGATCGTGGCAGGTCGAGCAACTTACGCTTCCATCGGCGGAGAGTCTGTTCTCGAAGAAGAGTTTTCGTCCGAGTTCGACCTTTGCGGCGGTCATCGGATTATCACCCGGGACAAAATACTCCCAGAGGTCTCGGGGTATGCCTCGCGGCATTCTTATTTCGTAGCTCGATGTCGGAGGAGTGGTGGCATCTGCAGTACAAACCAATATCGGCAGCACTACGCCAAATGCCGCGAGAAAGATGAGTCTGCAGGTTCGAGGACTCATAACTTTGTGAAGTAGGCAGTAGGCAATATGCAGTAGGCCGTAGGCAGTAGGCAGTAGGCAGTTTGCTTAATCGTTTTCTCTTTCGGCCCCGGAGCGGACACTAAAATGCTGCTGCCTACTGCATACTGCCTACTGCATACTGCCTACTGCATACTGCCTACTGCATACTGCCTACTGCATACTGCCTACTGCCTACTGCCTACTGCATACTGCCTACTGCATATCTCCCCTTTACTGCTCCGCTCTGCCTTTTACGACAAAACCTATTGGCATCGTAGCGCCGGTGGCTCCCTTGACCCCGGCAGAAAATATCAAGTGATTCACCTCATTCGATTCCAGCTTTGGAGCCGCGGGTGCTGCGTCCACCTGAACGAGACTCAACACCCCAGGATGATTTGTGCCGGTGACTTTCCTGCTGGTAGTAGTCAACTCCTCAAACTTGAACTGCTGGTCCGGGTTCTGGTCCACAGCTACCGGCAACATCACAAGGAAGTCGCGAATGGGCGAGATCCCCATGTGATTCCCGTCGGTCGGATGCAGAGCATGCCTCAAGGTGTAAGAACCCGGCTTGATCGACTGACCTCGAAAGTCGGTAGTCGCTTTCGCGAAGGTGATCACCCCGATCAGAACCGATTCCCCGAGAGACGTGTACACCGCGCCGCTCTGATCGATCTTGCCCGCCGGCATGGTCGAGCGCAGCCAGATATCACAATAAGCACCGTCGGCCAGGCTGACCCGCCAACCCTTCTGGTCCAGTACCTTCTTCAGCGCGTCCGACGCGCCCGGATCCGCAAAAGCGCCGATCGACTCCAGCTTACCGTCAGCTGCCGCTTCGACCCGCACTCGCGACACCGCGACGAACAACAAAACAGGTAACAAAAGCAGGATAAAATTTCGCTTCATCTCTCTAGTCAACTGCAACTCTCCCAACCTCGCTTCCTCTGCGCTTCTTCTCTAATAACTTCAAGGGCACAGTCCCCACTAAGAAACTCGAGTCGCTTTGTGGTTTCTGTGCCCTTAAGAAGGAAGGACCTTTGACGTATTACCGCGCAAACGTCCCAACGAACGCGCTGCGCTTGCCGTGCACCGTCCAGGAAACACCCAGACCGGCCCCATCAAACTGGTCCAGTTCCGCGACCGCCGGCATCGAGTGAGTCATCGCGGTCAACGGCTGGTAGTAGACCTCTTCGTTTCCGCAGAGGTGGTCTTTGCCGCTCAGGGCGCGGGTCTGAATTCCAGCAATCTTGCCGGCGCGAACAGCGGTGTGGCTGTAGTGTCCATCATGGCCGTTCACTTCAACTTTGATGGGCGCGACTTCGACCTTCACAACATTCCTGACAAGCTCGCCGGCCATAGACTGCGCGAACTCGACGAGTGCCTTTTGCTGCTCGTCGCAGGCCTTTTCGTCGACGATCATCACCGCCTTCGCGGGAAGCGGGTTGTTGTACTGGTCTCCGAGCGTGGCGCTTGCCTTAACAACCGCAACCACACTCAGCCCCGCAAGTGGAACGCCTTTCCATTCGCCTTTATTGATTCGCCAGGCCAGTATCGCCTGATCGCCTGTCAGATTGAGTTCCCCGTTAGCCACACATGCGCCGGTCCATACGTCTGCGCTTCTCGTTTCAATGTAGTCGCCTGTGATGCCCTGCGCCTTTCCAGTTGAACCGAGCGCGGTAACTATCATGGCAAGCGCGGCCAAGAACATAAGCTTTCGCATTTTTGCTTCTCTCCTCAGATTCTCCCTGACGACCAACGTTTCATCGTTCGCGGCCCGATCTGGCTCCGGCTCTTTACCGGTGCATCAGACCAGGCACTGAACGACCGGTCAGTTGATATTAAATCGCAGTTCTATGTTATCACACGTATCCCTTGCCCCAACAAGCGCGGTCTTCTGATGAGCAGTTACCCGGTTCGGCAAGCTGTCCATCAGGCCCTACGCAGGTCTGGGTGTAGACGCACCAGAAGTGCCCGTCGGTTGACGGGGGAACCGAAGGATCGTGCGGCACGCCTATGAACATCCCCTTCCATCGAAGGCACTCGCACAGCATGGGGTGATTGATGTTGAATCGCTCGGCTTCATTAATCATCGTGCACCTCCCTGAGCGGCTTTGAGCGCTGCCCGTTTCACCGCGACCCGAGCAAGCTGAATCTTGTAGGCGTTGTGAGAGAGGCTCTTCGCTCCGGCAACCGCAGCATCGCCGGCTGCCTTCGCCGTTTCCTCACTCACCGGTTTGCCGGCAAGCGCCTGCTCGGCCTCACTCGCGCGCCAGGGTATCGGCGCAACGTGACCCAGTACGACGCGCGCTGACGTGACCTTGCCTCCGGTGATGTTCAACGATACCGCTGCGGCGGCTAGCGGCCAGTCCAGCGCCTCCTTCTGCCTGACTTCGTAGGTCGCGCCCTTGGCGCCTCCTGTCGGCGGAAGAACTATAGCCGTCACGATCTCTCCGGGTTTCAGGTCGTACTCGCGCTGATCGCTGCTTTGAGGAGTCACGAAAAACTTTTCAGCGTCGACTTGACGTTCACCTTTCGCACCGTAGACCACAATCTTCGCGCTGTGGGCGATCAACGCCGGAGCCAGACTCGAAGGGTTGACGAAGTATGCGGGACCGCCGTTGCCCAGAATCGCGTGATAGCGATTCTCTCCTTGAAGTACGAGTGACTCGCCATGGTCAGTGCCAAGCAACCCATAACCGGCGCGGTAGTACCAGCAGCGAGGCCGCTGGCACAGTTCGCCTCCTACCGTACCCATCGCACGGATCTGCTGACTCGATATCCCCTCGGCCGCCTCCGCGATCGCCGGATACTGCCGCCGCACCTCGACATTGTCCAGCAGTTCCTGAATCGTAGTCGTAGCGCCGATAGTCAATCCGGGTTTCGAACGCTTGATGCCTCGAAGCTCCGGAATATCCTTTATATTAACCAGGCGCTTTGGGTGAACGACGTCATCCTTCATCAACGAGAGCAGGTCCGTGCCGCCCGCCAGGACTTCGGCTTCGGCGAAGCTCGAGCCGAGCAAGGCCACTGCCTGCTGCTTTGTCGTAGGGCTGGCGTACTCAAACTTTCGCATTGGGGCCTCCCTTCTTTTCGAGCGCCTGAAGCACTCGATCCGGCGTCAGCGGCAGATGCGGCACTCGCACGCCGATAGCATTTGCCACAGCGTTTGAAAGCACCGCGCCAGGCGAAACCACGGGAGGCTCGCCCAACCCGATGACTCCGCGCTCGTCGTATCCCTTGCCGGTCATCATGTGAACTACCAGCTCTCCAATGTCACCGATGCCCGCCAGCTTGTAGAACTCCATATTCGGATTCAACATCCTGCCGGTCCTGGCATCCATGATTTTCTCTTCATAGAGCGCGTAGCAGACGCCCATAATCAGCGCGCCGTAGCATTGGCTCTCCGCCGTCTTGAGATCGATCACCAGACCGCAATCCTGAACTGCGACCATCTTGTTGACGCGCACGACTCCGGTCTCGATATCTACGGAGACATCGGCCATCTGAACTCCGCCAACACCTTGATTGGTAAGCGTTCCAGGCCCGGGATTCTTGCCCCTTATTGTCAGCGGCGTTCCTCCAATTTTCGTGCAGGCTTGTTTCCAGGTCAGCGACTTTGCCGGATTGTTCTTGACCTGCACCTTTCCGGCCACCACTTCGAGGTCCTCCGGCTTTGCATCCAGAGCCGGCGCTACCTTCGCGTAAAGCTGGTCCAGAGCGTCCAGCGAAGCACGCCTCGCCGACGCACTGATTCCTCCGATGGTAGTGCTTCCGCCCGATGCACCCGAGGCCGGATAGTGACTGTCTCCGATGAGAATCTTCACCGAGTCCATCGGCACGCCGAGAGTTTCAGCCACAATGATGTTCAGGGCGGTCCTGGTGCCGGTTCCGAGATCCTGCGTTCCCATTTTCAACTCGACTGAGCCGTCCGGTTGAATCGTCAGATCGCAATCGCTCGGATGTCCGAGACCTCCCCACGTATGAATGGAGAGCCCGAGACCCCGCTTGATCGGTCCCGCCGTCTTGTCGCCGCGTTGATGCCATTTGGACTTCCAGCCTATGAGCTCGCCGGCGACCTTCAACTCGTCGGCGTAAATCTGCGCACGCTGACCGGTCATCTCGATGTTCTTCATGAAAAGATCTACCGGATCCATCCCGATCGCCGCCGCCGCATCCTCGAGCGCCGACATCGTGATCAGGCATCCCTGCGGATGACTTGGAGCCCGCCATGCTCGCTGGCTGCCGATGTGGTTGACGATCATGGTGTGCTGCTTGCGCTGGTTCGGAATGTTGAAGATGTAAGGAAGCGGAGGTGAGCTGCCACCTCCCAAACCGCCGGTCGCCCAGGACTGCGACTCCCACGCTGTCAGAGTGCCGTCCTTCTTGAGTCCGACTTTAACGTGCGCATAAGCCGAAGGCCGGGCGCCTGCGACTTCAAGCTCGGCGTCGCGCTCGTTGAACATCTTGACCGGAGCTCCGGCTTTCTTGGAAAGCCGAGCGGCAGCGATGTCCCACTCGTCGGAGCCAAATTTACTGCCGAACCCGCCGCCGATGTGAGCCTGCACCACGTGGACGTTTGTCGCCGCGATCTCCAGGGGCCTGGCGATCTGCGCGCCAACTCCGCTGACGTTTTGAGTGGAGATATGAGCCAGAACGCTCTTGTCATCCGACCATTCCATGATTGACCCGTGCGGCTCGAGGCAGCAGTGGGTTATCACCGGCAGACCGTAGACTCCTTCGACGGTCGCTTCGGCGCTGCTGAAGCCCTGATCAGGATCGCCGACCTTGTTCTCGTTTGCTGGTTTTCCGTTGTCACCAGCGTTCTTGGGATCGTTGTCCACGACGTAGTGAGGCAGGACCTCAAACTCGACCTTGATTGCGCGAAGCGCGTCTTCAGCGGTTGGTTCGTCGACCGCCGCGACTGCTACGACCGAAGCGCCAACCCAGAAAAGCTCCGCGCTCGGCTTGCCGGGTTCGGCCATCACCTGAACGGCTTTGACGCCGCTCATCCGCTCAGCTTCGCTGGTGTCGATGCTCTTGACGCGAGCGTGCGCGAAAGGTGACCGAAGGATCTTGCCAAACAACATGTTCGGCCGATTGATATCGAACGAGTACTTGGCGCGTCCGGATACTTTGTCGGGACCGTCTATGCGAGAGATTCTCTTGCCGATCAGCGTACGCTTGTCGGCGTCTGGCCATTTGTATTCAGCCATTGCGGCGCCCTCCTTTCTGAGCGGCCTGCGCTACGGCCCCGCGAATTCCCATATAGGTTCCGCACCGGCAAAGGTTGCCGCCCAGCCCTTTCTGAATCTGCTCGGGAGTAGGATTGGGGTTCTTGTCCAGGAATGCCTTGCAGGCCACGACAAATCCGGGAGTGCAGAAACCGCACTGCTGGGCGTCATTGTCGATAAAAGCCTGTTGCACCGGGTGCAGAGTCTCCCCGGTCAACAAGCCTTCGACCGTCGTTATCTGCTTTCCCTGAGCCTCGATTGCCAGCACCGTGCACGAATAAACGGGTTTGCCATTGACGATCATCGTACAGGCACCGCACGTAGCGCGGTCGCACACGCGTTTAGCGCCGGTAAGGTCCAGATCGTTGCGCAGCGCATCCAGCAGCGTGACGCGTGGTTCCACCTGAACCGTCTGGGGCTTTCCGTTTATCGACAGTTGAATGGGCACTTTGCCGGGCCCGTAGACTTTGACGTCAGCTCCTGCGGCTCTCACCACTCGATGTCCTACAACGAGCGGCAGGGAGAGCCCGATGCCCGACGCCTTCAAGAAGTTGCGTCGTGACAGCTCAGAGCCGTTCTCTTTAGGATCTATTTCGTCAGTCATCCGTCGCCTCCTATGGAATGCGTGACACTACGATTGCGGGTTTTCGAATTGCAAATAACTGTTCACGACTCCTCGTGCGGCGATCCTCAGATTCATTGTCGATTTGCCGCTGTGGCGCGAGGAATCAGAACGCGGCCGGCGTTCGCTTTCTTAAGGTGCCTGTGAAGGCATTTCTCTGAACTCCATCTCATTGCGGCAACAGGGACACAGTCCCGGGGCATAGGCCTTGATGTTGCACAGTTCGCAGTAATAGAAGATGTCGTACAGCTTGCTGCCTTTTATCGACTGAACCCTGATCAGCTCTACCTGATCGTCTGAATGCAACCGCCCGGTAATCTGGAGCTCACGTTGTCTGACCCGCGGGTCGGTGAAGATTGCAGTTTCCACGTCGCCGGAGAGGAAGCGGTACTGTTTCCCGTCAACGGCGGTCAGCAGGAAGCGGGCGCCTTCGGGTTTGCATTCATCCTCGGCTTTGACCTGGTGACCGGCGGCATCAAAGCAGGCAACCCGTCCTTTAATAGTTACGAGCCTGTGAGCGTCATGCTCGTGCTGGCTAGCGGCGAGCGCCGGCGTCTGGGTCAGGACGAGTACGACAAATGAGAGTGAAACCAGCAACGTCCTCATTCTCTTGTCTTACCCTTGAGTCCCGAGGTTCCCCGCCACCGTCTATTAATTTTCTTGCCACTGAGAATGGATTTGCGACGCTCACTAAATTAACACAGCAACATACGGCGAGGAAAGCGGAGGGAGGACGGTTTAGCGTTCAGGGTTTAGGGTTCGTCACAAGGACGGTTTCGGGTTTAGGGTTTCGGGTTTAGGGTTCGGCAGATAGAGAGTCGGATGCCGAGCGATGCTCGACGAAAGACTATTGAATCAAGCGAACCCGAAACCGTAAACCCGAAATCCGAAACCCTCCTCCTGCCTACCGCCTCCTGCATACTGCCCGTGTCTCTCACACGCAAAAAAAATTATTGTGATTTAATCAAAAATCTAGACCACCTATTCAAGCTATGTTATCGTCTAACGGAACCCCGAAATGAACTCGAGCCGCAGGCCCTCAGCCGATTTCAGTTTTGCCGGGCGGGACGTCGGACAACCAAGCTAATCCGCTTAACAGAAGGTGTAGAAGTGATCCGTATTACGCGACTCTCCAGGCTCAGAGCCGTTGCTGCAATTCTCACTCTCCTAGCACTAGTCACATTACTGGTTGAAGCGCCATTAACCGCTCTGGCCAAGTCACAAAAGCGATCCGCGGCAACCTCAAAACGCGGCTCGGGGAAAAAGGGCCGCTCGGCGCGCACCGATACTCGCGGACGGGGCAACGGCAAAAGCAATGGCCGAGTCGCTCGTAATAACCGCGGTGGCGCCAAGATGGTCCGCGTCAGAATGCGAGGACGCAATGGGCGTTGGGTCTGGCGAAGGCAACCAGTCGTTACCGCAAGCGCTCACGGAGTTGGCGTACACAACTTTCTGACCGATGCGTGGGCCAGCGCGCAGTCTCCGGCTGCAGGCCGCCAGGCTACCGCGACCGAAATCGATCCGGTCACCGGCAGCTCGATGTCCGCATCGCCCGAAGGCGGTGCCAATCCAACAGCGGCACCTTCATTCTCGAGGCCTTCAGGCGTAGAGAAACCTGCGGGACCCTCTCCAGCCGGCGCCCCGGCGGGCCAGCCGGACGCAACTCGCCCGCGACAAATCAATCCCACGCTCGGCGAAACGCATTCGATCAATCCACTCGTCGCCGCCTATACCGAGAGCCTCGAGGCTCGCGGGATATCGCCTGAGTACCAGGGATTCATCGTAGCGACGTTGAACGGCGACGTCCTGGCTGAGCACAACGCCGATCGACTGTTCAACCCCGCATCCGTCACAAAGGTCGCGACCACTTTGACGGCGATCTCCCGGTTGGGTCCTGACTTCAGATTCAAGACATATCTCTACACTGACGGCACACTCGACCGGTCCAGCGGGATCCTGCACGGCTCGCTGTACGTCGTTGGAAGCGGCGATCCGGCGTTCTTTGCGGAGAACGCGATGCTGATAGCCGACAAACTTAACCGCACAGGCATCCACGAGGTGGATGGAAATCTGTTTGTACTGGGCCAGTTCTATTTTAACTTTTCCGCTTCTCGAGAAGCATCGGCGAAGGCATTACGAGCGGTCCTGTCCGGCGACTCCGGTGCCACCAAGTCGGCATTTCCGCGTTTCCTTTCGATGAGGTCCGCCGAAGATCGCGCCGGAGACTCTGCCACAACTGCTCAACCTGTGGCACCTCCAAAGGTCA
The DNA here is from genome assembly GCA_035315885.1 of Blastocatellia bacterium. GTDB lineage: Bacteria > Acidobacteriota > Blastocatellia > UBA7656 > UBA7656 > DATFXM01. The sequence goes on from DATFXM010000158.1 coordinate 78,406, forward strand.
AAATCGCAGGCCAGACAATTACCGATCCGGCGGTGAACACCACCCGCCTTACGATGATCGCCGTCCACACGTCCCTGCCTCTCATTAGAGTCTTGAAGGGACTGAACGACTTCTCGAACAACTGGATGGCGACGGTGATCGGCAGCCTGGTCGGCGGACCAGACGCGGTCGAGCGTTTCCTGAAGACCGAAGTCGGGTTCAGAGAGGACGAGGTAAACTTTGCAACATCCTCCGGCCTTGGTTCGAACGCCATTTCGCCGCGCGGCACGGTGACGATACTTCGAAAACTGATCAGCTATCTCAGGACGAAGGGTCTCGGTTTGGAAGACATGCTTCCAATAGCCGGGGTTGATGCGGGAACTTTGGAGAAGCGGTTCACTGATGCTTTTCGTGGTTCGGTTGTTGGAAAGACCGGAACGCTCAACGGCGTTAGCGCTTTGGCAGGCGTCGCCTACACTCGGAGCAAAGGACCGCTGCTCTTTGTGATCTACAATCACGGCCGATCGGCGCACACGTTCAGGCCGATTCAAGACGAAACGATAAAGAAGATGATAACGTTGTACGGCGGGCCGTCGCCGGTGAAGTGGGCGCCTTCAATCGTTCCGCGCGTCAGCGAACGCGCAGACGGACCGGGCGGGTCAACCGCTAAGAACAAGTGACAGGGGTTTAGTAGTCCGAACGAGATCAGAAATGGCAAACGCTGGACTCACAAAAATACAAAAGGCGTTGCTTGCATGGAGTGCAGGATTCTTGCTGTCGGCTGAGTTGATCAAGAGGTTCAGATTTCAGGGGCGCACTGCGACCATCGTAGGCCTCATCGAGTTACTGCTGGCGATTGCTACGGGTATCGCCTTTGGTATCACCGCGACTGCCGACGGAGAGTAACGCGACCTCATCGCGACGTTTTCTCTTCCCTCTTCTTCATTGTTGAATTCTGTCTATTCCTCGAACTCACCGTCCGACTCAAATTCCGCCGAGCCGCCGAAGAAGGCATCATAGATCTCTCGAGCGTATTCAAATTGGCTGCTGTCCACCAGGACCCGCGTTTCTCCCACGAGGTTCAGGCTGGGCAGCACCGACATGGAATGCCCTCCTTGTACCAGAACTCGAATTCCGTTTTGCTCCAGGGTTTGCTTGATCAACATGGCAATCGGGTAGCCGTAAGGTCTGCAGAGCTCTCGAAACTCAATGTCGGCGGGTTCGGCAGGCGTGGTTGGCGCATCGCTGG
>DATFXM010000159.1:0-52912 GCA_035315885.1 Blastocatellia bacterium
CGGGCTGCCAGTCAGCAGAGCGTGGGTGAACGTCGGGCCGCCGTTATTCTGAAGCATTCCAAGCTTCGGGTTGCCCGACACCGCCGGGCTGCAGCTCCCATCCTGAATCAAATTGTTGAGGTTAGTCGCAAGAGTGCCGGAATTGACGCAGTCCCCGCCTGCCACACTCCCGGCGATGACTGTGTTGGTCAGATTGAGAGTATCCTTATTGTCAACCCCGCCGCCCGTGGTCGCCGAATTAAGAGCTATTGTGCTGTTGACCACGGTGGCCGTTGCCGTCGACCCACCCGAGCCATTCGCTATTCCTCCTCCCGAAGGCGCGGAGTTGCCACTGATCGTGCTGTTGATTACGGTCAGCGTGCCAAGGTTTCCTATGCCGCCGCCGAAAGTCCCACTGCCACCCGCCGTCGCATCATTGTCATTGATTGTGCAGCCCACAATCGTAGTGTTCGCGCCCAGCAGATTCTGAACTCCCCCGCCAAACTGGCTCTGAGAGCCCTGCGCGTTGCCGTTGGTGATCGTCAATTGGGTCAGCGTTGCCGTGACCCCTTCGTTGATCGTGAACACCGGTCCCGCAGCGTTGCCGTCCACCATCGAACTGGCACTGCCGTCGCCCTGAATCGTGACGCTCACAGTCACCGACACGTTCTCAACATAAGTTCCGGGTCCCACGACGATCAAATCGCCTGACCCCGACTTCTCTATTGCGTGTTGAATTGTCGCACAGGGCTGGTCCGGAGTTGTGCAGTCGTTTGTGCCTCCCTGATCGTCGCCGCCGATCGAGACAAAGCGGTTGGTCTGCGCCCGGGCTCGCCAACTGTTACCCCCGACTGTAGTCATGGCGACTACTCCCAGCCCGATGAGGCTCCATACAAGCAGCCGACCGAATCGTGCCGAGGTGCGCGGACCTGACTGCTTGAGTTGTATTGCGGGGAGTTGCTGATGGTTGAGTTTATTTGGTGATGTTGGATTGGTTGTTTGCCAGTTCATAAACACCTCACCCAGACCCAGGATTTTTCAGACTCGCCGCGAGGGCAGTACTTATGATTCGGTAGCGGCGGACACATAGCCTACCACGAGATTGGCCGCGTCACTATTTAATATTTGTTTTTATTTGCCAGTCCGGATCTGGTCCCCTCCTGAGTCCTGAGTTCAGAGTCCTGAGGTTTGAGTGACAACCCGGAAGCGATTGTGTATGCGCGATCAGGCAAGTCTGGTTTCACGCCAGGAGCGCCAAGATTCGCAAGGACTGCGCAGGTTCTCCAGTAAATCAATCGTGATTCTTCGCTTAAGCGCCAGAGCTGCGCTTAAGGGGGACGATCGGATGGTGCTCCAGGAAACTCTTCACTTGTTCGCGTGTATAAAGCTCCTGGTGTTGAAGCCAGAATCCGGCCATGTGTTTGTCAAGCAAGCCGTTCAATCAAAGTTTCGAATGCGGTTGTTAGCGTCGCCTCTTCCACCTTCTTGCGCCAATTTAAACCGTAAGAAGGGACGGCGCACGTCACTCGCACGCTCATCTTAGGCGACGAGCCACGCGACATCGTCTTTGCCGGAGTCCCGGCGCGAGCGTTTGTCAGATCCAGCGCGCCGGAACGGCGTTCACGTCCAAGATGCTGGGGGGAACAGTTAAGGAATGCGATCTGGTGGCGCACGTTGTGCAGGGCGGACGAGTGAAAGGATTTCTGTTTGACCCTGTCGCTCACAACTTCATTCCGGATGGCAAGACTGCGAGATTGTCAGACGCGGCTTTGAGGGCGCTCGCGACGGTGCAGGGACAAGAGGTCACTTACACTTGCGTTCCGCCCGGATCAGGTCCGCGAGTTGCGCTCAATCGATAAGCGTTGTACGGCGAGATGCTCGGCCAATAGACGCTCGGCCATTCGAGACCACGCGGCGACACGGCGCGTGGTCTTTTTTTCCGATAACTTTGCGGCCTTTGCGAATGTTGGCGGCCTTTGCCTGAAACCAGAACCTGGATCTTCAGCAAACGGGGAGAAAGAGTGTTTGTCCCCTTTGTTTCGATCAATTCAAACTCATGGTTTCACGCAAAGGCCGCAAAGATTCGCAAAGACCGCAAAGGTCGGGCTGTAACATCTGATATGGTTTTGATCTTATCGAGCGCGCGATGCGCTTCTCTTTGCTGGACGCTCGCCGCGCTCCTGCTCTCGAAGGGTTTTTGCGGAGTGCTTGATAGCTGCGCGCAGGAACTTCCTGAGGTGCGGTTTCTTCAGATCGTCAGCCGACTTCACCTTCAGATGCCTGAACTGTTTTCCAGTCCCGACAAGCTCTCCCTTTGGGTCGTCAAGCTGTGCCCCGTAGTTGAATCCAAGATTCACATGGTTGGCGTACACCACGATGTGACAAAAGCTCTGAGAGCACCGAGCGCTGAGCGAATACATCAACGCCAGTGCATAGCCGCTATACAAAGTCTCGCTGGCAGTCGGTGCTTCTCGCAGAACCATCTCGCGAAGCCGCAGAGCAAGCTCTCCCACTCTCATATCGATAGCGGCCAATTGCTGAAGCAGCTCCTCGCTCGGGACATCAGGCTCAGGCATGGCTTCTTTGGCTCCGTCCTCTTTCCGGGCTTCGCGAAACCCTTTCACTTCCGATCGAGTCCGGAATCGATCGCGAGTCAAACGACTATAGAAGTGCCGGATAGTATAGTGCGCCGCTCGGTCTTTTCAAACTTGGCTCGCCGAGCGTTGGCGGGCCGGTTCGACATCGCGAATTTACTCTCAGGAAATTAACAATCAATAAACGATAAGTTAATTGTGAGTCTAAATCGGGCTGTTAGGTTGATATGTGCAGGGATTATCTACAACGCTGCATGCGACCGATTTGACTCTTAGCTGCGTAAGCATCAATACACACCGAGGACAGGGTCCAAAGCTGTCCTATCTGCTGTCGCAAGTGTCGACTGAAGAGGCTGAGCGGATCGAATTGCTCAACGACACCCGCGCCTACACCTACCTGATCGCCGATTGGATCAATCAGCATCGGCAGAGCTTCGACATCGTCGGCTTGCAGGAGGTGTTCAATGGTGCGTTGGGCTTCGGCGACCGCATAACCGGGAAGTTCCGGCAACGCGATCACTATCGCGTGATAAGCGGCTTTCGAGCGGCGATCCCGCACGGCGTTGGCTTCGCCGCATACAAGTATGAGAATCTACTTCTTAGTCAGCTCCAGATGCTCAACGGTCATCGAGTCAATTATCCACTTCCCGGAAAGATTTTCTTTCTCGCTGCGTGCGGGTTCACCATCGCGCCGTTTATCCTCGAGAATCAGATAGTCTACATCGGCAACACTCACCTGCATCCGTACAGTCCAAAGGATCGCGCAAATCAGGCCCGCAGCATAGCAGACGAAGTACGCAAGCTCGGCGATGTTCCGATCCTTTTTCTTGGTGACTTCAACACTGTGCCGCCAGGCTGCCGCGAAAACGGATTTCCGGCCGGCGAGCGGGACGTAAAAAGCTACAAGAACGACGAGACGTTCAAGATCCTGCTCGATGCCGGTTTGAATATGCTGCCGCACGATGACAGCGAGCGGTTCTACACTTACCCGACGGGGCTGCCAAATCGCACCCTTGACTACATCCTGTTCAGCGAGCATTGGGAAGTGCTCGCATACGAGGTGGTGCGAGAGTTCAAGTTGTCCGATCATTATCCGGTACGTGGAGAGTTCCGGCTGAAGCAGAAGTAAAACCATGACTGATCTGAATTCAATAATCGCAATCGTCCACGACATGAACCGCGAGTCCGGCAAGATAGTGCGAAAGTACTACGGGACTGGTTTGTTCGTAGAAACAAAGGCTGACTCGAGTCCGGTAACCCGCGCGGATCGCGAAGTCGAACTTTATCTGCGCGAGCAGATCGAGCGGCATTTTCCCGATCACTCGATCATCGGCGAAGAGTTTGGCGAAACTCGAAAAAGCAGTGCCTATCGGTGGGTGATTGACCCGATCGACGGGACGCAATCATTTCTGTTGCGAACTCCGCTGTTCGGTACGCTGCTGGCCCTCGAATGCGACGGCGTGCCGGTGCTCGGCTCCGTCTATTTCCCGATACAGGATCAGCTCCTGTTGGGCTCGGACGAGACGGGAACCTTTTACGAGGGCAAGCGCTGCTTTGTCTCAGGCACTGCGGAACCGCGATGCGCAAAACTTGTGATCACTGACCCGACACATCTTCTGCGCGGGCCTTTTGCCGGCGCGCTAGGTAATCTCTGCAGGATAGTAAGCGTCGTGCGAGGGTTCGGAGACTGCTACGGCTATTTCCTCGTCGCGTGCGGAGCCGCGGATATCATGATCGACCCGTTCGGCGTAAAGAGGCATGACCTTGCAGCGATTCAGCCGATCCTCGAAGGAGCGGGCGGCAGGCTGACTTCCCTGAACGGCTTCTCGGATCTGGACGCTGGAAATGCGATAGCAACCAATTCCAAATTGCACGCTCAGATATTGCGTATACTAAATCCGGAGCTTGCCGACAATCTGGATCTGATCCCAGACCGCGACCTTCAAAACAGATCTAGGCGCGCGCGATGACGCGCTCCGTCGAACGCGCTCTGGCAGGTATAATCTGTGTTCCCGCACCAAGCCGGATGCGGTGATCCCGCCAGTCTACCTCATTCGAGAAGTAAGCTACGAAGTGCGCGGCAAACTGAAGTAGCTCCTGAACCGGCGTCAACATCAGCTCGCGCCATCCGAGGTCCGCGTCCGCAAGAACCGACATAACGGCCATCTGAAGGATTCGCGTCGCACAAGTCGCCGCCACAAGCATAGCCGTAAGTCCGAGCTCGTGTGGTGCTGCAAAAAGCGCGATGAGCATCGCCGCGATAGCAAGCGGAACCGGCATGCTCAGAAACTCTGCAGTGTACGCCAGCCGTGAAAACGAGTATCGAATCTTATTCCAGCGGATCTGACGCGATAACGCCTGCGACACCGTCCGCCTGACCACTACGTTGCGAACGAGCGGCGGCGCAACCACCACTCGATACCCCGCTGCTCGGATAGCCAGCGCCATCGCCTGATCCTCAGCTAGTACGCCCGTGAATTTCTCGAACCCGCCGATCGCTTCAAGAACATCTCGTCTGATTGCCATCGACTTGCCTACAACACACGTCGCACCAAACGCTCGCGCAAACAGGCTTCCTCCGAATACGAATCCGAGCAGGTGAAGGCATTCGAGAACCGCTCCGGTATTCGAGGCGCCGTCGCCTACGAACAAGTTCGCGACGCAGCCGACTGAAGGATCGCGGAACATCTCAACCGTTCGAGAAATATCTTGTGGCGCGACTCGAACATTTGAATCGGAGATCAGGAGAATATCGTTGCGCGCAACGCGAGCCGCGGCAATCAGCCGCTCTACTTTCGGATTCGCGTCCACACCAACTCCAGCTCCGATAACAACCGAGAATGGCGCGTCGGGGAACCGTCTGCGAACTCGATTCGCAATCTCGAGCGCCGGATCCATCAGATCGGTCAGCGAGAGTATCAGCTCGTAGTCGACGTCTTGAATCTCGGCGAAGGATGCGATGTTCTCCTCGAGCTCGTCGTCGGCACCACACAGCGGTTTGAGGATAGACACTCGAAAGGAAGCTGGACCCCAGGGCGCGGTAGTGGCGTTATGGTTATGGATTGCTCTGAGACGATCTCGCTCCCGATCTGAGTTCCGTTTTCTTAGGAGAGACCAGGCGATCGGGATTGGAATCATCCGAGCAATCAGCGCTACACATGAGAGAAGGAAGAGGATTGATATGGCCAGCATTCACAGTCCTCGGCTCTTTGAGGCAAATTCCGGGCTGTTCGCGGGGGGTTCAGAGAGAAATTGTGTCAGACGAGATTGAACTAAAAGTGTCGGTGTGCTTAAGAAGAGGTTAACGTTGGAAGGCGGTAGTCAACCAAAAGGACCATGCGGAATCATGTTTGCCGGCCATCTCTTGCCATCAGAGCCGCGCCGATCATACCTGCGCTCTGACCAAGTTGCGCCGCTACAATTCGGCAACACTCGTAAGCGACCCCGACCGCCGAGCGGCGCACCTGCTCTTGCAGCGGCTGAAGGATGAAGTTGCCGGCGGCCATCAACCCACCTCCGATGACCACTACCTCGACATTGAGCAGGTTGATCACACTGGCAACTGCCGACCCCAGAATCTGTCCGGTCTCGTCGAGCACGGACACCGCAAGGTCGTCATTCTCCATCGCCGCCTGAAATACTCGCTGCGCGGTGAGCGTCCCTTCCATATCGCTTGCAAGCTGGGAGACAGAAAATCCGGGATCGCTGAAGAGTTTCTCGCGAACTCTGCGCACGATGTTCGGACCCGACGCTAACGTCTCCAGGCATCCGGTGCTACCGCAAGCGCATTCCAGTCCGTCGGGTTCGACGCGGATGTGCCCGAACTCTCCCGCAAATCCGCATGCTCCCCGTTGAAGTTGCGAGCCCAGAATAATCCCGGCGCCTATTCCCGTCCCCATCGTTATAAACAATACGTTAGATGCTCCTCTGGCAGCGCCGCACTGCCATTCGGCGTATGCGGCGACGTTGGCATCGTTGTCCAGGACAATTGGGAGGCCTGTTGAGCGCTCAAGTTCGGCGCGCAAGTCGAACGGCGAAACGTCCAATAGATTCGTATTCGCGGCCACGCGCTGCTGTGAGTAGTTGACCATACCCGCCCATCCAACTCCGGCAGCGTTAGCGCCTGAACCCTGAGATAACTGATTTATTACCGAAGCAAGCTGATCTATAAAGACACGGCGATCTGTGATCTCAGAGACTATGCGGTGTTCCGACAGAACTCTGCCTTCGCTCGTAACCAGAGCGCCACGAATCATGCGTCCTACATCGAGACCTACGAAAGTTTCTTCATCGCTCATCGGCTTCGGTGTCCCCTTGCTCGCAAACGGCTGAGCGCCCACCTCGCTTTTGCGCGCACACCTTCGTCATCGTCCCTTAGGCTCTGCTGCAGGGCTTCCCTCGCGCCGGGATCGCAAATCTGTCCGAGCGCCTCTGCCGCCGCGAATCGCAGATTACCATTTCGCCCCTTGAGCAGAGCGATCAGATCAGGCACCGCCTTGGACTCGCTCAGACGGCCAAGCGCAAGAGCCGATTCGCATGCCACAAACTTGTCGTCGCTCCGCAACAACTCGATCAGCACCGGAGAAATCGAGCGGTCTCCAATCAACCCGAGAGCTTTTGCGGCGAATCGCGCAGTGAGATTGTCGCTTTCATCCATCGAGTCATTCAGCACTTGAATCACCGGCCCTGTAGCCGCGGGTCCCATATGTACGATCGCTTGAACCGCTTCGGCCTTCACCTTCAGACTCGAATCCCGGAGCGCCTCGACAAGAGCGGTCAGGGCGCGAGGGTCGTGAGAGAACTTCAACGTATTTACCGCGTCCAGTCTGATCGCTTCGCTGTCATCTCTTAACAGCTCTGTCGGGTCGACGGCTATCTGCCTCCCACCCAATCCCGACATCACCTGTTTAGATATTCGATCTTGAATCGCCAGTACATTGTTGGCATCTCCGTCAATCTTCTCGCTGTAGATTATCTGGCCGCTTGCCGCGTCCACCAATTGAGCTGTTGCACGCAAGCGATCACCAGCCTTCAAGAAATTGCCCATCAATACCAAATCAACTCCGAGCTCTCGTCTTATCACTGCCGGATCGGTTTCCTGCATGCGATAGCGGGCTACGGCGCCGGAAGGCAAGACGTTCAACGAGTGCATGCGCGCAAGCTCGGTGATGAGGCTGTCGGCCAGAGTGGCGGCGTAAAAATCAGAGCCGGGATCCCTCGCCAGGTTTCTGAACGGGAGGATGGCGAGAATTCGTTTTTGCGTGCTGCTCAAAGAGACTTCGGCCGGCAAGGTTTCGGATTTCAAGCTGCCCGTCGCAACCGGCCGATGCTCTACGGGCGTCGCCTCGCGAGAGAACAACCGGTTTATGAACTGGCCCAGCGAGGCGCGACCTGACTGCTTTCTCGGGATCACGAATGGAGTGGTAATGCCGTCCGGGACACCTCCCGCCCCAAATCTGATGGCTACGCTTAGTCGCTGAAGATCTTCCAGCATCCGTTGAATCGTTTGATAGCGATCGCTGGGGTGGCGGGTCATCGCGTTGTCGATGATTCTCGACAAATCCTCCGGGAGTTTGTCGTTCACCTGGTTGGCAGGTTTGTACGACTCGTTGAGCAGCGCATGCATGACGTCTACACTGGTGTTTCCCTGAAACGGAAGCCTGCCGGTAGCCATCTCATAGAGCACGACTCCGAACGAGTACACATCGGAGCGGTGATCGGTGCGTTCACCGGCCGCCTGCTCCGGTGACATGTATGCGGGTGTGCCCAGTGGAGTGCCCTGTCTGGTGAGCTCATCGGCGAACGGATCAGCGCCGGGACCTTTTTCGCTTAGCAGCTTTGCCAGACCGAAGTCGAGGACTTTGGCCTGTCCGCGAGGTGTGATGATGATGTTCGAGGCTTTTATATCGCGATGAATGATACCTTTGGCGTGGGCGGCGGCGAGCGCGTCCCCGACCTGAAGAGCTATAGAAAAAAGGCTCTCGAGGTTAAGCGGCTTGCCGGCCACGATTCGTTTTAGAGTCTTGCCGGGAACGAACTGCATTGCGATGAAGTACTGGTTATCCACTTCGGCGATTTCGTAGATCGTGCAGATATTCGGGTGATCCAGAGCCGAAGCGAGTCTGGCTTCCCGCAGGAAGCGCCGTCGTGACTCGGATTCTGCGAGGAGGTCGGGCGATAGCAGCTTTAGGACTACCGTGCGGTCGAGCGATGTGTCATAGGCTTTATGGACGCGGCCCATTCCGCCTTTTCCGAGCTGTTCCTGGAGTTTGTAGTGTGAGACGACCTTGCTCATGTCCGGATGAGACTGCAGAGCTCCGTGGACTCTGGCAGGAAGTTTACATCCTGATTCTTGAAATCGACAAATCAGTGCTGAGTGCTGAGTCCTGAGTGTCAATCCCGAACGTGTTGCAGATCAGAGCCCAGGGTTGCCGTCTGCGGCTACCCTGGGTCAGTCGCAAAAAAGATATCTAACCCTGAAGGGGTTGGAGAACGAATGCAGATATCAGTTTGTCAGACGACTTCTGCAACCCCTTCGGGGTTGGATCAAAAAAAATAACGCCTTACCCAGGGTAGCCCGCTGACGGCAACTCTGGGCTCTGTTCTGCAACCCCTTCGGGGTTGACGCTCCGTTGGAGTTGGCCGTTCCAAATCCGCGCAAGCGAGCCGCGCACTGAATGCAACTGCTCGGGACTCTATGCTCAAGCTCATCCAGGTCTATTCGCAGGATGCAACGCGCTCAGGACTCTGTGTTCAAATCCATTCGGTCTCACTCTGTACTTCTCATCGCTTCAGAGAGAACACGCCCTACCGAGTTGCTGGGCGCCTGAATCCCAAGAACCTGCGCCAGCGTGGGAGCAATGTCCGAAGGCGCTGCGCTCTGATAATAATGACCCGGCTTGAATGCCGATCCCATTATTATCAACGGCACATGCGTGTCATACGAGTAGGGTGAGCCGTGGGTGGCGGTGATCGGTATGTCGATCAGATAGTTGTAGGGTTGATAGACAACGATCACGTCGCCGCAACGCTGGGGATAGTAGCCGTGCAACACCTTAGTCGCGATCGGATCATTGGCAGGGATCTCCCCCGACTCAAGCTGAGTTCGCGTGAAGTACCTCACAATCCCAGGCACCGACAACGCGGCGTCCCCCGCCAATCGCTCGATTTCTTCACGGCTCACTCCGTCCTGCTTGAGCGCCACTGGGTTGAAGTACAGATTCCCGTTTACGAATGCATCCCTGCCGGTGGTTGACCCTGTCGTGTACTTCGAGACGTAGTTGGCGCTCAAATTCTGAGAGTTGTTCCTCGTACCAAACCGAGCGGCGATCGCACGGTTTATTTCTTTCATAACATCCGTGCTCTGAATGCGTGCGCCCGGCAAATTCATGCTTGTCGAGTGTTCGGGAATCGGTGCAACACCGTGATCGGCGGTGAAGACCACTATCGTGTTCTCCAGACCTACACGAGAATCGACGAAATCCAAAAGCTTCGCGATCTGACGATCGGTTCTGAGAGTGATGTCCATCACTTCCTGGCTGTATGGCCCGAAGCGATGCCCGACGTAGTCGTTTGCAGAAAAGCTCACCGAGAGAATATCGGTGTCTGCATCATCCCCGATGTGTTCGTTCACGATCGCCTGTTCAGTGAATTCGAGCAGCACGTCGTTTGAGAACGGAGAGTAGTCCAGTCCCTCGTAGAAGTCGCGGCTTCCGGCTGCGATGGTATGAGGGAAGGTGTTGCCGTCTTTGCTGTCAGGGCTGATGGTCTCCCAGAGTGGAGCATCCGGTCCAGCGCGCTTCAGGTATTCCTCTTCCGGCAACAACCGCTCCCAACGCGCGCCGAAGTAATCGTTTCCCCGCCGCGCGTCGTTGAACTTGACCACCCAGTCGGGTAGCTCGCGAAGATAGTAGTCGCTCGACACAAACTTTCCTGTCTGAGAGTTCCACCAGTAGGCGGCGTTCGCTCGGCGTCCTGCGGGCAGAATCGCTGACCGGTCTTTGATCGAGATGCCTATCACCTTGGATCGATCATTAGTCGCGACCCGAAGCTCGTCTCCGAGTGTCGATGCAAGGAGCCGGCGTGGGCTCGCGGACTTCTCGTTTCCCTGGCCGTTGCCGTCAAGCAGACGAGTATTCGAGTCGGAAACGCTCGTGATACTCGCGCCCGTTTCGCGATCAAACCATTCGTTGGCGATGATTCCTGTTTCAGAGGGCCACGCGCCGGTCATCAGGGTCGCGTGTCCCGGGGCGGTATAGGTGGGAGTGTGCTGATAGTTCGCGTCGGTCCAGAAGGCGCCATTGCGCATCAGCCGCGCGAATCCGTTATCTACAAACAAATCCCCGAACCTGTCGAGATAGTCGTAACGGAGTTGATCTACGACTATCAATAGGACAAGTCGAGGCCTCTTTTGAGGGGCGATGGCCGAGGAACAACCGGCCTGCACAAACGCAGTGCAAGCGAGCAGCAGGCATAGAAGCTTCGCTAAGCCGGAAGTCCGAGCTTCAACCCAACGACGCGAGGACGCAGAGTGGCAATCGCCCTTCGCGCCTTCGCGTCTTTGCGTTGAAGACTCAGAACTCGGCACTCACCACTCGTCTTAGAACTTATAGATCACGTCGAACTGCATTCGGCTAAGGTACCGGTTGATTCCCGTCGTGGTGACCGGGTTCGCCCTTTGTGAGAACAAGCCAGTCCACTGAACGATCACGTTGTTTGCGATTGTGTAAGCAACGGTCGGCATGTGAGCTCGGCTGTTCGAACCAAGAATATCACTGAAGTTGAACGGCACCAAGACCGCGTCCTGTTCGATTCGGGTGTAGTAGTAACCAAACAGCCAGTCGCCCTTCTCTTTGCTTTGTCCAACCGAAATTCCAGGCCAATAGCCGTTCTTCTCGTTCCGAATGCGAGACGACATATTGTGGACATAGTCGAAGGTGAAGGTGACCGGGAACCTACCCGAGGCTTGCCACGTCACGTTGCCGAGCACATCCAGCAAGTTGAAACTGGCAAGGAAGCCGATCGGCTGTCCGGCGGCGTTTCTGACGATCCGGTTTGTTGTTCCCAGCGCGCCGTTCTGGCCGCCAGTTACTGCCGCGCCGTTCTGAATTCCACCGTTGACCTGCGTCGTAGCTGCTCCCAGTATGCCGACGATCTGGTCTACGTGATTCCACGAGTAGTAGCCCACGTTGAAATTACCCGAAACCTTGGGAGTGAACTGCCAGTCGGTTTGAGCCTGACCTCCGAAGAGAACGCCGTCCTTCCCAGCCGAGACTTCATTGAAGGGCAACTGGAACGCAACAAATTTGATCTGTCTCAGCGGAGTCTTAGTCTTGAAGTAAACCGCTTCGGATGCGCCTTCGACGTTGATGTCATCGTCCCACACCATTTGGGTGCGACGGAACGTTGGGTCGAACTTGCCTGCTATGAACTGCACACCCACCTTATCACCGCGCGAGTCAAACCTGATGAACGCGCGTTCCAACGCAAACGGTTTTCGTTCGAACGCATCGGTCATCGTCTGGTTTGTGGTGATGGGATCGGTGAAGATTCCGGTGGCAACCTTCAGGCCCCAGTCGAAGTGTTTGTCCAGGACTCCGTCCAGTGCCAGTCGAGCTCTGATTCGCAGCCGGTACCGGCCAGGCGGTTCGGTAGCAGCGTCGAAGCCTTGATTGTCGAACGTCTCGGCCCTGAACCGAATATCGCCGCTGAAGCGAATCGAACCGAATTTCTTATAGAGTTCGTCAAAGCGCTTCTGGTTGTCGGCTTGTGCGTCCGTTTTCGGCGGCTGGCCCTGGCTGGACGCCACCGGGGATGAAGCGTTTGCGGAATCCGCGTTCGCAGTAGTTTCCGCGGCTGGTACTGGCTCGAGTTGCCGCTTGTTCACTACTTCGCGAAGCGCCTGAATCTCGCGTTGCTGGCGTTCGATGACGTCTTCGAGGGCTTTGAGTCGATCCTCTACGTTTGGTGCTTCGTCTTTCTTAGCCGGGGTCTTAGGGCTGCCAGCAGAGTCTTCCTTTGAATCGGTCTTGCCGGAATCCTTATTCGCGGCATTATCGCTGGAAGCTGAAGCAGCCCGCCTATCGTCGCCGGCTGTGCGCGCGAGCGCGTAGTTCGCATTAATACAGATGCAAAGAAGGTAGACCAGAGTAAGGCAAAGCATCGCCGTCAGTCTATTTCTCATTGAGTTCTCCTTGTGAACAGAAGGTTCGTAAGACTCGGGTCCTGGGAATACTGGCCACCGGGTCCTTACGGTGGAGCTGGAAGTTCGGTGCGGTCTCCCCAAGGCGCGGACACCTACGTTCCCGCGCCGCCTTTCTGGGGAGGACTACCCGGGGAGCCATAATCCGAGAGCGTGAATTATCAGCCAATAACTTGAACACGCTGTTATCGGCACGTTTCAACGATGTAAATTCCCCGGCTCACAACGGTAGTTTTCCTGACTGCGGATGCCTCAGGTACGCCGCCGGTTGAATCAAAGTAAAACGGTTTCTAACAGCGGAAGAGACTACTTACCACACACGATGCTTGATGACCTGGCCGCGCGCCACATACGTGACCTGTTCGCAGACGTTGGTCGCGTAGTCGGCGATGCGCTCGAGATGCTTTATGACATAGAGCCATCGCGCTCCCCGGCCTACAATTCCCGGCTCGCTGCCCATACGCATGATGATCTCGTTGTAGCACTCATCATAAAGGCCGTCTACCTGGTCATCGCGTTCAATGACGGCTCGAGCCTTGTCCGGTTCTCCCTCGATGAATGCATCCAGCGCGTCGACTAGAATCTCTTGAACAATGGTGCCCATCCGGTACGGGTCGTCTCCGAAGTTGAGCGGAGGTTCTTCGTTGAGCGCCAGAGCGTGCTTGGCGATGTTGACCGCGTGATCTGCGATTCGTTCAATCATCGGCGCGGTGCGGGCTACGGACACAACAAAGCGCAGATCGGATGCCGCCGGTTGCTTCAGCACCAGAATGTCTACACACATCTGGTCGATTTCCAGCTCCATCTGATCGATGATGTCATCTTCTCGAATGACCCGGTCGGCGAGATCCGTATTGCGTTCGCCGAGCGCTCGCATTGCGAGCATTATCGCCTTCTCGCACGCACCACCCATCAACATCAGCCGGTCTCGAAGCCGGTTAACGTCGTCTTGGATCAATCGTCTTTGCATTGGTTCTATCCTGAATGGATCATCCAAAGCGGCCGGTGATGTAGTCTTCAGTCGTCTGGTTATCCGGCTTTGTAAACATCTTCTCGGTCTGATTGAACTCAATCAGCTCGCCTAGCCAGAAGAACGCGGTCTGATCGGAGACGCGCGCTGCCTGCTGCATGTTGTGCGTTACGATTACAATCGTGTATCTCTCTTTGAGCTCAACTATCAACTCTTCGATTCTCTGCGTTGCGATAGGGTCAAGCGCCGAGCAGGGCTCGTCCATCAGCAGGACTTCCGGTTCTACCGCCAGAGCGCGCGCGATACACAAGCGCTGCTGTTGCCCGCCGGACAACCCGAACGCTGACTCCTTCAATCGATCCTTGACCTCATCCCAAAGCGCCGCGCCTCGCAAGCTGGATTCGATCCGAGCCGATAACTCGGACTTGCTCTTCGTGAGTCCGTTGATCTTGAGCCCATAGGCTACGTTGTCAAAGATCGACCGCGGGAATGGATTCGATTTCTGAAACACCATCCCGATGTAACGCCTCAGACTCACAACGTCGGTGCCGGGCGCATAGATGTCCTTGCCGTCGAGTTCAATCTTTCCTTCAACGCGAACTGCAGGAATGATGTCGTTCATCCGGTTCAATGTGCGTAGCAGCGTGGACTTTCCGCAGCCCGACGGCCCGATGAATGCCGTCACCTGCCGCTCCGGTATCTCGAGAGAGATATCGTGCAGCGCGTGCGACTTTCCGTAGAAAAAGTTGAGGTCTTTCACGGACATCTTGGGCGTGGTAACCGCCTCGCCGCCGTGCTCGCCCGCTCGTTTGACCTCGATGCGCGGAGCCGCCGATTCGACGCGCGTCGTGGATTCGCTTTTTTCCTCAACCAGTCTCTGCGTTTGCATATCTTCCTCGCTCTGTTCGGAACTTGGATGGCCGCTCATAATTGTCGTCATTGGGCGTAACGATTTCGCGTGATCACCCTTACCGCGATGTTGAGGATCAAGATCATGGCGACAAGCACCAACGTTGCTGCCCACGCCAGTTGATGCCACTCTTCGTACGGCGATCCCGCGTAGTAATAAATCTGATAAGTGAGCGAGGCCATCTGGCCATTCAGATTCGTGCTCAGATAGTTCAAGCTCAAAGCAGTGAACAACAACGGCGCGGTCTCACCCGCGATTCGCGCGATGGCCAGCATCCCGCCCGTCGCCACGCCCCCCATTGCAGTTCGCAACACTACTCCAACCGTCACCCTCCACCTTGGGGCACCAAGCGCAAGACCCGCCTCGCGCAGGCTCTGCGGCACCAGCCGGATCATCTCTTCAGTAGTGCGCGCAACGATCGGCATCATCATGATCCCTAGCGCCACGCCTCCGGCCCACGCCGAGAAGTGCTGCATCGGCTTGACCATCATCGTCCAGACAAACACGCCGACAACGATGGATGGAACGCCGGTTAGCGTGTCAATAAGGAATCTCAACGCCTGGCCAAACCTGTTAGAGCCGAACTCTGCAAGGTAGACTCCGGCCAGAATCCCGACAGGCATTCCGAAAAGCGTTCCGAGGCCTACCAGGATTATCGTCCCAACGATGGCGTTGGCGATTCCAATGTTCTCCTCGCCGACGGGCTTCGGATCGTTGATGAAGAAGCCGATGTTTATATGAGACAGGCCACCCGCAACGATGTAGCCAAGAATGATGAACAACGCTAAGACCGCGAAGGCTGCGCACGCCGCCGTGAGCGCGGTCATCAGACGATCGATAGCCTTCCGGCGGACCAGATTAGACATGCGCCCCTCTCCCTTCTCCCCTCGTCACGCTCCAGACAAGTATCCGCGCAAACGCGTTGATTATGAACGTCACTACGAAAAGGATGAGGCCCAACTCGACAAGCGCCTGCAGGTACATCTGCGAAGTCGCTTCAGTGAACTCGTTGGCGATGGCAGACGCGATGGTGAATGATGGGTTGAACAATGACAGCGATATTTCGGGCCTGTTGCCGATCACCATGGTAACCGCCATCGTCTCGCCAATTGCTCTTCCCAGACCCAGTATGATTGCCCCGCTGATCCCGGACTTCGCGTTTTGCAACACGATCAGCGTTGCTTCCCACTTCGTCGCACCCAGAGCCAGTGACGCTTCCCGCTGTGTCGCGGGCACCGCGCGAAGTACGTCCGTAGTCACCGCAGTGATGATCGGCACAATCATCACCGACAGGATCAGGCCGGCAGTCAGCAACCCCAGCCCGTTCTGATTGCCGCGAAACAGCGGCAGAAATCCAAGCACGCTTTGCAAGGGTGGGTAGATGTCATTGCGAAGGAGCGGGGCCAATACAAACATTCCCCACACTCCATAGACCACCGATGGAATCGCCGCGAGAAGCTGAACTACAAACAGTATAGGGCTCGCCAGACGCTTTGGAGCCTTCTCCACCAGAAACACCGCGACCCCAATGCTGATAGGTACCGCGATGAACAGCGAGATTAGCGAAGACACCGCCGTTCCGTAGATGAACGGCAAAGCCCCAAACTCTTCGTGGATAGGATCCCACGTTTGCCGCCATAGGAAACTGAATCCGAACTTGCGAAACGGCAGCTCCGAGTTCAACGCCATCGAAATGATCATCAGAACGACCAGCCCTGCGATTCCCAAAGTGAAAAGCATGGTGGTCGACCTGAAGACCGTGTCTCCGATGCGAGGCAAACGGCGGCGCGCAGCCTCGCCGGCAGGCAGAGGCTGCGGTATTTGAGGGCCCAGGACCCCGGGGGTCCGGGGCCCTTCGTTTGTCATGCTAGCGCTCATTGTGTTTTTATTGGGCGGGCCAGTTAACTAACTTTGAAGCGGCTTGCCCTGGTAGGTAATTGATTTGATCTTCTGCTCGGCCTTTGTCACGACCTCCGGCGGCAATGGAGCGTAGACCAATTCCTTAGCCATGTGCTCGCCATCGTGAATCGCCCACCAAAGGAACTTCACGAGGGCACGACCCTTCGCTTCATCCGGTTGTTCCTTGTAGACGAGGAAATAAGTGAACGACGCGATGGGATAAGCGTCCTTGCCTGGAGGATTGGTGATCGAAACTCGCAAGTCCTCCGGGATCTGGCCCGAGGCCGCAGCAGCCGCAGCGGTTATCGAGTCGAGCGAAGGCTTCACGAATTCCCCAGCCGAATTCTTTACGACTGCCACTGAAAGCTTGTTTTGCTCGGCGTAGATCAGCTCTACGTAACCAATCGAATTGGGCGTCTGCTTGACCTGTCCGGTCACGCCTTCATTACCCTTGGCTCCAATCCCGACCGGCCAGTTGGGCGAAGTTCCGGTACCAACCTTGTCTTTCCACTCCGTACTGACCTTCGAAAGATAGTCAGTCCATACATAGCTGGTCCCGCTTCCATCCGAGCGATGGACTACAGTGATTTCCTTGTCAGGAAGACTCACCCCGGCATTTGTGGCAGTTATGGCCGGATCATTCCACTTCTTCACTGTGCCAAGGAACACTCCGGCGATTGCCTCAGACGTGAGCTTCAGCTCGGCGCTGACTCCGGGGATGTTGTAGGTCACAACCACCGCGCCTAGCACGGTGGGGATGTGTAGCACCTCACCAGGCGCAGCCTTGAGCTGTTCATCTTTCATCGGCGCATCTGACCCGCCGAAATCTACCGTCTTTGCGGTTATCTGATTGATCCCCGCGCCCGAACCGACCGATTGATAGTCGAACTTCGAGCTTGGCGTGATCTTGTTGTACTCGCTGAACCATTTCTGATAGAGGGGCGCCGGGAAAGTTGCGCCCGCACCTTGCAGCTTGATTTCGGAACCCGCGCCAGGGCCGCTGGAACTGCCGCATCCCGCAAGCGGCATTAGAGACAATGCGACTATAGCCAGCGCTGTAAGGGAGCGCGCCGCCTTACTATTGGTATTCATGGTTGTTTGACAGCCTCCTGCTGTAGGGGTGTTCTGAACTCCGAAGGGAAAGTATAGGGACGGCTATTTAAGGGACTGTGACGGGAATGTGAAATCAATGTGAACATCAGACAGGGACTTCGGCCCTGACACGCCGCAGCAAAGTCTTGCTCCTTTGTGACTTCGCCTAATCCCAGTTGAGACTCTTTCGGTACCTATGAAGCGGAGACCGAGATCCCGGCAACTCGCTCGAGCGTTCTCGGGTCTACCCTCGAGAGCCGGACGACTATCAGCCCGTCAAGCGAATCTCCAAAATGTGGATCTCGGTTGAACGACAGCACCTCGGCGTTTAGCCGCAGATATTGTCGCAGAAGAACCGGCAGGCCCTTTCCATCGGCCTCGAGGTCGGACACGACGTCGGACAGCTCTTCTATGTCTCGCGGTCTGACCTCAAATTCGCCGGCCATCGGAACAAACGGTATTCGAGCCTTTACCATTGAGCCTAGCTGCTGGTTGTAGTGGCGCTCTTTCAGAAACTCCACCATCAAACCGCGAGAGGCGCTCGAGTAGCTATTGCTTACGCTGACCGCCCCAAAGAGAGTCTCACATTGCGGGTTGCGGGCGAGCAGCTTCCCGATTCCCTGCCACAACAGCATCAGCGGAGAAAAACTCCTCTGATACTCAGCGCGCACAAAGGCTCGACCCAGCTCCATCGAAGGGCCCAGCTTGTGAAGGAACGAATCGTCGTACTCAAAAAGCGTGCTCGTATACAGACCCGATCGGCCCATCTTTCCCAGAACGTCAGCGGTGCTGCCGACACGGTACGCTCCGACCAGTTCGTGAGCGTGGCGGTTCCAGACGAACAAGTGAATATAGTACGCATCGAATTCGTCCAGATCGCGGCTTTTCCCGGATCCTTCGCCAGCGGCCCTGAAAGCGATCTCCCGTTGGCGGCCGATCTCTTTTAACACGTGGGGCGACTTCCACGCGTTTGTGTAAAAGACTTCATACTCGCCCTGCACCACCAACGTGTTTTGCTCTCGAAGCGCTTCGATCTCCTGGTTGAGGAGTTCGCCGGGCGTGGGTCGTGCGACCGGCTCCAGCAGCCGGGCTTCATCGCTTACGGGCGACTCGACCGGCGTCCGCCGCCGAAGCAAATAAGTCCGCTTTCTGAGATAAGCGGTCACTTTGTCGTCGTCATCCAGCTCAGCGAGTCTTCGATGTCGAATCGGAACGCCGATGCGCACGTCAATGCGACGTCCGCGCTTATTCAACAGCTCGTGCGGCAGCATCGCGGTTCGAAGTCGCGGGTGCAGGAGCCCCGCAATCTGAAAAGCTGTTCCGTTGGAACCAGCAAAGTAGACCGGCACAACGGACGCGCCGGTAATTCGTATAAGTTTGCCTACGGTGTTACTCCAGCGCGGATCGGTTATCGCGCGCTCTCTTACATTGAGGTGCGCTACTTCGCCCGCCGGAAACACCACCAGCATTCCGCGATTTCGGAGGAACTCCACCGCACGCTTCAGGCCTCGAACGTTTGAGCGAGGCGCGTCCGGGGTACCGAATGGATTAACCGGTATAGTGACGTCCTCGAGCTCTCTGATTCTGCAAAGGAGCGAGTTGGCAAGAAGCATCACATCGGGCCGCACTGATCTGAGCAGACAAAACAGAATGATTCCTTCGACCGCGCCAAACGGATGGTTAGCGACAACTACGACCGGACCGGTTTTCGGTATACGAGCGATGTCGCGCGCCGTCGCTCGATAATCGACGTCGAGGGCCTCGAGGGCTCGTTCGAAGAGGTGTCTCGGATCCTCCGAGTCGACCAGTTCCTCATAGAACTCGCTTAGCTTGTCGAGTTGGAACAACCGCTCGACCGGCCGCTTGATTAACCAGAACAACCGGCTGGTCACTTTTCCGTCGACAGTCGGAATCAATTCAAACGCCGACTGGTGTTGTTGTTTGACGGTCTGCATTTTCGACTCCGCGGTCTTTCAAGAAAAAAGGGACATTGGACGTGACCCCAGTTTACGCCCAGTGCCCCTGCTTAAACATAAGCTCAGGTCCTCATCTCGGATTAGCCGAACGAATCTTTGCCGCTCCTCGGAGCGGCGATCGATCCCCCGAGGGACCTCACTTCCAATGTGAATGGTATGCCGGGCGAATTACGCGTGAGTGAACAGGCCCTGAACCTTTCCTGAATGCTTTGAGGCCAGTCGCGAGATGTTACTGTGAATGATTGGTCACTAATTGAGATTCCCAGACACCAGGGATTCGAATACCAGCGTAGCGACAACCTCGTCGATCAGATCAATCTTCTGGTTTCGCAAAGACTGCATCAGCGATATGTAGTCGAGCACTTCCTGTGCTTCTTCTTCGCTCAGTCTGTCAGCGCGCAAGTTCAGTTTGTCGCGCAATGATGGGGTTCTCTGCATTACTGCTCCTTCCGCGGGGCGGCGCGAGTTCGTCAGAATCGAGTGCGAGCGTAGTCCAAATCTCTTAGGAGAGTATGACGGTCCGATTAATTTCGCCTGAACTTGTTGACCGGACCACGCCGACCAAATAATCCAGCGTCTAAATGGCGAGTAACATTTAACATAAGATTAAGTTTTTGGTCATAGCACGATAACTGCTTACGCATAGAGTTAAGCTAGCAGGAAACTATATTCATGGGGCCGGGACAAACCATGTCCAAGCAGTTGTTGGCGAGCGCGGCTCGCCTGGAAGATATCGCACGCAATCATACCTCAGCCGTAAAGCGAGTGTTGCGGGAGTATTCAGAGATTGCGCAGGCATCAGGCAACACCGACATCACGGTTCTGGCCAAGGAACGAGAAGTCGATCGAGTTGTCGGGGAGTACCTGGCAGTGCATCGAGAGTTGCGCAGGATCCGAAAGAAATTGATGCGCAGTGTGCAGCGCGCGGCGGGGTGAAGTTTTATTTCTCGACTAGCGAGTCTAGCCACCAGACCGGCGCAGGAGGGTTGAGATGATCGAGAGGCGGCACCCGGCAGAATTATACGCGGCAGAACTTGAACGAGCGCGGACGCAGCTCCGGGCGCTTATAGAGTCAACTGACGGATCGGCATCGGAGATTTGCGCAGCGGCCGTCAGAGTCAAGGAGCTCGAGTTGAGACTTGCCGCGTCCAGGCTGGCGCAAGCCGAATACTACCTGGCGTCGTTAAAGGCCCGCGTGAGCTTTCTCGAAGCTCGAACCGCCACGCCAGGCGTTGCGGCAAGAGCCGAGGAGCAGGAGTTGTCTTGGGCCCGCGAAGCGCTTCCCAGCAACATCGCAGCGGTCGCGAGCCTGTCGGAAGACGTGACGCGATTGAAACACGAGCTGAAAGGTCTGACGGTCCAGGCGGCATAGGGAGTTTCTGAGTTCTGAGTCGTTCCCGAGTGGCCGGTAGTCTTAATCGGTTCTATCTGAGAAGACCCTTACATCGGCGTAGGAAGTTTCTGAGTCGTTCCCGAGTGGTAGGCAGTATTAATCGGTTCTATCCGAGAAAGCCCTTACACCTGCAGTAGCCTCCCTTTGGATTCCAGCCATACTTCTGAGGAACGCTCGGGCAAGTTGTCTGGAGCTTCGCTTAGCGAGGACTTGCCGGCGGGCGCACTCGGGGCTCGGAAGAAAAAAAGGGTGGAACGGGTTTTTGGAGCCGTTCCACCTTTTAACTGCAGGCTCGCTGGTCACGAGTTGATCGGCGCGACCAGCACATCGGGTTTGGTCTACCAGTCAGCTGGAAGGATTATTCGCATACTAAACGGGTGGCGTTAGACCCGTATTGCGTGAACCTGAACTCGACGTTAACAGTGCCGCTGGGCGTAAGTGCGGGAGTCTAAGTGCTGAGTGCTAAGTGCTGAGTGCCGACTTTCAACCCCGAAGGGGTTGTAGAAATTCAGCCCAGGGTTGCCGTCCGCGGCTACCCTGGGGGGCAGTCCAATTGACGACCCAACCCCGAAGGGGTTGTAGAACCTCCACAACAAGCCAAATCCGTGTACCCTTCTTCAACCCCTTCGGGGTTGGATTCGCTAGACGACGAGACCCAGGGTAGCCGTGGACGGCAACCCTGGGCTACGTTTCTACAACCCCTTCGGGGTTGAAAGTCAGCACTCAGGACTCAGCACTTCATAACTCAGCACTCAGCACTCAGAACTCCCTTCGTTGACCTGCTATCAGGTTTCGACTATCCTGATCGGACCGCATCTCCCAGTTTCTTACTTTAAACTTGACCGGAGGGTTCCGATGATCAGCGATTTATCTCGTCGTTCGCTTCTTAGATTTGTACTTCCAGCAGCGGCAGCAGTAGCGTTCATGTTACCTCGCAGAGCCAAAGCGGCTGTCGATCAGCCACACATGCACGCCGCCCTCGAAGCACTAAGGAGCGCCGCGAAAGAACTTGAAGCCGCATCACAGGACAAAGGGGGACACAGAGCCAAAGCCCTCAACCACGTACACCAAGCCATAGACGAGTGCGAACGGGGAATCAAGTTCGAAAGGCGCCACTGAGCCCGTTTCAACAAGAAAAAGCTGACCACTCCTTCTGGCCGCGCTTACTCTGTCGCTACTTTGACGTTTGAAGCTGTGGCAGGAGCTGCCGCGTCAGCCCTCGGAAGAGAAAACGAGAACCGGGACCCTCGTCCCAGTTCACTTTCAACTGACACTTCACCGCCGTGGGCCTGGACAAGATGCTTGACGATTGCCAGACCCAGGCCCGTTCCTTCAGTCCTCCGAGAACGCGACCGGTCAGCGCGATAAAGCCGCTCGAAAACGCGAGGAAGATCCGAGGCCGCGATTCCAATTCCCGTATCCTCAACGCTGATGTTCATCAGCTCGCCCTCCCGGTGCGCTTTGACGCGAACCTCGCCCCCGGGCCGATTGAATTTCACAGCGTTGTCGATCAGGTTGTAGAGAATCTGGCCGATTCTGGTCCGGTCGGCGCGCACCATCGTTTGATCATCAACGTCCACCGTTACCGTGACTGATGCGCCGGCACGTCTGGCCTCAAGCAAGACAATCACGTCCAGAACCGCGGTCTTTAATCGAAACGGCTCCAACTCGAGCTTGATTGTTCCTGATTCGATTGCCGAGAGGTCAGAAATATCCGAGACCAGTTCGCTCATCCTTGCCGCGTGCTTATGCAGCCGCTCGACGAACCTCAGTCTGTTCTCGGCATCGTCGATGGCCCCTTCCAGCAGAGTCTCTGAATTCGCCAGAATCGCAGTCAACGGCGTTCGAAGCTCGTGCGAAAGGTTCGCAAAGAATTCTCTTCGAACTTTCTCCAGTTGCTCGAGACGTGAGATGTCAAAGAATACTCCCATCGCAAGATCGCGGCCGAGCGGCGCAACGCTCAAATGAAAGATGCGGCCGTCGGCTCCAGCCAACTCCACCCGGACTTCGCTTGGCCGCTTCTCCGACAGCGCGCACCGAAACGCCTCGTTTATCGCCGGATCTCTGGTGGTATCGACCAGGCGAACTGAATCGCTGCTCCTGCCCATGCTGGAGTCTGACTCAGGCAGCCTGACGATTCTCTGCGCAGCCCGGTTATACAACACGACACGCTTGTCGGAATCTACAATAAGCACTCCTTCCCGCATCGTAGAAAGCAAGCCGGTCAACAACCTGTTGGTCTGTTCGGTGCGCGCCGCCTCGCGCAGATTCTCTTCCATAACTTCGTTGTGGCGGTTGAGTACGTAGCGAGAGATAAAGAAGGAGAGAAATCCGACTACAAAGACCGTGATCACATGCGACGTGACTATCGAAATGTGAGGGAACGCTACGGTCTTTATAGTTTCATAAGCCGCGAAGAGGGCGACCGATACGCCCGTCGCTAGCCACACTCTTCGTTCGAGATCCACCATTCGCCGGTTTCGGATCGCGGATTTGGGGTCGACAGGCTAATAATCCTTGATCTGAGTGCGCCGGTCAACGCGAGGCGGGTTTCCGCCAGGGACTGCGGAGCCGACGGTCAGTCTTCGCGTTTGGTAGCTTCGGGCAACCGATATCCGATGCCGGTAATAGTCTCGATCACCTTTTGATCGCCCAGCTTCTGACGGAGTCTTCTGATGTGAACGTCCAGGGTGCGAGAATCTCCGTAGTAGCTCATTCCCCAGACTCGGTCCAGCAGCACTTCACGGGTCATGACGCGGCCCTGATTCCTTGCGAGCTGCTCCAGGAGTGCGAACTCTTTTCTGGTAAGCCTGACTTCGCGTCCGGAGTAGCGTACGCTGAAAGCGGCGGGATCGATCCGGAGCGTCCCGTTGTCGAAAACGGGGCCGTCCAGCTTCAGGCCTTGTGCTCTCCGCAAGAGGGCTTTTACCCGAGCGATCAGCTCGCGCATGCCGAAAGGCTTGGTGATGTAGTCATCGGCGCCGAGGTTCAGACCTAACACCTTGTCGGATTCCTCCGCCCGCGCGGTGAGCATCAGGATCGGGACGCGTGAGGTGGTGGCCTCGCCTCGAAGCCGGCGGCATATCTCGAGACCGCTCATCTGCGGCAGGTTCAGATCCAACAAGACAAGGCTCGGCGGGCGATCCATAATCACTTCGAGCGCGTTTTCTCCGGTCGCTGCTACGCGTACTCGAAAGCCTTCGCGTTCGAGGTTGTAGCGGATCGAGTCGGCGATGTCTTCGTCGTCCTCGACGATCACCACAGTTTGAATTCGGGCGTCGTCGCTGGTTAACGGCATTGCAGTTGTTGCTACCATATTGAATGCTTAATTACTTGTCCACGGGACATGTAAATGATCTGCTCGCAAATATTGGTGACGTAGTCAGCGATGCGCTCGAGGTGTTTGAGTACGCTTAACCACTGCGCACCGCGTACGACGTTTGCAGGATCGCTCTTCATCACCGCGATGACTTGCTCGTAGAGCCTATCGTAATAGGAGTCCACTTCGTCGTCACGCGAAATTGTCTTCTGCGCGCGTTCTGGATCACCGGAGGTGAACGCGTCCAGCCCGGCGACCAGCATTTCCTGAACTATGCGAGCCATCGGCGCAAGATCGAATGCCGTATCGATTGCCGGCTCGGATGCCAACGACAAACAATGTTTTGCGATGTTGACCGCATGGTCGGCGATGCGTTCCACCATTGGCGCTGTTCTGGCGACGGACACCACGAAACGCAGGTCCGAAGCCGCAGGCTGCTTCAGCACCAGAATATCGACGCACATCTGATCGACCTCAAGCTCCATCTGATCGATGCTGTCGTCTTCTCGAATCACTCGCTCGGCAAGCTCTAGGTCTCGCTCTGACAGGGACCGCATTGCAAGCATTATTGCCTTCTCCGCGGCGCCGCCCATGATGAGCAGTTTATCGCGGAGCGCGTTTAGGTTTTCTTCGATGAGGCGTTTGTGCATAGGACGAACCTGAATCTCGGGTTTCGCATCGTTAGATCCGGCCAGAGGTGACGTCAAATCAAACTCCTTTTGGATTTAACTGGCAGCCGTTGCATTATGCAAGGCTCTGCCGACTCGAGGTTCGCGATCATCAAAATTGGCGTGTCTGTCTCCTCTCGGCCTCGGGGAACTGCAATAAGCTTGAGAGCCAAGTATAAAAACGCGCCGTGGCGAAATTGTAAAGTATATGTGAACAGTTCGTTAAATGACTTCCGCGTTCCGCCTGCCGAGTAATGGCTTCTGAATTTCAGGCGCATGTCCGAGTTCGGACTCAGAACTCAGAACTCAGAACTTAGTGGTACTTCCTATCGGGTCGCCAGGTGGAGAAGGAAGAGGCGCGGTCTGTTTTCGCACCGCGTCAGGCCGCGTCAAGAAACGCTCGATATCGTCAATCGTAGCGCTGGTGTGCGCCGCCGCCGGCCCCCGGTTAATCACCCACGACCGTAACGTGCCCTCCAATGAACGCAACACATTGCTCGCAACACCTCGTACGCGCGACGAAGCCTCGGGATTCGAAGCAAGGTCCATCAACCTCGTCACCACCAGCGTCTGCTCTTCCATAAGAATCGCCGCGTGGTACTGATTGGCGGGCATCTGCTGCACCCAGGTCCGTGCTATCAGCGCGTCGCATACTTCCGCAAAGTCCGGGTTCCCTTCTCCTCGCGAATGAAATTCAATCAGACGAGCAGCCCGGTGCGGCTCCAACAACGCCGAAATAGCCAGATCCGCGGCTATCGAAGCGGATGCGAGCGGGTCGAATACGGGATCCGTTCGCTTCGAAAATAATTCCGTGGTTCCGCCTCCTTCTTCAAACGCCTGCGGTGGAATCAAAGCGAGAATGCGCTCGGGAATCGCAAGCTCTTCCGGACGAATCGTCTCCAGAACAGCCATCAGAGCCTCTCGCTGCCGCTGGGCCGGAACGATCTCATTCACCCGCGGCGGGCTCGCTCCATTTGTAGTCTTTACCGCATACGTGTAGTACACGCCTCCAAGAGATTTCACTGCGGCCTGAAGCTGATATCTATGGTGAAGGTATAACGGCAATAGCTTTGCCTCGAGAGTCGATAAGGGAGTGCCCGCTGGAATGCCTTTGAGTGAAAAACTGGCGAGCCCGATTCTCCGAACATCCATTTCATGCTTGAGCATCGCAATCGGATCCTCGCCATTGTCCCAGAGATTTGCCAAAGGGTGCGCCGCGCCCGTGGGCCTCGCGTCCGCGTCCGAAATGAACAGCATGCCGGCCGAGACGCCGTCCGACACAATTCTTTCCACTTCCGCTGCTTCGTCCGCGCCGGGCGGAAACTCAGAATACGCAAACTTGATTGCGAACTTGTCGTAAGCGCCGATACCTTTCGCATACGCGTTGGAAAGATCCAGTTTGCCGTTCTTTATTTCGACGTTAGGTGCCGGGTAGTCCATAACCGACGCGCGCCCGTAGGTGCTCGCCGCGAAATTGTGCGCCAGCCCGAGCGTGTGACCGGTTTCGTGCGCCGACAGTTGTCTAATGCGTGCGAGTGACATCTGCGCGGAATCCGTAGACCGATCGGATGCGTCCAGCAGGTAGTCGACTTCAGGCAACGCGCCAAAGTCGCAGCCACCGTCATCGGCGCCAGCCGCAGAGTAAGGCGGAATTAGTCCGGTCCCGAGCAGAAAATCCTGACGAATTCGCAGTGACCCAAGTGTGACATTGCCCTTCAGTATTTCTCCCGTTCGAGGATCTACTACGCTGGCTCCATATGACCAGCCCCGCGTCGACCGGTGCACCCAGTTGATCATGTTGTAGCGCAGGTCCATCGGATCGGCGTCTTCAGGCAAGACCTTTACCTGAAACGCATTCTTGAAACCCGCCGCTTCAAAAGCTTGATTCCACCACGAGGCTCCTTCGATCAACGCGCCTCTGATTGGTTCGGGTGTTCCAGGGTCGACGTAGTAGACGATGGGCTTCACCGGCTCGGACACTGCGGCCTTTGGATCTTTCTTCTGGAGACGGTGTCTGGATATCCACCGCTTCTCGACCGGCTCCGTGATAGGCGAAGCGTAGTCATAAAACATTATTCCGAAGCTGCCCACCCGCGGGTCCACTTTTCGCGGCCGGTAAGCCCCCGAACCGGAAATGTCCGGCAGCTCGACCAGCGAGTGATGCTCGCGAACCGTGATCGACTGCGCGGTAGGCGTGGTATTCCTTACGAGCGGTCCCGTCTCGCCATCGGTAACGAAGGTCAGGACGGCTTCGACTTCGGTGTTCTTCGGAAAACCACGAGTGCGAGCCAGGTAAACTGCGCTTCGAGAATCATCGACTCGGTACTGCCCCTGTCGAGCCAGCCGCAGTCTCTCAGCGACTCCGTGCGCATCTCGCATGAAGAATGCGGTGGCGTCCACGAGGACCTTGTCTCCGTCTGATGCTTCAACCTTGAATCCCCAGAGCACCGACGTCGCGAAGGATTCGTTGACCGCGCGTCGTTCTGCCTCGAGTTGTGAGATTGCACGATAGCGATAGTTCGGCTCTATCATCAGGACCTTGGGCCCAACCCTGTCGAAGAAGACTACGTGCGTGCCTCCAAGTTGTCCCCGGTCGAGCCCGATCGGATTCGAGCCAACACCGGTCGGCAGCGAGACCTGGTATAGAAACTCGACGTGCCACCGCGAGATTTCGAGAAACATCTTTCCGTTCGCCGAGTCCCAGTAAAGCGGCATATAGCCATCGATCTTCTCGAGGCCGGCTACTTTCGCCGCGATGCCTTTGTCCTGTTGTTTGTCCTGTGCGACACCGCGCGCTTCGACCGTCAAGGCGGCAAAGAGCCAGAAAGCAACTGTGGATATCAGGAGTCGTCGCATAAATGTCCTCGCTTGGTTTCGAAATGGGGTCAATAGGCTAACGACTTTACTTGAAAGTCGCAAAGCGGTCTTGGCCACTCGTAACGCGACTGATGTAGAATTCCAGCGGCCTTTTTAGTAGGCGAGCATAAGGAGACGTTAAAGACCAAATACCAGAACCGGAGGAAACGTAAATGAGTATCGAAGCTCTGATCAACGGCTGGAAGGACGTCCGCAACGGTTTCTTGGAAGAAGTTGAACTCGTACCCGCGGACAAATTTGACTTCAAGCCCGCGGACGAGTGCAGGAGTTTGGCCGAGTTACTCCAACATATCGTTCAGACCCAAAGAGTGCTGGTTGGTGAGTTGTGCCGTCCCGACACCAACCTGGGGAAAGGATTTCCCGCCCTGATCGCGGAACACGCATCGGGCGTAGATTCCATCAACGACAAAGAGGGCCTGATCAAGTCGCTTGCGGAGAGCATGGACGACGCCGCTTTGAAGATTCAGGGTTTCGGCGCCGAGGCTCTGAACGAACCGACTACGAGGTTCGATGGCAAGCAGTCGCCGAAAGTCGAGTTTCTGAACTTCATAATGGCGCACGAGATGTATCATCGTGGCCAGTTCACCGTCTATCAACGATTGCTCGGCATCGAGCCGGCGCTCACAACCCGGTTTAAGAAGTTATTCGCGACACAGAGCTAGACCTCGCGGTCGCGATGAGTTGCTGACGGCTGAAAACTGAGCCGTGAGAATCGGGGCGGTTTCTTAGCGGCTGGCGTGCGCGATCAAGCCGTTAAGCAGCCGCCCTGACTTCTGTCGCGCGGCGTGCTCGCGTGGTGTATCGAGCTTCCCTGTCGCGACGGCTAACCCACCGTTTTAACTCCGACCTACGAAATAAGGAGCGAAGATGTCGACTCAAAGCGCGGATCGTGGATCCATCGAACGGACGCTGACCGCAATGAGATTGCTTTTGGAGCTCGAGCCCTTCCGGCTTGCCGCATTCACCGAAACCCTAGCTGGTCACAAGCCCGAGCCGGCCGCGTGGTCCAGGAAACAGGAGCTCGGCCACCTGATCGACTCCGCTGCAAACAATCATCAGAGAATCGTTCGGGCCCAGATTGAATCGGGTCTCGCGCTCCCCGGTTACGACGGGGACCGTTGGGTTGAGATCCACCGTTATCAAGAACGCAACTGGGTAGATCTGATCGACATGTGGCGCGAGCTCAATCACCAGTTGCTTCGCGCGGCTGAATCTGTCGCCGAGCCAGCGTGGTCAAACACGTTGACGATAGGCGACTCCCAAGAGATGACCCTCGGTTATGTCTTTGTAGACTACCTGAGACACATGGCCGATCACCTTCGTCACATCGGGGCATCGATCGATGACCTTGTCGACGGAACTAATAGTGCGGGTCCTTATCCTGACAAGCCGGCGCCCGTGGTAGCTCCGATAGACGGGTTGATTTCCCACCGGTGGAGCCCGCGAGCGTTCGAGGAAGGGAGACAGGTCGAACGGGAGAAGATCATCTCGATGCTCGAAGCGGCGCGCTGGGCGCCTTCGTGTTTCAACGATCAGCCGCGTTACTTCGTGGTGTTCGACGGAACGGACCCGGCTGCGTTGACGGCTGCGCGCGGATGCATAAGTCCCGGAAACGAATGGGCTTTGAAGGCACCTGTGCTGATCCTGTCGGTGGCTCGCGAGTATTTCGAGAAAAACGGAAAACCGAATCGCTGGGGACAGCACGACACTGGTCTCGCCACGGAGAATCTGTTTTTGCAGGCGGTGAAGCTCGGGCTTGCGGCGCATGCGATGGGAGGATTCGATGCCGAGCAGGCAAAGACGGCGTTTTCAATTCCCGACGGGCATACGCCGATGGCAATGATCGCCGTCGGTTATCCCTATCGAGGAAATCTGGAAGAGCTGGACGATAAGACGCGAAAGATGGAGCTCTCCGAGCGGCAGAGAAAACGTCTGGAGGACATGGCGTTCGATGGCCGGTTCAAGAGCTGACTCCGGAGTGCGGAGTGCTGAGTGCTAACCCGAAAGGGTTTACACTCAGCACTCAGCACTCAGCACTCAGCACTCAGCACTCCTCATTGCCTCTCACTGACGGGACCCACAGGCGGCGATTTGAAAACTTCTCCAGCCTTCATAACAAACTTGACTCGCGTCAATGCCTTTACATCATCCAGTGGATTTCCTTCCACCGCGATGATATCGGCGAGCTTGTTAGCTTCGATTGAACCAATCTGTTTTTCAAGCCTCAACAACTCCGAGGCTCTCGTAGTCGCCGAACGAATTGCCTCAAGAGGTTTCATCCCGTAGTCGCACATCAACACGAACTCGCGAGCAGAGGTCCCGTGTTCGAACGCGCCTACATCGGTCCCAAAGACAATCTTCACTCCCATCTTCATTGCCTTTTGAAAAACCTCTTTGTGATGAGCCACGATGCGATGGCGCATTTCCGTGGCGTCTTCCTGAGTCTCCGGCAGATAAACGGTCAGCGTAGGGCACCAGAACGTGCCGTGGTCCACCAGCATCTTCATCGTCTCGTCGTCCATCAGCATTCCGTGTTCGATCGAACGAACGCCTCCAAGGATCGCGTTTTTCGCTCCTTGGCCGCCGTATGCGTGCGCAGCGACGTCCCGATGCCACCGCGCAGCTTCCTGAACGACCGCTTTGACGTCTTCGACCGACACCTGGCTGAGTGGTTCGAGGGTGACCGGATCCACGTGGCGAAGGGTTCCCGTAGCATAAATCTTTATCCAGTCGGCGCCGTACTTAACCTCTCGGCGAACTTCGGCGATCATCGCGTCGCGAGAATCGGTGAGGGTCGCTGGTTCCGGAATCTGGATGTCGGGATTCAGTCCCGCGTTATTCATGTGGCCGCCAGTTATCGTCAGCGCGTAGGTTGAGACGAGCAAACGCGGCCCAACTATGATTCCTCGGTTAATGCCGTCGCGAATTGCGACGTCGGCAAAGCCCGCGCCTTCGCTATCGAGATCACGCATCGTCGTGAAACCGGCTTCCAGATCCTTTTTTGCGGCGGCCACCGCCTGGACGGTGCGGAACGCCTGTGACTTGGTGATCACCGGCGGAGCGCCGCGTTCGTCTTCGGGTTGCAGCATGATGTGAGTGTGACAATCAATCAGTCCGGGCATCACGGTGTACGCCGACAGATCTATCACCTTCGCCCCGTCGGGAACTCGGAGGCCGACTCCTACCTGTTCGATGCGTTCGCCGCGGACCAGAATGACTGCATTCCGAGTCAGAGAGCCGTCTACAGGGTTAAGCAGCGCGCCGCATTTTATTGCAGTGACGGTCTGTCTTCCCTGCTGCGCGGCCGATTGCCCGGACAGGACCTGCAAAGGGAGAAGCGTCATCGCGAGCGACGCGATCATCACCAGCCGAACGATTTGCGACTTTTTCATAGCAGCCTCACGGGGAAATGGTGAGTTCTGAGTGCTGAGTCCTGAGTGAGTACTGAGTCCTGTGTGCGGAGTCCTGTGTGCTGATCGCAAACGCTTCGGGGTTGTACTCAGCGCTCAGGACTCAGCACTCAGCACTCCTATCACTTCCAGGGGAATATCAATGCCGAATGCCGCGCGGGTGTAGCCCTCCACCGGCGTTGGTTCGGGCAACATCGGATCAAACGCCTGACCGTCGCAACAGCAGACATAGTGTCTGGTCCAGGTCACTTTGCCTCGATACCTGAGCGGAGAAAGCGGCCCGTAGAACAAATCCTCGCCACGTTTCTCTACCCGCGAAAGTGTGTAGACAACCGGCGCCTTGCCTTCGCTTCGAAGAAGCCCGGCGACCTCCAGAGCGATCCTCAAGCAGTTTCCGCTATAGGACTCCGCCATCGCAGCCCGTTTCTCCGCCATATAGTCGGCCAGACGCGACATGACGGTGAATAGTGAATCGTTATCGTCGAATTGTAAATAGCGTCCAGTGCCGACAGTGAAACTAGATAGGCTTGTCACTCAGAACTCAGGACTCAGGACTCGGAACTCAGCCATCCCTCGGACCCGGGCACGATGGATTGAATGCCACCGCTCGCGCTGTATATACTTCCCCTCCTTATTCAGGAGGCCCAATGACATCCTTGCCCAAGACACCCATCGGGGTTGCCGCCCTGTGCGCTCTGATCGCCACGGCCGGCTTTCGAGTTAACGCTTTTTCAGACAACAAGGCGACCACGTCGGCCCGCTCCCAGTCACGGACCGACACTAAAGTCTCAACCCCTCGTTCGGACAAAACCGATACAAGGCAGAATTCGACCCAGCGCGGGCAGTCGCCGTCTGAACGAAAGTTCGCGTCCTCGCCACGCGGGCGGCTTCAAACCGACGGCAAGCTTGCCGCAAATTTTCGCGGCTATTCTCAAACCGCGGCAAAAACTCAGTTGGAATGGGAGTCCAAGTTCAGGACCCTTCCAAGTTCTGACCACCTCCGCGAGTACATGAGCCGTCTCGCGGCAGAGCCGCACCACCTTGGATCGGCGGCCGACAAACAGAACGCTGAATACATTCGAGACAAGTTCAAGGCCTGGGGCCTCGACGTTGCTATCGAAGAGTTCGAGGTCCTCTTTCCCACCCCGAAGGAGCGCTTGCTCGAGATGATCGAGCCAACCAGGTTCAACGCTGTTCTCAAGGAGCCGGTTGTTGCAGAGGACCCGGACTCGGGAGATGAGAATCAGCTTCCAACTTACAATGCGTATTCGTGCGACGGCGATGTGACCGGTCAGCTTGTCTACGTCAACTACGGACTGCCTGCAGACTACGAAGAACTGAAAAAACTGGGCGTTGATATCAAGGGCAAGATCGTGATTGCCCGCTACGGCAGTAGCTGGCGCGGCATCAAGCCAAAAGTGGCAGCCGAACACGGGGCGATCGGCTGCATCATATATTCTGACCCGCGAGACGACGGGTACTTCC
This sequence comes from Blastocatellia bacterium, assembly GCA_035315885.1. Classification (GTDB taxonomy): domain Bacteria; phylum Acidobacteriota; class Blastocatellia; order UBA7656; family UBA7656; genus DATFXM01. The sequence continues at coordinate 32,774 of DATFXM010000159.1, forward strand.
AGGGAGATGTTTATCCCGGCGGTCCTTACCGACCGGAACAGGGAGTTCAGCGCGGTTCGGTGATGGATTCGCCAATTCACCCCGGCGATCCGTTGACCCCGGGTTGGGGCGCGGTCAAAGGCGCGCGCCGGATTCCTCGCGAGGAAGCCGAGGTCATAACACGAATACCGGTCCTTCCGATCTCATACGGAGACGCGCTCCCGCTGCTCAGAGCGTTGACCGGACCGGTTGCGCCCGAGAGCTGGAGGGGTGCACTGCCGATCACCTATCACGTTGGGCCGGGACTTTCGAGAGTACATCTGAAGGTGTCGTTCGACTGGTCGTTGAAGACTCTTTACGACGTGATCGGCCGGATCGGAGGAAGCGATTATCCAGACGAATGGATCATCTACGGCAATCACCACGATGCGTGGGTCAACGGCGCGGACGATCCCACGAGCGGGATGGTCACCGTCATGGAAGCAGCGCACGCGTTTGGCGAGTTGCGCAAGCAGGGGTGGAAGCCCAGGCGGACGATTATAGTTTGTGCCTGGGATGGAGAAGAGCAAGGCCTGCTCGGCTCCACCGAATGGGCCGAGACTCATGCAGACGAGCTCAAGCAAAAAGCGGTGCTGTACTTGAACTCTGACAGTAACGGGAAGGGGTGGCTCAGCGCGGCAGGATCGCATTCGCTGGAACGTCTGGTGAATGAAGTGGCGCATGATATCGCTCAACCAGGCGGTGGAAAGTCGGTGTTGGAAGCGGCTCGAGAGCGGCGCGTCAAACAGGCGCGCACCGACGAGGATCGCAAGCTTGCCGAAACGCGCGGTGACCTCGCAATCGGTGCGCTCGGATCGGGCTCAGACTACACTCCGTTCCTGCAGCACCTTGGGATTGCCTCGCTGAACGTGAGTTTTGGGGGCAACGACGGCGGCGGGGTCTATCATTCAATTTACGATTCAATCTATTGGTACACGCATTTTTCGGATGGGGCTAAATTCGAGCACGGGCGTGCGTTGTCTCAATTGAATGGGACGATCGTGCTTCGCGTAGCGGACGCCGACGTTTTGCCTTTTGAGTTCGGCAATCTGGCAGAGACGGTCGGACGGTACGTGGACGATCTTGAGAAGCTGGCTAAGAAGAGCGCTACGGACGCGCCAAGAGCTGACTTGGGCGCGTTGCAATTAGCGGTTCGATCTCTTGGAGAAAGCGCCAGGCGTTACGAAGCGGCTCTGAACCGGTCCGTCGCAAGGGGCTTTGCCGGCGTCAAGGACATCAAAGCGCTGAACAAGCTCATCTACCAGACTGAGAGGAAGCTGACTAATGAGAAAGGGCTTCCGCGTCGGCCCTGGTTTGTGCATGAACTGTATGCTCCGGGGTTCTACACCGGCTATGGTGTGAAGACCGTTCCGGGAGTCCGCGAATCGCTGGAGCAGAAGCAATGGAGTGATGTTGAGCCGCAGGTGAAAACAGTTGCGGCGTCTTTGCAGGCGTTGGCGTCGCAGGTCGATGCCGCCACACGGATGCTGGAAGGAAAGTAGTGCTGAGTGCTGAGTGCTGAGGCCCAACCCCGAAAAGGGTCGCAGAACGCCGCACTCAGAACTCAGGACTCAGAACTCCCGAAAGGTGTAACCATGCTACTAAAAAAGACCCTAGTCGCATTTCTGGTTCTGGCCTGCTTGGTAGCGGCCGTCCCCGCGCAAAAACGCGGGACGCCGCCCCAGACGCGAGTCCAGCCGGTAACAGAAACAATTCACGGCACGACCATCACAGATCCTTATCGCTGGCTAGAAGATCAGAACAGCCCGGAAACTCGAGCCTGGATCAACTCTCAAAACGAATATACAAAATCACTGCTCGATTCTTTCCCGGGTCGCGCCAGGATTCACGAGAGACTCGAACAGTTGATGAAGATCGATGTCATCGCTCCACCTTTTGAACGGGGCGGCAAATACTTCATCAGAAGACGCCGCGCCGACCAGAATCAGTTCGTCATATCAGTTCGCAAGGGTATCGATGGGAAAGACGACGTTCTGATTGACGGCAACACGTTGAGTCAGGACCAGACTACTTCGGCAAACATTCTGGACGTTACCGCCAACGGCAAGCTGATGGCCTACGGCATCAGAGAAGGCGGCCAGGACGAGCAAAGCGTCAGGGTAATGGACGTCGAAACCAAGAAAGACCTGCCGGTGAAGCTCCCAAGCGCGAGGTATTTTGGGGTGTCGCTGAAAAATGATGGCAGCGGTCTCTACTACTGCCGCTTCGGAACTGAGGGTCCACGTCTGTTTTACCATCAGATGTCCGCAAGCGACAGTCCCGATCAGGAGCTATTCGGCAAAGGCTATGGGCCGAGTACGATTATCGGCGTCAGCATCACGGACGACGGCAAGTACCTGTCAGCGGTGGTGAGCTTCGGCTCTTCCGCGGATAAATCTGAAATCTGGGTACAGGACCTTAAGAAGGGAGGCCCGCTCACTGCGATTGTCAAAGATGTGCCCGCGCGGTTCAGTCCCAGCATCGCCGGCGACACGATGTTCGTCCACACAAACCTGAACGCTCAAAACGGCAAGATCATGGCGATCGATTTGACCAGGCCCGCCCGCGAAAACTGGCGCGAGATAATCCCGGAAGGGACTTCGGCGATCAGCGGCTTTTCTACAGTGGGCGGAAAGCTGTTCGTCGACTATCTCGAGAACGTCAGCACAAGGATCAAAGTATTCGATCCTTCGGGCAAGTATCTGTACGACGTCAAACTGCCCGGCATCGGCTCCGCGAGCGGAGTGAATGGAGAATGGACGAAGGACGAAGCGTTCTACACGTACAGCTCTTTTGCTCAGCCGTCGATCATATATCGCTACCACGTCGCCTCGGGCAAACAGGAAGAGTGGGCCCGGATAAAGGTTCCGGTGCAAAGCGACCAGATCGAAGTGAAGCAGGTCTGGTACGAGTCGAAAGACAAGACTCGAATTCCGATGTTTCTGGTCTACAAGAAGGGTCTGAAGCTCGATGGGAACCGGCCTACATTGTTGACTGGATACGGCGGGTTCAACATCAGTCTGACACCGGTGTTTTCGGGAATGACGGCGCTGTGGGCTGAAATGGGTGGCGTGTATGCGATTCCCAATTTGAGAGGCGGCGGTGAATTCGGCGAAAAGTGGCACAAGGCCGGGATGTTCGGAAACAAGCAAAATGTCTTTGATGATTTCATCGGCGCAGCCGAATGGTTGATAAAGAACAACTACACCAGCAGCTCTAAGCTTGCGATCAGAGGCGGATCGAACGGCGGTCTGCTGGTGGGCGCAGCGATGACACAACGTCCCGAGCTGTTTCAGGTAGTCGTGTGTGCGGTGCCGCTTCTCGACATGATCCGTTTCCAGAATTTCCTGGTTGCGAGGTTCTGGGTGAGCGAATACGGATCGTCGGAAGATCCCGAACAGTTCAAATACATTTACGCATATTCGCCCTATCATCACGTACAAAAGGGCACGAAGTACCCGGCAGTCTTCTTCACAACAGGCGATGGGGATACGCGCGTCGCGCCGCTGCATGCGCGTAAGATGACCGCCCTGGTTCAGGCTTCGACCGGATCAGACAGGCCTGTGCTTCTGCATTACGACACCAAGGCAGGTCACTCGGGAGGTCTGCCGATCACAAAACAGATCGACGATCTGACGGAAGAGCTCTGTTTCGTGTTCTGGCAATTGGGCGTGGACGGAAACTGAGGATCAAGCTAAGTTCTGAGTACCGAGTTCTGAGTCGTGATGGTTGATTGGTCGATGTCACTCGGCAGTCAGTCGACATTCAACTCTTGAGCAGCTCTCTGAATCTCTCAAAGAGATAACACGCATCGTGAGGGCCTGGTGCTGCTTCCGGGTGGTATTGCACCGAGAAGACTGGCAGGCTCTTGTGCCGCAGGCCTTCAACGGTGTTGTCATTAAGATTGATGTGAGTGACTTCGCAATCGGCGGGCAACGAGTCTGCGTCAACCGCAAATCCGTGGTTCTGAGCCGTTATCTCCACTCGCCCCGTAGTCAAATCCTTAACCGGATGATTCCCGCCGTGGTGTCCGAACGGCAGCTTGTAGGTCCTTCCCCCCAGGGCAAGCCCGACGAGTTGATGTCCGAGACAGATCCCGAACACCGGATATCGGCCAAATAATTTCCGAAGATTGGCGATGATGTCGGTCAAAGGCTCAGGGTCACCGGGTCCGTTAGAGAGCCAGATACCATCGGGTTTCAACTCGCTTACTTGTTCGGCGGTAGTGTGCGCCGGAACCACCGTCACCCTGCAGTCAAGTGCCGCGAGGCTGCGCAGGCTGTTGTACTTCAGGCCGAAGTCGTAGGCCACCACGTGGGGTCTGTTCGGGTTTGAACTCTTCTGGTGCAGCAGGGCCGCCGATCCGTAAACTCGGAACTGATCATCGCTCCAGCCGTAGGATTGCTCGCAAGTAACTTCCGACGCCAGAGCCGCTCCCACCATCTCCGGCGCCGATCTAGCCTTCTGAATCACCTCGGCTTCGGTAAGGTCGGCGGTGGCCAGGCAACCTCGCATCGAGCCGCGCACGCGTATGTGGCGGACCAGCGAGCGAGTGTCAATGTCTGAAATGCCAGGCGCTCCTGCGTCCTTGAGGTACTCGTCCAGCGACTTGGTGGCGCGCCAGTTGGAGACGACTCGGGAAAGCTCTCTCACGACCAGACCCTCTACAAAGACCTGTCGTGATTCGGTGTCGGCATCGTTGACGCCGTAGTTTCCGATCAACGGGTAAGTCATTGTTACTATCTGGCCTCGATAGGACGGGTCGGTCAGAATTTCCTGATAACCGGTCATCGATGTATTGAAAACGACTTCACCGACAACGCAGGTGTTGGCCCCGAAGCCCTCACCGTGCCACACACTCCCGTCTTCAAGCGCGAGAATAGCCTTCAATCATTGCCTCCTTGAATGGAAGAGGAGATCTCACTTGCAGCAAACGTTGATTATGCCATGAGGAAAGCGAAGGGGGGAGGGTGGAAGGGACGAAGGGACGAATGGGCGAACGGGCGACGAGGAGACAACGTGAAATTATGATTAGGACGAACGAGGCGCCCAATCACTCCGCGTCACCGCGTCGCCCCTTCGCTCATTCGCCCCTTCGAACATTCCTTCCAACCTTCACCGCGACACCGCGTCACCGGCCGACCTGAGAAACGCTTCCGCATCGGTCATCCAGCGACGCTCGAGCCGGTACTTATAAGACGGCAAAGTGCGGACAGATTGGATGCACGTCTGCATCTGGGCAATCGCCTGATCGACTCGTCCCTGCTTATGCAATGTCAGGCCGTAGCGATAAAGACCTTCAGGATCGGACGGGCGCTTCTCTAGAAACCGCTCGAACGCCGCCAACGCATCGTCGTATTGACTCGCTTCATAATAGGTCCGACCGATCTCGCGCCAGACTTCAGCCTGCGCGTGATTCTCCGAACGCCTTACCACGCTGTCAAAATGAGAGATTGCTTCGGCGTATCGCCCTTCCTCGCGCGCAATGCGGCCCAGTTGGTAATGCGCATCCACTTCATCCGGATCGATTTCAACTGCCTTCGCGAAACTCGCTTGTGCCTCGGCGTATTGGTGCCGTTGAAGGTAGATCAACCCCAGATTGTAGTGCGCCGAGGCGTCAGCCGGGTTCAGAGTCGCCGCCTCCAGGTTCTGCCTGAACGATTCGCGGCTGCGCTGAGCGCTGAGCGCGTCTCCAAGAAAGTTGCGCAGAAGCAGGATCACAAAGATCAGAACAAACGGAGACGTCAACAGGAAAAAGAAATTTGGCAGCAACGGCAGCAGTACCAGCGAGCAGGCAGCTAGCGCTACGCATCCGATGGCCCCACCGTAGTGGCTGGTCAGGGTTGTTCGAATCCCAATAGTCAACAGAAACAGAAAGTACGGCAGCGGCACTAGCCGGAGCACCGACTGAACAATCGGGTCTGCTTCGTTCGTCGGATTTTGGCTTAGCAACGCCGCGGGGATAAGCATCACCAGATGCGAGATTGCCCAGGCGTACAGCGCGGCGCTGACAAGCCCGGCATACTCGCGCTGAAGCAAGACAGTGAAGCTCGCGCGTCTCTCTATCAGGCTCGCGGCAAGCGCGCACGCCGGCACGAATATCAGGGCGATAAAAATGACCGGCGATGCAGACGACGACACTCTCTGAGTGATGCGATGGATGAGTACCACCGTAGGGCTTGGTCCTTCGCTTCGCCCAAGCGCAGCCACCGTCCAGTAGAGAACTCGTCCAATATTTCCGCTGAGAAGGTCGTAGTAAAGGAACGTTGAAATAAACGCCAGCACGACTCCGACACCGTAAGGCGCAGCGGGAATGATCTCCCTCATCGCCTGAGTCGGGTTGTACAGAAGTTTGAATAGCGGAGCGATTCTGGATCGCATTTCAGGAGGACAGGCTTCGCCTGTAGTTCAATGGTCGTTTACGTCGTCAGTAGAACCGAGCGTTCCCATACGAGGCAACGGCCAGTATCTGAACATAGCCTTGCCATAGATGTACTTCTCAGGGACGAGTCCCCAGGAACGGCTGTCGTTTGAGGCGTCGCGATTGTCGCCCATCACGAAATAGTAATGGGGTTTGACATACTTGTATTCCTTTGGCACCTGGTTCCAGCGCCGCCTCGCATCGCGATTCTTTTCCGGGGACAAATAGGGCTCGTCGATCAGCTTTCCATTGATGGTGATGTTGCCCATTGCGTCCATGTCGATCATCTCACCGGGCAGACCGATAACTCGCTTGATGAACGATTTGCTCGGTTCCTCCGGATACCAGAAAACAATTATCTCGCCGCGTTCGATGTCCCTGAACATGTACTTGAACTTATTGACGAAGATTCGTTCGTCGTTCTCGAGCCGCGGCTCCATGGAGGTGCCTTCAACCTTAACGGGTTGAACTACGAAGACGACGATGAGGACCGCAAGGACCGCGGCAAAGATCAGGTCGCGAGTGATCGATTTCACTTCCGCCCACAGAGCGGGGGAGGTGACGGGCTCCTCGGGATACACTACGGCGATATCGGGATCATCTTCGGCGGTGAGGCCGGGCAAGACAGTTTGCTTCATTCGCTCCAAACTTCTCTTCCTTTGAGCGGTCGCCGGATGGAGACGCTCAACTTCGCGGGATTCGTCAAATACTGAATACTAAATTAGTAAATCGGGATAGTAAATAGGGAAATGGTTTAGAATTTTGGGTTTCGAGTTTTGGGTTACCAGTTTCTGGTTTGTTGCCGGCTTGCATAGTGGTGCTAAGGTGCAAGCATGGCAGATCAACTGGAAACCACAAACAAGAAACTACGAGCCAGAAACCAGAAACCAATGACTCGTAACTTCCGAATTCACCCCTCACCCTTTACTATTCACGGCAATGGTTAAGGCCCGCAAAAGCACAGCTCGCGTACGTGACTCAGAACAATTGAGACGTCTCGTCTACGAACCGAGCGACCTCTCTCAATATCCCTTTCGAGATCGCTTCGTGATACGTGCAGCCGACCTGTTCTTCTTCTTGCTCATTTCAATCATCTGCAGAACTGTACGATGGAAAGTCGTCGGTATGGAGAATCTTGAAGCCATACTTGACGGAGGCCACCGCGCAATTTACTCCTTCTGGCACTCATGCATCTTCAGCGCGACCTGGTTCTGGCGAAATCGTGGAATAGTAGTGATGTCCAGCAAGAGCCGAGACGGCGAACTCACCGGCCGATTCATAAAGCGCTTCGGCTACGGCACAGCGCGCGGCTCTTCCAGCCGCGGAGCCGGTAGAGCCCTAACCCAGATGGCTTCGTGCCTGGAAAACGGGATCGATGTTGCTTTCACCCTCGACGGACCGCGAGGCCCCGCGTTCACCGCTAAACCGGGAGCAGTGACCCTCGCCCGACACACCGGTCAGGCTATATTGCCGTTTCATATCAACGCGGCGAAGTACTTCGAACTGCCCACCTGGGACCGCATGAGAATTCCACTGCCATTCACACAGTCGGTTGTCGCCATCGGGCCTGCCATGTACGTCTCTCGCGACGCCTCTCCCGAAGACGTGGCGTCGAAACAGAACGAGCTTCAGTCGACTTTGGAGCAGCTCCGAAGTGACTGCGAGAGGATATGATTTACTTACGTGAATTGAGCAGCGCCGCCCGCCAAATCGCGACGCCCGCCGTGTTCATTCATTTCGACTTGGTGCCGTCTGATCATCACAGCTAATTGACTGAATGCACGCTCCGATCACATGTTCCTAAGCTCTCCTCCGTCAATGATGACAGTCTTTAAATAAAAATTAATCAGGTGGTACCTCGCTTGCTCAAGACGGGTTGGCTCCAAGTGTATGACTCCAATTGGTCGTGCGTAGCTCGGGCCGGGTGTAACAAACCAACAAGCAACACCGAACGATTCCGGGTAGGCAAATGGAAACCCATTCGCTGGGTATGCACGATTTTAATTTCAAGGCCCGAGTGTACTGGTGGGTCTGCACCGCGATCGGCAGCGGTCTGATTGTCTGGTCGCTGATCGGTCTCGGCGAGCTTAGTCTCGATGGCTGGATCAGGCTGGCCATGTTGGCGACGCTCGTGCTGTTTGCCAGCCGCCGTCCACTGCACATTCCTAATACCGAGGCATCGGTAAGCGTATCGGACGCGTTCGTCTTTCTCGGACTCTTCTTCCTCGGTACCGGCCCGGCGATACTCCTTGGCTCACTGGACAATTACATTGCCGCGCGTAAGACTGCGCGCCGTGCGGCAAGCTGGATTCTGGCGCCTAACCTGATGGCGATGACCGTGCTGGTATCGTCTACGGCGTTCCGATTGACCCTATCGTTCACGCACAAGGGTGAGTCGCCGTGGCCGATTGGAGTCGACGACACGCGGTTCGCAGCATTGTTCCCAGCGCTGATCATTCTCGCCCTTGCCCAGTACATCACAAACGGATGGCTGGTGGCGTGGTTCTACGCAATCCGCGCATCAAAGTCCGTCTATCACTTCTGGCGGAGCGGATATCTGTGGACGTCCTGCACGTTCTTCGCTTCGGCGATCGCCGCAGGCCTGATCTATCTCGCAGTCGAGAGACACGGGTTCATCTGCGTGGCAGCCGCCGTCCCGATCATCGTTGCGTCCTACTTGACCTATAAGGTGTATTTCGACCGCCTCGACGAAAACAAACAGCACCTCGAAGAGATGAGTCGTTTGCATTTGGCGACGGTTGAAGCGCTGGCTTCGGCGATCGACGCGAAGGATCAGACGACGCACGGACACGTTCGGCGCGTTCAGATTTACGCGGAAGGTCTGGCCAAGCTGTTCAAACTCTCAGTCCCTGAAATCGAAGCGCTGAAAGCCGGTGCTCTTCTGCATGACATCGGCAAGCTCGCGGTACCGGATCATATTCTGAACAAACCGGCCAAGCTCACCGCCGCCGAGTTTGAGAAGATGAAGATCCACACGATAGTCGGTGCGCAGATTTTGGAGAGGGTAGGATTTCCGTATCCGGTTGTGCCGATCGTGCGGTATCACCACGAGCGTTGGGACGGCAACGGGTATCCGGACGGCCTCGCGGGCGAACAGATCCCGGTTACCGCGCGAATACTGTCGGTGGTTGATTGCTTTGACGCGCTGCACGAGGACCGTCAGTACCGTCGAGCGCTGAACCGCGAGGAGGCGATCGAGCATCTACAGCGCGCAGCCGGCAGTCAGTTTGATCCGCAAATCGTGAAAGCGTTCATAGAGCATCTTCGCGAGTTCGAAACCGAAATCGCTGCGCAGCAGGTGGAAAACGAAACGCCTCTTCCCGATATCGCGGTTCTAGCAAGCGGGGCATTGCCGGCCGCAGGGTTGAGCAGCGAGCGAAAGGATTCAGCCGAGCGGCCGAGCTACATGAGCCACATCAGCCGCGCCCATCAGGAAGTCTATGCGTTGTACGAGGTCGCCCGAACGTTTGGAAGCAGTCTGAACATCGAAGACGCGATGGCGATAATCGCTAACAAGCTGGGCTACGTCGTGACCTTCGACACCTGCGTCATCTATCGGTTCCACGAATCGAGCGGCATTGCGATAGCGGAGCACGTGTCGGGACTCTTCGCGGAGCACTTGCGTCACCGGTGCGTGTGCCCCGGAGAAGGAATAACCGGATACGTTCTGGCCAATCGCAAGCCATTCACACACACCGACCCAATGCTCGATTTCGTGAACATCAACCTGCCGACCGATGTCGAGTTCACCGCCTGCGCGGTTCTTCCTCTCATAAAACAGGACCGCTTGCTTGGAGTTCTCGCTTTGTATTCGACATCACTCACGGATTACACGGAAGATGATCTGCGGCTGCTGGAGACTGTAGCCCGAATCGCCGCCGACGCATTGGACAACGCGATTCGCTACGCCGCGACGCGGTCGGACGCGCTCACCGATCTGCTGACTGGCGTGCCGAACTCTCGCGCGCTGCAGTTGCGGTTCGAACAGGATGCGTCGAGGGCGGAGGCAACAAACAGCCCGTTTTATCTGCTGATGCTCGACCTCGACGGTTTCAAGCCAATCAACGATACTTATGGCCACCAGATCGGAGACGACTTCCTTCGTTCGATTTCGCAGATGCTACTGGCGTATTTCGACCGTTTGGACTTCTTCGCCCGTTACGCCGGCGACGAGTTCGTAGCTCTGGTCAGTCACCTTGACGACCGCAAATGCCAGGAACTTTGCGCTCGCCTGCAACGGGCGGTGGAGAGGTTCGCATTTTGTGTACGACCGATGAAGTATGTTCAGGTAGGCATCAGCATCGGCGCGGCGTTGTACGGACGAGACGGTAAATCGATGAATGACCTGATCGTGTCTGCTGATCGCGCAATGTACGCCAACAAGCAGGAACGCCGGGTGGCCACCGGTACCTCAGGAAATGTGATATATCTGCCTCGCCACTCCGATGGAGTCACCGCAGGCGAGACGGTCTAGGTCTGGGTCCTTGCGAAGCCACGCTTCGATCCCCGAATAAAATCGATCAGTTCATTGACCAGCGAGTTGTCCATCTCCTGCATCCTGCGGAGCGCGTCCTCGAGCGGCAGTTGCGACCGGAGGAGGATCCGATAGGCGTTCTTCAACGCCTGGAGATTCGCTCTGGAAATACCTGAACGTTTGAGGCCAACGGTGTTCAAGCCTGATGCCCTGCCGGGCACACCGTCAGTGACGATGAACGGCAAGCAATCCTGAATTATTTTCGCGTTGCCACCGATCATCGCGAGGCGGCCGATTCGGCAGAACTGGTGAACTACGACGCCGCCGGAGAGGAAAGCATTGCTCTGTATGGACACGTGTCCTGCGAGGGCTACGTTGTTTGCGATGACGATGTGGTCTCCGAGCAGGCAATCGTGGGCTACGTGCGCATTTGCCATGATAAAGCAGTCGTCGCCGATCCGCGTTGTTGACCCAGCAGCAGTGCCTCGGTGGATGGACACGCCTTCGCGGATGATGGTGCGATCGCCGATTCTCAAGTAACTCTGGCAAGGTTGGAAAGAGACGTCCTGAGGCTCGCCTCCAAGGACGGCGCCTTCGTGGACCACGCAGTCATGGCCGATTGAGGTAAAGCGCTTGATGACGGCGTGGGCGCGAATCTCGGTACGGTCGCCGATTTGAACGTCTGGTTCTATGACCGCGTAGGGGCCTGCAGTCACGCCGTCGCCGAGTCTTGCGTCGGTGCTGACGATGGCAGTCGCATGCATTGTGTGAATAGTAAATGCTTGGATGTGAATCCGGAAAGTGCTGAGTGCAGTAGGCAGTAGGCAGTAGGCTTCAACCCCGAAGGGGTGCTGAGTACTGATCTGAGATCTTAGATCTGCGTTCTGAGTTCTGATCCGTAGCGTCAACCCCGAAGGGGTTGCAGATCAGAGCCCAGGGTTGCCGTCCGCGGCTACCCTGGGTGGACGGTGAGGAAATGACGCAACCCCGAAGGGGTTGGAGAAGGCATGCAAATAACCCAATTCAACGAACCTTCTGCAACCCCTTCGGGGTTGGATTCATTAAACGACCTAACCCAGGGTAGCCGCGGACGGCAACCCCGGGGCTGTGTTCTGCAACCCCTTCGGGGTTGAACCACACCATCTCACCACTCAGTACTCAGCACACTTTCCCTTCGTCCCAGGTCAAATGGCGGCGCAACCCGAAATGGTTGAGGCCCGTCACTCAGCACTCAGCACTCAGCACTCAGCACTAAGCACTCAGCACTCAGCACTCAGCACTCGGACTCAGCACTCAGCACTTCCTCTGCAATCCCAAGATCGGCGAGTTTCCGGGTGAAGCCCGAACCGTCGTTCAAGGTGTGAATGTAACTTCCATCCCGCTGAATGTACGATATCAGTCCGCACCCCTCGCGCAGACGGGTCACCAGAACCGGATCACGTGCGTTTTCCACTTCGAACTTCGAACTCACCGCCTCTTCGCCGAGCAGTTCGTCGACAGTCGTTTTGACCGGTCCGCCGGCCAGAACATACCTTCCCGGACAGTTCCGAATTTCACGCCAAATATGAGCCCGGAAAAGCTCGTCAAAGCCAATTAAGTATTGCCCTTTGCGCCCGCCCATCGTATCTTTCTGGTCAACCGCACCCCGGCGGGGTTTTAACGATTGCCCCTATCTGCTAGTCCAAGACCCCACAGCAAAGTCGCTTTTAGTCTTATTCCACAAGAGCCACGTATTTCAGGAGACTAGGATGAGTTTTTTCGACCTCCCGCCGATTCTCGAAAAGATGCTCGCGGTCGCGGATAACATTTCGGATCTGAACTTTTCTGTAGGCCGCCCACCTCAAGTTGAAATCAATGGGCGGTTGACCCCGGTAGAGATCAAGGGTCTTCGAAATCTTACACCTTATCAGACCGAAGTGATCGCCATGTCGCTCCTGGAAGGCAACACTGAAGCAGCGCGCCGTTTTGTACAAACCGGCTCCGCAGACATCGGCTACGCGATACCCAGCAGAGTGCGTTTTCGAGTCAACATCTTCAAACAGCGCGGGTCGATATCGGTGGTGATGCGAGTCATACCCACGGTCGTTCCCACCATCGAGAGCCTCTCGCTTCCTCCGCAGATCGGCGAGATCTCTCAAATGAAAAACGGGATCGTGCTGCTGACCGGACCGACAGGCTCAGGTAAGTCTTCGACGCTGGCCGCGATCATCGACAAGATAAACAACGAATCCAGCTACCACATCGTAACTATCGAAGACCCCATCGAGTTCCTTCACTCTCACAAGAAATCCACAATCAATCAGCGCGAGCTGGGTACGGACACGCCTGCGTTCGCTTTGGGCCTGCGAGCAGCATTGCGACAGGCGCCAAAAGTGATTCTGGTGGGCGAGATGCGCGATATGGAGACGACCGAGATCGCGCTCGAGGCGAGCGAGACCGGACACCTGGTGATGTCCACGCTTCACACCACCGACGCGTCGAAGACCGTTAACCGGATCATCGGAATCTATCCTAAATCCGAAGAGCACGTGATTCGAACTCGCCTGGCCCAGTCATTCCGCTACATCATTTCTCAGCGGCTGATTCCGCGAGCCGACGGAGCCGGGCGCATCGCCGCCGTAGAAATCCTGAAGTCCACACCTCGGAGCCGTGAGTACATCGAACAGGGCGAGAGCGAAGGCAAGACGCTGCTCGAAGCTATGAACGACGGTGAACTGGAAGGCATGCAGCACTTTGATCAGGTCATCGAAAAGATGATTCGCAGCGGGATAATAACTCAAGACGACGGCCTCGCGTTCGCAACCAACCCGTCTAACCTGCTGCTTAGGCTTTCGGGTCTCGGCACGTCCGACGACATGCTCAGCCGCCGCGAAGAGCGGAACTACATTCCAACCAGACCCGAGCTGATGACCAGGCCCCGCGCCGCAGACGTGGTTGAAAGATAAACGAGACGGAGCCAGCCAATGATTGCCAACTGTCCGCAATGCGCGATGAGCCTGACCTTCGATGACGAGCGGCTGCCGACCGAATCGTTCAACGTGTTGTGTCCACGATGTCGTCAAACGATCACAATAATGCCGCCTCCGAAAGAGGAGCCGCGACTGCCGGGGAGTACCGGGACGCTTGAAGCGCCGCCGGAAGCAATAGATATGACAACACCAGCAAACAACAATGACTCGATAAAAGTCCTTGCCGACATGCTGCTCCAAAGCATGAAGCAATCGGTTCCGCAGGCGGCCGAGCCAAAGAAATGGCATCGAAGGCGAGTAGTCATCTGCCTTGAAGAGCCTCAACATCGAGAAGCAGTCCGCCGCTCGCTGGATCCGACGCGATACGAAATCTTTTCGGCCGACTCAGCTCCTGAAGCGGTAGAGATACTTCACGAGTCCCGCGCCGATATAATCCTGCTGAGCCCAACGTTCGACCCCGAACGACAGGGCGGCGGCGCGATGATGCAATATATCAACAGTCTCACCCCTCAGATCCGCAGACGGACCTTCGTGGTGCTGACTTCACCTCAGCTCCGCACGGGCGACACTTACCTGGCCTTCGCAAACGGAGTGAATATGACCATTCACCCTGAGGACATCGGTACCATGCAGCCGATATTCGAGCGGAGCGTGCGAGACTTCAACGAGCTCTACAAACCGCTGAATCAGGCTACGTCGACTCCGCCGTTCTAGAACACCCTCTTCAATCGTCAGTGACTCAAGCCTGCATCAGGCTCGCCGCAAGGCAAACCAGCCATCTGTCCGCCGAGTGCTGCGGACAGAGTGTGCTCATTCCGGCACTGTAAAGCAGAAATAGCGAACACCTACGAACTTATAGTCGGTTCAATCGACGGCATTGTCTTTGCAAAACTCAGATCAGTCGCGTCACTGGCACACGATTAGATCCTGGAGGTCACGAATGAAGACATCGCGGACAAAGACAATCACTGCGCTCGTAGTCGCGTTGGTACTAGTCTCCTGTGCCCGCGGAGTGTTCGCGGGCAGCCGGACTCAGGGCGATGTGCGGCAGTCGCCGTCAACCGGCAATGCGAATCCCGAGGCAAGCGGTCGAGATCAGAAGAAGCCTCAAAAGCTAACGGATGCAGACAAGATCAAGAACAGAATCATTTCGATTGGAGTTGGGGCTCGCATCACGGTGGTCCTTCGACAAAACAGCAACGAGTACTACGGTGCGGTTTCGGCGATCAACGACGATACTTTTGTGCTATCGGACATCGACCTCAACCGGGAGGTGACGATCCGGTATTCGGACGTGAAGAAGATCGTTTCAGGGTTTGGAAATCCGAATCCATTCAATGGAAAGCGATGGCATCCGGCGTGGCACATCGTCGCGATCGCTGCCGCCGTGGGCGCCACCGTTGCGTTGATCGCGGTTGCGGCGACGGTTCGTGATTGAGTTGTGAGTCTGAGTTCAGGTGACGGGCGAGGGCGGGAAAACAATCGGGGCGGAACTTGACCTCAACCCGCTGTGAGCCGTAGGTTCCGCCCCGTTTTGAGTGGGCCTACTGGATAGCTCGGCCGAGTGGAGTAACACGCGCCACCATGATTTTATTCCAACACTCCCCCTTGGAATATTTCTCCGACTTACGTGTTATTCTTTAGCTGGTCGCTTGGCTAGCGTGAACTCTACATAGTCTTTATGCCTAAGCGGGAAGGTGAAAGCCTCGACTTCAAGCAGGCCGCGCTGGAGCATCTGGATGCGCTGTACGGTTTTGCGATGACGCTCACTCGCGACCGGATCGATGCTGAGGACCTTGTTCAAGAAACGTATTTGAGGGCCGTACGCGCTTTTGGTGGCTTGTATCCGGATTCGAACCTCAAGGGCTGGTTGTTCACGATAATGCGGAACGTCTGGCTGAACCAGTTGCGCCATTCGAAGACCGGGCCTCTGTTTGTAGAGCTGGACAGTGAAGTGCCGCCTGCCGACATGACCGAAGGCGGCGACCCGTACGACGCGCTGGTGATAAAGCTGGAACGGGACGAAGTTCGAGCTGCGATCGAAAGTTTGCCGGTACATTATCGCGAAGTGGTAGTGCTGCGCGATCTCGAGGGGTTCAGTTATCAGGAGATTGCAGGTATCTTAGGTTGTCCTGCGGGAACCGTGATGAGCCGGCTCGGCCGGGCCAGAGAGAAGCTGAGGTCGCTTCTGGAGAGCTGGAAGAGCCGAACTCGTGTCGAATCGTTACGGGCAAACAAGTAATGAACGATTGCGACTACACCAGGTCCAGAATTGGCTTCTACGTAGACGACGAGCTACGCGGGGCGGAGCTTGCCGATTTCGAAAACCATCTGAACCTTTGCACTTCCTGTCGTAGCCTGGTTAACCACGAACTCCGCTTCTTCGATGCGATAAGAAATGCCGCGCCGCTTTATACCGCATCCGAAGAGTTGCACCACCGAGCGTCGTCGGTTGTGAACAACGCTCCTGCGGCATACCGAGCGCCTGATGCACTCCGAAACCGAGTGGGGCGGCGGCTTCTTCAATCGCTGCACCCCGGGCGACAAGTCTGGTCGTTGGCTACGGCAGTGGTGCTCGCCACGATGGCGGTGGGTGCCTGGTACTTCGGATACAAGAAGCCCGTCGAGCGGGTCGGCGACACTTCCGCGTTCGCGCTGATGGCAGCCGACACTCATGCGCGTCGCGTGAGTGGGCAACTCCCCTTTGAGATCACATCCGATTCACCCCAGGAGATCTCCCAGTGGTTTGCGGGAAAGGTTTCCTTCGGTTTGAAGCTTCCGAATTATCAGGAATCGTCGGGCCAGGACCGTCTGTACAACCTCGAGGGCGCGCGGCTGGTCGCTCTCAACAACGACTATGCCGCGTACGTCGGCTATCGGATGGGCGCTCGTCCAATCAGCCTTGTTGTCACCTCAACCGAAACTGCGCAGCCTACCGGTGGCACCGAGATCATCGCGCAAGGATTGACCTTCCACTACGACACCGTCGAAGACCTGAAGGTGATAACGTGGACCGATCGGGGTCTGACTTATGCTTTGGTATCTTCGCTTGAAGAGCGCGGACAGCAGTCGTGCATCGTTTGCCACGCGGGTACCAAGGACAGGGACTTCATTGACGGTCTAAAGCCTGCGCACTGATCCTCAATCAATCCGGAACACGCCGGTCACGCCGGAGACCACCGGCTCGCTTGAATCCACAACCCTGATCATGACGTCGTCGGATCGAGGCTTCTTCGCCTTGATGCGAAATGAGCCAGTTGCCGCATCCACTCCCGTGGCGATCATTGCCCACGTCGAGCCGCCATCTCGCGAAATGCTGATGTCGACCCGCGACACTCCCGAACTGGCTCGCCAAGCCACTTCGTGCTTGCTCTTGACTCGCCACACTTCGCCCGCTGCCGGAGACGACACCGAAATCGTTGGGTTGGTCGTAGGATCCGTACTACTTGGGAGACTGAACGCGTAAACCCGGTGGTCAAGCGAACCAATGAATACGCCAGCGCGAGAGATCGAGACGCCGCCCAGCATCGATGCTCGCTGGGCGTTCCACAGCTCCGCGCCGGTCGACACATCGAATGCATGAATGCTTTTGTCGTCGGAGCCGAAGAACACTACGCCGCCGGTAACCGCTGCGGCTCCGAGCACCGGCTTTGCCAGAGCGTGCTCCCACACGATATGCCCGTCCCGCTGATCCAACGCTACGACCTTGCCTGAGGTAATCTGAACCGTGGCTCCCATATACAACCTGCCGTACGCGGCCGCCGGCGAAGAAATACTTCCACCTCTCGAGTCGCCGTCGCTGATGATCGAGTCCCACAGCAACTCGCCAGTGACGCGATTCAACGCGTAGCAGTGCCCATCCTTGCACGGAATCGCAAGCGCTGGAGTTCCCGCGAGATCGAACAAGACCGGCGACGCGCCAAAGTCCAGGTTGTTCAAATCGGCGTGCAGTTTTTTGAATTCCCAGACAAGCGAGCCAGTGTCTGCGTTCAACGCAAGAATCGATGTCGAATGCGTGTCGTCACCGGTACAGTAGTTTCCCGTGCCAACAAACACGAGCTGATGATCCGGGTCCGCGGCGACCGAAGACCAAACCGCTCCGCCCGTGCTCGACGGCGGCGCGGTGTTGAAGCTCCAGATGACGTGCCCGTCATTAGCGCTTACGCACACAAGACGGCCTGCTACACAGGGGTTCACACAATGACTCGCGAGTCCGATGTAAATCTTTCCATCGAACACCGTGGGCGAGGCCCAGATGTGATAGGCGTCATTCGGATCGGCAAGCTGCGTTCGCCACAATGGCTCACCGCTGGATGCGGTCAGTGCGATCAGCTCGGCGCGGCCGCTGCCGAAATACAGGTGACCTCCTGACAGCGCGGCAGTACCGTCAATTCCATACGTCGTCCCGCAACGATCGGGGCTTATGGTGCCCGCGTCGAAACTCCAAATGACTACCCCGTCGGCTTCCCGCAGCGCATACATATGTCCATCCCACGACCCCGCGTACACGACTCCGCCGCTTACGATGGGAGTGCCGGTGACCCAGCCGCCGGTTTGAAACGACCATGATTCGGATAAGCTTGAGACGTTCCCGATACCGATCTTTGAGCCGGGCGAAAACCCCGAGTGACTCTCATCGTGCTGATAAGCGGACCATTCGGCGATGGGCTCAGCCGCGAGACCGCCAATCGATACGTCGGTGATTTTTGCGCCCATCGATTGAAGCGCGGCTACTACTCTGACCGGGAAAACGGCAGGCTCAGTGCTCGAATAAAACTGGCCGCCGTTCTTGTAGTAACCAACCTGACCGTTCTGGATCACTATGCGAAGCACGTCACCCGCGCGGTATGGCGTCTCCGAGCGATAGGTGTTCATCTCTCTCACTTCGGCTACGCCAAAGGATGTCAGTTTGATCGAGAAGTCGATTTGCTCGAAGTGCGTGCCGATGGGATTGCGCGCAAGCCCGCAAAAAAGGGCTTTTGTCGAGTCAACCGTCGTGAACTCGACGAACGCGTTCCCGGATATCTCTTCTGAAGAGATCGCACCCGCATCGTAGCTGTCGTCTCGGCCTCCGGTCTTTTGTAGGCTGTTCCCCACCACGGAGCAGTTGACGACGGCTGTCCAGCTCACCGGGTGTCCGGTTTGAGATTGTTGCAGTGAAGCGCCAGCCACACCTGCAAGCAAAATCGAGCATCCAACCAACGAGGTCGCCGCGCTAAATAGATGTCTTCTGTTTCTCATCGGGATCGAACTGGTTTCCAAGGAGGGCAATAGTGCTAATGCGGCTTCATTTCCACTGTTGAGCTGGTTAGAATCGTGGTTCTGAGTGAAGGCTCGGATTCAACGTAAGCGCGCAAGTCCACTCAGAAATCGGCATGCAAGAACACGTTCAGCGATTCTTCGACTACCTGAAAAACGAGCGACACGTTTCCGAGCACACCCTTCGGAATTATCTGAGCGACCTAGACCAGTTTCACAACTACCTCGCTCCCGAGGATGCTGGTGGTCAGAGAAAACTGATCGATGTGCGAGAGATCGATCACATCACTATCCGCGGCTTTCTCGCTCATCTTTACAACGAAAAGCGCCGCAAAACGTCGATCGCGCGCAAGCTGGCTACTCTCAGATCTTTCTTTAAGTTTCTCTGCCGCGAACAGGTCATCGAAGCAAGCCCGGCGAAACTCGTATCCAGTCCTCGACTCGAAAAGCGTATCCCTCGCGTTGTCAGCGCCGATGAAATGATCAAGTTCGTCGAGACGCCGGACATCGATACAACGCTGGGAAAGCGCGATCGCGCAATCCTCGAAATGCTCTATTCAACCGGTTGTCGCGTATCAGAGCTTGCGGGCATGAATCTGCCGGATGCGGATCTTAAGCATCAGTGCGTGTTGGTCAGGGGAAAGGGCCGCAAGGAGCGGATAGTTCCTTTCGGGGAGAAAGCAAACGAAGCGCTAAGCACCTACTTGTCGGTACGTGGAGAGCTTGTAGCTAAGGCTCCTCTCAAACAGCGGGAAACCACTGCGATATTTCTGAACTATCAAGGTGGCCGCATCACTACGAGATCGATTGGCAGACTGATCGAGAAATACTTGCGCGAATGCGCTACGACCCACGACATCAGTCCCCATTCTCTGAGACACGCGTTTGCCACTCATCTTTTGTCGGCGGGCGCCGATTTGCGGGCGATTCAGGAGATGCTTGGTCATGCGAGCCTTTCAACCACCCAGATCTACACC
>DATFXM010000160.1:0-18196 GCA_035315885.1 Blastocatellia bacterium
AAAGCCTAAACCCGAACCCTAAACCGCCCCTACTGCATACTGCCTACTGCACACTGCCTACTGCATACTGCCTACTGCCTACTGCACACTGCCTACTGCATACTGCCTACTGCATACTGCCTACTGCATACTGCCTACTGCATACTGCCTGTGTGCTATCATTGCTCGCTTGGAAAAAATCCCGTTAAGCAAACCTTTTATAACCGGTAAAGAGGAAGAGTACCTGCGCGCTGTTGTGTCGAGCGGACAGTTAGCATCAGATGGCCCCTTCACGCACAGATGCTCGCGCCTGCTCGAGGAGAGATTTGGCATTCACCGGGTGTTGATGACCCCTTCGTGCACTTCATCTCTTGAGATGGCGATCATGCTCTGCGACCTCGAGCCGGGCGACGAAGTCATCATGCCTTCGTTCACGTTTGTCTCCTCCGCGAACGCGGTTGTGAGAGCCGGCGGCAGACCTGTTTTCGTCGACATTCGCTCCGACACGCTTAACTTGGACGAGACCCTCGTGTCCCGGGCGGTCACGTCGAAGACAAAGGCAATAATGCCGGTCCACTATGCAGGTGTTGGATGCGAAATGGACTCGATAATGTCGATCGCCGAGGACAGGAGGCTGATCGTGATTGAGGACGCCGCTCAGGGCGTAAACGCGTTTTACAGGGGGCGGGTACTGGGCTCCATAGGCCACATTGGCGGGTACAGCTTTCACGATACGAAGAACTACACGTGCGGGGAGGGAGGTGCTATTTGCATCAATTCTCCTGAACTGGTTGAGCGAGCGGAGATCATCCGCGAAAAAGGAACGAACAGAAGCAAGTTTTTCCGGGGCGAAGTCGACAAGTACTCGTGGGTGGACGTCGGAAGTTCGTTTATCCCCAGCGAGATCTCCTGCGCTTTTTTGTGTGCACAGCTCGAAGCGATGGAGGCGATCACCGAAAGGCGCCGCCAGATTTTCGACCGTTACCTGGAGGCGTTCAGTCGACTCGAAGAAGCGGGAATCGTGCAGATGCCTTCGATACCTGAAGGCTGCCAGAGCAACTATCACATCTTTTATCTTCTGGTTCGCGACCGGCAGACGCGGGACGAACTGATGGCTGCGCTCAAGCGTTGGGGCATTCAGGCGGTTTTTCACTACGTTCCATTGCACACATCTCAAATGGGGCAGAAGCTGGGATACGAAGCTGGGGATCTGCCTTTGACCGAGAATCTGAGCGAACGGCTTTTGAGACTTCCGTTGTTCAACGACATTTCTGAATCAGAACAGGCGCGGGTCATTGATGGTGTGACGCGAGTGCTGACTGGTGAGCTGTGAGTTCGGGTTCTGAGTTCTGAGTGCGAACCCCGAAGAGGTTGCGTCATTCTAATGACGCGGACCCTTCGGGGATCGGACTCAGCACTCCGGACTCAGCACTCAGCACTCGACATGCCTAGCCCGCGTCGTTATGATGCAGCCAATGCCCAATTCCAGCGAAAACGATGAGTCGCGGCCATGGGTGTCGATCGTCGTTCCGGTCTTCAAAAGCGCAGATTGTCTCGAAGCTCTCGCAGCAGCCATCGAGGAGGCGCTCACCCAGGCTGGCTACAGCTACGAGTTGCTGCTGGTTAACGACTGTTCGCCGGATGGCTCGTGGCAAATCATCGAATCGCTTTGCGCAAGAGCTGACAACCTCATAGGGGTGGATCTTCGAAAAAACTTTGGACAGGACAATGCGATTCTCACGGGGCTCAGACTTGCCCGCGGCCGCTATGTAGCGGTGATGGATGATGACCTTCAACACCATCCGCGCGACTTACCTGCGATGCTTGCAAAAGCAGACGAAGACTTTGATGTCGTGTATGCCGACTTCAGAAAGAAAAAGCAGAAGCGCTGGAAAAACGCCGGTAGCTGGTTCAATGGAAAAGTAGCCGAGTGGGTGATCGACAAGCCTCCCAACGTTTACCTTTCGCCCTACAAAGTCATTCGCGGCGAAGTAGCCGAGCTGGTGTGCCGCTATCAGGGTCCCGCTCCTTACGTGGATGGACTGCTCTTCCAGGTTACGTCGCGAATCACCCAGATTCCGGTTGAACACCATGCTCGGTTTGCCGGTTCCAGCAACTATACATTTTGGCGATCGGTCGCAGTTTGGGCGCGTCTGGCGCTGTCGTTTTCGATCAAACCGTTGCGCATCGTAAGCCTGTGCGGGTTCTTCTTTGCTGCATTGGGCTTGTTGATGGCTGCGGTAGTCGTGGCTTACCGGCTGCTGTTGCCCGAAGACTTTCCGCCTTCGGCGGTTGGATGGGCCTCGCTGATGGTTGCACTGTTAATGGTGGGCGGCATTCAAATGATTTTCTTTGGCATCCTCGGCGAATACGCAGGCCGAACCTTCATGACCGTCAGCAACAAACCTCAGACGGCGATCCGGCGAGTACTCAACTACAGGCACGTACAAACGGGTGATCACAGCGAAGCGCTGAGTAAGAGGTGACGACTTGTTGGGTAGCGTCATCTATCGAAGCGCCGCGCTTTACGAGTTGACTATGCTCGCCCTGTACGGGCGCCACTATCGCGCGAGATACGAGGCGATTGCCGATCTCATACCGGAGGGTGCGACGGTCGTGGACTTGTGTTGCGGCCCGGGAGTGCTCTACAGCAAACACCTGCGAGAGAAATCAGTCAGGTACATCGGTATCGATTCAAACCCGCTGTTTGTTGCGAGAGTCTCCCGAAGCGGTGCGCAAGGCGTTGTCGCCGACCTGGCTAAGCCCGAGCCGATTCCGGAAGGCGACTACGTTGTGATGCAGGCTAGTCTTTATCATTTCCTCCCTAACGCCAAGCCCATTGTCGAAAGGATGATAGCCGCAGCAAGAGAACGAGTAATCGTTGCAGAACCAATTCGCAATATCACCGGCAGCAGGTTTCGATTGCTGTCGGCTATCGGGCGGTCGCTTACCGATGCGGGACGCGGAGGAGAAGGGCTGCGGTTCAAGGAATCAGATCTTGACCTTCTGTTTAGGGATTTCCCGGTCGAGAAGTCGTTTCTGATTCCCGGCGGCCGAGAAAAAGTGTTCGTAATAAGGAAAAGCTCCCGGGTTTAGGGTTTCGGTGTCGGGTTCGTTTGATTCAATAAGAGCTTTTTTGTGCACGATTTCGACGCCCTACGAGACTCTGGTCAAACGAACCCGAAACCCGAAACCCGAAACCCGAAACCGCTTCGCACCGAAGCTACTTTTTGACCGCTAGCGCAATCACCGACAATCCAAATGGCAGGTTTGCTCGTCGAACAAGCCATGCTTCGAGCTTCAGCAGAGATTCAAGAAGACCGTTTGCAACAGGAGACACAGCTCTCACATCGGATCGCTCATCTCGAGTCGTGGCGCTCATCCGGTGAATCACTGCAGGCAGAAACAGCAGCGTATTTGCATAGGTGGTCCTGAGAATGTCGAGACCTGCAGCTTCAAGAAGTCGCTTCAACTCCCGCGCTGTGAATCGGTGTACCGTACTGACCGCGCGGTCGTGAGCCCCCCGAAGCCAATCGTATGCGGGCTCGCGAATCAGCAACCGCCCCTGAGGCGCGAGCACCCGCGCAAACTCGGCGCAAGCCGTCCCAGCATTCCTGACGTCGAACTGATAGATCACGTCGAAACACGTGACGAGGTCAAACACTCCCGAAGGAAAAGGAAGCTTATCCGCGCTCGCCAGAACGGCTGAATCAATTCGCCTGCTGGACCACCAGGCAGCAGCATCGCGAGAAACATCAACTCCCACACATTGGGCGAGTGGAAACTGCTCCTGTAGCCATTGCAATGAGTAACCGGTTCCACAGCCTATATCCAGAACACGCTTGATCTGATTCCGATCGATCACGCGGTCCAGTATCGATGTGGTGATCGCTCGCATCCCCGAGTACCACCAGAGCTGCTCTTCAAGCTCGAACATCGCACGGTACTCGTCTGCCCTCATAGGAAGTTCTGAGTGCTGATTCCTCAGTTAACTCTGAATTCTAACGTGAAATCAATATAGAGACTCAGAACTTAGAACTCAGTACTCTTTTCAGCCGTAATACCTCTTTCCCTTTTGACAACCAGACGCCACCATAGCGACATCAGATCGGCAAACGTCTTGAACAACCTGGGAAAATTGAAAAACTGCGATTTCCCGTACGCGCGATGAAAGTGATGGACCGGACATTCCGCGAACGTCAGCCCCGCATCCTGGAACCTTCTCATCATCTCGACGCATATTGTGCCGCTCGTAGATTGAAGTCTCACTCGCCGATACGCGGATCTCCGGATCAACCGGAAGTCGCAATCAACGTCCCGCACCTTTAGTCCAAAGAACAGTTTCACTCCCCAGCAGTAGATCTTCCCGATTAACTTGCGATGGACAGGATCGGAGCGGCTTATCTTGTATCCATTCACCCAATCAACGTTGTCGGTTATCAGCGGAAGTAGTTTTTCAAGTTCGCGTACATCGTACTGAGCGTCACCATCGGTGTAGAAGATCAGCTCCTTCGAGGCGCTTGCAAGTCCCGTTTGCAGCGCGCCACCGTAGCCCCGATTAGATGGATGGTGGATCACTCGCAATCGCGGATAGCTGCGTTCCAACTCCGTTAGAATGTCCGCGGTGTGGTCCTTGCTGCCGTCATTCACCACAATGATCTCGTAGTCGTCGCTCAGTCGCCGCAGAGTCATGTCCACTAGAATCACCATGCTCGCAATAGTGCCAGCATCATTGTATGCAGGGAAAAACGCGCTGATGCCCGGCCGCATATTCACGAAATCCTGCCTTCCGCTTTAGCGCGGTCACTCGACCCGAGCCGGCCGACAAGCGAGTTGAAGACTTCGTCCACTGTTATTGTCATAAGGCAATCATGATGTGGGCACGCCCGCACCTGGTCGTCTCCCTCCAACTTGAAGCACGGGCTGCACGGCAACTCGTGCCGGATTATCGTATTGCCGGCGGCGAGAGGCGAGGTCCGATTGAAATCCGTAGGCCCATAAATCGCCAGTACCGGTGTTCCAACCGCCCCGGCCACGTGCATCAACCCGCTGTCATTGCACACCAACAGGTCGCACGCCTCGATGAGCGCTGCGGCCTCCTTCACAGTTGTCTGTCCGGCCGCCACCAGAACACGTTGCCCGAGCCCTCGCGACATCTCTGAAATCATCTGCGCCTCAGACGCCGAGCCGAACAGCATCACCCGCAGATCCTCTCTGCTGTCGATCAGTCGCTCAATCACTGTCCGGTAGCGATCGACTGGCCACTGTTTCCATCGCATCGTTGCAGAAGTGCCAGGCTGAAATCCTATCAGCAGCCTCGCTCCCATCGCGCCAGACTCCTTCAAAAATCTCTGAGTGAACTCACGATCCTCCGGCCGCAAGTGCATGAAAGTTCGCGCCGTTCTGTGATCGATCCTGGCGATCCCAAGCGGAGTCATCAGGTCGAGGTAGCGTTCAATCTCGTGCTCGTCCTCACGCATTTTCACCGGAATGTTAAACACAAAGCTGTAGTGACTGAACTGAGGACCCCAGCCCGGACTGGTGACGTGTCCGAGCCGGAGACGAGCGCCGCTCGCGGCCACCAATAGCGCGAGGCGCCACGAGTGGCTGTGAAATTCATTTATGGTGAGGTCGTATGAAGTTTGGCGAACTTCGGCGGCTCGCTTGAACCACGCGAGCATCCCGGCACTGTGCGGGAGATTGTAGACATTGTCGAAGAAGATCGAGCCGGCGAGCACTTCTTCGCAACCGGTGTTATTACCGACCTGGAGATCTATGCGTGCGTCGGGAAAGCGCTCGCGAAGAAGCTTCAAAGCGGGCGTGTACAGGATGAAGTTTCCAAGACCGTGATACGCGAATACGAGTATCTTGCGGACGGGCTCTCGCGAGGGATCGACCGGCCCGGTGGAGGAG
The DNA here is from genome assembly GCA_035315885.1 of Blastocatellia bacterium. Classification (GTDB taxonomy): domain Bacteria; phylum Acidobacteriota; class Blastocatellia; order UBA7656; family UBA7656; genus DATFXM01. Next base: position 5,893 of record DATFXM010000160.1, read on the forward strand.
AGCCAGACTTCGAGGCAACTCTGGGCGACTCTCCTGACCGACGTCTTTATGGCTTGAATAAAGCGACTCATCAACAGTGCGGTAGCGCTTAACGATTCGCCTTCAGCGTAACATCAAAGGACGGGATTATGAACCCGGAAAAGCGAAGGGGGCGACGCGGGGACGCGCGGAGGAGCGAAGGGGCGAATGGGCGAGGCGGAGATGCGGTGACGTGGAGATGCGGTGACTCGTGTCACGCGCGGTGGCTCCGTGTCGCCCATTCGCCCCTTGCCCATTCGCTCCGCGTCCCCGAGTCTCTCCTCTCGGCATCCCCGCGTCGCTCCTTCGCTCGTCCCCGCGTCGCCCGTTGCCAAGGGAGGTTAAAATACAGCATAATCAGCGCCAACCCACGATCAGTTTCTAGAATGCTGTCCGCGGGATAGGACGAGCGGTCTGGGTAAGAACGGGGATCAGTCTCGGGTTAAGGACACAGGGGATCAACGCAATATTTCGATGACTGCGTCGTTTGAGAAGTCCTCTCTAGTTGTTCTATCGTTTTGACGATGACCGACGAAGCAGCGTTCAACATAGCGGTGTTCGCCAAGAGCGATGTCGGCGTCGTGCGGTCGGGCAACGAAGACAACTTTCTGGTCCTCAACCTCTCTACTGCCGATACGTGGAAGCCGGATTCGTTCGAAGGGGATCCCGGCGAGCACCTCACAACGTTTGGTCAGAGTCATTACGGTTCGCTTGTAGCAGTCACCGACGGAATGGGCGGCGCCCTCGCCGGTGAAGTCGCAAGCCGCCTCGCAGTCGAATGTGTTCGAGATCGCATGCTCGAACTGCAAGCGAGTCCTACCTATTCTCGCTTTCCTTTTCACGAGCGCCTGCGGCTGTCGATCGAGATGGCCAACCTCTATATCTATCAAATGAGCACCAAGCGCGCGGAGTACGCGGGGATGGGTGCAACCTTTACCGCAGTGGGGCTGTCGAATGGCGCGGCGTTTTTTGGTCAGGTTGGCGACAGCCGCGCGTATTTATTGCGAAACGGAATAGCGCAACTAGTCACGCGCGACCAGTCGCTCGTAGGCCAACTCGTAGAGGCCGGTCACATCACCGAAGCAGAAGCGGAAAAACATACTTATAAGAACGTGATACTGCAGGCGCTCGGAGCCTCGCCGACGGTGAACGTCGTCGTTGACAAGGTCGAGCTTCGAGACATGGACTTCCTGGTGTTATGTAGTGACGGACTTTCGAACAAGGTGCGCACGGAAGAGATCACTGAGACCGTTTACAAGGCAGGATCACTAAAAGAGGCTTGTGAATCATTAGTCACACTTGCCAATCAGCGAGGCGGTGAAGATAACATCACGGTGCTGGTTGCTCAGGTAACCGGGGGCCGACTGAAGCCTGCCGGCTATATCGAGCCGAACACAACCGCGCCGCTTGTCAGCGATACGCCTCCGCAGGAGCGATGGGGCGCCGAGACGATACCCAGAGACGCGACGTTGCCTTACGAGATTGACGACTCCCTTTTGGACGACGAAGAAGAAACCCTACCGCCAAGCACGCCGAAGGTGAGTTCTGAGCTCTGAGTACTGAACTCTGAGTACTCAGAACTAAGAAGGGGTGGCTTGCGCCACCCCTTCTCTCGGCAACCACGATCGGCCCATAGCCTACTTAGCCATGTCAGGAACCGAACCGTAGTAAACTCGCTTGTACGAAAGTACCAGCGGGAAGTTAGTCTGAGACCTCACTGTTGGCGGACCCGTCGGCCCTCCGCTCGTCACAACATATCCCGGGTAAAACGGCGGCGCCTGCCCCTGATCGTATCGAGGATCCCACATACCCTTGTACCTGTACCCGTGATAGGAACCGTCGTAGACCCCTAGATTGTCATAGTTGGTCGACTGCATCCCGCCTACAAGGTTGAAGTAACCCCGGTCCGGCCTACCCATGAAGTTCAATACGTCCGATCTGATCCGCCCCCCATAAGGCGTCCCGTCATTCCCAACAACCGGATTGCCCTGCGCGTCCTTCAACTCGAACGCAGCCATCGAGGCGTTCACTTTCATGTTGTTTGGAGCTCGCCCGTCGCCCGGGATGTTTATGTTTCCACCTGAGGCAAAGATTCCGAGCACGTTCATCGCATCCGCGTTGATCGGGTTGCCGGCAGTGTCTACAACCGGAGTCTCGTAAACCAGGTCCCCGGTCAACGTGATGCTTCCGCCTTTGACGGGCACTCTCCCGTCCCCGGTAGCTTCACCGCCTGCTGTCACGGTAATCGCGAAGTTCGAGTCGATGGCCGGGATTGGTTGCCCGTCTCCATCCCGCCCCGGACCCCGGAATGAACTGATGTCACCTCGGACATAAAGAGATGCGGCGGATCGATTGCCCTTCTGCACCAGAGATCGATCCCTCGGCAAGCCTCTCAACGTGTGTGTGCCATTGCCAGCGTCTATGGTTGTCGTGCCGGCATCGATGTCGATAACGATTGTCGTAGTCTTCCCGCCCTGCGTGATCTTGATGATTTGACGATTGCCGCTCGGATCCGCGGAAAGCTGCAATTCATCGACGGTTCCCATCACGTAGATGCCGCTGCCTGAGAAAGCCTCGCCGTCTGATGGAATGTACACGCCGGCTGCAAGCGTAGGTTCAGTAGAGCCGGGGTCGGTTGACTCCGGCAACGTTGTGCTGAGATCGCTCGCAAGTCTCAACGACCTGTGCAACTCCCCGTCAGTAGGCGGCCCTGCGGACAATGCATACCCGCCGTCGAGCACAGCGCGCGCCTGATCGAACGCATTGCCAGCGGCTGGAATCGGGTCTACTCCCCGATCAAAGCCCGCGAGAAACTTAGGCGCTACGAGCACGCCGTCCACAACCTCGGAGTTGGCGTCCACCGGAGCCGGCGGCATGCCTGCCCCGTAGCGATAGTAGCTGGCATCGCGATACGACTGCGTAACGTAACCGCGAAAAGTCGGAGCATCAGAACCGTCCGCAGGAGTCCAGAACCCGAATCGCTGATTGGTATGAACGCGTCCGGCGAAGCGGTCGCCCGGGCCCAGCCCCTGATAAATGAACGGGCCTTCCGGGTTATAAGGATCGAATCGATCGAGGAACAGCGCGAACTCAGAGAAGGAGCCTACGCGAATATCGCCGCCCTGTCCTTTCACGAGGAGCTGAAAGTTGATGACGCCTTCTTCGACCAGTGTGACCTGACCGTTCAATCCCGCAAGCCCCTGGCCGTCGGACTGAAGCTGATAAGTCACTGAATACGGTTCGATCTGTCCAAACTGAGGATAAAGAGGATTGATAAATCGAACTTTGCTGCCAGCGTGCGCCGGATCAGGATCGTCGGCCGAGTACGGCATCTGCAGGGTCTCAATCTTGATCTTCGTGTGATAAGCCGAATCGTTTGGAAACTGCTCTCGTCGATCGAACAACTGCTCCGCCTGTTTCACGAAGGCGCTTGCGTTGAGCGTCGGCTTGCCCGGAACTACAGTTGGCGGGTCGGGAAGCGAACCGGTGATGAACTTGTCGTTGCGCAGCATCCGGTGCAGGTTGTTGATTCCCGCTTCTGCCACATAAAACCCGCTTGTCAGGTTCTTGAAGTTGGAAGTAATCGACTTGTCCGACAATGCGGTGAAGGTAACCGCAAGACCAAGCATTAACACAAGCGACATGATCAGCAGCACGCCGATCAACGCCATGCCCTCTTGTCCTGCGCCGCGATCCCTGCCTCGTGCCGTCTGCCGGCCGATGGGTGTTAAATATTGTTTTGTGTTTATGTTCAGCATAGGCTGCCACCCCTTAAGTGAAACCATCCGATTGTTCAACATCGCCCTCTCTTGATTCTCGGATGAAAAGCCGCCTAGTTATCCGGATTGAGCCGCTCGCCCAGACGCGGTTGCTTTCCGATTCGTCTTACAACTCGGTTGTAGCCCCCGGCACCCAGGCTTGGATCTACACCATCCTGACCGCCGACACCGTCTGAGCCGCCGTTTCCTCGGCCAAAGCTACCCCGTCCAAATCCGTTCGGGTCATCGCTACCCGAACCACCGGCCCCCGGGAACCCGCCACCACCACCGTAACCTCCATCTCCAGGAGTACCCGGCGACGTCGCTCCACCTCCCGGGTTACCCGAAGATCCAAATCCCCCGCTAGGCGTATTGCGCGGCCTGACCACGCTTGCCAGCGTGACAAGCCGTTCGGCCTTTGGATCGTCCTTCACTTCGGTGCGGGCGGTCATCGTGACTTCCAGCGCAACGGTCTTGTAGTCGTGCGAAAAAGTCTGCTGCTTGACCCAATGACCTTCGACTTCGTCGTTGTAGACTTCGAGATATCGAAGTTGGAAAGCTACGACGTTTCTGGAAATCGCAATCGGCTGCCCATCATTGATCTGCATTGAAAACGTCGGATGCTCTTTGTCCGTTGAGCGGTCGACGAAGTAACGTTTGATCGTCACCGGACGCATCGTGTAGCTTGCGCCTTCGTATTGTTGTCCAAACTCGACCTCGGGCACGATCCCTTTGTGATTGACCGTTTCAAATGAGACTGCAATCAATCCATCTGAAGTCAGCCGCGCGCTTTTTGCTTTTATGAAATCGAATTGAAGTGAGCCGTCCGAACGCGTCCCGCTGATGACCAGTTCTTCGTCTGCGCTGATGGCTGAGATAACTTGAGACGGGGTGGAGCCGGTAGCGCCGTTCGGCAGAAGTTCCACGTAGCCATCGCCGGTAGCAAACGGTTTGCTGGAAGCCGCAACAAGCGGCAGCGCCGCGGCAGGTATCTTAGTGTCGGTATCGGCCGATACAATTGTGACCTCGTCGGTCTTGCCTTCCGGACCATTGTAAGAATAAATCGATCTGAACTTCGGCCCGAGACCCAGCGCGTTTTCCTTGGACTGCTGGATGTCGCGCGTCATGAAGTCGATCAGCAACCGGGCGTTTTGATCCATCTCTGAAACGCCTTGCTCGGTCCTGAAGATGGCCTGGCTCTTTCCAACCAGTATCGCTACCGCGCCGATAATCAGCGTGAATACCATCATCGCGATCAAAAGCTCTGACATGGTGAAGCCGAGTTGCGAGATCTCGTCAGGCAGCACACCCGAACGTTGTGCCCGCCCTCGGTGTTTTGTTTCGCCAGTGACTCTCATTTCGCTTCTCCGTTCCGCCGTCCACTCTCATCGGCCGGCTGTTGCGCCCCGGTTGCGCCGCTGATATTGCCAACCGGTTAGTTCCGCTTTCCTCGCGGAAAAAATCCATTACTGATTGCTCAGAACCGTGTATAAATCGACTTGCTCAGGCAGCTTTCCTGCCTGAGTGAGTTCACTCTTCACGCGCACCGCAATAGTCAATCGCCGATCTGCCGCATTGTCTTCGTTGCTGGACACCAGCACCCATCGACGCGAATATGTCACTCTTCCCTCCGGGAATGGGTTTCCGGTGCTGATGCTCCCATCAGGTCTTCGCGTTTCAGCGGAGCCGTCGGGCTTGACCACGGTCACCGTGCCTTCAGGCTCGACGTCGTCTCGTCCCGCGAGGATGATCTTGTCGTAGTAGTACGAACCGTCCGCGCCGGTTGCATCCCGCTCGAGGTTGCCGGCGATGTACGCGTCATCAGTCCCCTTGCGGTCAGGGTTGGCAGTCATCTTTGCCGGATCGACGAGCTTTTGAAACGAGTCGGCGCCAAGCTGTTCGAGTTTGTCCTGGGCAAGTGTCGTAGCGGTGGTGAAGTTTCTCGAGCTCGCGTTGGTCTTCATTGCGAGCATGAACATTCCCGCGAGACTCACCAGTCCGACGACGGTAACGAGCATCGCTATGACCGCTTCGATCAGGGTGAATCCGCTCTCGCTTGTAGCTGTTTTGTTTGGGTTGTGCTCCATACTCATTCCGTTCGTCGTTCGTCGTTAGCTTCGGGGCCGCCTAAGTCTGATCGTGTTTTGTTTCTGATAGCGTCACCTGACCGGTCGGCGACACCGTGACAAACATGTAGTACCCGTTGAAGCCGTTGATCCTCAGGACCGCGTTCTCCTTGGGAATTGGCGTCACGATTCCACGGCCGTCGAATGCGAGAGCGCGCGGACCCTCGGCGATCTTCACACCGTCGGGCAGATTCACCACGCCTTTGTTTTGTGGCTCGGCTCCGCCGGACACGTCGTACTGCTCGATGTCGACGCGGTTTACATCGCTCACCACGATTCCCGCGCGCGTGTTGTTCGAGGTAGCCAGAAAGCGGGCCCGCTGCAATGCTGTTGCGACATTGCGCGCCGCGACGCCTAGCTTGTAAGCGCGCATATAGGAGACGACCTGGGGTACAACGAATGCCGAGACGATCGCGATGATCAGCAGCACGACGGCGATTTCGATCATCGTAAACCCGGCCTGTCCGGGTCGTTTATTGCCGGTCATTGTCGGTGCCTGTCGAAACATATGGTTACAAAATATGGCAAGAGCTTACTCACAGTTCTTGCCACCAGCGCGTAAAGCTTCGCCAAGACTGCGGCGTGTTTCTGCGAAAAACGGGGGAAAACCCTTGGGGGACGCTGGGGCGTGCAAACTGAAGACAACCGGGAAGGGTGCAAGCGCTATTCCGGAAGGGGTTTCTGGTTTCTGGTTTCCAGAAACTAGAAACCACGAACTAGAAACCCGAAACCTTATCCTGTACACTCAGTCGTGTTGCCCATGGACCGGATGTCAACGGACAATCTGGACCTTATGCTCGGCGTCCTGCCTCCATCTGTTCGCGATGCATTGGCTAAAGCAGGCGACCTTGAAGACCTCATTGAGGTAGTCCTCGACCTCGGTCGCCGTCCCGAAGCGCGCTATACCTCACGCTCCGTCTATCTCAACGAGAGCCTGGTCACTCGTCAGGAAATCGAATACGTCGAAAGCAGAATAGGTCATTTCACTCGCGACAACCGCGCCGGCATCGAACGAACCCTCCATCGCATTTCCGCCATGCGTAACCGACTGGGCGAGATCGTCGGTCTTACATGCAGAGTCGGCCGAGCCATCTACGGCACCGTAGATATAGTTCGAGACATGGTCGAATCAGGAAAGAGCATCTTGCTCATGGGTAAACCGGGCGTGGGCAAGACCACCTTGTTGCGAGAGGCCGCGCGAGTGCTCGCAGACGATCTCGACAAACGCGTCATAGTAGTCGATACCTCGAACGAAATTGCCGGCGATGGAGACGTACCCCATCCCGGAATCGGCCGCGCAAGGCGCATGCAGGTCCCCGATCCCGAGCATCAGCACGCGGTTATGATCGAGGCCGTCGAGAACCACATGCCAGAGGTGATCGTCATCGATGAGATCGGTACTTCACAGGAGGCCCTGGCAGCGCGCACGATCGCCGAACGCGGTGTGCAACTCATCGCAACGGTACACGGAAACACGCTCGAGAACCTGATGATTAACCCGACCCTGTCGGACCTGGTCGGCGGCATTCAACCGGTCACTCTGTCTGATGAGGAAGCTCGCCGAAGAGGCACGCAGAAAACAGTGCTCGAACGGAAAGCCCCGCCAACATTCGACGTACTCATCGAGATACAGAACAAAGACCGTTTCGCGATCTATCCGGACGTTGCCGATGCGGTGGACCATATGCTCAGAGGCTTCATGCCATCCATCGAGCTTCGAGAGCGTGCAGGCGACGGAGGTGTTACCGTCTCGGTGGCAGAGCCTGTTCAGGCAGACGACGCGGCCGGCCATCGGCCTAGAAGACGAGCGGATGCCAGTCCGGCACGTCGCGCATCACGCGGCGGCGGTGATGCGAAGGCCCTTCTTAGAATCTATCCGTATGCTCTCAGCCGCGATCGGCTCGAGCGGGCAATTGAAGAATTGCGCGTACCGGCTCTGGTTACCACCGATATAGAAGAAGCCGACGTGCTGTTGACTTTGAAATCGCACGCGAAGCGGCAATCGCAAAAGCTACGGGAAGCGCGCGGCAAGAATGTCGAAGTTCAGGTAATTCGAAGCAACACGCTGACTCAGATGGAGAACTTCCTTCGACAGGCGTTTGGAATCGGAACCTCAGGCAGCGAGGACGCCGCGATACAGGAAGTCGAAGAGGCGGTGATAGAAGTCGTTGAAAGTCGCCGCCCAGTGGAGCTGTCCCCGCAGCCGAGACATATCCGAAGAATGCAGCACCTTTACGTTGAAAGAAGCGGATTGCAATCCGAGAGCAAAGGCCAGGAACCCCGCCGGCGTATAGTCATCTATCCGATATGAGTGCTGAGTGCTGAGTACCAGCCCGTAGGTCTTGCGTATTCAGAACGAGCACTGGGAACTCAGAACTTCTTCTCCGCCGGGGCTTGCTGAGGGGGAAACGCCACCGGCTCTTTCTCGCCTCGGTGGCAAGTGAAACAGTTCACGTCACCAGTGGTCTTCCCAAGCTGTTTGTTGATCGACATCATCCCTTGAATCATCTTTCGCGCCGTCTGCTTGGCGGGCTTGTCGTCTTTTTCAAATTCACCTTCAACATGACAGTGCGTGCATTCCACCCCAAGCGATCGTGTGAAGGCGCCCATCAACACCATAATGTCTCCCGCAGGCATGCCCTTCAAAACTTGTATGTTGCTGTAGACCTTTTCTGCCGGTGTTGGATCCTTCGCTGCTTCCTGCATCGCTTTGGCGATCTCCGCTTTGAACGGCGCGGGTTCTGGTTCTTCGTGCCCCCGATGACACATAAAGCAAGACACCTTGTTCGTCCCAAGTTCTTTCTGAGCGCTTTGAACCATCAGATACATCTTGCGCGCCATCAGCTTCGTAGGCTTGTCGTCCTTCTCAAACGTCGGCGGAACATGACAGAACGTGCATTCAACCCCAAGCGATCTTCGGAAGAAACCCATAGCGCGCATCAGCCCGGTTGACGGCAGTCCCTTGAGAACCTGGATGTTCTTGAATACCTCTTCAGTCTTCTTGTCAGGCGATGCGGCCGGAACGCCTTGCTGACCCGCTGAGACCCGAGGAGAAGCTGGCGAAAAGAGCATAGTGATCGCGAAAACAACGCACGAAAACACGGTTACTTTTAAGCCTCTCAAACTCATGCCAACAATCTCCTTAATTGAAGATGATCGAACAGGGGTGAATTCTACACTCGCAACTACTTTATCGTACTGAACGCCTGCCAGTCGTAGCTCACACCGAATACGATTCCGGTCTTGGGCGCGCGTGAAGACGTGCCGAAGACACCCGCCCCGTACCAGTTGACGCCCAGCGCGTGTATCTGCGCGCCGAGTCGCCCTTCGGAGAAATCTTCCGTTCCAAGGGGCGGCCGGTTTCGAGTCGAGTGATATCCGTTGATCTCGCCCACAAGCTTAACGCGATCGTTGAGCTCGTATATTCCGGCAAGGCCGTAGAGCAACACGTCGTTCTGAGTGAAGGTGCTGGCCGGCGCGGTAAGAATTCCGAGCCCGATGTTTCCAAATACGTTGAGCTTGTTACCCGCGAATCGCTTGCCGGCTGTCACCATGCCGTAGAAGTTCGTGGTGTTTGTACCGATGCCTTTCGCTTGATTTGAGTTGGGCAACTCGATCCCAAAGCGGAACCCGAATGACGGCGAAATGCGCGATTCATTCCTCAGTTTCAGCTTCATCCACAATCGGGCGTCGCCGACATCGTTGGTATCATTCGGGTTGGTTCCCAGCTTGAGAGGAATCGCCGAAGGACCTCGGCTGTCGATCGACAGGAAATGCTGCACGACCCACTCGATCTGAAACTCCACGTTCGGCGCCATCCCGAAGCTCAGTCGCGTGTCTGCAAGCTTCATCAAGTCCCCCTTGAGTCCCGACAGCGGGAACGTCTGGTTTTGCAGGAACTCGAAGCCGGATTCTATTCTAATGACGCCGGGTTTGATGATGTCTACGTCTTCGGTCAGGAGAGGGCGCTGCTGGGCTGCTGCGCAGACAGAAAGGGCGGCAATGAAAGCCAACGCGGAAACAAATCTTGTAAGCCAATTACTCGACATGTTTGCGGCAACTCTCGCGCGATTCTAGGGCGGCATACAAAAGGTTGTCAATCACCGGTTTCTGGTTCAGTAGGCAGTAGGCAGTACGCAGTAGGCAGTTTGGCTTCATGTTTTGGATCCAAAGTTTCGGCGTTTGTGGTTTTGAACTTTGTGTTCTGAGTTCCGAGCTACTGCAATACTGCCTGCTGCCTACTGCCTACTGCATACTGCCTACTGAGCCTGTTTCTTGACAAAGTGTATGCGCTAAGCTACTTTCGCACTGCCCGGTAGCCTTACGCCGGAGCAAAGCGATGAAAGCATGTCCGCAATGCGGCGAGACCTACGACGACGACGCTGAACTCTGTTCCTCTGATCGATCCAGCCTCATTCTGCTCGAAGCTCAATCTGACGATCCAATGATCGGCAAGCTGCTCGCCGGCCGATATCGTCTCCTGCAAAAGATAGCTGAAGGCGGGATGGGGAGCATCTACCGCGCGGTTCACACCGAAATGGGCCGCACCTGTGCTATCAAACTGCTGACGTCCGTGTCGCCCGGCAAGGAGGACGCATTGGCCCGCTTCAAACGTGAAGCGAAGATGGCCAGCCGCATCGACAATTCACACGCGGTCACGATCTACGACTTTGGCGCCGGCGAGGACGGCACGATGTTCCTCGCCATGGAGTTCATCGATGGCGTCCCGTTATCAAAACTGATTGCCGAAAACAAAAAGATTCCCGTCGAACGTGTAGTCCACATTGCAAGTCAGATCGCAGAAGGTCTGACTGCCGCGCATGCTCTCGAGATAGTTCACCGCGACCTCAAACCCGACAACATCATGATCACTCGCAAGGGTAGCGACAGTGATTACGTGAAGGTGCTGGATTTCGGTATCGCGAAGACCATCGCCGAAGACGGCGCAGATCAGCTAACCAAGACTGGGTTCGTACTGGGCACACCAGTCTATATGTCTCCTGAACAATTGCTCGGGGAGAAACTGGATCCCCGATCCGACATCTACAGCCTGGCGATCATCGTCTACGAGATGCTCAGCGGAAGACTGCCCTTCGAAGGCGAGAATCCACAGGCGGTGATGATGAAGCGTATTCTGACCGACCCAATCAGCCTCAGTGCGGTCGCGCCTGAAATCAACGAGTCGGTCGAACACGCTGTAATGCATGGGTTGGCTCGAGACCGCGAGGGGCGTACGCCCACGGTCGAAGCGTTTGGCCAGGCGTTGCGATCCGCATTGATGGGCCGCACACACGCTATGGACGGTCGGGTAACCGGCCACATTGACGAGGGCGCCACCAGCGAATGGGCGGCGATCCAGACACAGGCAGGGAGTGGTCACGCTGCGACAGAGGTGGCGCACTCGGTGATGGCCCCGCAGGTACAAGGCTACGAGACGTCGAATGCCGGTCAACACGGTACGGCCTCAAACCCGGCAAACGGTACTGAATCCGACCATACCAAGCGCACAGTTGGTTCTGAGATGCCCGAGAGTTCAAGGGCGCCTAACCGACCGTCTTCGATTACCGCTTCAACGCCCTCAAGAGAAATCCAGGCACCCGCTCGAGAAAACCGCGGTCTGCTGATCGTAGGGCTTGTTGTGCTGCTTGGAATCGCCGCCGTTCTCTATTTGATCTTGCCACTGAATGGCGGCAGCTACGGTGTGACGGTCCGTGGAGTGCCTGCGGGCGCCTCGGTCTATATAAATGACAAGATGATCGGGACAGCAGGCTCCGACGGGTCGCTGTCAATCGCGAAGGTGGAACCAGGCACCGCACATCTTGCTATAAGGCTCGACGGTTACTCCGAATTTAAGGCGGACCTTGAAGGCAAATCGGGTGAGAGCAAGACGGTAACCGCTGCGCTGTTGCCGTTGAACATCAATCTGCATGGAGAGATGGTGCTTGTGCCTGGCGGCGAGTTCGAGATGGGCGACGACAGTCACGAGGACGACGAGAAGCCAATGCACCGGGTAAATGTGCCGGCTTTCTATATTGACCGATTCGAGGTCACCAACCGGCAGTACAACGAGTTCTGCAAGCAGACTGGTCATAGTCCTCCTCAAAATCCGGCGTGGGATCCGGACTACTTCAACAAGGACGACTATCCGGTATCGGGAGTCCAGTACGACGAGGCAGTAGCGTATGCGGCGTGGGCAGGCAAGCGTCTTCTCACCGAAGCGGAATGGGAAAAGGCTGCTAGTTGGGATCCAGTCAAGAACAAAAAGCAAATGTATCCCTGGGGCGATGCCCAGGCCACGGGTCCAGTCAATGTCAACGCCGACTCTCCTGCACCTGTGGGTTCTTCGAAGGGCGACCGGAGTGCTTACGGCGTGTACGACATGGCGGGCAACGTAGCCGAATG
>DATFXM010000161.1:0-4595 GCA_035315885.1 Blastocatellia bacterium
GCGTGCCTCATCGCCCTTGCCGGGCCGATCGTCCGCGCCCAGGGCAAGGACGAACTTTCCCAATTGCCTTTCCTTAAGACTTACACCCAGGAGCGCATCTCTTCCTACGATCGCACGGGAGGCAACGACGACGGCAACTGGAAGAACCCCATCAAGCCTGGCGAGACGCGCACTATCGGCGACGTCGTGGGTCCAGGCGTCATCACGCACATGTGGTTCACCATCGCCACGCCCGAGCGCTACCACCTGAAGAAGATAGTGCTGCGGATCTATTGGGACGGCGATCCGTTGCCGGCGGTTGAATCGCCCATCGGCGACTTCTTCGGGTTGGGCCTGGGTGAGTACTTTATGTATGAGTCCGGTCCGCTCTCGGTCGGTTCGCAGAAGGCGCTCAACTGTTTCTTCCCGATGCCCTTTCGCCAACGAGCGCGCATCACGATCACCAACGAAGGCAGCCAGGCGATCTCGGCTTTCTATTACAATCTTGACTGGCAGAAGCATCGTAGCCTGCCGGAGGACGTCGCGTACTTTTACGCCGAGTACAGGCAGGCGACGCCCGCGCCCGGCTGGACGGCGGATTGGAAGCAGAACTCGGACAAGAAAGTGAATGACCATCCGAATCTGGATGGAGAGAAGAACTACGTGATTGTCGAAGTCGAAGGGCGCGGCCATTACGTCGGGGTGACGCACAACATCCTTCAGAACCAGGGCGACTGGTGGGGAGAAGGGGACGAGATGATCTTCGTTGACGACAAGGCGAAGCCCTACATAAACGGGACGGGTTCGGAGGATTACTACCTGGGCGCGTGGTGCTACGGCAATTGCGGGATCTCGCCGTTCGGCTCGACCTATCCGACATTCGCCTACAAGAACTACGGCAACCCGGTAAACGGGGGAGACAATCGAGGCGCGAAGTGGATGGTCTACCGCTTCCACACCGACTCGCCGATCCCGTTCCAGAAGTACTTTAAGATGACCATCGAGCACGGCCACGCCAACCACCGCTCGGATAACTTTTCGACCGTGGCTTACTGGTATCAGCAGGGATCTCATAAGCTGCGCAAGCCGCTCCCGCCGGTTGATGAGCGAATCCCGCGCATGGTCAATGTCGAGGGACCGACGATGGGCAAGCCGTAGCTTCCGAACAGAGACGGCCTTGACAATTGGCGGACGGAAGATTGTTTACGCCACGAATGTCTTAATTATGCGCTGCCTGCACGAAAGGATGACTGAAACATGGAACGCAACAGCTCTCGATCAGTGATAAATAGGTAACGGGCGCAGATGAAGAAGCCGGGCGAAAACGCTCTGCGAAGGCGGCATGATGCAGCGACGTCGAATGTTACAAGGTATCGGCAGTCTGGTGGCTGCGGCTCCTTTACGATCGGGACCTGTCGATCCGACGCTAGCGTTTGCTCAGGAAGGCAAGCCTGCGAGCGTCGACATCACGAGAACATTGGCACGATATATGGTTGCGACGCGTGACCGCGAGCCTCCCCTGCTGTAGAGCAGGCGACGAAGCAGCGCATTCTCGATACGCTCGGAGCAATAGGTGTCAGGCGCTCGCTTGCCGTCGCGGGAGGTAGCTATTCGCTACGTTCGCGAACAGGGCGGCGCCGCATTGTTGGCAGTGACAGCTCCATTGATGTTTGACTCACCAGAAGATTTCGTATACAACCAGAACGCATCCCGGTCTCTCAAGAAATACAGTTCATTACATAAACAGACTTAAGTGAAACTTGCTCTAACTGCGCAAAGAACCTATTCGTGAGTCGTATTACCAAGAGTTAAAGCAGGCATCGCAGGGTAGAGCTGCCGAGTAGAGCTAATAAAACCGGGGAAGCTGTTGCGGCAAAGGAGATGAAAATGAAATTAATAACGAGGAGTCTTCTGATTAGCCTATTCGTCTTCATCCTATTTACCAGTGACACCTATGCGCAGAGTAATTTCGTCTACGTCAACACTAACACTCCCCTCAACACCGTTGCGGCATTCTCCGTAGCTTCTAATGGTGCTCTATCCCCAATCGCCGGATCGCCCTTCATTACGGGCGGGACAGGTAACAACGTAGGGCTTTTCGCTGCAAATCGAAGCGCGGTTTGTATGGTGGCAAATCGCTTGTATGTGGCCAATGATGGCAGCAATAACGTCACAGGCTTTGACATCAACCCTTTTACAGGGTTTCTGACAATTATTCCCGGTTCTCCATTCGCTACAGGCGGTATAGCAAGTGGATACGGAATGTCCTTAGATTGCACTCCGAGCGGTCAGTTCCTGATAGCAGCAAACGGGAATTCATCCAGCATTACTGTATTTAGCATCGCTGCCAATGGCGCTCTTACCCCAATAGCGGGCTCTCCTTTCCCTGCCAGCAACAAGCCCAATGGTAGTAAAGTGTCCCCAAACGGCAAATTCTTGTACGTTACAGAGGACACTAATTTAATAGAAGCATTTAACATTGCGGCGAGCGGGGCGCTCACACCGGTCCCGGGCTCGCCTTTTTCAGGAGGGTCATTCCCTTTTGGGTCTGGTGTTACAGGGATCGAGATTAACTGCGCGAGCACGCTTCTATTTGCACCGGCATCCGGCTTCAGTACAAACGTGAGTGTTTTCAATATCAGTGCCAATGGAGCATTAACGCCAATTCCAGGCTCGCCTTTCATTTTTGCAGGGGGCTTCAACTCTCTCGCCGCGGTTCTAAGTCCGAACGGGCAGTTCTTATTTGTCAGCAGTCAGGGCGGTCTAATCGCTGCGCTGAATGTCGCAGCAAACGGCAGTCTATCGCCGATAACCGGATCTCCGTTTCCTGGTGTCGGAAGTGGTCAACAGTTATCCATCAATCAATCCGGATCTTTGCTTTATGTTAATAGTGCGTTTGGAACACTGGGTGTTTTCAGCATCGCAAGCATCGGCGCTGTAACTGCCGTGCCAGGCTCTCCTTTCGTGGTAGGTTCAAGTACGCTGCCGAGCGTTTCGGCATTTCCCCCAAAAGATTGCGCCTTCGATTTTTGCTTGCAGGATGACAGCAACGGCAACTTGCTTAAGATCAATTCAAGAACAGGCGATTACCAGTTCACCAATTGCTCTGGTTTCATTCTGACCGGCACCGGGACTTTAATCAAACAGGGGAGTACTCTGACCTTACAGCATTATGCGACCGATCGTAGAGTGTTCGCTAAGAATGATGGAAGTGTGAACAGGGGTTCTGCATCAATCCAAGTCTTCTCGTCAGGAATAACTTTCACGATATTCGATAGGAACACCGCCAATAATACTTGTTCATGTCCAGCGCAGTGAAAAGCCAAATAACAACCATACCTGGTGTCCGCCTGTTTGGCTGCCGACTGCTGAACGATTGGTTTCCTCTTGGATGAATTCGAGCCGCTTCGGTGATAGTGCTCAAGCTATTATGTCGGGATGGCCATCCGCCGCAGTAAGTCCTGGAATCGCTGCTCACTTCGGATCGGGTCCCAGACTGGAGAATCCTTGAAGAAGTGCGGGATTGCTCCAGCCTCAAAGCCTCGCCGCAACCATTCGAGCGCCAGTTCCTTATCGTTCATCGTTGCATAGATTCGTGAAATCCAACTCGCTCGACTCATGCCTGGATCCGCCATCTGCTCGAGCTTGTTAATGATACCGAGCGCTTCTGCACGCCGCCCTTGTGCGGCATACAACATTCCCTGGCTGGAGGTTAAAAGAGGGTCATCTGTTCTCTGGCGTTGTGCTTTGTCCAGCTCTGCAAGTCCCTCAGTTAGCTCTCCATTTTGGATGTAAATCTCAGCTTCCCCCCAAATGATGAAAGGCTGGCCGAGCTCATATGACTGTCGAAGGAGCTCAAGAGACGCGGCGTAGTCTCTTCTAAGATGATAACTGTAAGCCAGCATGCGCGCGATAATTGGCGATAGAGGATCAAGCTCGCGAGCTTGCTGGAATACAGCGATGGCTCCACCGAGTCGGCCCTGTTCCAGTAGAGAAGCTCCCAGGTACTGATAAGCAATTGCCAGGCTGGGGCTGAGTTCAATAGCACGCCGCAGTTCATTGTCACCAGTATGGAAGTCGAACGGCGCGAAATGTATCCGCGTTTCGCCGATCGCGGCATGAGCTTCGGCCAGATTCGGGTCTAGGGAAAGAGATCTTCTTGCTGCCTCCTCGGCTTTGCGCCGACCTTCATCGGGCGCAATGAACCCCCTGATTACAAGACTTGTGTACACCTCAGTCAAAGCGGTGTATGCAAGCGCGTAACTTGGCTCCTCTGCTATAGCCTTTTCAAAATAATCGATAGCCGAGAAAAAGTCCGACCTGGTTCGGCGGTGGAGGTAGCTCCACCCTAGCAAATAATCTTGATATGCACGGAAGTTTTCGGTAGATCGCCTTGAGAGTGCTCGTTTTTCCTCGCCGGTCAGCTTGAATTGAAGATTCTCGGATATCTCTTCGGCAATCTGTCCCTCAAGGGCAAAGACGTCTGTGGGCTTGCGAATATATCTGGAACCCCAGAGCTGCGACCCATCTGATGTGCGCAGCAGGTCTACCTGGACGATTAAATTATCGGCCTGCTGTGTAACTTTCCCGGTGACGATTGCGTCAACAGACAACTC
>DATFXM010000162.1:0-7292 GCA_035315885.1 Blastocatellia bacterium
TGCAGCTACTCAGAACTCAGCACTCAGCACTCTAGTTGTCTCCCGCAAGAACGTGAACTATATTCTGGCCTCTAATGCCTATAGCTCACAGATAAACCCTTGTCCGAGGAAAGCACCGCATGACCCCATTCACTCGCTCGAGACGTTTGGCAGCGAACATTCGAAATCGCATCCCAACGCTCATCATTAATTTTGTATTCGCATCTTACCTGGTGCCGGTGTTGCCAATCATGCGCCCCGAGACATTGCAACCAATGCTCAAAGTCATCGCTCTACGAACCGAATACAAACTAGACCCGATCGGCATCGATGCAAGACGTCCGCGTCTAGCATGGCAGCTCCAGTCCGACGCGCGAAGCGTGACCCAGTCCGCGTATCAAATTCGCATCGCCACGAGCGAACGGTCCCTCGTGGCGAACCGCGAGCTGATCTGGGATTCGGGCAAGGTGAATTCAACCGAATCGATTCACCGGGTTTACGACGGACCTCCGCTGAAATCCGCCCAAAGATACTTCTGGCGAGTCCGCGTGTGGGACGCGAAGGACAACGCGTCAGGCTGGAGCGAACCGGCGTTCTGGGAAATGGGTCTGCTGGAACCGTCGGACTGGAAGGTTGACTGGATAGAGCCGGAGCTGATCGAAGACGTCTCAAAGCCTGCGCCGGCTCCAATGTTTCGAAACCGATTCAGCGTCGCCGGAGAAATCGAACGAGCACGGGCATACATCACCACCCACGGACTGTATGAGCTTCATTTGAATGGTCGCCGCGTTGGCGATCAGCTTTTTACGCCGGGATGGACCAGCTACAACAAACACCTTCAGTATCAGACTTACGACGTCACGAGCATGTTGCAGCAAGGCCCAAACGCGGTTGGCGTTCTGGCAGGCAGCGGGTGGTATCGAGGACAGATCGGCTTTTCGGGTCAACGCAACCGCTACGGTAACAAATTGGCAGTGCTATGCCAGATAAGGATCACCTACAAGAATGGTCGAGAGGAGATCGTAGGCACCAACAATCAATGGAAATGCGCTTCGGGACCGATTCTGGCTTCGGAAATCTATCAGGGCGAAAGCTACGATGCGCGGTTAGAAAAACCAGACTGGGCTAAGAGCGATTTTGACGATTCGCAGTGGTCCGGAGTTCGAGTCGCCACTCATCCGAAGGATAACCTGGTCTCTCCCGCGGGGCCGCCCGTTCGACGCATCGAGGAGATCCGGCCGATAAAGATTGCGAAGACTCCGGCGGGCGACATAGTGGCCGACATGGGTCAGAACATGGTGGGATGGGTCCGGCTGAAGGTTCAGGGTCCTGCCGGAACGACCGTCACACTCCGGCACGCCGAAGTTCTTGATCGTCAGGGGAACTTCTACACCGAGAATCTGCGCGCAGCTAAACAAACGGTCAGCTATACGCTCAAGGGCGGCGGTCCCGAGGTCTTCGAGCCGCATTTTACTTTTCAGGGATTCAGATATGTCGCAGTCACCGGATATCCGGCAGAGCTGGGACCGGACAGCCTGACCGGCATTGTTGTTCATTCAGACATGGCCCGCAGCAGCGAGTTCGAAACTTCAAGCAAGCTCATCAATCAGCTTCAGCACAACATCATCTGGGGACAGAAAGGCAACTTTGTGGACGTACCCACCGATTGTCCACAGCGCGACGAGCGACTCGGCTGGACCGGCGATGCACAAGTGTTCTCCCGAACTGCGGCCTTCAACATGGACGTAGCAGGATTCTTCACCAAGTGGCTGAGGGACGTTGCCGCGGACCAATACGAGGACGGGAGCGTGCCCTACGTCATACCCGATGTGCTGGGTGGAACAGGCAGACAGTCTGGCGGCTCCGCTGCCTGGGCCGATGCGGCGGTGGTGATTCCCTGGACGATGTACATCAGCTACGGCGATCAGAGAATTCTGGAACAACAGTACGAGAGCATGAAGAAGTGGGTCGAGTATGAGCGCCGCCGTGCGGGAGACGATTATGTTTGGGACGGCGACTTTCATTTTGGAGACTGGTTGGCGTTTGCGACAAATCGTCCGGACTATCCAGGAGCTACAACCAGCAAAGATCTGATTGCGACAGCGTACTTTGCCCATTCGACAGACCTGTTGAGGAAGGCAGCGCTTGTTCTCGGGCGGACAGAAGACGCCACGAGATACGCCGAGCTGTTCTCCCGAATCAAGAAAGCGTTTATTCGCGAATACGTGACTTCGACCGGCAGAGTCGCAGAGAACACTCAGACGGCCTACGCGCTGGCGCTGGAATTCGATTTGGTTCCGGACGACGTTCGAGCTTCGGCGGCAAAGCGGTTAGCTCAGGATGTGCGAGAGCGGAAGCACCTGACCACCGGATTTGTTGGCACTCCGCTGCTGTGCCACGCGCTGAGCCGATTCGGCTACCTCGACGAGGCGTATATGCTGCTGAACCGCGAGCAGTATCCTTCATGGCTGTACCCGGTGACACAGGGCGCAACGACAATATGGGAGAGATGGGACGGACAGAAACCGGACGGCACGTTTCAGGATAAGGGGATGAATTCGTTCAACCACTATGCCTACGGCGCGATTGGAGAATGGATGTATCGCTTGATGGCTGGGATCGAGATCGATGAATCAGCTCCGGGATACAAGCATATTCTCATTCAGCCGCACCCTGGCGGCGGATTTACGATCGTCAAGGCGAGTCACGACTCTCCGTACGGCAAGGTGAGTTGCGCATGGAGAATCGATAACGATCGCTTCGAGCTGAATATCGAGATCCCCGCCAACACACGCGCGACGGTGCGGTTGCCTAATGCACGGCTCGCGGATGCGACTGAAGGCGGACGCAGTCTTGCGCCCGGCAACGGCATAACGAAAGCCGAGCAAAGCGGAGACTCAGTGGTTATCGAAACGGGCTCCGGGCGATACAAGTTCAGCTATAAGATGACGCGGTAAGACCGGTTTCAGGTTTAGGGTTTCGGGTTCGACTGGCGTCGGATCCATTGGCCTTGAGTCTTTTATCGAACGAAGCCGAAACCCGAACCCGAATCAAACGAACCCGAAACTCGAAACCCGAAACCCGAAACCGATGCGTACCCTAAACTCTGAACCGAGTCCTCGAAACCAGAAACCGATACGTAGCCTAAACCGTTGCTTTCCCATGAAAAATCAATTCCGATATGTGAAATATCTCTGGCGGGACGAAGAGGTCACGCAACTGACGGCCCTGGATCGGCTCGTCTATCGTTCAAACAAACTCGGTGAAGACCTCACCCTGACCAACACCGGCGGCGGCAACACCTCATCAAAGTTGATCGAGACTGATCCGCTCACCGGCAAGCAGGTACTGGTCTTATGGGTCAAAGGTTCAGGCGGGGACTTAAGAACCGCCCGACGCGACGGTTTTGCTTCCTTGTACCTCGACAAGATTCGGGCGATGAAGCCGGTTTATCTGAATCACCCTCAACGCGGACCAAAGACGCAAATCGAAGATGAGATGTATCCGATGTACAGTCATTGCGTCTTCAATTTGAATCCCCGCGCATGCTCTATCGATACACCGCTGCACACGCTCGTGCCTTACACCCACGTAGACCACCTGCACCCCAACGCGGTGATCGCGATTGCAGCTTCGGTCAATCAGGAGCGCCTCTGCAAAGAAATCTATGGCGACGATGTGATCTACGTGCCCTGGCAGCGTCCGGGATTCGACATCGGTCTCAGAATTGAACAGTTGATCGCCGATAATCCGCGAGCCAAAGGCGTTCTCCTCGGCCATCATGGCATGAGCTCGTGGAGCAACGACGACAAGACCTGCTACGAAACCGCTCTTGAGATCATCGAACGCGCCGCTTCGTACATCGAACACCGCGACAAGGGTGAGATGGCGTTCGGAGGCTGCAGGCACAACAGTATTCCAGAAAGAGAAAGACAGCAGATTCTCACCGCCATAGCTCCATGGCTGCGAGGCCAGATCTCAACCGATAAGCGCTTCGTGGCAACGGTGCAGGACGACGACAAGATGCTGCGCTTCGTAAACAGCGTGGATGGTCCGCGCCTGGCGGAACTCGGAACATCGTGTCCCGATCACTTCCTGAGGACCAAGATCAAACCGCTGTTTGTTGAGTGGGATCCGGCAACCGCCGATGTGGAAGCTCTTAAGAAGGCTATTGGAGCGGGACTTATCGACTACCGGGAGAGCTACAAAAACTATTACCAGCGGTGTAAGCGGCCTGACTCACCTCCGATGCGCGATCCCAATCCTACGGTAGTGCTGATTCCCGGGCTGGGAATGATCACGTGGGGGAAAAACAAAAGCGAATCTCGAGTGACAGCAGAGTTCTACAACTGCGCCATCGAAGTCATGCGTGGAGCGGAAGCCATCGATCGATACGAAGCGATGGACCCGCAGGAAGCGTTCGACATCGAGTACTGGCCGCTCGAAGAAGCGAAGTTGAAACGAATGCCGCCCGAGAAAGAACTGGAGCGCCGAGTCGTTGCAGTTGTTGGCGCGGGCTCAGGCATCGGCAAGGCCGCTGCGCACCGCCTCGCTAATGAAGGTGCTCATATCGTGTGCGCGGATCTGGATCAGTCGGCGGCGCAATTGACCGCCGGCGAAATAATATCGCGTCACGGCGCGGGCATCGGGGTTGGGGGCACAGGCTTGAGCGATTGCGGTCCGGCGGTGGGCCTCGCGTGCGACATAACCAATCGCGCCAGCGTGGCTCGAATGCTGAACGACACGGTGATGGCTTACGGTGGTCTTGACGCGGTGGTGCTCACCGCAGGCATTTTTGTTCCCCCCGACAAGCAGGGCCGAATACAGGATGACCTTTGGGCTCATACGTTCGCGATCAACGTCACTGGAGCGTACGTTCTTGCGGACGAGGCTCACCGTATTTTCAAGGAGCAGGGGCTACCGGCGAGTATTGTTCTGACGACGAGCGCGAACGCGGTTGTAGCGAAGATGGGCAGCACCGCCTATGACACGAGCAAAGCCGCCGCTAACCACCTCGTACGAGAGCTGGCAATTGAAATGGCGCCTCTGGTGCGAGTGAATGCGGTCGCACCTGCTACGGTGGTCAAAGGCAGCACTATGTTCCCAAGAGAACGGGTGATCGCTTCCCTGACCAAATACGGCATCGCGTTTGACGAGAAGGGGTCGACCGACGAGCTGCGCGAAAAGCTAGCGGCGTTTTACGCTCGCCGTTCGTTGACTCGTTCAGCAATCGAGCCTGATGACCAGGCAGAAGCGATATTCCTGCTGGTTTCAGGGCGCTTGTCCAAGACAACCGGCCACGTGATTCCCGTTGACGGCGGCCTCTCCGACGCTTTTCTTAGATAGTTCTGAGCTATGAAACCGCACTCAGAACTCAGCGAATCACTCTACATCGCCGTCGATCTCGGGGCAGGAAGCGGCCGCGTTTTTCTTACCGGACTTGGCGGCGGCGAATTGATGCTGGAAGAGATTCGACGCTTCTACTACCCTCCCTCGGAATCGGAAGGACACCTTCGATGGGATGCTCACAGAATCTTCCAAGAGATAACCAAAGCCGCGCGTGACTCCAGCCTAAGAGCGGAGCAGATTGGCCGGCCGATTCGAAGCATTGGAATCGATAGCTGGGGCGTTGACTACGGCCTCGTAGACCGGGTCGGGCGGTTAATCGAGCAACCGGTCTGCTACAGAGAGCGACGAACCGAAGGCGCAATGGATGCGGTGTTCTCGCTGCTCGATCGCGGCGAAATATTCGCCCGCACCGGAATACAGTTCCTCGTGATCAACACAGTATTTCAGCTCTTCGCGCATAGGCTCGAAGGCATCGGGGATAGCTCCGCTACAGTGCTGTTGATACCCGACCTGATGAACTTTTTTCTGACCGGAAGGACCGCAGTCGAATACACTAACGCAACCACGACCCAGCTTATAAACGCGACAACACGAGCGTGGGACCGCGCGATAATCGATGCGCTCGGCCTGTCATCGATCGTGTTTCCGAATATCGTTTTTGCAGGAGCCGATCTCGGACCGCTCAAGCCGGAGCTTGCCGAAAGTCTGGGACTGCCGGGCGTGAAAGTAGTGGCGCCGGCAACTCACGATACTGCCAGCGCCGTAGCAGGCACACCGCTGCAGGAAGATTGGGCTTATATCTCTTCCGGCACCTGGTCACTTGTCGGAGTGGAACGCACCGAAGTCGCGATCAATCAGCAGGTCGCTCGTCACAACTTTACAAATGAAGGCGGCGCTTTTGGCACGATCAGGTTCTTGAAAAACGTGATGGGACTTTGGATTCTGGAATGTTGCCGAAGCGAATGGAAGCAGCAAGGACTCAACGTAGAGTACGAGGAACTGTTGGCAGGCGGCGAGCAAAGTAATTTGATCTTTCCGGACGACGCCCGGTTCTTTAACCCCAGGAGCATGCTGAAAGAAATTGCCGCACAACTAGACGAGACCGGTCAGACCGTCAATTCAGACCCTGCCAGCGTCGCCCGCACCGTGCTGGACTCGCTTGCGTTTAGGTACGCATCGGTGGTTCGCACCATCGAGGCTTTGACCGGCCGAGCGATTCAGGGAATTCACATCGTTGGCGGAGGAAGCCGGAACGACTACCTGAACCAGATGACCGCAAACGTCACCGGCAAGCGCGTCCTGGCGGGCCCGGTCGAGGCTACGGTGATCGGCAACGCACTGGTGCAGTCCATCGCAGCAGGGAGATTTGGTTCGCTTGCGGCGGCCAGGCATCACGTGGCAAACAACTTGAGTTTGAAACCGTTTGATCCGAAACCGTCGAAGGCGTTGAGTGACCTTGCGCTAAAGTACTCGACGATCGAGCAGCGTTATTCGAGGTGAAACTCACAGCTAAACACGAGTGCTGAGTGCTGAGTTCTGAGTGCTGAGGTTCAACCCCGAAGTGGTTGCGTCGTCCAGCCCAGGGATTGTTGAGTTCTGAGTTCTGAGTTCTGAGTCCCGAGGTTCAACCCCGAAGGGGTTGCGTCGTCCAGCCCAGGGATTGTTGAGTTCTGAGTTCTGAGTTCTGAGTCCCGAGGTTCAACCCCGAAGGGGTTGCGTCGTCCAGCCCAGGGTTGCCGTCCGCGGCTACCCTGGGTCGCATCGGTCAAGGTCACGCAACCCTGAAGGGGTTGCGTCCGGAAGTTCGAGTTGTGCGGTCATTCCGCAACCCCGTTGGGGTTGGAGAAACAAGTTGCGCGACATGACGCCGTAGTCTGAACAAGTTGCGTGACTTGACGCCGTGGTCTAAACAAGCTTCACGAAGACGAAACCATGCATCCCGAAGTCCTGCTTTCTGCCAGCGC
>DATFXM010000163.1:0-7511 GCA_035315885.1 Blastocatellia bacterium
CCAGGGTAGCCGCGGACGGCAACGCTGGGCTATGGGGCGCAACCCCTTCAGGGATTGCGAAAATCTTTGGCGTCTTTACCCAGGGTAGCCGCGGACGGCAACCCTGGGCTATGGGGCGCAACCCCTTCAGGGATTGCGAAAATCTTTGGCGTCTTTACCCAAGGGTAGCCGCGGACGGCAACCCTGGGCTATGGGGCGCAACCCCTTCAGGGTTGCGAAAATCTTTGGCGTCTTTACCCAGGGTAGTCGCGGACGGCAACCCTGGGCTATGGGGCGCAACCCCTTCGGGGTTGAAACTCAGCACTCATCACTCGCACTCATCACTCGCACTCGCGCTCAGCACTCACTCAGAACTCAGAACTTCACCACTCACCCCACTCCCTCGTTGCCATGCCGTCGAGGTGTGCAGATAATGATGTCACCGATCATTGAAGTCGGGAGAACGGGCGATCTTGAACTGCGCAACCTGGTGAGACCCTTTGGCACAAGAACAAATCGCTTTCGGACCTTTTCGCCTGGATCTTCTCAATCAGTGTCTGTGGTGTGAAAAAAAACAGATCCCGCTCCCGCCTAAAGAATTCTCATTGCTCCTCTACCTGATCCGCCGCCCAGGTCAACTCGTCACCAAAGAGCAACTGATCGAAGCGGTCTGGCCTGACACGATAGTCGGTGACGGCGTTCTCAAAGTCACTATCAGAAAGATCCGCGCTGTCCTGAATGATGACCCGCGATCACCTCGGTTCATCGAGACCGCCCACCGCCGCGGATATCGATTCATCGGGACAATCGCACAGCCGTCCGGAGCCTTAGGACTGGACTCCGGAATCCTGAGAAGAGAATCGGGAAGGTTGTCGTGGTCCGCGCCTCTGCGACTCCCAAGCCTCCCGGTCGTGGACCTCGTGGGCCGAGAACAGGCCCTGAACCAATTAAACGTTCTCTTAAAGCGCGTCCGTTCGTCAGAACGACAAATACTGTTTATCACCGGCGAAGCGGGAATCGGGAAGACCACCCTTGTCGAAGCATTCTTGCAAAAAGCCGGCGGGGACCCGAACCTTTGGATCGCGCGAGGTCAGTGCCTGGAACAGTACGGCTCCGGCGAGGCGTACTTGCCCGTGCTTGAGGCCGTTTCCCGGCTCTGCCAGGAGCCCGGACGCGGCGCTCTCATTGAGTTGCTGCGCAGGCAAGCGCCCACCTGGCTCCAGCAATTGCCGTGGCTGATAGCCGATGAAGATCGCGAAAACCTCCAACGTGCGGTGATCGGGGCGACTCGAGAACGAATGCTGCGCGAGATCGCGGAGGTCCTCGAAGCGCTGACCGCTCGCACGCCGCTCGTTCTGGTCCTCGAAGACTTGCACTGGAGCGACTACTCCACCCTTGACCTTGTTTCCTATCTCGCAAGACGACGCAAGCCCGCGCAGCTTCTTCTCATTGCGACTTATCGCCCGGTGGATGTCGCGATAACCGAGCACCCTTTGAAGGGCGTAAAACAGGAACTACAGGCGCACCGTTTGTGTGAAGAGATGGCGCTCGAGTACCTGGACGGCGCCGGAGTCGCTGAGTATCTTGCCGCTCGGTTTCCAAATCACGCTCTTCCCGACGCGCTTGCGCCTCTTCTGCACCATCGCACGGACGGGAATCCATTCTTCCTTGTAAATGCCGTGGACTATCTGGTGGCGGAAGGTCTCATCGCGCGGCGCGAGGGGAGCTCGCGTCTGTCCGTCGAGTTAAGCGATCTGGAATTGGGGGTGCCGGAGAGCATTCGCCAGATGATTGAAAAACAGATCGATCGTATCGATCGAGATCTGCAGCGTCTGTTGGAGGTGGCCGCAGTAGCGGGTGTTGAGTTCTCGACAATAGCCGTAGCTGCGGGGCTCGAGCAGGACTTGATGCGCGTTGAAGAACAATGCGAACAGCTCGAACGTCAGCACCTCTTTCTTCGGCCGACTGGTGTGAACACGTTTCGCGACGGGAACGTTACGGCTCGCTATGGGTTTATTCACGCGCTGTATCAAGAGGTTTTGTATCACAGGATATCAGTTGGACGGCGCGCGGCGTTTCATCAAAGGATCGGGGAGCGCGGAGAAGAGGTCTTCGGCGAATACGCAGCGGACGTTGCCGGCGAGCTGGCCATGCACTTCGAGCTGGGACATGACTATCGACGCGCGGTGACATACCTTCGCACGGCCGCGCAGAATCATTTCCTTCGTTACGCGAATCGTGAAGCAATTGCGTATTTGGGCAGAGCCCTCGAGCTGATCGAGCATTGGCCCGAGCAAGAGCAGGTTGATGCTCACATGGCTGTTCTGGAGCAGGCTGGTCTCGCGAGAAGGGCGATGGGGGACATGGCCGGCGCAGCGGCGGATTTCGAGGCGCTGACTAAGTACGCTGCGGAACAAGGTCGTCTCGAAGACGAAGTCAAAGCTCTTGTTCATCTGTCCACTGCGCTGTCCTGGGTGGATCGCGAGCGGTGTCTCTCGGCAGCGGAAAGGTTCCGGCTCCTGAGCCGCGATCTCACCAACGATCTGTTGAGGGCTCACGTCGATGGTTGCTGGGGATACTGGCACGTACTGTTCTTGAACTGGGGTGATGAACATGCGACGGCACTTGCGCAGGCAGTCGGCGCGGCTCGGAAGGCGGGCGAGCAAGAGATGCTCGGGTTGCACCTCGCGCGTCACAGCTTCTTTCAGTCGCTGAAATCGGACTACGCGTCTGCGGTCGAGGCCGCGCAGGAAGGCGCGCGAGTGGCGCTTGAACTAAGCGATGCCCACAGTTATCTGCTGTCGAGGTTTTACCAGGCGTGGGCATTGCTGCATCTGGGTCAATGGGGAGAGATGAGGCGGATTTTGGATCACGGGCTGGAGATGGCCGAGCGCAACGAGCACCGGCGCTGGGAAGTGCTTTTTCGATTGGAGCTCGGATGGCTGCACGAGCAGGCGTTCGATTTCTCGGGCGCGCGCCAGTTGTGTGAAAAGGGTGTAGAGCAGGCGCTACGAATCGGGCACACCTACACCGAGTCTCTTGGTCTTGTGCTGCTGGGAATGGCGCAAATTGGATTGAAGGAGTACGACGCCGCGTTCATCAGCCTGCAAGCAGTTGAAGAACGTCTCGACCGCGGGAGGATGCTGATGGATTGGGTCTTGCGGATGCTGCTTCATTACGCTCGCGGAAGATACTGGCTCGCGCGGCGGAATCATCAGCCTGCTCGCGTTGAGGCAGAACGACTGTGCGAAATCGCTTCATCGCCTGGAGAGAGAACTTATCTCGCTTTCGGATATCTGATGGTTTCTGAGATTGAAGCGAGCGACGAGAACTGGCCGGCTGCGGAATCCGCGATAGGGAAGGCGCTTAGTGTGCTTGAGCGGGGAGGCGCTCCGCTTGCGGAGTGGAGGGTCTACGCGGCGGCCTCCGCGTTATACGAACGATTGGGCAGGCCTTCAGACGCGGTCGAATTTGAGAATCGCAGCGCCGCGGGACTCAATGAAATTGCCGAATCACTAGAGAAGAAGGATGCATTGCGCGCTTCGCTACTGAGGCAGTATGCAGTGGGCGGTATCCAGTAGGCAGTATGCAGTAGGCAGTAGGCAGTATGCAGTTCGCGGAGGGGGCGAATGGGCGAAGGGGCGACGCGGAGACGCGGGGAGGAGAGACGCGGAGACTCGGAGGAATCGGCGAAGGGCGAAGGGCGAAGGGAGAAGGGACATCGCCATCCGCCGCAAAATCGCGAGGGCGACTTTGCGACCCGCGACATTTGCGCTCAGAAACTCAGAACTCAGAACTTCTAATAGGGGTCTGGGATTGAAGGCGCCGAATCGAATGGTACTGTTCTGTGCCGTGCCATCGGCCTTCAACCCCTAACCCTTTCTCTAAACTGCTGCGCATCCTTATTAGAATGGTTCGGTCGTGTCGTCAATCGACCTCAGGAATTTGATGATCTTTCGCCTGGCACTCGCCTTTTGAAGCTTCGGGTGCGTGCCGACATGAAGGGGGTTATCAAACAACTGCTCGAACGAAGTCAGCGAACCATCGTGAGTCAAGAACTTCTCCCGCTGATGAACGCCGAGCAGTGAAGGAATATTGATTCCCGCCGCTCCGAGCGAAGGAGCGTTCAACGCAGCCGCTGCTCCCTTCACTTCATGAGGATTCGCAGGATTGAAAGTGCCTACTTTGAACAACTGGTTCTTGAGCTGACCCTGTGCGACCTCGGCATCAGGCGGCGGAGCAGGGAACAGCACCCGGCTGGTGGTCCATAGAGCCGTACCGTGGCACTCAATGCAACCAACCTTCTTGAAGAGGCTTCGGCCCGATTGCACTTCGGGATCGTTGGCACTGAACGGAGCCAACGGGCTGCGGACCGTTTTCACATATTCGGTGATTGCATCACGCCTGGGATCTCGGCCGCGGTTTGGCCTGCCCAGATTCGTGACGTCAGGATCGACCGAGCCGTCGGCTAACTGAATCAACCCGGCGCCACCGGCTACAGCACGCGTGTTCAACTCGAAGTCCTCAACTTCGTCTCGCACTGCCGACCAGTTCAAAGCCCTCTGACCCGACCCGTGTTTTTGGAACGTCTCGTTGAGTGGAATACTGATGCGGGGACCGGTATCGAATGACCACGTGACGCCGTCCGTAAGACCGTTGATGTGGCAACTGACGCAAGCCACCCATCCCGCGTTGGACATACGGCCCTGAATCGGATTTACGCTGCCGTTAGGATTGTGAACAGTCGAATCGATCGGACCCAGCCCGCTGTTAAACAGTTCTTTTCCAAGTTGAACGGTAGCATCGCCCTTCGAGCTCGTCGTAGGTACGGTTGCGATAGGTGAGTCTGTGGTGAGATCGATTATCGTAATATCGCGCGATACATAGTTGAATGTGTAAGCGCGAGTGTCGTCCTGGTTGATCACAACGCCGCGCGGTGCTTTGCCGTCGAGAAAGATTGCGCGATCCGGATTCGGGTCGCGCTGAGTGCCGGTGAGGATCCGGTTGATGTTCCCGGCGCCTCCTGCGCTGATTGTTGCTTTACCGTTGGCGTCAAAGTTGAGAACTGCCAGGTAGTCGCAGGCCGAAATTACGCCGAGCGCTCGAAACGAGTTGTGATAGAACGCGAGGCCCCACGGCATCGTGGCGAAACGTTTCTTGGGCACGCCGTTGGCAAAAGGAGTGTCAGACTCAGCCTTGATCTCGTCATTCAGGTTTGCGGTTTGACCCCCGTCATCGACGCCTCGTATCAACGCTACAAGGCTTTGCACATTGACGTTGAATTTAAAAGGACCAGTTGGTGAAGACCCCGTAGCAAACGTGTAGATCAGATTCGTCCCGTTCTGTCGCGTGCCGGCAATGGCTGTCAGATTGTTTGGAAATGCAAGGGTGTCCGATTTCTGAGCACCCGCAAGCGGGGCGAAGTCAGCATTCTGAGACCGCCCGTCTGATTGGAATGCGGTCTTTATCGGCTTGAGTTTCACTCGGTCTATCAGGGTGTCGTTGGCTACGCTGATTACGTTGACGATCCCCTGCTTTCCGATGTCGCTCGTAGGCTTAGGCGCGGAACCTTCCGTATACTCGGCCAGGAGGTTGGTGACGTAGACAAGTTCGTCATTGTCGTCGGCATCTCCGTCGTTGGTTATGCTCATCGCAAACAAGTTACTGAAGCTCGGGTTCTCGATGACTTTGCTGACTGAATTGTTCGCGGGGTTTATGACGTAGACGTTGTTTGACGAGGCACAGGCGACGTAGAGCTTGGTGAAATTAGGAGTAAAGCAGAGGGCTCGAGGTTCGACGCCGACCCTTATGGTGTCGATGACTTTCTGTTTTCGGGTGTTGATTACCGAGACAGTCCCATCGCCGGCGTTTGCTACGAACGCGCGCGATCCGTCGGCGTTGAGCGCTATCGAGCTGGGCTCGACGCCTACGGGGATCTCGTTGAGAACCGTTCCTGTGTCGCCCGCGACGTCTACGACGGTCACCGAATTGTTATCGCGATCGGGATTTGTGACCCAGACCTGAGTGCCCTCTGGATTGAGGGTGATCGGAGTTGAATAAGAAAAGCCGCTATTGGCGGCGGAAGTCGTTTCGGCGGCGGCGGTGAATCGATAGAGCCCCTCGGGCAGCACCATTCCGAGCGCCAGGGCTACGGCTGCAATTGCAATTGCGAGTTTTAAATTCAGGTTGAACCTTTGACCTGAGCGGGACCCGCGGTTGAGTCGGGTTGCGCTCGCGGGCAATGGTATTGAACAGCTTGCGTGCATTTTATAACTCTCCTTGATAGGGCTTGTGGCGATTCACAAGCTGGTGATCACTTTTTCAATGAGAGAGGGTCGCTGTTATTCGGTCTGCACCCTCGTGAGCACACGAGTAATAAAGCGAAGGAAGTCGTCCAGTGATTCGAAGTGAGAGGATTCGTAAGAAGCTACGTGTTCGACTCGACCCAGATACCGACCCGAAGCGGCATCGGTCTCAGGCCGGAATTGAATAACAAATGCACTCTGGTACTTCCATTCATTGGCTGACTTGTGCTTCATAACCGAGGATAAGAGTACGGAGAGCCGGGGAGACAGTCATAAAGAAGGGGTGAAGTTGTGGTTAAGTTTTGGTGTGAGAGGTAGGGGGAAGGGCGAATGGGCGAAAGGGCGAAGGGGAGACGCGGAGAGGAGAGACGCGGGGACGCGGAGAAGAAATACGCGGAGAAGATTACCGGATCGCCGCGTCGCGTCTCCCCGCGTCGCCGCGTCGCTCCTCCCCGCGTCGCCCCTTTCGACCATTCGCCCCTTCGCATCAGAGCGAGCTTGCAAGCGCTTGCATGATGTCTTGCAACAGATCTTCCTGGTCCTCGCAGCCGGCACTCAGGCGAATGAACCCTTCCGGGATTTGGTCCCCGCCCCAACGTGCCCGTCTCTCGGCGATTGTGTGAACGCTGCCGAAGCTCGTGGCCTCGAAAACAAGCTTGCAGGATTTTAGAAAACGCTCGGCGCTCGCCTTGTCTTTAAGCGTGAAGCTGACTATCGATCCGTAATATCGCATCTGTCTTGATGCGATATCGTGCGAAGGATCTTGCAAGAGTCCTGGGTAACGCAGATTGCTGACCTCAGAGCGCGTAGACAGGTACTCCGCAATGATTCGAGCGTTGCGGCATTGCCTCTCGAGACGTATTGCCAGGGTCGCCAGGGATCTATGCGCGAGCCAAACCTCCATTGGCCCCGGCACCGCTCCAACCTGCGTACGCCACGAAACCAGGTTCAGCGCGAGTTTTGAATCCTTAACCGCAACGTGACCCAGGATCAGGTCCGCGTGACCTGTCAGACCTTTTGTATCCGAGGAAACCGAGAAGTCAGCACCGAGCTCGAGCGGACACTGTCCCAGCACTGTTGCAGTGGTGTTGTCGACTGCTACGAGAACCTGCTGGCTATGCGCGGCCCTCGAGAGCGCTGCGATGTCACAGACATCGAGGCCCGGATTCGCAGGGGTCTCAAGCCATAGCAGTTTGGCGCCACTCAATATCTCAGTGAGTCCGTTTC
>DATFXM010000164.1:0-34102 GCA_035315885.1 Blastocatellia bacterium
CCTCGGCCAGATGGACAGGGGAAAGTCTGTCCCTTGGTGCCGAGTGGCGAGTGCCGAGTGCCGAGTGGCGAGTGCTGAGTGCTGAGTGCTGAGTGCTGAGTGCTGAGTGCTGGGTGCTGAGTGCTGGGTGCTGGGTGCTGAGTGCTGGGTGCTGGGTGCTGAGTTCTAAGTCTCAACCCCGGAGGGGTTGCGTCGTCCAGCCCAGGGTTGCCGTTTACGGCTACCCTGGGTCGAATTGGTCAAGTTCTTTCAACCCTGAAGGGGTTGCGTCCGGTCAACGGAACCGCAAACATTTCACTTCCCGGTCGAACCGGTTGCGACCGCTCGTTCGCGAATTGCTTAAACCGCAATCCGCTTACTATTTGTAAATCCGGCCCTCCACAAAATGATCGTCAGCGAGGTCTCTTGCCGCCCTCGCTCGCAAGCAGATTCGTCATCGCCGAATAGCCGTACTTAGTCGCAAGGTCTCGCGCGGTCAGGCCCTGCTGCGTTTTTGCAGTACGATCGGCCCCGGCAGACAACAGCTCTTCAAGAACGTCCGTCGTTCCAAAGTTGATAGACGCAGCGTACAGAAGCGGAGTCATTCCGAACTTGTCCACGCGTTCCAGCTTTGCGCCATGCTTCAACAGCACCTTCACCATATCACCGTGGTTGCCTATCGTGGCCCAGGAGAGCATCGATATTCCGTCGGGATCGGTCTCATTCGCGTCGGCTCCTCTGGATAGGAGGAACTCGGTCATCTTCAAGTCGCCGCCCGAGGCCGCAAACAGCAGTGGCGTTAACGTAATTCTCCCAAGCACCTTCATCGGGGTGCCGACAGATGCACCAGCGTCAAGGAGCGCCGCTGCGGTAGGCACATCGCCGGCCATTACTGAAAAAAAGAAAGCTGAAGAGTCGTACCGGACTTCCACGCCTTTATCGGAAATTGGCCTCGCACCCTTCTTTAACAGCAGTCGGACAACTTCCACGTTTCCGGTGTACATTGACGCTACCATTAATGGAGTTATTCCGGTCGCGGCGCGAGCGTTCAAGTCGGCGCCTCGCTCTACCAGAAGCTTCACTTTTTCGAGATCACGCGCCGCCATCATGAGCGCAGTGGTTCCCTCAGCGGTCTTGCTGTCCGGCTTCATGCCCGCGTCGAGGAGTTTCTTAAGGTCGCCGGCGGTTCCGTTCAACGCTGCGTCGATCCATTCTGCACGCTCGGCAGAAGCGACCTCCGGAGAGATGTTCTGTCTGCCGACTCCACTGGCGTTGATCGGGATTGCGTGCAGGCACGCAGCGGCGGCCCAACTGGTGCCCATCATCGAAACGAATTGATCGTGCTGGTAGGGGAATCCTGTTTCAAAGTACGGAGGGCTCACCGGCGCCGGTGGATGCAGACGCGACTTGACTCGCCACGAACCATCAGGCTGTTGATTGCTGAGCAGGAAACGCAGGCCGCGCTGATAGGCGAGATCACTGGCCGCGAGCCCTGAGCCTTCCTTCAATGCAACAAGCACTTCACCAGTCGAGTAGACGTCGCTGTCCAGCCCCGGCAACTGGGACCATCCACCATCCGGCCGCTGCTCGGCGAGCAGTTGACGCGCCGCGCTCTTCCTCAAAGCGGGATCGGCTCCCGTCCAATACAAACCGAAAAGTTGATAGACCCGTTCTTCAGTGAATCGCGGCTGCATCTTCAGAAGCCAGTCGCGCGCCTTGCTGAGTCTGATTTCCTTTTCGGTATTGAGTTGATGAGGCAGATATTCAAGGATGGCTTTGGCGCAGACTGCGGTAGCTGAAAAGGAGCTGAAAGCCTGCGGGGGTCTGAGGTCAGTGGTCATCCAGCTACCGTCGCTCTGTTGTCTGGACGCAATGCGTTGGGCGAGCACCGACGTCGACAGATTGGGTTTGACGCCGGCGACGTTGGCAGCGACCAGCGACCAGCCGTCGAAGAACACGTCGATGTAGTCGTATCCCTGAATCGCCCCGTCAAGGTCTTTCAGAAAGTCGAATGTCGCCGCTGTAGTGTTCTTGGCCGCCGTCTCATCCACCGGAACGCCGCGCGCAACCGCGAGGGTGAGAGGGATCTGCGGGATCAACTGATGGTGACAGGAGTCGCAAGTCTCCCTTTTAGACCAGGTGGCCTGAGCATGTTGAATTATCTTGATCGCCTTGGCGGAGCTATCGCGCAAGTCGGACTCAGCCACGGGACGACCGTCGCCTTCAAGAGTCGCTGAGGCGGCGTCGGCAAAACGATCGGTGGCATCTCCGGTGTCCGCCGAGGCTGATGCGTAACCAGTCGTCTTGTTGTCGATGTTTGGCTGAAGTCCGAGGACCACTGCTGTGAATAGGAGCGTGAGGAGAAGGAGTTTTTTCACGTGACCCCCGGTAAGCTCGAATGAAGTTGTTTGGTGCGTTGGCGGCCGTCGTTCTGAGCCGTGTGTACTGCAGGGTTCAGGGTTCAACTTCGGGGAAGCCGCTACAGCGCGAGCAGGCGCTGCGGCGGCGGCCCGGAACGAGCGGCCAAGGCCTCTACTTTATCCATGATTTTGGATTCTGCAACGTTTTTTTGTGGGTATCAGTTTGGTCGCTGGGTGACTGAGCTGTCTGTATGCCCACCCTTAGCGACCAATGAGTCGGGTTTCACGCAAAGGTCGCAAGGCTTCGCAAAGACTGCAAAGACCGCAAAGACCACTTGACATTATGCAACCATTTGGTTGCATAATGGTGATTCCAATTGAAGGGGACGGTGTTGAAGGCGGACATGGACATAGCGTTCAAGGCGCTCGGCGACGCCAGCCGCCGGCATCTGCTGGATCAGCTCCGGGCGCAAAACGGGCAGACCCTCGGCGAACTCTGCCAGCATCTCGACATGTCTCGACAGGCGGTGACCAAACATCTTCGGCTCCTCGAACGCGCGCAACTGGTGGTCGTCCACTGGCGAGGCCGCGAAAAACTGCACTTCCTTAATCCAGTGCCGATCTACGAGATCGCCGACCGCTGGATCGACAAATACGAGCGGGGCCGATTGGCCCTCCTCGCCGAGCTAAAAACGAACCTTGAAGGAGAAACCAATGAGTGATTCTAGATTTGTTTATGTCATCTACATTCGCACGACCTTGGACAAACTCTGGCAGGCGCTCATACAGCCTGAATTCACGCGCCAATACTGGTCGGAAACCTGGCATGATTGCGAGTGGAAACCGGGCGCTGCTTGGCGACTCATGGCCCCTGATGGACGAGTAGTAGACGCCGGTGAGGTTGTCGAAATCGAGCCGAAGAGCCGCATCGTCTTGTCGTGGCGCCATGAGATCTTTCCCGAGTTGAAGGCCGAAGGTTTTTCGCGATGCACCTTCCTGTTGGAAGCTCAAACCGAATCGGTGAAACTCACCATCATACACGAGATAGATAAGCCCGATTCGAAGTTCATCGAAGGGGCAGGCACTGGATGGCCGGCAATCCTCTCTAGCCTCAAGAGTCTGCTGGAGACAGGCGAGTCCCTAGTAGAGACTCGCAAGTGGCCTGAGGGGATGTAGCGCACTGAGCGCTGAGTGCTGAGTGCAACTCCTTCGGGGTTGACCATGTAATCGCGCGTGCCTGAGTGCGACCCCGAAAGGGTTGAAGACCCCAGCCCAGGGTTGCCGTCCGCGGCTACCCTGGGTAGAGGTTCAAAAGTGACGCAACCCCGAAGGGTTGAAGAAGGTTATGTAGCATTAAGGATACGCGTTACAGGTTCGTTACCTGTAACGCGTCCCTTGTCTTCCTTCACCCGACTTTGAGACGTAGACCAGGCATGGCAACAGGTGTACAATCGCGCGCGGGGTGAAGCCATGAAAACACTGACTCACGCTGCCAGTACCGTCATCCTGTTCGTGTTTGTGAGCGGGATCGCATTTGGATTCCAGACTCTGAATCCGGTAACGAAAGACCCCAACACTCCCAAAGGTCTGATTCGACTGAGCACGTCGGAACTTGAAGCGAGTGCCATAACGCGGGTAGAGGCAAACATCCCTTCAATCGCCGCATGGGCCGGTGTTTCTGCCGACGACGTTGTAATGGTACTAATAGATCATAAGGGAGAAGTGATTAAGGCCACATCCTACGCTCACCCGCTCGTTAGAAACGCGCTAACCACGGCGGCTAGAGGGTGGAAATTTAAACCCGCAGAACGAGACGGTAAGCCCGTGAAGGTTACAGGCACGATCCGAATAACTGTTCCGGAGCAGAATGTGCCATCGAGATCTGCCAACTCCCACGACGACGAGGACGCCCTTGAAACGGCGAAGACCGCGGTTCAACTGTTTCCCAGCTCGCCCGAAGCTTACTTCTGGCTGGCAACCGAGTATGAGGACGATGAGCAGAATCAAGAAGCGCTAAAGGCCCTCAAGACCGCGATAGAGATGAAGCATGACTATGAGGAAGCCTACCTCGAATTGATCTCGCTTTATCAAAGATCAAGGGCCACCGAGGATGTTTTGCGAACTTACCAGCAGGCCACGGAAAACATCCCCAATTCATGCACTCTTCTAGCCGGTCGTGCTACGGCGCTTGGCGCCG
This sequence comes from Blastocatellia bacterium, assembly GCA_035315885.1. Lineage (GTDB taxonomy): Bacteria > Acidobacteriota > Blastocatellia > UBA7656 > UBA7656 > DATFXM01. Next base: position 4,537 of record DATFXM010000164.1, read on the forward strand.
ACAAGAAGTTCGCAGAGTCAGTCGACGTGATTAAGCGGGCGATTGAGATCAATCCTGACGAGAACTCCTATCTGCGGACGCTTGCATGGGCTTACATACAATTGCGGCGATTCGAAGACGCCCTCGCCACGATAAACGAGCAGTTGAAGCTCGACGACAAGGAGCCGTCGACTTACCACAACCTGGGCTGGACTGATTCCCAACTTAAGCGCTATGACGACGCTATTGCGGCCTATCAGAAGATCATTGATATGAAGTCGTCGTATCCGCAGCTCAATAAAGTTTACCACGAGCTGGCCTATGCATTGTTGCAGAACAATCGTATTCCTGAGTCAATCGATGCTTTCAATCACGTGATTGAGATGAAGACCGATTTGTCCGGCCTCTATTGCGGATTGGCCGCCGCATATTTGAGGGCTTCACGGGAGGAAGAGGCAGTTGAAGCGCTCAAGAAGGGAGTAGCAGAAAAACCTAAGGAAAGTTGTCTTTATGACAGCCTTGGGGCTTTGAGCATGAGGGCGGGCAAGCTACAAGAGGCAGAGTCGTATTTCCGAAAATCAATCGATGTAAACCCTTCGGGATTTCAGGGCTACGGCAACCTTGCGTCGTTATTGGTTCGGCAACAGAAGTCCGTCGAGGCGCAGGCGGTGCTTTCTGACGCAATCAAGAAGCTGCCCGACAACGTTATGCTTCGTACTTACCTGGGTTCGCTGCAGGCGAATTCCAACAAATGGAATGAAGCGGAGGCTCAATTCAAGGAAGTGCTGCGTCTTGACCCGAACAATGCTATGGCGCTTAACGACTACGGGTACTATCTCGCGGAGCGAAACGAACGGCTCAATGAAGCGTTGGACATGATCCAGCGAGCGGTGAACGCTAGCCCTGACAACCCTTCTTTCCTTGATAGTCTCGGTTGGGTGTACTTCAAGCTCGGCCGGCTGGAGGAAGCAGAGCGCTATCTGACAAGGGCGCTTCAACGTACGAGTGCGCCGGCAATCTACGAGCACGTTGGTGACCTATATGAAAAGCAAGGTCGCCACGACTCGGCGACGGAAATGTGGCAGAAGGCGGTCTCAATGAAACCTTCCGCAGATATGGCCGCGCGCCTCAAGACCAAGCTGAATGCCGGCGATCAGCCGAAGCAGCAGTGACACTCCCGCGTTGACAGGTGACACCTGTCGTCTCTCAACTGCAATGTGCAGCTACTCCTTGAGGAAGGTGATTCTCTTCACCGCCACTTCGATCGTGTCTTTGGGGTCCATCTTATCCTCGATGACCATCGAGAGGACGATGGCTCCCTGATTCCTTACCTTGCCCTGTGCCGGTACAATAAATTTGCCGGGGTTGTCCGCGGGGTACAGGCTAAAGCTGCCGAGTGGCGTCTCGTTGCCTTCGCTTGACCGGTACCGCACCTTGAATGTGAGTGCGTACCTCTTGGGATTGACCACTTTGACCACTTCTACTTGAACGAATTTGCATCCTTCATCGAGCCTGTCTTTGGACTCGATGCGTTGAACTATGCTGGTTTTGTTCTGGTCGAGGTGATACAACGCGTCACTCTCAGCAATATTCCCGCCGCTGCAGGATACTCCCATCACTGCCAGAAATGTCACGCAGCAACAAAATCTCAGAATTGTCGGCTTTCCCCTCAGTTTGCTGATCATACTACATCTCGCTATCAACGCTCTTTTACTATCACCGGCGTCACGATGAGATCGATCCGGTCCAGTTGTAACTGAGTATCTTCCTTTTCAAACTTGCCGCCGAAGGGTACGGGCACCAGTTGCACCGAGATTTGTGTCGCGTCCTTGAGCTCCTGATTCCTTCGAAGCTTTTGCAACGTGTTCGTGATGTTGACGAGGAACGCCGGCTGGTGCTGGTGTGCCGAAGTGCTCTGGGTACCTGGAAGCGGAGTGCCGAAAAACGCAAAGCTTCCCGCATAGTGGGGATCATCAGTCGGCGTGCTGCTGTTTGCGCTCGGCAGATTCACAAATACTCGGACTGCAAAATCGCTCTCCGGGGGCAACTCTGCGTATTCGATGCTCGCAAAGACCCGGTCGGCGGTCGCGTCATTATTTATGATACTGCCCAGTTCTCCGCCCGACAATCTGAGCTCTTTTGAAAAGGGCCTGGCGATGCTGACCGCCGCTTTTTCGGAGACGGATATTCGCTGCTTGATGTCGAACCTGATCGGCGCGCCTTCCCTGATTCTTTTCTCGATTTTCTGGAACTCCCTTTTGTTCTTTAGTACCGCCACTGCGGGTGAGCTTCCAATTGCGCTGCTTTCGTATTGATAGCTCAACAACGGCATTAAAGTGGTGATTCCGGCGGTTGTGCTGGCCGGATTGCCGTCGGCGTCGACGAAGTGAGTATTGTCGGTGCCGATCCATGTTGAGTCGTTGGTATTGTCGTTGTTCAGGTCAATGTTCCACTTGGCCCAGCAGTAGTCGACCATGCAGTGGTGCACCCAGAAGAGAGGATCCGATGCGGAACCGCCGGTTCCCATCGTCTGACCTATGAAGGTGTGCACATTGTTGTGAGGCGTGCCCTCGATCTGTTGAGCGAACGTGAAGAAATTCGGGTCCAGGAAAATGGGATCGAGTTCAGCGGTCGATATCGCCGAGTTACCGGACATGCTTGTTCTGGTTCTTGCGAGAAACAGGACGCTGGCCTGGTCCAGGAATGCGGGATGGATATCGGGATTCTGATTCCAGTTCCAGTAAGGCAAACCAAATTTTGAATTCCCAGTCAGCTTTTGGCAGATCTTTTCGAAATAGAACAGGTAGGCTCGGTGCCAGTCAAAGAAGTGAGGGGTGCCGTGTTGGCAGAAGTTGAAGCCTCCGGCTACGGTGCCGTGAATTGCTGCCTGGTTATTCCAGCTTCGTTGATCGGCGACGGCGAGACCTTTCATCAGAGTTACCGCTTGTCTGTAGGTATCTATGTCCGCATCGACCTCTGGAGAGCCTGTCCGGAGGCGGCGTCTGACAGGTCTGTTCTTGATTGCTTCGGCCAACTCTTCGCAGCCGCCCATGATACCGAAGAGGAGGCTGGCGCTTACGAACCCAAGACCTTTGATGAAAACGCGTCGGTTCAAGGTGTCTGGGAATAGGTTCTCCATAGGCTCACCTCCGAGGTGGAATCGGGATCGCGAACTGGCGCTCTTCTATCCCACGCGTGGGGTTAAGTCAAGATCTTGTGTGTGATGAAAAGTGCTGAGTGCTGACTGATGAGTGCTGAGTGACAACCCCGAAGGGGTTGCAGAACACAGCCCAGGGTTGCCGTCCGCGGCTACCCGGGTTCAGTCGTTTAACAAATCCAACCCCAAGGGGTTGCAGAAGGTGTAATGATTCCGCTGACGGCATCCCTTCTTCAACCCCTTCGGGGTTGAAACTCAGCACTCAGCACTCAGCACTCAATCGCTTCATTCTTCGCTCAAGAAAGCGGCGCACCGCAGGATCTCGTTCGAGGCCAATCGCGATCTCGTACGCATGTCGTGCCTTGTCCACCGACCCCATGTTCGATAACAGCTCAGCACGCGCGGCCCAATATGGCTGATACTCCAGAAGCCGCGCATCCGCGATACGATCCAACTCTTGAAGTGCTGCCTCGGGCCCATCAACCTTCGCAACGGCTATCGCGCGATTCATCGCTACAACCGGCGATCCAGTAAGTGACAGCAGTGCGTCGTAGAGCTCCACGACTGCGGGCCAGTTCGAAACCCCGCTCGCGTGTCGATATACGTGGGCCGACTGCAATGCGGCTTCCAGTTGATATCGCCCCGGTCGCCGCATTTCGCCGGCGCGTGCGAGCAAACTCTCCGCCCGTCGGATTAGTTGAGAATCCCAAGAATTGATGTCCTGCTCGTCGAGCGGTACGTAGTCACCCTGCGCGCTGCGCCTTGCGCCACGCCGCGCTTCCGCATGAAGCATCAGCGCAAGCAGACCCAGCGGCTCGGGTTCATCCGGCAGCAGCTCGGTAACAAGAGTACCAAGAAACATCGCCTCTTCAGCCAGATCCCGCCGGGCAGCATCGGTGGCGCCGGGATCGCTCCAGCCCTCGGCGAACGCAGCGTAGATCGCTTCGAGCACCCCGTCGAGCCTGCTCGAAAGCTCCTCCGGTTCGGGCACCCGGAACGGAATGCGAGCCCGCTTTATCTTGCTCTTCGCACGCACGAGTCGCTGTCCCATCGTCGCCGGTGACGTCAGGAATGCTGATGCAATCATCTGGGCGTTGAAGCCCAGTACCACTTGCAGGATCAGTGGTGCGCGGATCGAGGCGTCGATCGCCGGATGAGCACACGCAAACATTAGAGCGAGACGTTGATCGGGAATCGACGGGTCATCGGTCGCCCCCAGCCATTCGGCGCCCAGATCCCCGTGCGCGACTGCCGCCTCGTGAGTACGTCTACGCCGGACCATATCGATGATCTTTCTGCGAGCCACGGTCAGCAGCCACGCTTCGGGATTGATGGGACAACCATTGCGAGGCCAATCCTCGAGGGCTTTGACGAACGCTTCGGAAAGGGCGTCTTCTGCAGCGGCAAGATCCCCGCTTCGCGCTGCGAGAAAGGCAACCAGCTTGCCGTAACTGTGGCGAGCTGCTGTTTCTGCAGTGCTCCGAGCCTGGGCAGTCCTTTCGCCTGACCTCAGCGCCGTCTCATCCGTCTTTGAGTCATCTTCAAACATCAACACCGATGATAGCCGGTTTACTCGGGCTTCACGAATTGCGAAATATCCCTCGTCAGAAAGGTTCCTTCCCTTATCGGCCGCACTTCTACGACGCCGTGAAGTGAGGTCGGGCTGCGCGCGGCCCACGCGAGGGCGGCATCGAGGTTGGGGACCTCGATGACATGAAAGCCGCCGAGTTGCTCTTTTGTGTCGGCATACGGACCGTCAAGCACCTGGGGCTTGCCGTCTCGGACTCGCACCGTCGTAGCGGAAGAAGTGGGCAGCAGGCCTCTGCTTTCCTTCAACACGCCCGCCTCGTGCATTGCCTCCATGTACTTCTTGTAGGCGCCCAGCCAATGCAGTTGCTCATCTCTTGTGAGTTCAGGCCAGCCGCCCTCACCGACGTAATCCATAAGCAGGTATTCCATTTCAATTCTCCTTTGTTTAAGTGCTGAGTGCTGAGTCCCGAGTCTCAACCCTGAAGGGGTTGCGGAAGCGTCGCGCAATGCGGTCACTCGGACGCAACCCCTACAGGGTTGCAGGAACTTCACCGATCCGACCCAGGGTAGCCGCGGACGGCAACCCTGGGCTGGACGACGCAACCCCTTCGGGGTTCCAGGAACTTCACGGATCCGACCCAGGGTAGCCGCGGACGGCAACCCTGGGCTGGACGACGCAACCCCTACAGGGTTGCAGGAACTTCACCGATCCGGCCCAGGGTAGCCGCGGACGGCAACCCTGGGCTGGACGACGCAACCCCTACAGGGTTGCAGGAACTTCACCGATCCGACCCAGGGTAGCCGCGGACGGCAACCCTGGGCTGGACGACGCAACCCCTTCGGGGTTGAGACTCAGACTCAGCCCTTCAGCTATCACAATGACGCGCGAGCTACCCGCCGTTTCGACAATCGAACCCCGAATAGTGCTGAGTGCTCAGTCCTGGGTTCAGTCGTTTAACAAATCCAACCCGAAGGGGTTGCAGAAGGTGTAATGATTTCGCTGACGGCGTCTCTTCTCCAACCCCTTCGGGGTTGCGTCGTCATTGAACTGCTTCCCAGGGTAGCTGCGGACGGCAACCCTGGGCTGTGTTCTGCAACCCCTTCGGGGTTGCGTCGTCATTGAACTGCTTCCCAGGGTAGCCGCGGAAGGCAACCCTGGGCTGTGTTCTGCAACCCCTTCGGGGTTGAAACTCAACACTCAGCACTCAGCACTCAGCACTTCCCATTCGCCTGGACAAAACAGTCCTACGGCTCTTGACCTGTCATCTTTGAGTTTGCTGGCTCCAGCGCCCGCGGACCGTGGACAGAAAAGTCCTGTTTCCCAACTCCCCATAACGATGAACAAGGCACTTAGTTGCCGGTCTCCCACTTGCACTACTCCCAGCCCGGCGCGTTGTGCTGCGGTAGCTAATGTATCGCGTCGCGCGCGGAGCTTGGCGATCCGGTATGTCGAGGCGACGCAGAAACCCAGAGACTCATGGGCAACCGACAGTCTAAATCGGAGATCGCTCGCGACATCCTGGATTACCTAAACAGCAACCCGGACGCCCAGGACACCCTCGCCGGCATCATCGAGTGGTGGCTGCTGGAGGAGCAGATTAAACAACGCACCGACAAAGTAAAAGCGGCAGTCGCGGACCTCGTAAAAGAGGGCCTGATTATAGAGACCGTAGGGAAAGATTCACAGACGCATTATCGAATAAATGTAGATCGAGCGGCGGAAATCAAGTCCTTGCTCGATCGAACTACTAAGCAACGCAAGAAACATAAATAGTCCGGCGACCCAACGGAAACCGGTGAAAATGACAGCCACTCTTGAAATAAGCGAAGCTCCGCTGGCCTATTCCGGCCCTCTGACGCACCTCGCGGATGAACTGAAGCGATTGGACCTGCTCATCCGAAATGGACTAGCTGCACGACGAGGGAATCGGACGCCATCCGTGCTGGATCCGTTTGTGGGGCTGGTTGTCTCCGAAGAAGAAGTGGGAGCTCTCCTCTCACCAACCGAGACCGGCGACCACGTTGTGACCGATGCCGCAGCTCAAAACCAAATTGAAGTAATCGGCGCTCAAATAAAAGCGCGGCTCAAAGCAAGCGCAGAAAAGAAAGTCTTTCTGCCATTGCCTCACCTCACGCGGCTGTTTCAACTGACGACTTTCGAAGTCTGGGTGATTCTGGTGACACTGGCGCCCGAGCTCGACAGAAAATATGAAAAGGTCTACGCGTACTTGCAGGACGACGTCACGCGTAAGAAGCCGACCATCGATCTGATAATGCGTTTGGCAAGCTGTGACTCTGAGCAGCGCGCTTCGGCGAGGCTGGCGTTTGCTCCCGGCGCGCCGCTAATCAAACACCAGTTACTCACCGTTTCCGATGCAAACGACCCGCTATTGTCTCGAGCCCTAAAGCTGGATGATCGCATAGTCAACTTTCTGCTCGGCCTGGGAGCCGTCGATTCGAGACTTGATGGTGTTGCGAGGGTTACGAGCGCGGACAAAGGACGACATTCGTTGCCGGTGGATGAGACAGTTGGCGCGCGCCTTTCGAGTTTCGCGCGGGCGTCGCTGTTCAAAGAGGAAGCTCAGAAGCTTCTCTTCTATCTTCGCGGGCCATCGGGCAGCGGCCGCAGGGCTACGGTGCGGTCAGTTTGCGCCGATCTAGGCATCCCGCTGATCGAGGCCGACCTTGAGAGATTGCTCGATGGAAAGGCTTCCTTCGAAGAGATAGCGCGCCTCTTGTGCCGCGAGGCGGTATTGAGACCGGCGGCGTTGTGCCTGGAGAACGTAGATCGCGTCCTGTTCGATGAGAAGAACCGAGCGTTTGTGAAGCCATTTCTTGACGCAGTGAGATTGTATGCCAGGCTCACGTTTCTCCTTGGCACACAGTGCTGGCGGCCTCTACCCGAGCAACGCGGGTTCAGCTTCATCGATCACGAATTCGTGGTTCCGCGTTCGAATGTAAGGAAGACCCTTTGGAAGAGCGCGATTGTCGATCGTCGATGCACAATCAGCGAAGCTGACCTGGGGCTGCTCGCCAGCAATTTCCAATTCACGCCGGCGCAAATCAGAGATGCTGTCGAAGCCGCTGAGAACCGGGCTGCGTGGCGAACTGGCGGCGAGGCGGTCGAAATCGATATGAGCGATTTGCAGATGGCGTCGCGCAATCAATCGACTGCAAAGCTCACCTCTCTCGCTCAGAAGGTCGAGCCACGCTACGAGTGGCGCGAGATAGTTCTTCCCGACGATCAGCTTACGCAATTGCGCGAGATCTGCGTGCAGGCCAGACACCGGGACGTGGTCTACGGCGACTGGGGTTTTGAACAGAAGCTGTCGCTCGGTCGTGGACTGAATGTCTTGTTCTCCGGTCCCGCCGGAACCGGCAAGACGATGGCTGCCGAAGTCATCGCCAGAGAGCTGGGGCTGGATCTGTACAAGATCGATCTGTCGCAAGTCGTGAGCAAATACATCGGCGAGACTGAAAAGAACCTGCATCAGATCTTCCACGAGGCGAAGAGCTCTTACGCGATTCTGTTCTTCGATGAAGCGGACGCCCTGTTTGGCAAGCGCTCTGAGGTGAAGGACGCGCACGATCGTTACTCGAACATCGAGATTGGCTATCTCCTGCAGAAGATGGAAGAGTACGACGGCATAGCCATTCTCGCGACCAACCTGCGTCAGAACATGGATGAAGCTTTTGTCAGACGCTTGCAGGTGATAGTCGATTTTCCTTTTCCAAACGAGCAGTATCGCGAGCTGATCTGGAGAGTCATTTTTCCCGCTGAGTCGCCGGTTGGCGGCGATGTCGATTTCGAAATGCTCGCGCGCCATATAAGAGTGGCGGGCGGGAACATAAAGAACATCGCAGTGTCCGCGGCATTCTTTGCGGCGGATGACGGGGGAACCATTCGCATGCCGCACGTCATGCGAGCCGCCAGGCGAGAGTATCAGAAGCTCGGCCGCATCTGGGCGGATTACCTTGACCCGGCAGGCGCCGAGAGGGCGAGCGCATCGTAATCATGATCGATCAGGTCAGTCTACTACTGAAGAAGATCCTGAACGACCCGGCGTTGCCGGATCCGCTGAAATCAGCAGACAAGGACTTTGTTCGTCCTACGGATCCGTACTCGCCGGCGGCCGACACCATAAATCTGTTTCTCTACGACATCCGTGAGAACGCGGACCTGCGAAGTAACGAGCAGATTGTCGAGAAGAAGAACGGACAAGCGATCGTTCATGTTGCGCCGATGCGTGTGTACTGTTGCTACCTGGTGACCGCCTGGGTTCCCGGTCTTCCCAGCGAAACGACGGTGATGAGAGAGCAGTTGATGCTGAGTCAGGCACTTCGCGCGCTCGCTCGATTTCCGATCATTCCTGAGGAAGTGCTTCAGGGAACTGGCCTGGCAGATCAGGACCCGCTTCTGCCGATGATCACCGCGCAGGCAGACAGCTCGAAGAGCTCATCGGAATTCTGGGCGTCGGTAGGAAACAAGATTCGGGCCTCGATCAACGTCAACGTCACGATCAGCATACCGGCGCTCGACGATCAGGATGGATTCCTGGTCAAGAACAAGTTCACGAATATCGCTCCGGGACAGGGTGCGGACGAAGACAACCTGTTGGCGATCGGGGGCCGGATCCTGAAGGGCCCGGGAGCGGGAATCGAAGGAGCGCTGGTCGATCTGACCGACGCGGGATTGAGTGCAACGACAGATTCAGACGGGAGATTCAGTTTTCCGCGTGTTCTTGCCGGCACGCACACGTTTCGAGTGGTCGCTGTGGGGTTTGTGCCTAAAACGCAGTCAATCGTAGTGCCCGGGCGGCCCGAAGACTATGAGATCACTTTAGCGCCGCTTCCATAGACAAGGCTGCGCAAGGAGGAATTGAACATGGCTTTTACCGCAATCAACAAGACACCGGGCGTCTACATCGACGAGGTGCAACTGCCGGGACCCATACCGGGCGTAGGCACCAGCACCGTAGCGTTCATTGGTCCCGCACGAAGCGGGCCGATCAACACTCCCACGTTTCTAACCAATTTCACCCAGTTCGCAAAAGCGTTTGGCGATCCACTAAACCCTGACGACTTGAACGGGCCCTATATCTCGACGCCGCCAGTCTTCGTGACCCATGCAGTCAGAGGTTTCTTCGACAACGGCGGAGCCACCATGTATTTCGTGCGGGTCGCGACCGCATTCCGATCGCACGTAGATCTCAAGGACGCCAACGGAACAAACACGCTGGTTGTCACCGCAAAGCGCGAGGGCTCTGACGGGGATCAGATCAAGGTCGAAGTTCAGGCGGCGAACCGTGTTGCATCGGTGAAGTCGGTGCGAATCTCAGCAGGCGTTGCCTCGGGCGCGAACAACACCAACATATTGACTCTTGATGCGCCGGCGACCTACCTGCCGGGCGATCGCATCAAGGTCGAAGAGGGAGCCAATTCTGATGTCGTGAGCATTGCGTCAATAAACGGCGTTACGCTCATCTTGAACGAAAAGCTGACACACGCCTACACCAACGCGGCCACGAGCAGGCTTGCGGACATCGATTCGAATTCGCAGGGGATCAGGCTTGAGAGCGTCGCGGGAATCGAGCCGGGCTCTTACATCGAGATCTCGCAGCAGGCCGGCTCGAATCCAAAAGAGAATGCAGTCGTCCAATCGGTCGAGCCTACGACAAACGTCATAAGGCTGGCGGCGCCGCTGACCAACGCGTACACGATGAATACCGGCGACGCTGATGTGATAGTCAAGACTCTCGAGTTCACGCTGGTGATCACGCCCAGCTCAGGCACGCCCGAGACCTACACCAATCTTTCGATGGAGCCTCGGCACAGCCGCTATTTTGCAAGCATAGTTGTTTCCCCAACTGTCGACGTAACGCTCGCAAATCCACCCAGCACCTCGCCGGCGCCGAAGAACCTTCCAGCGGTGCTCGCGGCTACAAACCTCGCGGGTGGCAGAAACGACAACATATCTACGATCGACACGCCGCAGTATCTCGGCGCGCTGACTGCGCTCGAGAAGGTCGACGACGTCAACATCGTTTGCATTCCGGATCGACAGGACAAGGCGGTCCAGACGGCGATGCTGAATCACTGCGAAAAGATGCAGGATCGCTTCGCGATCTTTGATCCGCGCAGAAATTCGGCGCCTTCGAATGGGATTAACAGCCAGAGGGCGGATCTGTCTTCTAACCGCGGCTTCGGCGCGCTCTATTATCCGTGGATTGTGATAACCGGTCCGCTGGACGGCAAGCCGTTGCTTGTTCCGCCGTCAGGGCACGTCGCCGGTGTCTTTGCCCGGACCGATGAAACGCGCGGGGTGTTCAAGCCGCCCGCCAATGAGACCCTCCGAGGGGTCATCGATCTGGAGCGAATCTTGTCGGACGACGAGAACGGTCCGCTCAACGAGCAGGGTATCAACGTGATTCGTTCTTTTTCGGGCCGCGGAATATTGGTCTGGGGCGCCAGAACCGTCGCGCCAACGAACATCACCCAATGGCGTTACGTCAACGTCCGGCGGTTGTTGCTCTTCATAGAAGAATCGATTCAGGAAGGCACTCAGTTCGCGGTGTTTGAGCCGAACAATGAAGGACTGTGGGCTACCGTCAAACGCCAGGTGTCCGACTTCCTGACGAGAGTCTGGCGCGATGGCGGACTGGTTGGAACAACGCCGGACGAAGCATTCCGAGTGCGGATCGATCACGAGCTGAACCCGCCTGACATCGTTGCGCTGGGACAACTGATCATCGAGGTCCGCGTGGCGCCGGTCACTCCTGCTGAGTTTGTGGTCTTCCGGATCATCAGCACGCCGGGTGAGGCAATCGTTCAGGAGTAAAGGCGAGACGAGTGAAGAAAGGAGAGATGGTGTATGGCAACTGGAAAACGCGTGGATCCCTACAAGAATTTTCGGTTTCTGGTCGAGATTGATGGAATCGTGCAAGGCGGGTTCCTGGAGTGCACCGGTTTTGGGTCGAACGTCGAAGTAGTGGAGTACCGCGAGGGCGGCGAGTTCCCGACGGTGCGCAAGCTTCCCGGCAAGCTCAGCTTTACCGACATCACCCTGAAATATGGATTGACGGATTCGACCGAGCTGTACAACTGGCACAAGACAGTGCTGGATGGACAGATCGATCGGAGGAACGGCGCGATCATCCAACTCGACGACGCCGGCCAGAAGAAGGTGCGTTGGAATTTCTTCAACGCGTGGCCCAGCAAGTACGACGCCCCCGACTACAACGCTAAGGGCAACGATGTCGCTATAGACACTTTCACGATCAGCTACGAGAGATTGGAGAAAGCTTAGAGGAAGTTCTGAGTTCTGAGTCTGGAATCGAACTAGACGGTAAGAACTCGGCAACCGGCACTCAGAGCTAAGAACTCAGGACTCAGAACTCAACAGGTGCATTGTGTTTCAAACAGAATACGAATTTACTCTTCCGCTTGGATACGTCGACAAGGAAGGCAATCTACACCGGTCGGGTGTTATGCGATTGGCGACCGCCGCCGACGAAATCCTTCCGCTTAGAGATCCTCGCGTACAGTCGAATCAGGCGTACCTGATAGTCATTTTGCTGTCGCGAGTGATCATCAAGCTTGGGTCGGTACATTCGATCAATCCGCAGGTCATCGAAGAGCTCTACGCAGCAGACCTCGCATATCTCCAGGAGTTCTACAACCGGATCAACAGAGACGGGAAGGCGAGCCTGGAAGCAGTCTGCCCAAAATGCGAGCACGAGTTCGAATTGGAGATGGCTGGTGCGGGGGGGTTTTAGGCTACCCCCTCAAAGCGCTGTATGAGGAGGTAGCCTTTCTCGCTTACCACTTTCACTGGCCGCCGGAGTCGGTGCTGAACATGGAACACCCCGACCGGCGGCGCTGGGTTCAGGAGATCTCGGCCATCAATCGGCGAATGAACGGAGATTGACAAGAGGCGATGCGAAGCCAGTCATCCATAAATAACGCGGGTAAGAACGGAAGGCCTGCGAAAGCTTCGAGCGAAGCGTCTCGGTCCAGGGCTCTTCTGTTTGCCCGAGAGTTGGCGCGCTGGGACATTGGGTCTCGGGCTCCTCTTCAAAGTGGACGCTGGTCGCGGTGGGCTCAAAAGATTGCCGGGCGCCATCGCACGCTCGCCAGCATCTGGGGAGCTTCGGGCCTCGAGTTCATCGATCACCGCACTGGCTCGCAGGTCGTCAACAGAATTGTCAGCCAGCGCTGGTTAGCTTCGATGAACCTGTATCCGCGCATACAACTCTCCTTGCAAAAGGTCTTCGCCAGGATACCAGCGCTATCGGAGCGAGTGATCGTTCCGGGGCGCGACCTCCGAGAGACGAGACGGAACCCACTCGCACCCCCGGCGAATGTCCCGGAGACCGCCATATATAAAGGATGGCCGCGGTTTGAATACTCGACGGCGGCAGCCCCGGCGCGGTCGCGCGAGCCTCATTATCAAAACTCGAATCGAGACTCGAAACCGAATCCGGTTGAGATCTCAAGGGCAACCGCACCGCTTGTACGCGTCTTCCGCCGGCTCGAGAGCGAAGACGATCTGTTTGTAACAAGGATGGGTGGGAGGTCAATTGAGGAGACTGTAGTCGCTACGACGCAGCGGATTGTAAGGAACTGTCTGCGGGTGGAGGAGAGAAGCGTCCGGTCATTCGTTCCGGCCCCTGCGGTCGTTTACAAGCAGAGCGCGCCACACGTGGAAATATCGGCGAGGGATCTAGACGGCGTGTTGCCAGAGCCAATGCCCAGACCGGCGCAAGCGCCCTTCATAAATGTAGACGAACTGACATCGCACGTGATTCGCGAGATCGATCAGCGCACGACCGCCTGGCGCGAGCGAATGGGAAAGATCTAGAGGTCCGCTGAAGAGCCGACCTTAGAGAGTGAATTCAGAATATGCCGTTGACCAAGGCAACAATATTCGTCCTCGACCCGAGCGATCTGACGACACCAAAGGATCAGTTCGAGGTGCAGTTCAATCCGGAGGAGTATTCACTCAACAAGGACAACAACTTCGCCTCGCAAACGATCCCGGGGCTCAGCTCGCCGATTCTTCAGTTCGTAAACGGCAACCTTCGCACTTTGGAGATGGAGTTGTTCTTCGACACGGTGGATCAGCAGACCGACGTGCGAAACGAATCCAACAAGGTTGTAAACCTGCTGAACATCGACTCAAAGAGTCACGCGCCGCCGATACTGCGTTTCGTGTGGTCTACGCTCGATTTCACCTGCGTGTTGACGCGGGCAAATCAGAAATTCACTCGGTTCATGAGCGACGGCAGTCCGGTGCGCGCTCGAGTGACGGCCAGCTTCAGCGAGTTCATCGACGGAGAGCGGGAAGCTAAAGAGGTAAACAGGCAGACTGCCGACTTCACAAAGTTCCACGTAGTCGTTCAGAACGAGACATTGAGCGCGATCGCAAGCAGTTTTTATCACAATCCACAGACGTGGCGGCCGATCGCAATCGCGAACGGCATTGACGACCCGCGATCGATATTCCCAGGTCAGGTGCTGAAGATTCCGTCGCTCCCGTTTGTAGATCAAGACCGCGGCGAGGTGTTTAAGTAATGACGCTCCCGTACGTGCCCCAATACAAAATAACGATCGACGGCCAGCCGTTGACGCCGGCTCTGCTCGCGGCGGTCAGCAGCATCAACTATCAGGACGCGATCGAGGGGGCTGATCGCGTGGAAGTGACATTTGCAAATCAAAACTTAAAACTCCTGGATGATTTGCAACTGCAAGTGGACAACGGATTCAAGCTGTCGATCGGCTATGCGCCGGACACGCTCGAAGAGGTGTTCGTGGGTGAGATCACCGGCGTGGAGCCGACGTTCCCCAACAGCGGAATGCCGACGATCAAGGTAGTCGCCCACGATTTTCTGCAGCGGTTGACTCGAGGAAAAGCCGATCGCGCATTCTACTTGAACACGACTTCAATCAATAACTTTCCAATTCCCGACGCCATCGTAGTCTCGCTGGTCAGCGCGACAAACCTGCTCATCCCCTTTCCCGATCCGTTCGGCGGGGCACTGTCGTTTCTGGCGGGACTCGCGATCTACCTCTCCGATCCGGCGGAGGCGCAGAAGAGCATCCGGGTACAGCAGGGCAGCAGCGACTTTGAATTTCTCTCGACCATTTCAAAAGCGAACGGTTGGGAGATGGCCATAGATCACACGAAGGAACCTCACGGCTACATACTTCGCTTCAGGTCGCTATTCCAGGACTATACGTCGGACTTTACGTTGACCTACGGAAAGTCGTTGATGGAGTTCAGTCCGAGGATAACCACCGTTGGGGACGTTTCGGGGGTAGCCGCCAGGATCTGGGTCGAGGCCATCAAAACCGAATTTGAGATTGTGGTTGGATGGGATTTCGACCGGTCGGTGTTCACGCTGAAGGTTTCGCCCGGAATCGGCAGTTTGGAGGGAGTCCCCTCCCCTGAGGATGCTGCTGAAAAACCAAGCAAACCAAAGAAGACGCTTTCGAAAACCGTGTCGTTCGCGCAGGCGGGTCTCAAGATACTTGCGGACCTTCTGCCCCGGCTAAACAACCGCGTTACCGCGTCCGGCAGCACGGTTGGCGACCCGCGGATCAAGTCGGGGACGGTAATCGACGTGGAAGGCGTTGGAGATGAGTTTGGCGGAACTTGGCGCATCACATCAGCGACTCACACGTTTGGAAACGCGGGATACAAGACCAACTTCGAAGCACGCAAGGAAGTCTGGTTCGGCTCGCTGCCGAAGCCCAAGAGTTTGGCTGGAACGTTCAGCATTCAAGGGCAGCGACTGGGTTGAGGTGAGCATGTCTGAAGGATTTGTTCAAAGGATGGCGAAGGCTGATGACGAGCGTCAGCCTGAAGGATTTGCGATAGCACCGGGCGTGGTGACTAACAACCTCGATGCACTCGGTCTTGGCCGAGTCCAGGTGCGCGTGCCGCTGTTGCCGCAATTCGAACCGTGGTGCCGGATGGCTTCCGCTGGTGGAGCATCGGGACGGGGGTTCGTTTGGGTTCCGCAAATCGGTGATGAAGTCCTGGTCGCGTTTGGTCAGCACGATCAGCGCGACGCGTATGTGATTGGCGGCCTTTGGAGCACACTCGATCGTCCGCCCCTCACTTCGCCGGCCGATTTCATAGTCAAGCGCGTGATCAAGACCGGCGTTACAAGCGCAGTCGGCCACGAGGTGGAATTCGACGACGCGCTGCAGTCGATCAAGATCACTACGAGTACGCAACAGAAGATCACCATCGACCCAAAGACAATCGAGCTCACCAACACTGCGGGGACGCTTACGATCAAAATGGACAATGCTTCGCAAACAGTGTCGATCTCGGCTGCTTTGAAGATCGAGCTCAAAGCCGCGCAAATCAGTCTTCAGGGCGCCAAGATCGACTTAAAAGGAACGACGATCAACATACAGTCGGATGGACCGTGTGTAGTGAAGGGTCTTCCGATAAAGCTCAATTGAAAGTGCTGAGTGCTGAGTGCTGAGTTTCGGCAATTCTTTGAGACTCAAACTCGCGCTCAGAACTCAGAACTCAGACGCAGCACTTAAGAAAGTATGCCTCCGGCAGCAAGAGTTACAGATCCGACGGGTCATCCCGGAATGATTTCAGGGCCGGGCGT
Source organism: Blastocatellia bacterium (assembly GCA_035315885.1). Lineage (GTDB taxonomy): Bacteria > Acidobacteriota > Blastocatellia > UBA7656 > UBA7656 > DATFXM01. The sequence continues at coordinate 20,836 of DATFXM010000164.1, forward strand.
GCTGACCGTGGTTATCGGCGGGCTGGCTGCGGCGACCGTCGGTACTCAACACGCTTGCGCAATGCCACCAACCGCGGGGCCGCATCCCGCGTCGCCCATCTTGAAAGGAAGCAACACCGTGTTCATCGGAGGCAAGCCCGCGGCAAGAGTCGGAGACACAGCAGCCTGCGGCGCACCGATCATTAAAGGGGCGCTGACAGTCCTGATCGGAGGTTGAAGTCGTCTGGTCATGAAAACGGTTGACGACAAAAAAGCATTCCTGGGCGTTGGTTGGGCATTTCCGACTTGTCTCGGAAAGGACGGGGTGATTTCCATCGTGGCTTTTGAAGAAGACATAAGGCAAGCGATTCGAATCATTCTCGGCACGAATCGTGACGAGCGAGTCATGCGACCGGACTTTGGCGCGGGTCTGAATGCGTTCGTGTTCGAGCCGGTAAGCCCTACTACGATGCAGCTCGTGAAGAAGCGAGTTCAAGAGGCTCTGATCGACTGGGAGCCGCGAATCGACGTGCTCGATGTGAAGGTCACCGGCGATTCGAGCGAACACAACAAACTGTTGATTGACGTGGAGTATCGAGTGCGCGCGACCAATACTCGCACAAATCTTGTTTACCCATTCTATCTCGACGAAGGAGCTCCGAAGTGATCGGCAGGCCAAGAATCACGCTGGACTCAAGAGACGCGGCACAGATCGTGACGGAGCTGCTTGCGCGGCGGTTTGGGTATTTGCCCGACTGGAACCCGCAGGAGCAGGGAGCCGATGTTGCCTTGGCACAAATCGCGGGCCGGTATGTGCAGGCGATCATTCAGCGGCTCAATCAAGCTCCGGGCAAGAACAAACTCGCTTTCTTGGATCTCCTTGGTTTGTCTTTGGTGCCGGCCACTCCTGCTCGCGCGCCGGTGGTTTTCGGACTGGCAGCGAATGCTGCTGATGCGCAGGCGCCTGCCGGAAGTCAGCTTGCTGCGCCGCCGCCTCCGGGCTCCACCGATCAACTGGTCTTCGAGACAGAAACTGCAACTGGTGTTGCCGCCGCTAAGCTGCAACAGGTGGTCACGCTATGGCCGGGCCGAGATCAATACCTGGATCACTCAGATCAATTGCTTTCGGGGACTCCCGTCCAGCTCTTCAGAAAACCGCTGTTGCAGGACACCGAGCACGCGATTTATATCGCGCACGATACTCTGCTTGCGATAGCTGGAAGCGCTACGATCGAAGTAGAGTTCGACCTGACACAACCGGGCAGCGAACAACTCAGCGTGCTATGGCAGTACTGGGATGGCGCGGTCTGGCGCGCGTTCAAGTCGATCAAGCCCGCCTGCTCAGAAAAAGAATCCGAGAATGCGGACAGCACTCAGGGTCTTACACGAAGCGGTCACTATCTGCTCGAGACCGATTGCGCTCAGAGCTCAAAGCAAAGCGTCAATGGGATCGAGGCGTTCTGGATTCGTGGCTTATTGACCGAACCTCTTATTCCCGATCCCGGCCACGTGCTGCCGCTTGTCGACCGCATCCGACTAGGCAGCGTCATATCGAACCCGCTCAAGGGCACGCTTAGCGCGGTCATTCGCAATGATGAGCCGTTCGCAGCGTCCGGCAAATCCCGAATTCACGGCCTGGTGACAAACGAAGCAGGCGAACCGCTCGAAGCGATCACCGTGAAAATCACCAGCCCCGACGACGACAATTTCGAGCAGATTTCAGTCCTGACAGACAAAGCAAACCCGAACAATCCAGCGATAATTCCGGGTACCTATGACTCCACGCGCGACTCCGGCGGCAACACCGTTTCGCTTCCATCGGAAGAAAACTACGAACTGCAGGTAGCGTTCCTTGCTCTGCAAGCGACCTTCAACCTGCGTGGACTCGAAGACGAACGAAACGTCGAGCTTGACCTGACATTCAATGTCGACGGCCTTGACCCGGATAAGGCTTTTGCCGACGGCTCGGCGGTGGATCTAACCAAGCCCTTCTTCCCATTCGGCCAGCAACCGCAACCGGGCTCAATCTTTTATTTCAACTCGCAGGAAGTTTTCACGAAGCCCGGAGCAAAGGTTCAAATATACGTCGCCAGGACCGCGTCCCCTCAGGACAAAGTCGATATATCCAACGTTCCGGATAACAGCACACCGGTAATCACCGATGCAAATCCCACACAGGACAAAAACACGCTCGACCACCTGATCGATTGGGAATATTGGAACGGCACGAAGTGGATCACTCTTTTTCAATCGTCAACGACGGGCCAGCCTGCCGCCGACCTGGACACTACGGAGTTGATCGAGTTCACGGTTCCAACTGATATCGTCCCGACGACGGTAAACGACCAGGAAGGTTTGTGGATGAGGGCGCGACTGGTCCGCGGCGGTTTTGGGTTTACCCAACTGGTTACGTGGAAGGATGCGAACAATAACACCAACAAATTCACTTACGTGGTAGACAAGCCTCCGTCGCTTGCCGCGTTTCGCCTTGGCTACACGTGGACGTACGGCTTGTTTAGTCCCGAGCACGTCATCACTCAGAACGATTTTCAATACGAGGACCACACCTTCGAAGCGACCTGGCCCGGTGTGACCTTCCAGCCGTTCAGCATGGTGCGAGATATTACCCCCGCGCTCTATCTCGGGTTCGACAAGAAGCTGCCGGTTGATCGGATCGGTTTGTACCTGGACATCGTAGAAGACAAGACTGACACGTCGGGACCGGCATTGAGCTGGGAGTACTTCGACGGCGGCGCGTGGCGTGAGCTGGCGGTCGAGGATGAAACGCGCAACTTGCGTTTGCCGGGAATCCTCTCGTTCATAGGCGAGGAAGACAGCCAGCCTCTTGCGAGATTTGGAACCCCCCTTCAATGGGTGCGAGGGAGACTCAAGGAAGATGGGCCCCCAGGCGAACCTACTGTCAACGGGATTTTTCTCAACGCGGTCTATGCCTCACAGCAGCGGACGATCACCGATGCCCCGCTTGGAGCGAGCAACGGTCTTCCAAACCAGGTGCTGTTCTTCACTCAGATTCCGGTCCTTGCCGGTGAACGCATCGAGGTACAGGAGCTGTCGGGTCCCAGGGCAAACGTCGAATGGCGCCTGGTCGCGCTGTCGTTGACCAACGGCGATCAGAACGTCGTCCGTGAGCTGGAGCAATTGCTCGGTGCAGAAGGCGATCAGATAGACATCATCAAGGGCGACCTGAGGCTGCGTCGCGATAGAACAAAAAACGTGATTGAAGTCTGGGTTCGCTGGCTTGAGAAACCGAACTTCTTCAGGTCGGGCCCCGAAGACCGCTGTTATGTCATCGATCGTGCGCGCGGGTTGTTATTTTTCGGAGACGGATTCAACGGAAAGATCCCGCCGCTGAACTCTCCAATTCTCTCGAGGCGGCATCAAGCTGGCGGAGGTCTTGCGGGAAATGTTGCGGCTCGCACCATCAATCAGATCCTGGGTCCGATTCCCGGAGTGCAGTCTGTCACTAACCCTCGTGCCGCCGAAGGCGGAGCGGATGGCGAGACGATCGAAGCTCTGAGCGTGCGAGGCCCCGAGACGATCCGCCATCGTGGCCGCGCGATCACCCCTCGCGATTACGAAACGATTGCTCACCAAGCATCACCGGCAGTAGCGGTGGCCCGAGCCATTCCGACGCGAAACGCCACCGGTCAGACGATCGCCGGTTGGATCACGCTGCTCATCATTCCTCAAAGCAAGGATCCGCGGCCGTTCCCGTCTTTTGGCTTGCGCGAGGCCATACGCAAATACATCGAGGCGCGCGCGCCGGGCGACCTTGCCGCGGCCGAGCAGATCTTCGTCACCGGGCCGGACTATCTGGAGATCGGAGTCAACGCGACGATCGCGCCCATCGACCTGAGCGAAGCCGGCACCGTGGAGAAAAGTGCGAGACAGGCTCTCGAAGAGTTTCTTCATCCTCTTCGCGGAGGTCCTGACAAGAAAGGCTGGGAGCTTGGACGCGATGTTTTTCTGTCGGATGTTGCCTCAGTACTCGAGCGGGTTGCAGGCGTCGACTATGTAAAGGATCTCGAGTTGTTGATTGACGGAATGCCGCAGGGCGAAAGCGTTCGGGTTGCCGCGACCCGCGTAGTTGCCGCGGGACAGATTCGATTGAAGCTCGAAGAATCAGAGGCCTGAAACAAACAATGAAGGTGCCACTGCCAAATCTGGATGATCGCCGCTGGTCGGACCTTATCGAGGAAGGCCGCGCGTTGATTCCGGTCTACGCGCCGGACTGGACCGATCACAACGTGCACGATCCGGGCATAACCCTCATGGAGTTGTTCGCCTGGATTGCCGAGATGGACATCTACGAGCTGGATCGAATCACCGATCTGCAAAAGCGGAAGTTTCTGGCGCTCGTAGGAGTCAGGCAACAGCCGACGCGCGCGGCTCACACCGTGTTGAGTCTCTCACTCAAGGACGGATCTGCGCCGGTGCGGTTGGAACCGGGTGTCATCGTGTCGGCGGTCGATCCGTTTGGAGTTGATACGCGATTCTCGTTGTTGGAGCCGGTGAACGTTGCCGATGGAACTCTCGCAGTGGTGCAGTGGAAAGACGTAAAGGGCTTCCACGACGTGACTGCCAAACGTCAGCGAAAGGAAGTGTTCAGTCTGTTTGGCCCGACAGCCGATCGCGGAAATGAGCTCTATCTTGGATTCACAAAGCCGCTTCAGCCAAACCTTCCGGTGCGGCTCTATTTCAAGTTCGACGGAGGGCACTCCGGTTTCGACGAGCGGCAGAGATTGATCGAGCAGGAGCGAGATCGTCTCGCGCCATGTCCGAACGCATCCGATTGCCTGGGTGACGATTCGTCTAACGATTCGCAGCTCTCCGATGTGGTCACGCAGGTCCCGCCGCTCAATCGCGTTCGACTGACATGGGAGGCCCTGGTTGAAACAAAGGGCACACAGAGTTGGATAACGCTGGACCCCGCGAAGGATGAGTTGCGAGACGACACTCGCAGCTTGACGCTGGACGGCGGAATTTTATTCCGCGTTCCTACACCGATGGCTCTACAACAACTTGGGCATTCGCGCACTCCACTGTACTACATCAGGGGCAGGCTCGAAGCGGGGGGATTTGATTCCCCTCCGTCTGCAAGTGCCATCGTTATGAACTCGGCAAGAGCCGAACAGGCCGTTCCGGTTGCTTCGACGTGGATCATTAATGCGGGGGTGGTGCCGCAGGGCAACGAGCCTAACCGGGGAGATGTTGTGGCGATCACCGCGAAGTTTGATGATCAAGGTCACGTCACCGCAATTCGATTCGACGCTCAAAGCGATGCAGTACCCGCGTTCAGAGTACTCGAGTTTGTCAGACCGGCCGCTGCACGTGCGGGGTTGCTCTCGGTGGAAACGCTGCGCCTCGGAGCAGGAAATGGCTGGCCGCATCAAAGCCTCGAGCTGCCGGTGGCTGCACCAGTTCAATCAACGCTCAAGCTTTTCAGCGAAGAAAACGGAGCGTGGCGATTCTGGCAGCGTGTCGACGATTTTCTCGAATCGACGCGCCGCGACGTGCACTTTGTGCTCGATGAGACAAACGGGAAAGTTGTATTTGGAGACGGTGAGCACGGGCGCGTTCCTCCAGGTGGCGCGAACCTTTTCGCGTCTTACGACGCCACGCGTGGTGAGAGCGGGAACCTAGCTGCTGGAACTACGTTTACGCTGGTCGATTTTCTGTTGAACAGAATTATCCTTGGCGATTTCGACTCGATCGTTCAGAGGCTTTCGAGCATCACGAATCCGATCGAAGCGTCAGGCGGAGCTCCACCCGAGACGCTCGATCTGGCGATCGCCCGGGCGGTAGATCTGGTCGGCACCAGCGGTCGAGCGGTAACTCTGAAAGACTATGAAGCGCTGGCTAGGAAAACGCCGGGCGCGCGCATCGCCAGAGCCGCAGCGCGAGCGAATCTTCACTCGAGCTTTCCCTGCTTCAGCGCGCCGGGGGTCATTACCGTAACAGTGCTGCCGGACATGCCGGGGCGGCGACCGCTGCCCAGCGAAGGCCTGTTGCGAGACGTCTCAACCTATTTGAGCGGACGTCGCGTGATTGGAACTCGAGTGCAGGTGGTTGCTCCACGCTACCTCGAAGTCTCCGTACGAGCGACGGTAAAGCTGCTCCAGGGCGCGAGCAAGGCTGGTGTTCAACAAAGAATCGTTGATGCAATAAACGAATTCTTCAATCCGCTTCACGGAGGGCCCGACAAGACAGGCTGGCCCTTCGGCCGCGACGTTTTTCGGTCGGAGGTCATGCAGGTCATAGACGAGATCGAAGGTGTCGATCACGTTCTGAAGCTCGAGCTGATTCCGGATTCCTGCGAACCCCAATGCGGCAATGTTTGTCTCGCGCCTACGTGGTTGGTGGCCGCGGGAAGTCACCAGATTTCCGTGGTGTGAAGAAGGTGATGAATGTTCAATTCGGGTGGGTTTGAAGTTCAGCGCTTTCGCTACTGGCAAGGGCAAAAGCTCCGTTCGACCGATCTTCGGGATCAACTGGCGATCGAGGCCGAGCTTCGCTGGTGGCACAACCGCGCGCTGCACACGAGCTTCGGCGTAAGAAGCGGATTCAGTGTTAACGACCCGACCAATGCCGGCGCCGGTTCAATCGGGAGCGTTAAAGTCGGTTGCGGCGTCGCGTACGACTGCTTCGGCCGCGAGTTGTTGCTTCAAACTGAGCGAGAAGTCCCCTTCCCGGTGATCGGCAATGAAGTAGTGACCCAGGCGTTACTCGTCGTCCGATACAGACGCGCGGAGCCGCCGGGGCAGGGAAGCTGCGGCTGTAACGCTTCCCCTGATGACGCGGATATTTTGTGGATCACCACGAGAAGACTCGACCCAACTGACGGCGTGCCGATCGCGCGGCTGAGCTACGAGTCAGAAGCGGACCTCGCGTCTCTTCCGGCGGACGTAAAGTTCGAAGGCGCGATCGCAAAACGGATTCGCTATGACGCGACAAGGCAACGCTTGGTTTTTGTGGGCGTCCTCAGTGAAGAGGAACGAATTGCGTTGAAGGCACTTTCGACCGACGATGCCTACCGCGCGGCGGTAGACGATCTCTTTGCATCGTCGCAACAGATACCAAAGCTCGACTCCGGTTTTGTCCGCCCCTCCTCCAGAGCGCTATCGCGGCCGAGAATCGGAAGCGGCGAAACCGTAGCCGGTGAGACGCCGTGGGAGCCTTGGATTGAGAACGTCCAGCTATTCCGCCAGCGGGTCGTACCCATTCCTGTCGGAATGCAGGTCACCATTGATACATCGGCGGCCGGCTTTACCGAGACGCCGTGTTACTTCGCGTGGTTGGCGGGTACGCTCTGGGACCGAAGCAACGTCGAGTTTTTCCCCGCGCCGTTCACTCACATAGATCGCGAGCGAAGCGATGAGTTCAGATTTCGCTTGTGGCTTCCGCCGCTTGTAACCGTGCTTGGTTCGAGAGTGCGAGTAGCGAATCGGCAGTTTGACAGCGAATTTATCAATTACGCGCGCGATCACGGGCTGCATGTCTGCTGGTTGGGTATTCAAGCCGTTCCGAGCGTCGAACAGGATTGCGCGGAACCGCAAGAGATCGAATGCAAAACGGCGCCGTGAAAAAGAGCCACGTTGTCAGCATGCGAGCGCTGTCACCGGGCGCTGCGAATGTCTGGATCGGATCGTGCCGAGACTGAGGAAACACTGATGGACTTTTTGAATCAAACACGCTTTATCGAGCGGTTGCAGTTTTTCAACGGCCAGCGACTGTTTGCATCGGACCTTCAGGGGATCGAAGCATTCAACCGCGAGATGCGATGGCTGCACAACCAGAGCCTGCATCAGCCCGGGATTGGAAACGGATTCGCCGTAGCGGGCAAGAAGGGCGACCGCGAAGTGACAATCGGTCCGGGGTACGCGATCGACGCTCTCGGTCGTGAGATCGTGTTGACACAGAGTCAAGTCGAACCTGTCCCACCGGTGGCCGGCGAAGTGGATGGCACCGCAGCTCTGTTTGACTTGACCGTCGCCTATCCGGACGACCAGTTCCTCGAAGAGAGTGAGACGAGGGTCGGGATTTGCAATGGCGAGGGAGTGGTCCGCCTGAAAGAAGAGCCGATCTTCTGCTGGGTCCGCCTCAATCCGAATCGCCAACCTTTGGATGTCACGATCAAACAAGAGATCCTGTCAGGCTTGAGGATCATTCTTGCACAGGCTGAAGTACTCAATTGCAAACTCGATAAGGATGTATCGATCGCCCAACGTCTGAACGCAAGACCTTCTAACCAACCCTACGTGTGCTGCGGAAGCGTTACGCCGGCATGGCAGACTTTTGAGCTTACGGCATTTGATCCGACCAGCGTTTTGTCGACTAATACCGGCTCTACGCAGGTGCTTCTGGGACTGCCCATCATTCTACCGATTGGGCTTCAGGCGAAGATAGATACAAGTGAGTGTGGGTTCTTGACGACGCCCTGCTACACGGTGCGAATCGCCGGCGACAGAGTGTTCCAAATCGATTTAGGTTTGGAAACTTTGCCGAAGCTGACGGTGGTTGTCGACGGCCTGACCCAGATTATCAACCCAACGGCGAAGGACTTCGACATCAACGTGCTTCTGCTTTTCCAGGCGCTCATACCGAACAGCTTCACGACGTCGGGCGGCGCGGCAGTAGGTGGCGATCCTGGCGATATCCTCAAGAAGCTTATTGCCGAGAAGCTGAAAGATTGGTCAGTGGAGTGGATGGGAGTCGAGGGCTGACTAGTGCAAGGAAATAACAAAACAAATTTTACTTACTTGAATCGAGATGGAGCGTGGCCCGGGTTCCGACGTCAGGGACTCCAATTGCTCGAAGATGGATCCCTGGAGTTGTACGCGCTTCCGCTCTTTGATGGAGAACTTCCGGAGGAGCTCGAGGCGGCTCCGAAGCCCAACGGCCCAGCCGGTGTGGCGGTAGCTCCCGACGGGACTGTTTTCTACACCGATACAAGTGGGGATCGCATTCTGAGGATCGATTGGTGCGACAAATCAAACCAACCGGTGAAGTGCATCGGAGGTAAGGGCGAGGACCTTACTCAGTTCAATCGGCCGAGGGGCTTGTTCGTCGCGAAACACCGCAACTCGCTGGTCGTCGCTGATGCTGGAAACAATCGAATACAAATATTCGACATCGAGTCGATGGCGCTGGTCGACGTTTGGGGTCAGAAGAGCGTCGATGAGACTCTACCGGGATCTCTGCCCGGACTCCTCAACGCCCCATGGGATCTGGATGGCGATGATGCAGGCAATGTCTACGTAGTCGATTTCGGAAATGCTCGAGTGCAGAAGTTCAACAGGGCCGGAGACGTTGTTGCTTCATTCTGGGATAACGTCAAATCTGCGCAGGCACTGCAGCAGCCCGCGGGTGTTGCGGCCCTCACAACTGCCGACAAACAGTGGGTGTTTGTGCTCGATGTGGGCAAAGGTGCGGTGTTCGTCTTTGACAGCTGCGGGAATGCCATCAAAGATGCGAACGGCAATCCCCTCTCATTCGGGTCCGGCATTCTTCGAGAACCAATGGGCATCGAAGTCTCGAGCGATTGGGTTTTCATTGGAGACAACGCGCCGAGACGAGTCCTTGTCTTCAACCAGCAGGACGGGTTCGCGTTTGCTGGAGAGGCAGTAGGATATGAGGGACCGGTTGCTGCGCTTGCAATAGACGGGCGAGGACACCTGCTGGTTCACAGCGGCGATGGCCGCGCGCCGTTCACGTTGACGCTTGGCCAGGGCTTTGCGACGCGAGGAGTTTTGTGGAGCGCCGCCATTCAGGTCCGCGAGTTCGCGGTGAGCTGGCACCGGCTCAAGGCGGTGATGACGCGCAAAGGCTCGGGCGCGCACATAAGGCTCTTCTTTCATGCTTCCAACAATCGCGCAGATCGTCCCGCGGTTGATCCCAGCGGAGACGATCCGTTCAAGGATCCGCGATGGCTTCCCTCGTCGTCCGAGATCTTTCCCGAGATTGAAGACCTTTTCCTCGGCGGGCTGCCGGCGCAATTCATCTGGGTCGGTGCTCTTGTTTCGGGAGATGGGCGCTCGACTCCGGTGTTGTCGCAGCTCAAGCTCGAATTCGATCATCAGACATACCTTTCGAATCTTCCTGCGATTTATCGTGAAGAATCTCCCTGCGGCGATTTCCTCACGCGATTCGTGTCGTTGTTCGAGACGTTATTCAGCGGTATCGAAGGAACGATAGAGAGTCTCGCGATGTTCTTTGATCCCGCGGTGGTGCCGCCGGACTTCTTGCCGTGGCTTGCCGGGTGGCTGGCGGTCGAGTTGGAGGACGATTGGGACGAGAGCAAGAAGCGGCAGGCGATTGCACGCGCCTTTGAGGCATACGGCCGCCGTGGAACTGCGCGTGGTCTTCGCGAGGCGTTGTTGTTCCTTGCCGGTGTCGACGCGATCGTGGAAGAGCCGATCATAAACGCCGAATGGTGGGGGCTGCCGGCCGAATCAAAGTCCTGCGGGTGCAATGAAAAAAGTACGACAAAGGAGAAAGCGTGGGTCGACACGGAGAACTCGGTCCTTGGAGTGACGACCATGCTTGCTGCTGCACACCCTCAAGGTGCGGTGGTCGGAGCTACAGCGACTCTCGATCAATCGCATTTGATCAGCAATGAAGAGCTCGGTGCTCCGTTGTTCATGGATCTGGCTCACCGCTTTTCGGTGCAGGTCTATCGTACGCAGTTGAATTGTATAGATAGCCTGGCGCGGGTTCGCGAGGTTATTCAACGTGAGAAGCCGGCGCACACCGAATATCATCTCTGCATTCTCGAGCCTCGGATGCGGGTCGGCTATCAGGCGCGCTTAGGGATCGACACCATAGTCGCCGGACCATCGGTGCCGACCGGATTGGGCGATGAGCGAGGCACGGTTCTCAGCGGACAGCCCGCCGCACAGATCGGAGAAACGAGTGTTCTAGGCGTAAGCACGCGAGTCGGTTGAGCCGCGCGCACCGCTGCCCTTACTCGATCAGGAGGATAATTCATGCAATACCATCAGAAGCGTGATCATAGAGTTCCGGCGGATCTTAAGACGCCGATCCGCAATCGCTACTTTTTTGGAAAACTGCTCGATGTAATGCACCTTGAAATGGAGCAGGAGTATTTCAATTCGAAGCGCGCACTGTTGAATCGACTGGTAACCGGTCCCGGTGTAGTGTGCGGACTTGATGTGGAGCTGTCCTCGGACAACAACAGCGTGATCGTGCTTCCGGGAGTAGCAATCGATCGCTGTGGACGCGAGATTATCGTCACGCGACCGTCGCAACCGGTTGAGCTACCGCCGCAGCCGCCTCATCCATCGCAGGGCGCGGACTATCAACCGAGGTATCAGGGCAAGTACGAACATCCGGAATACTACGAAGAGGACTATGCCCACGTAGTGCTCTGTTATCACGAATGCGAGAGCGATCCGGTGCGCGCGGTTGCGGGGGACTGTGAAAGCGTTGCCTTTTGCGTCGCCGGTTCAGTGCGCGAACAATACGAAGTCATCGTGAGGGATGGCTTCGCGCCGGAGCGCAAGACTAATTTCCCGGATGTTATTGACGGACGGCGCATCAGCTACGCCGCGATAGTGGACTACGTCACCCGAGGGTGCCGCGCGCTCCCCGACGATTGTTGTGTTCCGCTGGCTAACATCCGGCTGAGATATGCCGACAAGGGTTGGGAGCCGGAGGTGGACATAACAGTGCGGCCGATTGTCTACAACAATCGACTTCTATTCGACCTGATCCAGTCGCTGGTCAACAGGGAAGAGAGTGAATACTGAACATCTTGACATGCGTTGGAGCGCTTGCCGAGAGACGGACTCAAGCCCGCGTGTTATTTCAGGAGACTAATTTATGAAGACCTCTACGACGTGCAATACAATGCCATGCGATCACAGTGTAGCGGAACGCCCTCGTTACTTCCCGCGGCAACTGATAACGCCGGACGATCTCAACCTCGAGCAGGAGTATTTTCGAACGAAGCTGCGCTGGCACAATCGCTTGCTGCACGGTTGGGGTGTCGTATGCGGAGCCAAGGTTTGCCTTGTTCCCAAGTCCAAGGAGAACGGGACCAAGTTCGAGCCGTGGCAGGTACGGATCAAACCTGGATACATCCTGGGTCCGTTTGGCGACGAGATCGTCATCGATTGTGTGCGCATATTCGATCTGAGGACGAGCGGGGTGACCGGCATAACCGGTGAGCCATGCGTCGACGCCATAGACCCGTGGTGCAGCGAGGTGATTCAGCCGCCGAAAACCGACAAGCTGTACGTCGCGGTCAGGTACAGAGAGATTGCCGCGCGGCCGGTGCGTGTTCAGCCGGTAGGTTGCGGATGCGATGACTCGGCGTGCGAGAACTCGAGAATCGTGGACGGATATGAGATCACGGCGCTGACTTCCTGCCCTGATTCGCACTTGAATCCTCCGAGTCTGGACGATCTGGCCAAGGGGCCGATACCCGAATGTCCGCCGTGTCCGGATGAGCCATGGGTCGTGCTTGCCGAAGTGGATCTGGATGCGGACGGCAACATCACCAAGATCGACAACTGCTCATGCCGGAGACTGGTGCTTTCGTTTGCCGACTTCTGGTGGCAGTGCACCGAGCCCGCACCTCCGCCACTTCCTCCGAGCACCAATCCACCAACGCGGGTGACGAAGGTTGACGTAGCCGACAAGCTGACTCCCGGGGCGACCGCTAAGGCAACTATTCAGGGTGAAAATCTCGCGACGGTCGCTACGGTCAGTTTTGGAGATGGTGTAGATGTGAAGCAGGTCACGGCTGCGGCCGCTTCGGTTGTTGCTGAGATCAGCATTCAAGCTACTGCTACGCCGGGGCCTCGCACCTTGACATTGACCGACAACACCGGAGCGAAAGTCGAATTTCAGAACGCGATAACCATCGTTGGCGACACCACGCAGCCCAAGCCGTCGCCGACTCCGGCACCGTCGACTCCACCATCTCAGCCTACGCAGCCGAGGACTGGCCAGAAGAGTTCGCCGGGTAAGAAGCGCAAAGGGCCGAGCGAAGAGGTGTAGTCGAAGGCCGGGAGCATCGCCAGGTGAAAGACAAGCCACAGAAGAATTCTGGCGAGTTGCAGGCGTCTGACTACGCGAGGGAGCGGGAGGCCGAAGGCGAGCCGCGGTCGCATCCTTTTCATGCGTTGCAGCGGTCTGCAGGCAACCAGGCAGTGGCGCGTATGCTGCGTGAGAAGGTGCTTCAAGCGAAACTGCGCGTCAGCCAACCTACGGACGCCAGTGAAATCGAAGCTGACCGCGTTGC
>DATFXM010000165.1:0-19165 GCA_035315885.1 Blastocatellia bacterium
CCTCATCGACGCCTCCAAAAAAGAAGTAGGCGTCAATGTCCACGACACAGTCGCACCGCGAAAGTCAAAGATTCATTTTTCAAAGAACTGTCAACGATGTATTGGCACTAAAATGTGTCAACGATGTATTGGCACTTATCAAGTAGGCAGTAGGCAGTAGGCAGTAAGCAGTGGGCAGTGAGGTCAACGTATCCTATGCGAACTAGAAACGAGAAACCAGAAACGAGAAACCAGAAACCAGGGTCGATAAACCAGAAACCAAGAACCAGAAACCAGAGACCCAACTGCCTACTGCTTACTGCATACTGCCTACTGCTCTTCATCGTCCTACTGCCGCCAGTCGGCTGCGTAAGAGCCCCGGGTGAAGACTCGGCAGGAGGAAGCGCCGCGCCACGCGAATCAGCCGGCGAAGCAGCCACAGCGCCGCCACAGAGTCAAGCCCCGCCGCCAACTGAAGCGCCTCGCTACTCCGGTCCGACGACTTTTACCGACGTTACTGCGCAGGCAGGGATTCAGTTCAAGCACAACAGCGGTGCTTACGGCAAGAAGTACCTGCCCGAAACCATTGGATCCGGATGCGCGTTCCTGGACTACGACAACGATGGTTGGCAGGACATCCTGCTGATCAATTCGATGAACTGGCCCGATCATAAGGGCCAGAAGTCTTATCCCGCGCTTTACCACAACAACCGTAACGGTACTTTTACCGACGTGACCCGCGAGGCAGGGCTTGCGGTCGAAATGTACGGGCTTGGTTGTGCGGTCGCCGACTACGACAATGACGGCTTCGTAGACATTTATATAACCTGCCTCGGTCCGAATCATCTGTTCCGCAATCAGGGCAACGGCAAGTTTCAAGACGTTTCCGCTCGGGCCGGCGTAGACGATCCCGGATTCTCCACGAGCGCCGTTTGGTTCGATTACGACAAGGATGGAAAGCTGGACTTGTTTGTCTGCAACTACGTCGAATGGTCCATCGACAAGGACCTCCATTGCACTCTGGACGGCAAGAACAAGTCCTATTGCACGCCTGAATCGTATAAGGGTCACAGCTCTACGCTGTACCACAACAAAGGAAACGGCACGTTCGAGAACGTGACCGAGCGGGCGGGACTGAACGATCCCGCATCGAAGTCGCTCGGAGTGGCGCTGATTGATTACGACCGCGACGGATGGATGGACCTGTTTGTCGCAAACGACACGCAGCCGAACAAGTTGTACCGCAACAAAGGCGACGGCACTTTCACCGACGTAGGCATGGCCGCAGGAGTCGCGTTCAGCGAAGCAGGAGTCGCCAGAGCGGGAATGGGAACGGACGCTGCGGATTATGACGGGTGTGGCAGGCCCAGCCTGATCATCGGGAATTTCTCGAACGAAATGATGGCTCTGTACCACAACGAGGGGAAAGGTCTTTTCATAGATGAAGCGCCTACGTCCACGATAGGTCAAAATACACTGCTCACGTTGACGTTTTCATGTTTCTTCTTCGACTACGATCTCGATGGCCTTCAGGATGTCTTCGCCCTTGACGGCCACGTGGCGGACGACATCAATACGGTACAACCGAAGGTAAAATACGCAGAACCTCCTCACCTGTTTCGAAATCTGGGCAAGAAGAAATTTGAGGAAGTAACCGGTAAACTCGGGGCTGCCATGCAGAGAGCCATCGTCGGTCGAGGAGCGGCCTACGGCGACTTTGACAATGATGGCGATCTGGACCTCCTCATAACCTCCAACAACGGACCGGCCCGGCTGTTGCGGAACGACGGCGGGAATCAAAACAACGTCCTGCGCGTCGCGCTTTCAGGGACGGTCTCCAACCGGGATGGCATCGGTGCTTCGGTTAGCGCAAAGCTCAGCTCGGGAACGGCTATGTGGCGACTGGTAAAAACCGGATCAAGCTACTGCTCACAGAGTGAAATGCCGCTTTCGTTCGGCCTCGGCAAGGGGGACAAGGTAGCCAGTCTCGAGGTGGTCTGGCCAAGCGGCCGCAAGGAGACGATATCTGACGTGGCGGCTAACCAGTCGATCACTATCCAGGAAGGCAAGGGCATAGTGAAATCCCAGCCGATCGCATTTAGCTCACCGTAAGGCAAGACTGTGCCGAGGGATGCTGGACTCTCGCCGCTCGCAGCCTGCCGCCATCGCCTCGGACGAAATCGATGATTCTCCCACCATTCGCGGTTAGGATCGCTCTATAAGGAGCTGAGCGCCGACCTCCTCAGATTGTTTCCGCACCTCCGCAAAACGCTCTTCTGTCGTCGTTTGTCAGGTTTCACCCTAATCCGACCGGTTACGATACATTGATTAACGGTTAGATAGCTGTAAGACCATTGACTCTGGTCCGCACTGGATTAGTATCGCAATCGGTCTATTTGTTTCTAATCCAATCGCAACAGGGAACATCGAACGGGACTTCGCAAGGCACCTTAAGCGTGGTGCTCTGCATTTTGGGCTTGGCGATTGGAAAACTCGCATCGGGATTGTTCAAAACTGAACGTAATGCGCAGGCTTGAGGAGCGCGCAGCCGGTTTCCGCTCACACCGGTGAGCCTCAGCCCTCGGTAGTCTCGGTTTCATGCCATACAAAGGAATCGAGAGCCGACCCGGAAACTACAAGTCTTCGCCAAAGAAGGTACCGAACAGGAGCAAGCAAGCAATAAAAAGGAGAAGGAACTTATGTTAAGCCAACGAATTCCGCTCAGGCTGGGGCTTTCGCTGTTGCCGGCCTTGCTCGTGTTGCTGGCTGCCGGGTTTATGACAGTCGCAGTCGCACAGACGAGCACAGTCGGAACGATCAGCGGGGCGGTCCGCGATCAGAACGGCGCGGTAGTCCCAAAAGCGGAAATCCTGATCCAGGAAGAAAGGACAGGGTTTTCGAGAGCAGTCACGACAGATGAAAACGGATTCTATTCGGCTCCCAGCTTGCCTGTCGGCCGATACACCGTTAGCACCTCCCCCGCGGGCTTCAAGAAGACCGTCAACAGTGGCCTCGAGCTGCACGTGAATGAAAGTATGGTGGTCAACTTCTCGCTTCAGGTCGGCGGGGCGAGCGAGACGGTAAGCGTCACCGCCGAGGCAGTCCAGGTGGAGACTACAAAGGGCGACGTCAGCAGTCTGGTAGCCGAGAAGCAGGTTACTGAGCTTCCGCTCAATGGACGGAATTATGCCTCACTCGTGACGATGATTCCTGGTATCTCTCCGGCCTCTGGTGGTGTTGGCGGGGCTGCGTTTGCCGCGAGGGGTACCGGACTGGATTCACACGTGGACATGTCCGTCAACGGAAACCAGTCGAACGCCAATATGTGGACCGTGGATGGCGTGAACAATATGGACGTCGGCTCTAACGCGACGTTGCTGGTATTTCCTTCGATCGATTCGATCCAGGAGTTTCGTGTTGAGCGCAACAGCTTCAGCGCAGAGTTTGGGCAGGCGCAGGGCGCGGTTATAAACCTGGTTACCAAGGGTGGCACGAACAGGTTTCACGGCACCGCGTTTGAGTTCCTGCGCAACGACGCGCTTAACGCAACAGACTTTTTCCTAAACACTGCTGGCCAGCCCAAACAGAAGCTCCGGTATAACAATTTCGGGTTCAACTTCAATGGCCCGATCTGGAAAGACCGCATCTTCTTCTTCGTGTCTGAAGAGTGGAGGCGTGAACGCCGCGGCCAGGTGCTGACTTCGAAGGTGCCCACCGCTCAGGAGAAGCTCGGAGATTTCAGCGGTCCGGTCCATACGAACCCGGTACCAGTCAATCCATTTACCGGGCTTCCTTTCCCCGGCAATAAGATTCCGAACAATCTGCTGAGCCCCGCTGGTCTGGCCATAATGAAGATCTTTCCTGATCCGAACAATCCGGCCGACCCCACGGGAACCAACTGGATCTCTTCAGCTCTCGAACCAGTGAACACTCGCCAGGATTTGTTTAGAGGCGACGTGAATATCACCAGCAAGATGAACCTGATGGTCCGATACATCAATGAGAATTGGACCCACGGCAACGCATCCGGAAACTTCTGGGGCGATACTCCGTTCCCCACTCTCAGCTCCGATTGGGATCAGCCCAGCAACAGCTTTGCGGTCAAGCTGAGCAACACGCTCAGTCCAACGATGGTCAATGAGTTCCAGTTCTCTAAGGCCGGAAACGACATTTTCGTCAAGACCAACCCCGGTGGGCAGGCGCTCAATGACGAGATCGCTTCGAAGTTCCCGACCGTTTTCCCGCGAGCGGAAGGCTCTGGACTGCCGACCGTGGGCTGGGCACCGGGTGGTTATCCGACGCTCTGGCACCAGGCCCCGTGGCAAAACCACGAAGACCTGTTCATCTGGAAGGATGACTTCACCAAGGTGATGGGTGCTCATACCATCAAGGTTGGCGGGCTGGCGAGCCACAACATCAAGAATGAGCAGCCAAACGGTGCGAGCGGTTTGTATGTCATTCAAACCAACAATGGTCGAACGGGGAACGCAATTGCTGAGCTCCTCGTCAAAGACCTTCCACTGATCGAGTACACCGAACTGGATCATCAGGAGAACACCCAGGGTCGCTGGCACGACTTCGAGTTCTATGGCAACGACACCTGGAAGGTGCGCCCGAATGTGACTGTAACGCTGGGTCTGAGGTGGTCAAGATTCTCGCCGGCGTACTCGGACAACGATCGTATCAGCAATTACGTTCCGAGTCGTTTTGACGGCAAGGATCCGCTCACCGGTCTCGTGCGGGCGGATCAGTCAGATGCGGCCGGACTGCCGAGATCTCTGGTCAACGCATACAATTCCGGGTTCCAGCCGCGTATTGGCATTGCATGGGATATCAAGGGAGACGGCAAGACTGCAATTCGAGCCGGATTTGGACGCTACATGGGACGTGCCAACGTTATCGAAGACATTCTGCGCATGGCCAACAACCCACCGTGGACCACGTCGGTCGACACCGGCTGGCAGGGGGGGACCATCAACCTTGCCGACTGTCCGGTTTGCCGAAGTCTGGACACGATTGGGCCAGCGCTGAAGAATGCCGTCGCCGGTGTGGGTCCGAACACCGCGTTCAATGCGGTCAACACCGACTTCCGTCCGCCAGAGAGCTGGCAATGGAATATAACTATTTCCCGAGAGGTCATGAAGGACACGGTGGTGGAGGCCTCGTATATCGGGAACCACGGGTTGCACCTGTGGAGGCGAGGCGTACCCTACAACGACGTTGTGCCTAGCGCCCGCAAGGCCATCGCCGAGGGATCGCTCTCGAGCGCCGATGTTTCCGCGATAATTGCGGCAAACAGGATTCACAAGGGTCTCGGGCCGGTCACCGGAAGCGAGTCGTCGGGCGACTCTCGATACAACGCTTTTCAAGTCTGGGTTAACCGGCGATTCGCAAACCGGTTGTCGTTCCAGGCGTCTTACACCTGGAGCCATTCAATCACCAACGTCCCGCTTGCTTCGTTTACAAGTGCGACATCGGATCCGTTCAACTACGACCTGGATCGAGGCGATGCGGATCTTGATCGAAGGCATATGTTCGTCGTCAACGCCGTGTATGTGCTGCCCGCGTTCAAGCAGTGGGGACCGATAGTAAACGCAATAATCGGTGACTGGCAACTGAACGGAATTGCATCGTTCCTGAGCGGCACGCCGATCGACGTGATCACTGGAGTGAACAACGCGGGTCTCGCAACGACGCCTCCCGGAGGCTTACGACCAGACGTTGTGCCTGGGGTTTCGATCCGCACACATGGTGGAGACCCGCTCCATTACTTGAATCCGGATGCTTTCGCGCTTCCTGCGCCGGGAACCTTCGGAACGCTTGGACGAGGGGCGGTGAGATTGCCCGGGATCAACAATATTGATCTTTCGATCGTTAAGAACTGGAAGTTCCACGAGAACTACGGGCTCCAGTTCCGGGCCGAAATGTTCAATACCTTCAATCACGTGAACCTGCTGAACGTAGACAACAATCTTTCGTCATCGAGCTTCGGCAGGCTGAGATCGGATCGCGGCCCGCGCGAGATCCAGTTCGGTCTGAAGTTCAGCTTCTGACCTTTTAGGAGGAGAGTTCGCCTTTAGTGGAGAGGTTAGCGGGATGTGCAGTCAGTAGTGCCCGCGGTTGTAGGAAGGACAGCAAATAAGCAACCCCGCCCGTATGTTGAACGTGTTCCGCGGGTCATCAGGCCGCGGTGTTGACGTTCAACGACGGGCGGGGTTCGGTTCTTGCCCAGATCGTTTTGCTAGTGGACCGTATCGGCTAGTGAGTCATTTCATTGTCAAGCACCTGATCGTTCGGGAAAGCCGTCCCAGCCCTCGCTAGGAGGGCCAGGTTTGTAGCACCTGCGTCCTTTCGTCAAAACTCAATACTTCTGCTATAGTTCGCGACAAAAGGGGAGGATCCAGCGGGTGGCCTTCCTGAGGTCGCGAAGAAACCAAAGAACGAACCGTCGTGAACAATCGCAGAATGAATTCTGATTTATGAGCGGCACGCTTTTATCTCTTTTCTTAGGCCTCTCCGTCTTTCAGTCATCTTCTGATTCGATTCGCCGGCACTACGAGGCTGCGGAAGCGCACCGCAAAGCGAACAATCTGAAAGAGGCACGGTCTGAGTTTCAAGCGATCCTCGCCGAAGCTTACGACAAGCTCGGAAAAATATATATCGCCAGGAAGTCCTACAAAGAAGGGATCGCGGCGCTTGAACAAGCCGCTCGATACGCTCCAGATTCAGTGGAAGCATCGCTCGAGCTCTCGATAGCTTATTTCGACGGGGGACAATATCAGGCGGCGATCAAACCGCTCCAGCAGGCGCTGGTTCGCGCGCCTCGAAACGCCGGCGTTCGCCAGATGCTCGGCAAGACATGGTTCATGCTGGGAGATTTTCCCAAGGCGGTTGATGAGCTCAAGACCGCACTGGATCTGACTCCGAACGATTTTGAAGTCGAGTACACTCTTGGACTGGCCTACTTGAAGCAGCGCGAGTTCACGCCGGCAAAAAAGATCTATGATCGGATGCTCGCTCAGCTTGGAGACCGGCCGCAACTGCGAATAGTGTTCGGCCGGGCCTATCGAGAAACCGGTTTTCTGCCTGAAGCCATCGAAGAATTCAAACGAGCCGTAGCGCTCGACGCGCACTTTCCGCGAGTCCACTACTACCTCGGACTCACCTATCTGCTCAAGGACGGCGCAGCGCGCCTCGATGACGCTGCAGACGAATTTCGCATCGAGCTCGCCTCCCATCCGGACGAGTTTTTTGCGAACTATTACCTCGGCATCGTCTATACGATTCAGCGCCGATGGGCCGATGCTGTCGGCCTCTTGGAAAAGGCAGCGTCGATCCAGCCCGGCAATCCCGATCCGTACTTTCATCTAGGGGAAACGTATCAGGCTCTCGGGCGATACGATCGAGCTGTCGAAGTGTTAAAAAAGAGCATTGATCTGAATCCGTCTCTGGATCACAACGACTATCAGGTGACCACCGCGCACTACCGGCTTGGTCAATCGCTGATGAAGGTTGGCCGAACGCAGGAAGGCGAGGCCGAGCTGCAGATGGCTGCTGAACTGAAGTCCAAGGGATTCAAGAACGATGAGCTCAAGACTGCCGCTTATCTCGGCTCGGCGGGTTCGGCGGAACCGAACGGAAAACTGACCGACGCGGTGACCGCCGAAGGGGTAGTAGCCGAATCGCGAGCCCTGGATGAGAAAGCTTCGAATGAACTGAGGGACGCTGAATCCTACTATGTCAAAGTGATCGCAAGCGCTCACAACAATGTCGGCCAGTTGGATGCTTCGCTGCAAGATTTTAAATCGGCGGCCGACCAGTTCGCGATGGCGGCGAAATGGAATCCTCAACTGGAAGCCGTCAACTTCAACAGCGGTCTCGCGTACTACAAAGCCGAGCTGTTCACTAAGGCTATTCCCAGATTTGAAGAGGAGCTGAAATCGAATCCGGGTAACTTGCCCGCGAAACAACTGCTCGGCCTCAGCTACTTCATGGCGGACGAGTACTCGCACGCGTCGGAAGTCTTGGCCGATGTTGTGTTCCTCGGGAAGACAAAAGATTCGGCACTCTATTACGCGCTGGCCATTTCCCTTATCAAGCAAGGCAAGCGAAACGAAGCCGATCGCGTCATTCGCGAGATGGTCGCTGGGGGCCAGAACAGCCCTCAACTTCATATCCTGATGGGCCAGGCATACTACGAGCAGGGTGATACAACAAAGTCGCTTGAAGAGTTAAAGGCGGCAACGGCTGTGGACGATAAGGTCCGGCTCGCGCACTACTACACGGGACTCGTTTACCTCAGACTTGGCAGATTTGATGATGCAGGCCGCGAGTTCGAAAGAGAGCTTGTGTTGAACGACAAAGACGTCGAGGCCCGATACCATCTCGCCTTTGTCCTGTTGGCTGGGCAAAAGACCGAGCGCGGTCTGAAGCTGATGCGCGAAGTCATAAACGCTAAGCCCGATTACGGGGAGGCTCACTACGAGCTGGGCAAGGCGTTGCTGCAACAAGGCGATGTCAAAGGTGCGGTAGCCAGCCTCGAGACCGCAGTAAGACTCAAACCGGGCGAATCATACTCGCACTATCAGCTTGGCCGAGCCTATCTGGCGGCGGGTCGAAAAGCTGAGGGTGAGGCTCAGCTCGAACTCGCGCAACAACTGAAAGAAAAAAGTCGCGCGCAGACAAGTCAGCAGTGAGAGGGTCCCGTTTGTCGATCTTCAGCTCAAAACGCTCAGCGGTCACAGTTCTCCTTCTAGGTTTGTTTGTACCCTCGACGTTCGCGGACAAGGCTTCTGGAGTACATTTCACGGATGTCACTCAGCAAGCCGGCATATCCTTTAAGCACGTGGCGTCGCCGGAGAAGAAGTATCTTGTCGAATCGATGAGCGGTGGAGTAGCGTTCTTTGACTACGACAATGACGGCTTCCTGGACATCTATCTGGTCAACTCGCTGACCGTAGAGCTGGCGAAGGCCGGTGCAAAAACGCGAAGCGCCCTCTATCACAACAATGGTGACGGTACGTTCACTGATGTCACCGACAAGTCCGGACTGGGCGACGTCGGCTGGGGCATGGGTGTCGCGGTTGGTGACTACAACAACGACGGTTTCGACGACGTTTATGTCACCTGTCTCGGGCCAAACCATTTGTTCAAGAACAACGGCAATGGAACCTTCACCGATGTGACCTCGACGGCCGGAGTTGGCGATCCGCGCTGGTCCACGGGTGCGGCGTTTGTTGACTATGACAACGACGGCAAGTTGGATCTCTTCGTAGCAAACTACGTCAACTATGATTTGAATCATCTGCCGGAGTTTGGAAAAGACAAGACCTGCCAGTACAAAGGTATCGCAGTCCAGTGCGGGCCAAGAGGGCTGCCGGGTTCGGGAGACTCGCTTTATCACAACAATGGCGATGGAACGTTTACCGACGTCACCCAGAAGGCGGGCGTGTCGGACCCCAACGGATATTTCGGAATGGGAGTCATCTGCAGCGACTTCGACGATGACGGGTTCGTGGATATCTACGTTGCGAACGACTCGACGCCGAACTTCCTGTATCACAACAACGGCAACGGCACGTTCAAAGAGATCGGGTTCGTATCGGGCACCGCGGTGAGCGAAAACGGATCGGAGCAGGGGAGCATGGGAGTTACCGTAGGGGACTACGATCACGACGGAAAGCTCGACATCTTCGTGACGAACTTCGTAGACGACTACGATACGCTGTATCACAACGACGGTCGAAATCTGTTCACAGACGTTTCGTACAAGGCTAATGTTGCCGCGGTGAGCATGCCGTTCGTGAGATGGGGAACGAAATTCTTCGACTATGATAACGACGGCTGGCCCGATCTGTTCGTGGCGTGCGGGCACGTCTACCCTCAGCTCGAAAGGTATCGCGAACGGAAGCTGCTTCATCACAACAACCGCGATGGCACTTTCACCGAAGTAGCCGCGCAGTGCGGCGCTCCCCTGATGCAGGATCGCGTCAGTCGAGGCGTTGCATTTGGCGATTTTGACAACGACGGCGACGTGGACATCGTGATCAACGACCTGGATGGCGAGCCTCAGTTGCTGCGCAATGATGGCGGAAACAGCCTCAACTCAGTCTTGATCCGGACCATTGGAGTAAAAAGCAATCGCGACGGCATCGGAGCGAAAATAAAAGTTGTAGCCGGCGACCTGACTCAGATTGACGAAGTTCGAAGCGGCGCGAGCTACATCTCGCATAGCGACATGCGACTGCATTTTGGTCTGGAAAAACGCGCGAAGGTGGACTTGATCGAAGTCCGATGGCCTAGCGGAATAGTAGATAAAGTCACTAACGTGAGCTCGAACAGGATCCTCACCATTAAGGAAGGGCAAGGTCTGATCGACCAAAAAGAGTTCAAGCGCGTTGCGCAAAATGCCGGCGGCTGATGAACCTCACTCATCAAGAGGGTCTGCAGATGTGACGGGCTTGGATAATCAGCGATCCCTATTGTCGATGATGACTTCACCGAAAAAGACTGTTGCCTGGTTGTGCATCGTTCTTGCGATTGCGCTCTGGGTTACGGCTCTCGATGCAGTCGCACAAACGGATCCCATCCTGGAGCGGCTTCAGCGCGCAGCTTCGTTGATTGGTCAGAATAAGCTTGAACAGGCTGAAAGCGAGCTGAAGGCGGTGCTCAAGGTGTCGCCAGACGACGCATCGGCTTTGGATTTGCTCGGAACGATTAAGGCAAGGCAGGGAGATCTGGATCAGGCGGAATCGCTGTTTGCGCGCGCAGTAGCAAAAGACGGACGTCACATCGGCGCACACATGAATCTCGCTTATCTTTATTTGTTGAAGCGTGCACCGGATCGCAGCGCCGCGGAGTTGAATGAAGTGCTCCGGCTGGATCCTTCCAACGCGGACGCAAGCTTCAAACTAGGCTGGCTCCTGTATTCTCAAGGGAAGTACGACGAGTGTATTAAACTTGTAGCGCAGGCAAGGCAATCGCAAGCGATCTCACCGCCGTTGATCGCCATCCTGGGAGATGCTCAGTTCAAGAAAGGCAATCTGGAACAAGCAGAGACTGCGTACCTCGAGTCGCTCGCGGCGTTGGGTGCAAATCCTGATGCGCTGCTTGGCTTGTCGATGGTGTACAAGGCTCGTAACGACACGAAGTCATTTGCGGCTTATATGAATCGGGCGTCCGCGTTGATAAACGGATCGCCGGACCGTCTCTATAGATTTGCTGTGATCGCGTCCGAATCTCCGCTGGCTGATCAGGCCCCGATCGCGTTGAAGCGAGCGATTGAGTTAAGACCGAACGAGCCAACTTATTACTTCTTGCTCGGTATTTGCTGGTTGCAGAAGCCTGATGTTCACGAAGCGGAGCAGGCATTCAGAGAATTCCTGAGGCTGATGCCGGAGAGTCCTCAAGGCCAGTTGCATCTGGGATACGCGCTGTTGAAACAGAAGCGCTATCCTGAAGCGCGAGAATGGCTGGAGAAGAGTTTCTCGAAGCAACCGGCGATTGCTGAGACCTTTTACTATCTGGGTCTGATAGCCCAGGAGGAAAACGAGGATTCGAAAGCGGTGGAGCTTTTTCAGAAGTCAATAAACCTGTCGAACGATTTCGCGTTTGCGCACGTTGCGCTGGGCAGCAGCTACCTGAAGCTCAAGGACTACGCGCGTGCTCGGCAGGAGCTGGAAATCGGCGCGAAGCTGAATCCGAACGACACCAAAGTCCATTACACCCTGGCGTTGTTGTACGCGCGATTGAAAGAGCCCGCGCGCGCACAGGAAGAAATGCAGATAGTCGAAAGATTGAAGAAGGTCAACGGGCAGGACGCTGCGGAGGTTACACCGGCACCTCCCCGGCCGTGAGAGTTCTGAGTGCTGAGTGCTGAGTGCCGACCCCGAAGGGTTGCGTCGTCCAGCCCAGGGTGTTTCTGAGTTCTGAGTCCTTGGTTTCAACCCCAACGGGGTTGCGCCGTCCAGCCCAGGGTTGCCGTCCGCGGCTACCCTGAGAAGATTTGTCTCAAAGTTTCGCAACCCTGTAGGGGTTGCGTCCGGTGACTCGAACAGAGCATCGCTTACGCAACCCTTCGGGGCTGAAACTCAAGACTCAGAACTCAGAACTCTATGCGGCATCAAAAGCGATCCCTGTGGATGTGTGTCTTGTTGTGCACCGGCTTATGTGCCGTAGCGTTGCCCCTCCATCAAACGGCGAGCGCCGGTGCGGCTGCAGCTCGGACTCCGGTGATCTTCACCGAAGTGACTCCCACAGAGAGCAAGATAACCTGGGTCCACGACAATGCACATTCAAACGAGCGCTTTCTTCCCGAGACTGTGGGCGCCGGCGCAGCATTTCTCGACTACGACAACGATGGGTGGATGGATATCTTTCTGGTCAACAGCGGACCTTCGGATTTCTTTTCCCCACCGGTGCCGCTTAAGAACGCACTCTACCGAAACAACCACGATGGGACATTCACCGACGTGACTGAAAAGGCTGGCCTGACAGCGCAGACATTCGGAATGGGTGTAGCCGCCGCGGACTTCGACGGCGACGGATGGGTAGACCTGTACATTACGGGCTACGGCCGGAACATCTTGTTTCGAAACAACGGCAACGGTACTTTCAGCGACGTAACCGAGCGCGCGGGAGTTGCGGCTCCAGGTTGGTCAACATGTGCGGTGTGGTTCGACTACGACAACGATGGAAAGCTCGACCTGTTCGTGTCGAGCTTCGTCTACTACGATAAGTCGCAGATCACACTTTGCACGGATGAATCGCGAAAGCAGAGGTACTACTGCGTACCGCGATTGTTCAAGCCGATGCCCAGTCACCTGTTTCACAACAACGGGAACGGAACATTCACCGATGTGAGCAAAGAAGCAGGTATTGCTGCCCACCCGGGGAAATCTTTCGGCGCCGTGGCAACCGATATAAACAACGACGGCTTGATGGACCTGTTTGTGGCTAACGATACGATGCCGAACTTTCTTTTCATCAATCGAGGAGGCGGCAGGTTCGAAGAGGCAGGACTGGCCGCCGGCGTAGCATACAGCGAGAACGGCCGGCCGAGATCGGGCATGGGCGTAGACGCCGCCGACTACGATGGAGACGGTTGGCAGGACTTGTTTGTAGCTAACATCGATCAGGAGTTCTTCAGTCTGTATCACAACGGCGGTGATCTCACATTCTCGGACGAGCCGGGTGAGATCGCGCCGGCCACTCAGTTGTTGAGCGGATGGGGATTGAAGTTTTTCGACTTCGACAACGACGGGGATCAGGACCTGCTCCTGGTGAACGGTCATCCCGACGACCTGATCGAGATGCGACTCTCGAAAGTGAAGTATAAAGAGCCCCTGTTGCTGTTCGAGAATACGGGGCGCACTTTCAAGAATGTTGGGGCGCAGTCCGGCCCGGTTTTTGCCCGCAACTTTTCTGGTCGAGGCATGGCCGTCGGGGATTTCGATAACGACGGCGATCTTGATGTCCTGATTTCCAACAACGGCGAGGCCCCGGTGCTGTTGCGGAATGACGGCGGCAATCGGAACAACTGGCTTGGGGTGCAGCTAATCTCGACGAAGAGCAATCCCGCAGCGGTCGGTGCTTTGATCACCTGGCAGGCAGGCGGCGTCAAACGTTCCAGACTCAAGACCGGAGGCGGGAGCTATCTGTCATCTCACGATCCCCGCGAGATACTGGGGATCGGATCTGCTACAAAGATCGATTATCTGGAGATTCGCTGGCCTACTGGAGTAATCGACCGGTTGACGAACCCCCCGGTGAACACCTATATCAAGGTCCGAGAAGGCGACAAGAAGTAGTTATTCCGGTGAGAAAACTGCTCAAGAAAACGACGTTCGCCGTGTTGATCGTTGCGTGCGCCGGTCTGTCATTTGCCAGTCAGTCCGCTCGCACTATCGGGCCGGTTGGTGAAATGACGCAATCCGGCGGGCATCAGGCGCCGAACTCTTTCAGAGTAGTTTCCGACAAACAGATCAAATGCGGCGGGTGTCATGCCGATAAGGAAGACACTCAACATATGACGCCAATGGCTCATGCACTTGAAATGGCTGATGTTTGCCAGGTGCTCAAGTTGCACCCCAGCATGAGTTTCAAGAATGGCCCGTACACGTACGTCATCGCGCAACAACCGGGCGGCGCCACATACACGGTAAGCGATGGCAAAGCAACCATAAGCGAACCGCTGGTGTACTGTTTTGGGCTGGGCGAGGTTGGCCAGACGTACGTCTTCCGACACAAAGGCACGCTCTATGAAAGCCGAGTGACGTTCTACCGTACGATTGACGGGCTCGACTTCACGACGGGTCAATCGACCGCGATTCCCTCGTCGGTAGAAGAAGCACTGGGACGGCCGCTGAGCGCCCAACAAGCCGGAGAGTGTTTCGGCTGTCACGCGCCTTCCGCAGTCGAAGGTTCGCGGCTCAGCCTGGATGCGCTCGAACCCGGCGTGACGTGCCGGGACTGCCACGGCTCCGGAGAAAAGCACGTGCAAGCAGTCAGCTCCGGGTCTTCCAGCGATCCTCAGATCTTCAACCCGGGCAAGCTCAACGCTATTCAGCTTTCGCAGGAGTTCTGCGGCCGGTGCCATCGAAGCTTCGATCAGGTGATGGGAGTGCCCGGCCAGTTTGGGATCAACAACATAAGATTCCAGCCATATCGAATCTTCAACAGCCGGGGCCACAATAAACTGGACGCCCGTATCTCGTGCGTGGCGTGCCACGATCCTCATCGGCCGCTCGAACGCGAGTCTTCTTATTACGACGCAAAATGTTTGCAATGCCACCTATCTGGAGCCGATGACACAAAAACGGCTTCCAGAGCCGCTGCTGCATGCAAGACCGGCAAACGAGATTGCACCGGTTGTCACATGCCAAAGGTCGAAATACCCGGGATGCATTTCAAGTTTACCGATCACTGGATTCGAGTAGTCAGACTGAACGATAAGGTACCAAGATGATCTGAACGAGAACTAAGCGAGTAAGAACAAAGCGAACAAGAACAAAGAAGGAGTGAGCGATGAAGAGTAAAGTTGACCCTGACCTTCAGCGACTGCGGTGTTCGGCGAAGACAGTCTTTCTCGCGCTCTTGTTTGTCGTTTCGATAGGCGCGGCGCCGGCGCTCGCACAACAGCCGGGGTCGCCCGGCGCGCCAGTCATAAAGGATCCGAGGAGCGAATCGATTCAACGCCAAAACCGCGAGGCTACATTGCGGAGCGCTGAATTGGTGGTTCCGCCTGAAAAGATCGATCAGGCTCGGATCAAGCTGGCGATCGATCAGATGAGGGAGGACTTCAGGCGAATTCAAGTCGTGAGAAACGAAATTGCTCGAATCGTGTTGTCCGACAAGGCGATCGACTTCAAGCAGGTCAGCACCGAAGTGATTGAGGTCGGCAAGCGGGCGGAGCGATTGAAGGGCTACTTGATGCCTGCCGGAAGTCAGCAGAAGAAGACCGAAGTCGATCCGGCCGAGATTGGCCGCGAAGACATGAAACCGGCCCTGACAAAGCTGTGCAAGTTGATAGACAGGTTTGTTGACAACCCTGTGCTAAAGGAACCGGGGACTACGAACATCGAACAGTCGGCTCAACTCGGCCGCGATCTTGTAAGTATCGTCGAGCTGAGCGGCAACATCAAAAAGTGCGCGGAGAAGATTAAGGAATAGGGTAATAGGGTTTAGAGTTTCGGGCTTCGGGTTTGAGTCTCGGGTTTCTGGCTTCTTTGCGGCCTTTGCGTGAAACCCCAACCCCGCTCTTCACCGACAGAGGGGACAAAGCCGTTTGTCCCGGTAGCCGATGACGGTCCAAGTTCAGGTCTCACGCAAAGGCCGCAAAGAATGCAGAAAACCAGAAACTAGAAACCAGAAACCAGGAACCCGAAACTAGCTTCAGTAGCTCAACCCAAACCCGTACTTGAACAACGGGTCATAGTTTTTCGCACCGATGTGTATAGGCACCTGAGCCATCGACCGCGGCCACGAAAACGAGAGCTTGCCTGTAGGCTTGTAGCTTCCAAACAGTACGTCAGCTACTCCATCCCCTTCAGTGCCCGGTAGCCACGCCGCCACAAATGCATCGCACTTGTCCAGTACCTCGTCAATGATCAATGGCCGGCCCGAAAGCAACACAACCACAACCGGAATTCCTGCTTGCTTCACTCGGTTGATTGTCGCTACGTCCTCGCGAGACAGGCTCAGATCCTTGCGATCGCCGATCATCTCAGCGTAAGGCAGCTCGCCTACAACAACGATTCCCAGATTCGCGCCCTCAGCTCCCGAGCCATCCTTCGAGTACGTTATCTTCGACTTGCCCGGGGCGGCGTTTTGTATCGCCTTGAGGATCGTAGTACCGCCCGGGGTCACATCGCCGCTCTTGCCTTGCCAGTCAATTGTCCAGCCGCCGCATTGGATCCCGATGTTGTCCGCGCCGCTTCCAGCGACATGTATTCGAGCCACCGTCTTGGATATCGGAAGCGCTTTGTGCTCGTTCTTCAACAGCACCAGCGATTCGCGAACGCACTGTCGCGCGACTTTTCGGTGTTCGGGCGACCCGAAACTCTTCTGAAGCGAACGGTCGGCAAGCGGAGATCGACCTTTCTCCAAAAGTCCGAGCGCGACCTTTACGCGCAGGATTCGCTTTACCGCGTCGTCGATCCTGGTCAGTGGAACGCGCCCCTGCTCGACCAGTGCCTTCAGCGTGTCGAAGAACTCCCGATATCTCACCGGCTCCATCACCATGTCCATGCCGGCGTTGATGGTTTGTTCGACCTGGCTCTTGTAGTCTCCCGGCAACTGGCCAACGGCTGCGTAGTCAGAGATCAGGAAACCTTCAAATCCCAGCTCCTGCTTCAGAATCTCCGTCAACAGACGTCTGCTGGCCGAGCACTTGACCCCGTTCCAACTGCTGTACGAGGGCATAATCGATCCAACGCCCGCCTTTATAGCGCTGATGTAGCCAGGCAGATGGATTGCTCGCAGCTCCTGTTCGCTGAGTCTCGTGTCTCCCTGGTCCAGCGGATAGCGCTCCGAACCGGGTTTTGTCGGCGCACCAGTACCGAGTGTCGTGCCTCCATCGCCGACGTAGTGCTTGGCGCACGCCAGCACCGCGAGCGGGTTGCTCAGCTTGGTTCCCTGAAGTCCGCGCACCGCCGCCTCACCCAGCGTCTTGGCCAGTTCAGGCGATTCACCAAAGCCCTCGTAGGTTCGCCCCCATCGAATGTCCTGCGGTACCGCCACGCACGGCGCAAACGCCCAGTTGATCCCCGTTGCCCTCACTTCTTCGGCGGTTATCCGCGCCGCCTGTTCCACAAGCGCCGGGTCACGAGTGCAACCAAGGCCGACGTTATGCGGGAAGAGAACCGCGCCGAGCACGTTGTTGTGCCCGTGCACTGCGTCGACTCCAAACAGGACCGGAATCCCGAGCCTCGTCTTCATCGCTCGGGCTTGGAATTGGTCGTACATGTCGGTCCAGGCCTGAAGAGAGTTGCCACCTTTGGGATCGGAGTCGCCGCCGCAAAGAAGCGAACCCAGATGATAAGTCTCGATGTCGTCAATGCTCTTAAGCGCGCTCTGCTCGCCCTGAGTCATTTGACCAATCTTTTCGTCGAGGGTCATCCTGGCAATAATCTCTGCCACTCGGGCGTCGTTCGCTGAAAGCGAAACGGGCGCGCTGCTGGTTGAAGGGTTAGACGCGAGATTTGTTGCGGCCCGGCTCAAGCGCGACGGCGGCCACGAGGCTGCAAAGGTCAGAGTCAACACTGCCGAGCACACGCATAGCACGAATCTCTTCATTAGGGTCTTTTCTCTTTCTCCGCTCTTCCGCGGTGGACATCTCTACGGATACATCAACTGTAGTTTTATTTACTCTACTATTAGAGACAGTCGTCTTCGAGGTACCTGTGCCGATTGCCTGCGGGCACGCGTCAGTGGCGCAAAACCGTCACTGTGTTTGAGAACGAGCCGTCCGGATTGCTGACCTGAATTGAGGCCGTCTGTCCGTGTCCGATTTTTTTGGCGAGCTTCTTGCCGTTCAGCGTGGTTGATGAAGTCACCTTGGTCGTTCTCTCCTGACCGTCCATCAATATGACGGAGCCGGGCACGAATCCATCTCCGGTGATGATCACGTTCTTACCGCTGATGACTGCGCTGGCGATCAGGAGGCTACGGTCGAGTTCCGGGTCGGAATAGACTCGCACATAATCCACCAGCTCGGTTTGCGGGAAGACGGTCGTGTCGTTAGGAGTGCCGGGCCACGTGCCGCCCACTGCAACGTTCAACAACAAGAAGAATGGTTTGTCAAAAACCCACGATCCGCCTGAGGGTACGTCAGCAGGAGTACGCGTCTCATAGAGATTCCCGTCTACGTAGAATCGCAATGTGTTAGGTTCCCATTCCAGCGCGAACGTGTGAAAGTCGTCAGAGAAATGTGCGTCGTTCGCGAGTGCGAAGGCACCGGTGAGAGAGTTGCCGCCCGAGTATCCTGGTCCGTGCAAGCTGCCGTGGTTCATCGAGGGCTCTCTGCCGATGTTCTCCATCACGTCTACTTCGCCGCAAGCCGGCCAGCCGACGGTGCTGATGTCGTCGCCCAGCATCCAGAACGCGGGCCAGATCCCCTGACCGAACGGCAGTTTGATCCGCGCTTCGAAACGGCCAAACCTGCGCGCGAACTTTCCCGACGTCAGCAGCCGCGCTGAAGTATAGTTTCGACTGATGCCATCCGGACCCGTGAAGGTTTCTTTTATGCTTTTGATTACAAGATGGCCGTCTCCGTCTATGAAGGCGTTGTCCAATCTGTTTGTATACGACTCGAGTTCGTTGTTGCCCCAGCCGCCCCCTCCGATGTCGAATTTCCATTTTGTGGTGTCGGGACCCGTACCCGCCGGCCCGTCGAATTCGTCGGACCAGACGAGGTTCCAGTTCTGAGGCCGCGTTGTAAAGCTCGCGGCTGGCTGAACGATTGTGATCGCAACGAGCAATAAAAAGCTGCTTCGGATCATTTCGGGATCCTCCGGCTTCCCCGGCGAATTCGTCGAGCGCGGCAACGGCGACTGGCCATTCGTTCGAATGGCGGGACGCCACTCGAATACACGGAACTGCAGCCGGCTTAGTCGCGGGAAAAATTCAAAAGGAATCTATAATGGGGCCCACTTTTGCGTCAAATGTCTGGGCAGTAGGCAGTAGGCAA
>DATFXM010000166.1:0-35800 GCA_035315885.1 Blastocatellia bacterium
CTCAGGACTCAGCACTCAGCACTCAGCACTCAGCACTCAGGACTCAGCACTCAGCACTCAGCACTCAGGACTCAGCACTCAGCACTCAGCACTCAGCACTCAGCACTCAGGACTCAGGACTCAGCACTCAGGACTCAGCACTCAGTACTCAGCACTCAGCACTCACGACTCAGCACTGAGCACTAAACACTTACGACTCAGCACTGAGCACTGAGCACTCAGCACTGAGGAACCAGCGCTCATCTCCGCCTGTAGATCATCCCGCCCTTTACAACAAATGCGATCTTTCTCGTGTTCCGAATATCAACCGACGGGTCCGCGGTTAACACGACAAGGTCGGCGCCCTTGCCGACTTCCACGGTGCCGTAGGCTCTGTCTATGCCAATCGCGCGAGCAGAGTTTCGCGTTGCGGCGGTGATCGCCTCGAGCGGCGTGAACCCACTCTTTTCAACAAGCAGTTCCAGCTCGCGGTGCAGATTCGGCAGAACGGGAGCAGCAGTCGTGGCAGGTTGCTGACCTTTGGCCGCCTGCTGTTGCGATCCTTGCACACCCGACTTGCTCGAGCCCGAAGGAGAGCTCGCGGAAACGCTCGACTGACTCCCGGCACTGCCGGCGGCTTGCGCAGGGCTTGCATCGGACAACATCGCATCGGTCCCGGCGCAAACAGTAACACCCAGTTCTCGCGCAAGCCTCGTGGCGGCGTACGCAAACTGCGGCCGCGGGTCGGGTCTTCCGCTTGGTGTAGGCTGCGCGAGCATCATTGTTACAAACAGCGTCGCATCCAGAATGGTGCCCTTGTTCTTCATCTGGGTAAGCAGCGGCCGCAAGGATTCGACACCGTGCGCAGATCGTTCGATGGCGCCCGGCAGCTCGTTTCTTCCCTCCTGATACGAATCGGGGACATGCCCGGCGATTTCCCAGTACAGGTAAACGCTATGCGAGATCACATCGACGCCCGCCGCTACTGCGTCAGAAGGCCTGGAGGGATATATCGTGGCGTGACTCCAGACCATCATCGACCAGCGATGACCTTCAGCGGTTAGCTTGCTGACGAGGTTCGGTGGAAGGTTGGCGTAGATCTTCAGTCCCGTTGCACCGGCAGCCCTCGCTTCGGCGACGACCTTTTCGATGTCCGTGTCATCCGACACGGCGCGCAGCCATGGAATGGTTCCAGGCTTGAAACCATGCGCCGACGCAGCGGCTCGCGGATCTGAGAACCACGATGGCCCTGCAATGATCGCCGAGTAATAGATCCGCGGAGATTCGATTTGCGGATTAGGGCTGCGTCCGGCAAGCTCGCCAAGCTGTATCGCGTCGCCACCCATATCGCGGACGGCGGTCAGTCCTCCCAGCAGCGCTTCGTGCAATTGGCTCCGCACGCGTTCAGTGGACGGCGAGGTGAGGTGCACGTGCGAATCGATCAGGCCCGGTATTACGTAGTGCCCGGTTAGGTTTCGGACCGTGGCGCCCTCGGGGATTTGAGTGCTCGAGTCGGCGTTCATTTCGGTGATGACACCTCCGCTGATTACCAGAGTCACACCTTTTCTCGGCGCGCCACCATTGCCATCGATCAACGTGAGGTTTCTGAGAACGAGCGTTTGATCCGTCGACTGAGCTCCGAGTATCAGCTTCACTGATGTTGTCCGAGGCGTGACGCCCGCGAAGCACAAGGTGGAAATCAGCAGGACCAGGCAGGTCTTTGTCATGAGGCTCTGGTTCGGAGTTAGAGTTCCATGTCGTCAGAGGGGAATTCTAGTGGAACCGAACCCTAAAGCCGAAACATAAACTCTCCCGCCAGCATTTACTATTCAACATCCGTGATGTCTAATAGTCACACTTTACTCGAGGGGTTCCACTCAAAAAGGAGGGCGCATGACCGCAAGCATGACCGGCAATATAAGGACCGCAGACCTTATCGCTAAGCAAAAAGAGTTCATCTGGCCTTGCGCCTCTCAGTACTACGAGCATCCCATTGCCTTGTCACATGGCGAAGGGATGCACGTATGGGACTCTGAAGGCAATCGGTACCTCGACTGTTTCGGCGGCGTGCTCACTACGTCGGTCGGGCACGCGCGTCCCGAAGTGGTCAAAGCAGTCAGCGAGCAGGTTTCCAAAATCGCGCACACCTCTACGCTGTACATGAGTCAGCCACAGGTGGAGCTCGCAGAAAAAGTCGCCCAGATAACACCAGGAAACTTGTCCAAGAGCTACTTCACGAACAGCGGCACTGAAGCCGACGAAACGGCAATGGTGCTCTCTCGAATCTACACTGGGCGCACCGAGATAATAGCGTTGCGTCACGCCTATCACGGCCGATCCGTCACAAACATGACTGCAAGCGGGCACGCGCCGTGGAAACACGGGCCGTCCCTTGTACCGGGCATCGTCCACGCCCACGCGCCGTACTGTTATCGCTGCCCATTCGGAGCAAAGCCGGAGAACTGCGGAATGGAATGCGCCAGGGATGTCGAGGAACTGATCCAGACATCTACGACCGGGCAGATCGCGGCATTCATTGCCGAGCCGATAATGGGTGTAGGCGGGTTCATCACTCCGCCAAAGGATTACTTCAAAGTCGTAACCGATATCGTCCGCCGCTACGGCGGGATTTTCATTTGCGACGAAGTGCAGACCGGGTGGGGACGCACCGGCGATCACTGGTGCGGAATCGAACATTGGGATGTTCAGCCAGAGGTCATGACTTTCGCGAAGGGCATGGCGAACGGCTCACCGATCGGCTGTACAACCGCGACGCCTGAGATCTCCGACAAGTATCCGTCGCTCAGCTTCTCGACGTTTGGTGGAAACCCGGTGACTTGCGCCGCGGCACTCGCGACCGTGCGTGTGATCGAGGAAAACAACCTGCCGCGCAATGCTCGAGTGGTCGGTGATTACCTGCGGCAGAAACTCGAGGAACTGAAGAACAAGTACACGGTGATCGGCGACATTCGAGGCATGGGCTTGATGCAGGCGATCGAATGTGTGAAAGACCGAACCACGAAAGAGCCGGATTCTCAATCGGTGTTGAAGGTCTTCGAGGAAACGCGGCGGCGCGGGGTGCTGATAGGAAAGGGCGGATTGTACGGCAACGTTATCCGGATAGGACCGCCGCTCATTGCTTCAAAGTCTGACATAGACGAGTTAGTTTCAGCCCTGGACGGTGCGTTCGGTTCTCTGTGAGACCGACCTGCGGCTGATTGAATCGCGGGCTTTCCCACTGTCCTCGCCTCTGGCGAGGCTCTCCTTAGTGGATGAGGTTTCCAATGGCACGTTTGACCTTACCGGGCGACTCTTCGATCGCCAAGTATCGAATGTGGGTTTTAGGACTGCTGTTGTTGCTGACGGCGATGGCTGGTTCTGCGCGCGCGCAGTCCGAGCCGGTCAGCTACAGAGTCATTCTGGACAAACGGCCGGCGTTGCACTTCGTGACAGTGGAGTTGAGCTTTGATGGAGGAGGCGCCAACTACTCTGATGTTGCGATGCCTGCCTGGGCACCCGGCGCCTATCGAATTCAAAACTCGTGGCGCAACGTGCAGGAGTTTTCCGCCAGAGATGAAACCGGAGCAACCCTGCGTTTCGAGAAGACCGACAAACAGACCTGGCGCATCTATCGGGGAGGCGGCCGGCGAATCACCGCGGCGTACAAGCTGTACTTGAGAAACGATTATTCCGATGACCTGTGCTACCTGCGCGGACCAAATGTGTTCATGTACGTCGTAGGCAAAACGCCTTATCCGCTTGGCGGCCCGGTCAGCGTTCAGATCGCCGCTCCCGCATCGTGGCGCATTCAAACCGGAATGGAAGCGACCGGCGAGCAGTCGACGTTTCAGGCTGAGAACTACGACACGTTCATCGATGCGTCGATCGTGCTCGGGCCCAACATCGAACAAACCCAGTTTGATCACGAAGGCGTGACCTACTACCTGGTGTTTATCGGCAAGGGAAACTACGACAAGCAGAAGATCACCACGGACTTCAAAGTCTTTGTCAGTTATCTGACGGATATGATGGGTGGGGCGCCTTTCAAGAAGTACGTGTTCTTTTTGAGGGCGGGTTCGGGCGGCTCAGGAGGCCTGGAACACCTGAACTCTACCGACATTTCTTTTTCGGCTTACAACACGCAATCGCCCTCTCAGGTCTACAGCAGGTTCTTGTTTGTTGCGGCGCATGAGTTCTTCCACCTTTGGAACGTTAAGCGAATCCGTCCGGCGATTCTCGGGCCGTTCGACTACACCCGCGAACAGCACACCAGAAACCTCTACGTGTCCGAAGGCATGACCAGCTACTGGGCGGCGCTGGGTCTTAAGCGCAGCGGGCTTTGGTCACGGAAAGAGTACTTCGACAATGTCGCGACACAGATAAACACGCTTCAGACCGCGCCCGGTCGCAAGATCATGAGCGTCGAGCTTTCGAGTTGGGATACGTGGGAGGTTGGCGACAACGCCGCCAACAACCGGATCGACTATTACAACAAGGGAGAGCTGCTAGGGGACCTGCTGGATCTGGAGGTCCGCTATCGCACGGGCAATCAAAAGTCACTTAACGACGTGTTTATGTACCTGCTGAAGAATCACGGATTGCCAAAGCCGGGCTTTGAGGAAGTGCGGGGCTTCAGGGACGCGATTGAGTTGATCGTAAGAGAGGCCGCGCCGCAAAAGGCGGACTTCGCTGACTTCTTCGCGAAATACGTTTCAGGCGTGGAGGAGATTCCGTGGAGCGATTTTCTGGGTCACGCCGGATTGGTTCTCGAAGAGAAAAAGGGCGCGCCTGAATCTTACATCGGGGTTACTACGGGTACTTCGGTGCCGACCGGAATCAGAATGTTTGGACCGCCTGCCGTGCAAATCCCGGCGGGACAGATTGCGATAACGAACGTCGCCCCGGATTCACCCGCCGCTGAAGCAGGACTGGACATCGGCGACATCCTGATCGCAATGGACGGCGACCGCATCGATCCAGCCACTTTCGAGCGTCGTCTTTCGGAAAAGAAAACCGGTTCGACTGTCCAGATGACGGTGACCCGGCGCGATCGCTTGCTCACGATTCCGGTGCAGATAGGAAGCCGAACCCCCATTGTCTATTCGATCAAAGAGAAACCAAACCCGACCGAGCTCGAAAAGCAGATTTTCACTTCGTGGCTGGCCGAAAAGAAGTTCGAGCCATGAAAGATTCATCGGTAATGGAGCGCTATGAAGACTCTCATCAAGAACGGCAATATCGTCACGGCAGTAGATAACTACGTCGCGGACCTTCTCATTGATGACGGCAAGATCGCGGTCATCGGCGATAGACTCTCGATGGAAGCAGACCGCACGATCGATGCGGGAGGAAAACTGGTGATCCCGGGAGGCATCGATCCGCACACTCACATGGAGCTGCCCTTTGGCGGTACCCATGCGTCGGATGACTTCAACACCGGAACAGTCGCGGCCGCCCACGGAGGCACGACTACGATAATAGATTTCGCGGTTCAGTATCACGGAGAATCACTGGTTCAAGCAGTGGACAACTGGCACCGGAAGGCGGAGGGCAAGACCGCCATTGACTACGCCTTTCATCTGATCACCACCGATTTACCCGACGAACGAATACCGGAGATGAAGCAGTTGATCCGCGAAGGCGTCACGAGCTTCAAGTTGTTCATGGCGTATCCGGGTGTGTTTCTGGTGGACGACGCCACGATCTATCGGGCGATGAAGGTAGCGGGCAACTCGGGTGGGTTGATCTGCATGCACGCCGAGAATGGGATCGTCATCAATGAGATCATCAAGACCGCACTTGCCGAGGGGAAGACCGCGCCGAAATATCACGCGCTGACGCGGCCCACCAAGGCCGAAGCCGAGGGCGTTCATAGGGCGATTGCGATCGCCGACATGGCGGGCTCGCCGGTTTACATAGTGCATCTCAGTTGTTCAGACGCATTGGAAGAAGTGCGAGCGGCTCGCGACAAGGGGATTCCGGCATACGCCGAGACGTGCCCGCAGTACTTGTTCCTGGATTACTCGCTGTACGAGCGAGAGGGATTTGAGGGGGCGAAGTGGGTAATGACCCCGCCGCTGCGCGAGAAGTGGAATCAGGATAGGTTGTGGCAGGGACTTGCGGGGAATGACTTGCAGGTGATCTCTACCGATCACTGCCCGTTTTGTTTCAAGGAGCAAAAGGAACTGGGGCGAGAGGACTTCACAAAGATTCCGAACGGCGGTCCCGGCGTGGAGCATCGAATGAGTCTGGTTTTCAACGGGGGTGTGGTTGGAAAGCGGATCGACGTGAATCGATTCGTGGAGCTGACGTCTACTGCGGCGGCTAAGCTGTTCGGTCTATTTCCTCGCAAGGGCACGATAGCGGTGGGCTCGGATGGGGACATCGTGATTTTTGATCCGGACGCGGAAGCGACGATATCGGTTGCCACGCACCATATGAACGTGGATTACAGCGCTTATGAAGGGATGACGCTTCGAGGGGTTACGAAGACGGTGCTGTCGCGCGGCAAACTGATCATCGAGGATGGCAAGTACACGGGCCGCGCCGGCGATGGTCAGTTTCTGCGAAGGAGCGGCATGTAAGTGCTGAGTGCTGACTGCTGAGTGCTGAGTGCTGAGTTTCAACCGCGAAGGGGTTGCAGAACACGGCCCAGGGTTGCCGTCCGCGGCTACCCTGGGAAGCAGTTCAATGAGACGCAACCCCGAAGGGGTTGGAGAATGGACGCGGTTGTGTCGCGCCCGCCGCATCAGGGTCACCCCACAACGGCTCGCCGTATACCGCGCGCTTCGCCGTTGGCTGGATCTTCCGGAGAGACAGTCGCTGCCGGCGTCGATATGCCTGGCCTGCACATAGAGGCCCAACTTACACCGGACCAGCGTCGCGCCCTGCAAGAGGATTTGACACAGTAGGCAGTATGCAGTAGGCAGTTTGACGAGTCTGTCAAAATGCTCTGGCTGTTTCGCTTCTGCTCGTGCCTGCTTCCTACTGCCTACTGCATACTGCCTACTGCATACCGCCTACTGCCTACTTTCTATTTACCAATCTTCAATGACCCTATAACATCTCGCCGCGGAGGTGCCTATGGCCTTTGAGACCGACACCGCCAATGGCGAGCTGGCAGCGGCAAAGGACGCCAGATCTCCTGAGCGAGAAGAGCCGGAATACGTTGAGCTTACCGAGGACCTCTCTTCCAGTCCTCTTTGGAACGAAGACCTCGCTCCAGTGCCCATCAAGCGCAGAAACTGGACTACGTACAACTACGCCGCTCTCTGGATCAGCATGGCGCACTGCATCCCCACCTACATGCTCGCCTCAGGTCTGATAAGCGCGGGCATGAACTGGTGGCAGGCGCTTACGACGATTCTGCTGGGCAATACTATCGTACTAGTCCCGATCCTGCTGAACTCGCATCCCGGTACGAAGTACGGCATCCCATTTCCCGTGTTTGCGCGCGCCAGCTACGGCACGGTTGGTTCGAACCTGCCGGCGTTGATGCGAGCAATAGTCGCTTGCGGATGGTTTGGGATTCAGGCCTGGATTGGTGGTCAGGCGGTGCACGTGCTGATCAGGTCGATGTGGCCGGCCTGGCAGGAGCTGCTGGGTGGGGCCATTGGCTCGCCTCGAATTCTGTCCGGGTACACGCCAACCGAATACATTTCGTTTTTGATTTTCTGGGCGCTGAACATCTACATCATATATCGCGGCATGGATTTGCTGCGCAAAGTTGAGAACTGGGCCGCGCCTTTTGTGCTGATGATGGCAGCCGCGCTGATGGTGTGGGCCCTTTGGAAGGCCAAAGGGTTAGGCGCGATCGTTGAAGGGCAGGGACACTTCAACAGCCTGTCTGAATTCATGCCGGTGTTTGTGCCGTCGCTGACGGCTATGATCGGGTACTGGGCTACTCTGTCGCTGAACATGCCCGACTTCACTCGTTTTGGTCGCAGCCAGCGCGACCAGGTGGCCGGGCAGGTTGTTGCGCTCCCTGCGACGATGACTGTATTCGCCGCGATGGGAGTGATCATCACGTCGGCGTCGGTGATTATTTTTGGCAGGGTTATCTGGGACCCGGTCCTGCTGATCGGTGAGTTTCGACAGCCGGTGGTCGTAGCGATATCGATGTTCACCGTTGTTGTTGCGACGCTCTCGGTGAACATCGCGGCCAACGTAGTCTCGCCTGCAAACGATTTTGCAAATGCATTTCCGCGATGGATCAGCTTCAGAGTCGGGGGGCTTATCACCGGGCTTCTGGGGATCGTGATGCAGCCGTGGCGGCTTCTGGCGGATGCATCTCAGTACATTTATTCGTGGCTTTTGGGCTACTCCGGTGGACTCGGCTCGATTGCCGGAGTCCTGATCGCGGACTACTGGTTAGTCAGGCGAAAGCAATTATTGGTGGCTGACCTGTACAAGTCCGAAGGCCACTACACGTATACCGGCGGATGGAATTGGCGCGCGGTGTTCGCCACGTTGTTGGGGTGCGCGCTTGCGTGGGGAGGTCTTGTGATACCCGCGCTCAAGCCGCTCTACGATTACGGCTGGTTCGTAGGATTCTTCGTCTCCGGCGCGAGTTACTTTCTGCTGATGAATGCAGTAGGCGGTAGGCAGTAGGCAGTTTGGGAAACTCTAAACCTACACTCTACGCACCCGATGCGATGCGAGTCTTGGGTTGCTCCGTAGCGCTGATCGCCCGTCGTTCCGAAGCTTCCATCTGCGCCAGACTGGCCCCCTGCGTAACCAGCTTCCAGAACAACGGACGATATTCGCTCCAATAGCGCACAACATCCTGTGCTCGCTTGCTGCCAGTCAGTTCATAATGTCGCTGCAAGAGCCGACGAATGACGTGTTCGTCCTTGTGTCGGGACACAACTTCGAGCTGCACCAGTTCGCGATTGCAGAATTCTTCGAAATTGCCGTCGAGATCCAAAACGTAAGCCACTCCACCAGTCATTCCCGCGGCGAAGTTGTGCCCGACTGCGCCCAACACAATAACAGTGCCTGCGGTCATATACTCGCAACCGTGGCTCCCAACACCTTCCACTACCGCCGTGCCGCCGCTGTTGCGCACCGCGAACCGCTCCCCGGCTCTTCCGGCCGCAAACAGGAACCCGCCGGTTGAACCGTACATCGCGGTGTTTCCAAGGATCACGTTTTCCGACCACTCGAACTGCGCCTCATCGGGCGGCCGGATGACAATCTCGCCGCCACCCATTCCTTTTGCAACGTAGTCGTTGGCCTCCCCAATCAACGTGAGTCTCAATCCGTCCACTAAAAAGCCGCCGAAGCTCTGACCGGCCGATCCGCGGAATTTCAGGTCTACCGCGCCTTCGGACATCCGCTTCTTTGCTCGCACGATCTCGCCGGCGAGTCTCGCCGGAACGGTTCGGTCGGTGTTGTCAATCCGGTACGACAGAAAAACACGGCGGCCGCTTGCGAGCGTGTGCCAGCTATCGCGGAGTATTCGCTCGTTCAGGCTCACGCTCTTCGACTGCGCGTGGGTCGCGCATGACTTCGAGCCGTCGCTGGTTGGACGGCTCGATGTCATAACGCGGGGCAGAGCCGGATCGATCACCGGACTCAAGTCTAGCGATGCGGCCTTAGAAAGGGTGAGGCCAGTTCGCTCCATCAGGAGGTCTGTCCGTCCGGTGATCTCGGCAACAGACTTGAAACCCAATTGCGCGAGAATCGTTCGGACCTCTTCGGCCAGTGATACAAAGAAGTTCACCACCATCTCGGGCTTGCCTGAAAACCGCTCTCGGAGCTGGGGCGACTGGGTAGCGATGCCTACCGGACAAGTATTCAAGTGACACTGCCGCGCCATCACGCAACCGATTGCTACTACCGCGGCGGTAGCGAACCCGAATTCGTCCGCGCCCAACATTGCAGCGACTACCACGTCGCGACCTGTTTTCAACCCTCCATCAACTCGCAACCTGACCCGGTCGCGAAGTCCGTTGAGCAACAGCACCTGCTGAGTCTCAGCCAGACCCAGCTCCCACGGGGTGCCGGCGTTCTTTATCGAGCCGAGGGGAGACGCCCCGGTTCCCCCGTCGTGTCCGGAAATATGAATGACTTCTGCGTGAGCCTTTGCGACACCGGCAGCAACTGTG
This sequence comes from Blastocatellia bacterium, assembly GCA_035315885.1. Lineage (GTDB taxonomy): Bacteria > Acidobacteriota > Blastocatellia > UBA7656 > UBA7656 > DATFXM01. Next base: position 10,089 of record DATFXM010000166.1, read on the forward strand.
CCAACTCCCGATTCCGATACGAGCTTGACCGCTACTCGAGCGCGAGGGTTCACCTGCTTCAGGTCATAAATGAGCTGTGTCAGATCTTCGATCGAGTAAATGTCGTGATGCGGTGGCGGGGAGATCAGTGTGACTCCGGGCACCGAGTGTCTCAGGGCAGCAATTTCGGCGGTGACCTTATGGCCCGGCAACTGCCCGCCCTCGCCCGGTTTTGACCCTTGCGAGATTTTGATTTCCAGCTCGTCGGCCGAAACAAGATAAGCCGGCGTTACGCCAAACCGCGCCGAAGCCACCTGTTTTATTCGGCTGTTGGAGTTGTCCTCACAGGCATCGTTGCTGAACCGATCCGGGTCTTCTCCACCTTCCCCACTGTTGCTGCGAGCGCCGATCCTGTTCATTGCGACAGCGATCGTCTTGTGTGCTTCCGGTGAGAGGGCTCCAAGCGACATGCCCGATGAACAGAATCGCTCGAGAATTTGTTCTACGGGTTCGACCTCATCCAGCGGGACCGGCTCTGCCGGCCGAAATTCGAGCAGGTCACGGATCGTGGTAGGCGGACGGCGGTTCACTCCGTGAGAATAATCGTGAAACTCTTTAGCGCTTCCGCTGTTGGCCGCGCGATGAAGCGCCCTAAAGACCGAGGGATTAAAACTATGGAATTCGCCGCCGGTGCGATAGCGATAAAAACCGGCGTCCTCGAGCGCAGGCGAGTCGCTGTCGAAGGCCGAGCGGTGCGTGATCAACACATCGCGCGCTATTTCTCGCAGACTGGCTCCGCTCAACGGCGACGCCGTGTCCTCGAAGTATTTGTCTATCAGCGCTTGATCCAGTCCGACCGCTTCAAACAATTGCCCGCCACAATAACTCGCCAAGGTGGCGATGCCCATTTTCGCCATTATCTTCAACACGCCCTGTTCGAGCGCTATCTGATAATTTCGCAGCGCCGGCGCAACACTCATGCCTCGCGAACGCATTTCAGAGGACACCACTTCGAACGCCAGGTATGGGTTTATAGCCGCCGCGCCGTAGCTGATGAGGCTCGCGATTTGGTGGTCATCCCTGGCGTCCCCTGCATCTGCTATGATGCTAAGTCTCATTCGTTTGCGCGCCCTGATCAGATGGTGATGCACCGCGCTGACTGCGAGCAGCATCGGAATGGGTGCGCGGTGCTCGTCTACCGCGCGATCGCTCAGAATCACAACCGCCGCGCCGCCGTTTGCGGCCAGCTCAGCGTTCTCGCAGAGCGAGTCAACCGCCGCTTCGAGACCCTCTTCTGCACTCTCAACGTCGAACAATGTATCCAGTCGAACGGCAGGAATCGTGCCGTTGTCGTTTGCAAGTAACCACGACAGGATTTCGTCGGTGAGTATCGGGCTGTGAAGCTTTGCAAGGCACGCGTCGTCATTCCGTTCGCCGAGCAAACTGCCTCTCGGCCCAAGCAGAGTCTCCAGCGACATCACCGACCGCTCGCGAATCGGATCGATTGCCGGGTTGGTGACCTGAGCAAACCGCTGGCGGAAGTAGTGGTACAGCGGTCGTGGACGCGATGACAACACAGCAAGCGGCGTGTCGTCTCCCATCGACCCCGCCGGTTCCTTGCCTTCCGAGAACATCGGCTCGAGCACTCGATCGACGTCTTCTTTTGTGTACCCGAAGCACCGCATCCGCGTTCGCAACGCGGGCCCATCAGTGTCTTCAGCCGCGTGCAGATACCTCTCTACCGGACAAGACATCAGCGTTGACCGAGCCCATTCTTGGAAGTCTCTTTGGCGCGAGTTCCGAGATTTGATGTCGGCGTTTGAGAGCAGTAACGCCGCATCCGTATCCACCGCGATCATTTCGCCGGGCCCAAGCCTCCCTTTGCTGACGATGGCGTCCGAAGGAAAGTCGATAGCGCCGGCTTCCGATGACATCGCGATGAGTCCATCGGCTGTCAGCGCATAGCGTGCGGGCCGCAGTCCGTTGCGGTCCAGCGCGGCGCCAACAAAGCGCCCGTCGCTGAATGCCAAAGCCGCCGGCCCGTCCCACGGTTCCATCAGGGACCACGCGTAGTCGTAAAACGCAGCCAGCGCCGGATCCTGAAGAGTGCTGGTTGATTCTGGGACCAACATCATCATCGACTCGAGGAGATCACGCCCGCCGCGAACCATCAATTCCAGCACGTTATCGAAGCTGCACGAGTCAGAACCGGCCGGCTGAATAACCGGCAGGACCTTCCTTAAGTCTTCAGCGTCAAGTGTGGATGCAGAGAGCTCGGACTCCCGGGCGCGCATCCATAGCCGGTTTCCCGCGATCGTATTTATTTCACCGTTGTGCGAGATGATGCGGAAAGGTTGTGCCAGCCGCCAATTCGGAAATGTGTTGGTAGAGTACCGCTGATGAAAAACCGCGAGCGCGGTTTCGAACCGCGAGTCTTTCAGATCCAGGTAATAAGAATCAAGATGCGTTCCAAGCATCAGCCCCTTGTAGACTATTGTCCGGCTGGACATCGAGGCGACGTAGAATTCATCGAGATGCGACCACTCGCGCTCGATCGTTCGACGCACAGTGTAAAGCCGGTGCTCGAACCGGTCGCTGGCGTGGGAACCCGCCCCGATTAGCGCATGCTCGATGAGCGGCGCGGTCGATGCGGCCTTGATTCCCAGCGCATCGCTATTGACCGGCACTCGGCGCCAGCCAAACAACTGCAGGCCCTCCTGGATGATGAGCTCCTCGACTTGTTTTCGAATTCTTGCGCACAGTTCAGGGGGACCCTGAGGTAAGAAGAAAGTCCCCACCGCGAGCGGCTGATTGGAGTCGAGGCGAACTCCCAATCTCTCGACTTCGGCGTAGAACAGAGTTCGAGGGATTTGCGTCAGGACGCCTGCGCCGTCTCCGCTTTTGCCGTCTGCATCGATGGCTCCGCGGTGCTTAAGATTCGCCAGGGCTTCAAGGGCCAGGTCGATGATCCGGCGTTCGGCGCTCCCGCTGATGTTAGCGACGAAGCCGATGCCACACGAGTCGTGCTCGAGGTCGCTGCGGTAGAGATTCTTGTTGCGCAGGGGTTGTTGGGCACGGCGTTGTTGGGGACAGTCTCGGTTCACAGGCCCTCCACGATGAGTGCTGAGTCCTGAGTGCTGGGTAATGAGGCTGAGAACTCAGACTCAGTACTCAGAACTCAGAACTAAAAAGGCCGTCATCCTATTGGGATGACGGCCTGAACAGAGAGTTCAGTTTTGGGCGTTCGCCGTCATCCGGTGCCTTTGGGCAGGATGCACTTAACGAGGACCCGAATTGATTTGAGATCGGTGGAGACGACAGCAGTCAACGAGCCGGCGACAGCCTGGCCGGCTAGCGTTGCCTTCGTCGCGGGATTAACCACCTCGCAGCTCATTACTCAACTCTCCACAGTTTATTACCGGAGTGACGAGTACCCACTCATGGACCCGGTGCAGCGGAAGACAGCACACCTGACACTGCACGCAGATTCTTTGTGCAACGTTGGTGCCGGGCAGCACTGCGTCGCGACGAAACTCAAAGAAACATGGGCAGATCTGTCCAACACGACGCGAGAGTCGCGAGAGAGATTTCCGTCAAAAGGCGCGACCAGGGTCTCCTTCCGAAATTGAAAAGAAGCGCTCAAACACGGGCTTTTTTGCCCGGAATTACAGACGTTTGACCTCGATGGTGCTGGTACGATTGTTGCGGGTAGCCAATCAGCACAGAGCAGGACCGGCGCCAAATATCGGCGTGAGCCATTGTTTTTGCGGCTCTTTTTTGGTCCTTGACCGTTTGGCTAAGGCTACAATAATGTACCAACTCAAAGACGAAGACGACAATTTTGTAGGGAAGAGTTTTACACCGGGAGTGGTGCGGATGCCCCAGGACCATTCAAGTGAAGTGACCAAGCTCAGCACGCTGCTGGAAATCAGCCAGGCGTTGAGCGGTACACTGCAGTTCCGGGCGTCAATCCACCGCGTTCTGGAGATGCTCGAGCGTCATCACGGGATCATCAGGGGCACGGTCACCCTGCTTAACGAGCAGACTGGAGAGTTGTACATCGATGCAGCAATCGGAATCTCTTCGGATGGGGCTCGCGCACGATACAAGCTTGGCGAGGGCATCACCGGCCGCGTAGTCGAGAGCGGCAAGCCAGTTGTCGTCCCTCAGGTCAGCAGAGAGCCGCTGTTTCTAAATCGAGCAGCGCAGCGAAAGGGGCTCGATAAGCAGGAGCTGACCTTTATCTGTTTGCCCATCATGTCGAACCGCAAGCCAATCGGCGCTTTGAGCGTCGATCTGCATTTCAAGAAGGATCGAGACTACGACCGTGCCGTCAAATTCTTTCGAGTTGTTGCTTCGATGATCAGCCAGGCGCTGAAGGTCCAGCGGTCGGTTGAAGCCGAGCGGCAGCGCTTGCTGGACGAGAACATTCATCTGCGACAGGAGCTCAAGGAGCGATACGATTTCTCGAACATCATCGGCAACAGCGGTCCGATGCGCCAGGTGTACGAGCAGGTCGCGCAAGTCGCCGGAACAAACACGACGGTGTTGATTCGCGGAGAGTCGGGTACCGGAAAGGAGCTGATCGCTCACGCTATTCACTACAACTCGACTCGCGCAAAGAAGCCGTTCGTGAAGGTCAGCGTTGCCGCGCTCCCCGAAACCCTGATCGAATCCGAGCTGTTTGGATATGAGAAAGGTGCGTTCACCGGCGCCCAGAACCGCAAGAAGGGGCGGTTCGAGATGGCCGAAGGCGGCACTTTGTTTCTCGACGAGATAGGCGAGCTTAACCCTTCTACGCAGGTGAAGCTGTTACGGGTATTGCAGGAGCGCGAGTTTGAGCGGCTCGGGGGCACCGAGACAATCAAGGTCAACGTCAGGCTGATAGCGGCGACGAACAAGGATCTCGAGAAGGCAATCGCGGAAGGGTCTTTTCGCGAAGATTTGTACTACAGGTTGAATGTGTTCACGATTTTTGTACCGCCGTTGCGGGAGCGAAAGCCTGATGTTCTGCTGCTGGCGGACCATTTTCTCGAGAAGTATTCACGGGAGCATGGCAAGCGCATAAAGCGCATCTCAACGCCGGCGATCGACATGCTGTCAACGTATCATTGGCCGGGCAACGTGAGGGAGTTGGAGAACTGTGTTGAACGTGCGGTTCTTGTTTGCGATGGGCATGTAGTGCATGGTCACCACCTGCCGCCCACGCTTCAGACGGCGGCTGCGAGCGACACCGTGACGCGGTTATCGCTGGGTGCGGCTATCGAGGCGTATGAAAAAGATCTGATACAGGATGCGTTGAAGACTACGCGGGGGAACCGGGCTCGTGCCGCGAAGCTTCTAGGGACTACGGAGCGGATACTCGGCTACAAGGTGAAGAAGTATTCGCTCGACCCCGCCCGCTTCCGATGATTTTGAAATTTCAAATTTGAAATTTCAATTTGAAATCTGAAATTCCTACAATTTTGTCTCCTCAACAGAAATCTCCAACAAACATGTAGCCTGCAATCCTGACCTCTCCCTCCGCCCCACTCAGAATCTTCAAGAATAGCGCGACTTTTCAGCCCGCGAACCGCGAGTCCTGCTGGCACGCATTTTGATCATTCATTCCCGGCTCAATGCCGCTTTGAAAGATCCATGAAGCGTGGGAGGTCAAACCAGATGGGCTTAGCCGTCAGGAAACGTCTTTTGATGTGTGCGGGCATAACCCTGCTGTTGCCGGTCGCAGTGCTGGCGCAAACTGATGATGCCAGTGCGAGGCTCGCGAAACTCGAAGACTCGCTGAAGACCGCGCAATCGGCCGCCGACAACTCCTGGATGCTTGTTTCGTGTGCTCTGGTCCTGATGATGACCGGTCCCGGTTTGGCCCTCTTTTATGGTGGCCTGGTGCACCGCAAAAACGTGTTGTCCACGATGATGCAAAGTTTTGTTCTGATGGCGGTAGTCACTGTGCTGTGGTTCGCGTTTGGGTATTCGATTTCGTTTGGTGATGGCAACGCAATCGTTGGCGGGCTCGGCCACGCGTTGCTGCGGGGCGTGGGGCTGGCTCCTAACGCCGACTACGCCCCAACTATTCCACAACAGACCTTCATGATGTTTCAGTTGATGTTCGCGATCATCACCCCCGCGCTGATAACCGGAGCGTTTGCCGAACGAATAAAGTTCAGCGCAATGGTGATGTTCACAATCCTGTGGGCCACCTTCGTCTACAACCCGCTGGCGCATATGGTCTGGGGAAAAGGCGGGCTGCTGAGCGCGACGCTGGGTGGCCGCTTTCCGGCGCTCGATTTCGCCGGTGGCACCGTCGTCCACATCAGCTCCGGAGTTTCGGCATTGATCTGCGCGCTGTACATCGGAAAGCGAGTCGGCTATCCGGATCGACAGTCGCCGCCCCATTCACTGGTGCTCAGCTTCATCGGAGCCTGCCTGCTCTGGGTCGGGTGGTTTGGCTTCAATGCAGGGAGCGCGCTGAGTGCCGGAGAACTGGCGACCACCGCGTTTGTGACGACGCATTTCGCCACCGCGGCCGGAGTGATCGGGTGGATGGCGGCTGAATGGTCGCGCAACGGCAAACCGTCGGTGCTTGGCGCTATTTCAGGTGCGGTAGCCGGCCTTGTGGGAATCACCCCGGCAAGCGGTTTCGTCACACCGGCGGCGGCCATAATCATCGGAATGATTGCCGGCGCCCTCTGTCATTTCATGACCACGGTCGTCAAGAAGCGTTTCGGTTATGACGATTCACTTGACGTGTTCGGAGTCCACGGAGCTGCGGGAACGATTGGCGCGCTTCTGACCGGTGTCTTTGCGACCGCCGCAATCAATCCTGTGTTCAAGGACGCGCTTGGTGGCGCGCTGCCGGTTGGTCTGGTCGACGGTAACCCCAGACAACTGCTGAACCAGATGGTGGCGGTGCTGATTGCGTGGGTGCTTGCCGCGGCCGGCACGTTTGCGATCCTGAAGGTTGTGGATCTCGCGATCGGGTTAAGGGTGAGCGAGGAAGAAGAAGTTGTCGGCCTGGATGCCACGCAGCACGGCGAGGAGGCTTATGTCCTTGAGCCCGCGCCGGCGATTCTGGCCGCGTTCAGTTCGCACGAGGGGGCAGTCGATGGGATGCCTCCGTTGATTCAACGCGAGCCCGTGTTTGGCGAGGCTGGAGATTAATTGAGTTCTGAGAATAAGTTTGGGAGTAGAGTTATGCCTAAAGCGTATGGAATGTTAATGTGCAGTTTGCTGCCTCAGCGTGAGTCGTTCGATTCTGATGAGGAGTTTCGACAATTCGTGATCAACGCAATCAATCGGCTCTCGCAGGACCTTCATGAGTTCGATATTGAGCTCTCAGTAAAACCGGTAGCGGTCAACACGCGCCGGAGACATTGGAGAGACTGGAACCAACTGCAAGTCGGTTGCGAGTGAGATCTGAAAGAGTTCTGAGTTCTGAGTATACTGCGACTCACGAAGCGCGCCAGGTACTCAGATTCCTGTACTCAGAACTCAAACTCAAAACTTCTTCACAGACCCCGCCTTCAGAAACCAGTTGATATAGTTCCATCCTCTGTTACCATTGTTGCCGCAACTTCCATGACCATTCGATTGGCGACAGTATTTCTCGCCATCGCTGTGGCGGTGCCGATTTGCGGAGCGCAGGTAAAGGTTTCCCCCGAATCTTCGCCGGCCGGTTTGCTCGCCGCGCTCAAAAGCAAAGATGCCAGCACCCGCAGAGATGCGGCGAACAGACTCGGGGCACTCAGGGCTCGCGACGCGGTCAAGCGACTCGCCGAGCTGCTCACCGATCGCGAATCACCTTGCAGAGAAGCAGCCGCCTTCGCGCTTGGGCAGATCGCGGACCGAGGCGTAACCGGTCTGGTCATACCGCTTCTGGCTGACAAAGACTCGGAGGTCAGAAGCACTGCCGCTTTTGCCCTGGGAATGCTCGGAGACCGCAAGGCCCTCGATGCTCTCTCGTTTGCCCTCGGAGATCCCGAACCGGAAGTCCGGTCATCCGCAGTCGTAGCCATGGGCCTAATGCAGGATGAAGAAGGCATCGATGAAATAACCGAGCTGCTGGAGGATCCGTCACTGGATGTTCGCTACGACGCCGCGTGGGCATTGGGACAGATCGGCGAGCCTGAATCGGAGGAGCATCTCCGAGCCGCACTGGTCACCGTAGACATGCTGAAGACCAGCGACGCCGCTCGCGAAGCCTTTAAGCAGTGCGTTCAGAATTCGATCGAGGACCTGCGCACCGAGACTCACAAGTCGGCCACCGACCAGGCGGCGCGGCCACGCCGAGTCACAGGAGTCATCGCGGAGAACCGTTACGACAAACAATCCAGGTCGGTGACGATAAGGCAGTCGGTGAAGGCCGCTCCAACCGAGCGCGCCAACAACGCAAACAGTTTTGGGACGGTGCGACTGCGAGTGTTGGTCGCCGCAAACGGCCGAGCGGCGCGCGCGTATGTGGTCGATCGCCGAGGATACGGACTGGATCAGCGGGCGGTCGAGGCCATCCTGCAGTACAAGTTTGATCCGGCATTACAAGCTGGCCTGCCACAAACAACGTGGATTGATCTGGAAGTCAAGTTTTAAAGCTAATGCCGGAAGCCGCCTGAGTGCATTTCTCGTGGCTGGCGTTTGATGAGTGTCCGACCCGTCCCGGCTAACATCAATCAGGAGAACCACCATGGCTCGAATCGTGAAATGCGGGTTGATTCAGACCAGCAATGCATGTCCAATCGACCAGCCGATCGAAAAAATCAAACAGGCAAATTTAGAAAAGAACCTCGGCTTCATTGAACAAGCCGCAAAGCAGGGCGTGAAGATAGTCTGCCTGCAAGAGGTCTTCACCACGCCGTACTTCTGCGCGGAGCAGGAGACTCGCTGGTACGACTCGGTAGAGAAGATTCCCGATGGTCCAACGGTGAAGCTGATGCAGGACGTGGCTCGCAAGCACGGGATGGTGATCATCGTTCCGATATACGAGGAAGAAATCACCGGAGTCTATTACAACACTGCCGCGGTGATCGATGCCGACGGAAAATATCTGGGCAAATATCGGAAGAATCACATCCCGCACGTTGCGCCCGGCTTCTGGGAGAAATTCTATTTCAAGCCGGGGAATCTGGGTTATCCGGCGTTCGACACCGCCTTTGCGCGGATTGGTGTTTACATCTGTTATGATCGTCACTTCCCCGAAGGAGCGCGAGCCCTTGGGCTGGCAGGTGCTGAGATTGTGTTCAACCCGTCGGCGACGGTAGCGGGTTTGTCGGAGTATCTTTGGGAGCTCGAGCAGCCGGCTCACGCGGTGGCGAATGGTTACTTCATAGGTGCGATCAACCGAGTAGGTCACGAGCAGCCTTGGGACATCGGGGAGTTCTACGGCAAGAGTTATTTTTGCAACCCGCGCGGAAAGATCATCGCGCAGGCCTCGCGCGACAACGACGAGTTGGTGATAGCTGATCTGAATCTGGATGAGATCCGTGAAGTACGGAACACGTGGCAGTTTTATCGCGACCGCCGTCCGGAGACTTATGGAGTGCTGAGTTCTGAGTTCTGAGTGGGAAGTTTGCTCTTGCGAACTTTGCCAAAAGAACGAAAATAGAGACTCCGCTCGCGATCCCCTCTCGAGTATGGAGTCATGGGAATTAGCAAATTGGAGGATTTGATTGCATGGCAAAAGGCCCGATTGTTAACTCGCCGAGTTTATGAATGCACTCGTCGTACCGAGTGGTCTCGAGACCTCGGTCTTCGTTCGCAGATACAGCGAGCGGCGGTATCGATAATGTCCAACATTGCGGAAGGATTTGAGAGAAAGCGGTCTACGGAGTTTCATCAGTTCTTGTCGACCGCCAAGGCATCTTGTGCTGAAGTTCGTTCGCAGCTATACGTAGCACTGGATGCCGGGTATCTGAATCAAGGCGAGTTCAGTCAGTTGCTTGCCCAGGCGGAGGAGGTTGGACGAATTATTGGTAGTCTTCGTGCGTCTGTTCGAAAGGACGGCCTATGACATGCTTATGTCAAATGGCGGTTCGAACCTGATGCTATCCAAATAACTCAGAACTCAGAACTAGAACTCAGAACTATGGAGTTTGCTATTACTTTCAAACCCGACATGCACCACGAACGGCTTGTGGCGCTTACAAGACAAGCCGAAGCCGCAGGCTTTGGTTATGGCTGGATCTTCGATTCGCACGTCCTGTGGCAGGAGCCATATCCCCTTATGACGCTCATGGCGCTGAATACCCAGCGCATGCGTATCGGCACCTGTGTCACAAATCCCGCGGTCCGCGATGCAACAGTCACTGCCAGTCTGCTTGCCACGCTCAATAACATATCCGGCGGGCGAATGGATCTTGGAATCGGCCGAGGCGACAGCTCACGTCGAGTTATGGGCAAGAAACCCACAACTCTCGAACGACTCGAATACACAGTTCAGGTCGTCCGCGATTTGTGCGCTGGGAAAAAGATCGAGTATGACGGACGCGAGATCCAGATGGGATGGTCGAATCATGGCGTGCCCCCGGTTTGGATCGCAGGCTACGGGCCGAAAGCCCTTCGCTGCGCGGGCCGTGTCGCAGACGGCGTAGTTCTGCAGTTCGCCGATCCCCATCTCATCAAGTGGTGTCTGGGCTTTGTGCGCGAAGGCGCGGAAGAAGCTGGTCGAGACTTTTCAAAAATCAGAGTTATGAGTGCGGCGCCCGTCTGGGTCTCCAACGACTTGAACGCAGCACGCGACAGAGTGCGGTGGTTCCCGGCGTTGGTGTCGAACCATGTCGTAGATCTTGTGTCTCGCTACAAGCCCGAAGAGTTACCGGAAGAGCTGACCGCCTACGTGAAGGACCGCCGCGGCTACGACTACCTTCATCACGCCGAAGTCGGCAGCTCAAATGCCGAGTTCGTGTCGGACGAGATCGTAGATCGTTTCGCCATCGTAGGGCCGGCCGAGGAACATGTTCGCCGGCTCAAAGAGCTCGAATCAGTCGGCGTGACGCAGTTCAATATCTACCTGATGAATGGCGAAGAGGAACAGTGCGTAGAGATGTACGGTAAACAGGTGCTCCCAGCGGTGCTTTAGCGCGACATTCGAGAGCCTGAGTACTACTTTACCCACTTTCCCTCTTGCCGCTCCTCCGACGACATCGTAGTCGTATACTTTTCCTGTTTGAATTCCTTGAATCCTCGCTTCAAGTAATTCGGAAGAGCCGCCGGATCGTCCAGCGTGCAGGTGTGAAGCCAAACCCTCGCGGCGCCCATCGCCCACGCGCGTTCGACCGCTTCGGTCAGCAGGTGCTTGCCAAGTCCGCGACCGATCGCCTCCTGTAATAATCCGAAGTACGCCACCTCAGTCGATCCGTCCTCGTGACGTTCCAGCTCGAAGTATCCCGCGGGCGCACCTCGTCGGTACAGGACCCACAGCGTTATTTCCGGTCTCGACAGATGCACGCGAGTCTCGTCGTCGCTCCAGACGGTCCGGTCCACCCAGTGATACAGCCGCCCTACTTCGCAGTACAGGTAGCGATAAAAAGAGGCCGGGCAGTCGATGACCTGCTCTACGCGCACATCCGCGTCGTCGACGCGCTGTGCATCAAGCTCCGACGGACTAGTCATCTGGACATAAGTTCTTGTGACTTCGACTTCGATCTTCTCGGCGGTCATTATCTCGACTCCACTTGACAACTCGTTCGCGACGGGACGAGCTTTCGCAGAAGCCATAGCAGAAGGCAGCCCGTAGCAGACCCGAGCAAGACTCCTGCTCCGACTCCAAAGGTCAGATGACCTACGATGTGTTTTATGTGATGCGGGTCGTCGCCCTTGAATGAGTACTCGGGTTCGCTGAAGACATTCAAGATTCCGGTGGCCACGGAAAACAAGATTGCGGCCACGATCAGAAGTTGTTCCCACACGACAAGCAGAAACGAGGCGAGCGCTACGCTCGAGTAACCGCCGACGCACCTGAAGTGGAGGAGTCCGACGGAGATTAGAATCGCGAGGGTGGTGGCGCCGCTTACGCTGACGACCTTCACGAGCATGTGGGGCGCCCCCAACGCCTCAAGCACCCAGCGCAACACCCATACTGCTGCGATCAGCCCGAACATGGGCGCCAGCAGCCTCATGTGCTCTCGCACTCCGTAGCCTCCGATGTTCATTGTGTCTCCTCCGGGCGACCCGCTCGAACGAGTAGTAGCGTCATATCGTCTTCCTGTTCCTGACCTGACCACTTACCGACAGCATCGAGTATCGCCGACCTGACTTCGGACAGCGGCCTGCTTCCGTTGCTCGCGACCAGTTGTTGAAGTCGTTTCTCGCCGAACTCCTCACCCATCTCAGACGCGGCTTCGGTTACTCCGTCCGAGTAGAGCACCATCAGATCGCCCTGATTCAGCCCGACTTCGCCGCTCTGAAACTCAGCTTCTGGAAAAACTCCGAGAGGCAAGCCTCCGATGATCATGCTTCCCTTCGAATTGGAAGACCCCGAGTTTGCGAAAAAGACTGGCGGATGGTGTCCGGCGTTTACGTATCTCAGCGTGCGTTCAGTGGGGCGCCATTCGGCGTAGAAAAAGGTCGCGAACCTTGTCGAATCGGTCACCTGATACAGATGCCGGTTGAGATGCGAGCAGATTTCCGTAGGACAATCCAGCGTCAAAGCCAGAGCGCGCAGCAGCGCCTGCAGGTTCGCCATGAGTATTGCTGCGGAAATCCCTTTGCCGCTGATGTCCGCTATTGCGAACACAAGCCGTCCATCGGGAAGTCTCATCACGTCATAGTAGTCGCCGCTGATTCCGCGAGCCGGAATGCAGATCGCGGAGAACTCGAGACCTCCATCCTCCGGAAGCTGGCGGGGGAACAAGGCGCGCTGGACTTCGAGTGCAAAGCTCAGCTCGGCATCCTTTCGCGCGAGTTGATGGCGGCTCGCTTGCAACTCGATTCGAACTCGGTACAAGGAAGCGATCAGCACCGCTACACTGGTGGACGCGGCGAAGGTCAAGCCCCACGTCACGAAAGCCGAACCCTGCACCAGGTCTCGTCCGAGGTACAGCAACACGCCCGCCCCAAGCAGGAAGGCAATCAAATAGATTGTTTCACGGGTCTTGATGTCGGCTCCGAAAAGGCCACAAGTTCAAGGTTCAGCGTTGACATTACAATAAGATTTGTCTTCACCGAAACCCGATAATCCCAAGGCTCCACTCAGCAATCAGTACTTTGAAACCTTCTCCACGATGTCGAATGCCGCGCGCGGGCGCGCCAGCCTCAAAACGTTTTTGCGCATCTGATCGAATCTCGCCGCATCATCGAGCAGCCGATCAATCTTGTACGACAGCACCGGCAGGTTGTTGCAGCGAATCGCCGCACCCTCCTCCAGCAAGTGATCCGAGTTACGCTCTTCCTGGCCCGGTATCGGGTTAACAACGACGATCACCAGACCTCGCGCAAGCGCCTCGGAAGTAGTCAGCCCTCCAGGCTTGCCGACCAGAAGATCAGAGGCAGCCATGTACTCATCGATTTCGGACGTGAATCCTATCGCATTCATAAGAACATCACTGCGAGCCTCCGCGGCGATATGGTCAACCTCGCGTTTCAACTTTTCATTCCTGCCGCAAATGGCAACAATCTGAGCAGGATGTCGAAGCTCAAGCAGCGAGCGCGCGAGGTTCTTTATGGGGCCAACACCGAAGCCGCCCGCCGATACCAGAATCGTGATCCGATTCGGGTCCAGTCCGTGTTTCAACCGCATTGCTCGCTTGTCTTTCTGGCGAGAAAAGACCGGATCAACGGGGATGCCGGTAACAGAGACCTTCTCGGGTGCGATTCCAAGTTTGACCAGGTGTTCGCGAGTTTCATCGAGGGCCACGAAGTAGTGCTCGTAGTGATGGCATAGCCACATTGCATGTACATCGATGTCCGTAACCACAATCGCCTGCTTCGTGTTCAAACGCTGCTTAGCCTTCAGCCAGGAGATGATCTCTGCCGGGAGAAAATGGGTCGAGATCACCAGATCGGGCTGATACTCACCTAGCAGTTTTACAAACGGACGCGTGTTGAGCTTGTCGAACGCGAGCCTCCGCCTCTCGTTCTTCCACGGCTTATCGAATTGATCGTACAGCCAGCCGAGTACGTCTGGCATGTGATTGACCATCTCGATATACGCTCGCGAATAAAGGTTTCGGAAGACTTTGGTTGTATACTCAAGCGAATCGATGTGACGCAGTTCTAGCGCCATCCCGGTTTCGTTGAAAGCGCGTTCGAGTGCTTGAGCGGCGCGCACATGGCCCGCGCCTGCGGACGCTGAGAGAAGGAGAACTCTATTCAACATAGTGCGGAACTGTCTGCAGTTGCAGTAGGCGGTTCAGGTTCAGAAGCCGTCCTGCGCAGCTACTGCCGCCTGCTGCCCCGACTATACAAGAAATTATCGTTGATGCGGAGCCATCACGCGTTAATATGCCTGGTCGAGTCCCCACATCGGTACGCTCACTTTATGCAACAAATGAACCGGCGCGCGTTCAGTTAATTGGCAACTTCCCCCGTGCCATTGCGTTTAGTCCGTCGGGCCGCAACTGCCCTTTTCATCAGACTGCGGACAAAAAGCGCAAAGAGTATCAATGAATCGCCAACAAACACAAAAAGGCGGTTGAGTGATGAAATCTCTCGTTCTCGTACTCCTTCTCTGCTCCGTTGCGTTGACCGCGACCAGATTGGTTGTTCATGCGGATCGCTCTCAGGCGGGGTCTCAATTTGCCGCACTTCGCAACCAGGCTGAAAAACTGTACGCCGAGAAGTCCTACAGCAAGTCCCGCGAAATCTATCTTCAGATCCGAGAGCTTCAACTGTCGCCGGCAGATGCGCGCTGGGTGGACTTCAGGCTGGCCGATACGCTTTGGCGCGCGGAGGCTGCTACTAATGTTCGGGACTCGACGAATTTCGAAACCGCTCAACAGCAGCTTGAAGCCTTAGCTCGCGACATCCGCCGCGCCGAAGACCGCGACAACCTGTGGGCCGAAGTTCAGGAGTCGCTCGGAGACTTCTGGTGGATGAGAATGCAAACTCACAACTGGCAGCAGGCGTGGCACTTCTATGAGAACGCTATGGACTGGTGGGCCGGCTCTCCCGATCTCAGTACTGCTCGCGACCGATATCTCGAAGTGGTGTGGAAGGTGGCGAGGCCCTCGTGGGCGGATCAAAACTACGGATACGGATACTACGGAAACTACATACCGCGTCAGTTGCTCGAGAACGCACTACAGATTGCGCAGACCGACAACGATCGAGCCCACCTTCACTTCCTCATCGCGATGACGATTCGCGGGATAGGAGGAGACTGGAACGATCGGCAACGCGTGCCCGACGAGTTTGATGCGGCCATCAAATACGGCAAGTCCAGCGACTGGTACGACGATGCGCTGTTCTACTACGCCGACTGGATGGCGAGCTATGGAAGAGTCGAGTACGAAAACAACCAATGGCAACAAAAGCCCGACTACGTCAAAGCGCTCGAGCTTTACCGCCGTTTTGTAGCCGAGCACAAGAAGGGCGAAAGCCGATACTACGATCAGGTGGTAGCCGCAATAGAGCAGATCAGCAAACCTCACTTAGAGCTCTACGTCTCGACGATCTTCGTTCCCGGTTCCGAGATTCAGTTTCGTCTTGGGTGGCGAAACGTCAAGCGCATCGATCTGGAGTTTTACCGAGTGGACCTGACTGGAGACTTGGGCTTCGACAAGGATCAAAGCGCGGGCAGTTGGATGGATCGCGTTACCAAAGGTGCGCGCGTGAAGTCGATGCTGAAACAAATCGAAGACAAAGGCGACTTCGTGCCCGGTAGCGAGGACTTCCGGGTCGACGGCAAGTTATCTACCGGCGCCTACCTTGTCGAAGCAACCTCCGAAACAGCTCATGCTCGAGACCTGATACTGGTTACTGACGCCTCTGTAGTTCTCAAGACTGCAGCGAGGCAGGCGTTGGCTTATGTCTGCGACGTAAACACCGGAGCGCCGATTCCGCAGGCGAAGGTCAGGCTGTGGGAGCACGCCTACGACGGAACCCGGTACTCCTGGCACGAGCAGACGCGAACTGCCGGGTCGGACGGCATTGCACGCTTCGACTTCACTGCTTCGCAGGGTCGCGACTCTGTGTTTGTTGCTGCGTCATCGGGAGACAAGCAAGCCTTCACACTCGGCTACAACTACTGGTATCGCCAGGACCAGCAGCACTGGCGGGTTTTTGCGTTTACCGATCGGCCGGCTTACAGGCCTGGTGAAACGGTTCAGTGGAAATTCTTCGCGCGGCGCTGCGACAACGACAACTACTCGACTCCTGCTCACGAGGTTCTCGAATACCAGATCACCGATGCGCGCGGAACAAAAGTCAAAGAAGGAAAAGCCGACCTGAACGCCTTTGGCAGCGCATGGGGCTCGCTGGAGGTGAGCGACCAAATGCCGCTAGGCGAGTACCGAATGGACTTTTGGACCGAGGGTAGACGAACGATCGTGGGAGGCGCGACGCTTTTCAGGCTCGAAGAGTACAAGCTGCCCGAGTATAAGGTGAGCGTCCGTACACCAGAAGAAAACGGCAGGAAGAAGATCTTTCGACTGGGCGACAAGATCGAAGCTACGCTCCACGCTGATTATTACTTTGGCGGTCCCGTCGCGAATGCGTCGGTAGAAGTCATCGTCTACCAGAACCCGCTCTATCGAGTCTGGTATGAACCTCGTAAGTACGAGTGGTACTACGAGGACATCGATTCTCAGCGCTTTTACGCCCGCCGCGGGAATCAGGTCATTAAGCGAGAGACTCTCAAGACTGATGCGATGGGACAGGCGAAGGTCTCATTTGATTCTGTGCGCTCGGGAATGGATCTGGAATACACGATCGAAGCACGGGTGACTGACTCCTCGCGTCGCGAGGTGGTGGGTTCGGACGTTGTAAGGGTGACCTCACAGCGCTACTACGTTTATCCGAGAGTCAAGCACTACTTGTACCGCCCGCAGGACAAGATTCAAGTCGACGTCAAGGCGCTGGATGCGAACGACCAGCCAGTCTCCGTCGAGGGCCGAGTAACGGTGACTCGCGACTATTGGTACGAAGTGTGGACTGATCCTTCCGGGCGCGAGGTTAAGGGTCCGGAACTGGAGACTTTGCAGCGACGTGGCCAGTTCCCGCCAATTACCGGCACGGGCCCAAGCGGATGGAAGCTGAAGTTTCGCGGTTACGAGCACGAAGACGTGTTGACTCAGACGCTGAAGACCGACGACAAAGGCGAAGCCGAGCTCAGCTTTGTCCCCCCGCGGGTAGGGTATTACCGCGTAGTTTGGACAAGCTCCGAGAAGGGCTCGGCTCCGATTCGCGGAGAGACTGCCGTCTGGGTGGCGTCCAACGCAATAACCGACATCGGCTACCGGTACGGCGGCGTCCAGATCATCGTGGACAAAGATACGTTCCATACCGGTGAGACTGCGCCGGTGCTTCTGGTTGCTCCTGCAAACGATCGCTATGTCCTGTTCAGCATAGAAGGTGACGACCTCTACAACTGCCAGCTCGTTCACCTCACCGGCAACGTGAAACTCGTGGAGCTGCCGATCAACCAGACTCACGTACCAAATGTTTTTCTGCATGCCGCAATGGTTAACGACCGACAGTTCTACGTCGATATGAAGCAGGTGATCGTCCCTCCGGTCGAAAACTTTCTGAATGTGGAAGTCAGACCGGATCGCGCGCAATACGAGCCGCGAGAGGAGGGCACTTTCACAGTCACCGCGAAGGATTCGGCAGGGCGGCCAGTTGCTTCGGAAGTCGCGCTGGGTCTGGTCGATGAGTCGGTGTTCTACATTCAACGCGACTACGCGGGGGATCCCCGGCAGTTCTATTTTGGCCAGAAGCGGGCTCAGATTGTACAGACTACGAGCACGTTTCAACAGAAAGCGTACATCACTCTAGTTGAAGGCAAGGATAAGCAGCTTTATGACCAGAAGCTTCTAGCACAGGCCGAAGCGCAATCGGTGTCGGTTGGAGGCATGGGGTACAACGCAGGTGGGGGTGGAGGTGTCGGGGCCGGACGCGGGGCGGGTTCCGGGAATCGCCAAGTCGTCAACAGGGACATGATTATGCCGCGGAGTGAAGCAACCGTGGACGCCGTGACCTTCGCCGGCACAAATGAATCCCACTTAGCGAAATCAACTAATGCTCCGGTCGGATATGTGGCGGGACAGGCGGGAATCAAGGAAGAAGACGCAATGAAGCGCTTCCAACAAGAGCCTGCCGTGCAGGTCCGAAGCGACTTTCGTACGACTGCTCTCTGGGTGCCGGACGTAGTCACCGATAAGAACGGGACCGCAACGTTGAAGGTCAAATTCCCCGAGTCCCTCACTGGTTGGACAGCAACCGCGCGGGCGCTCAGTGAGGGAAACCAGTTCGGAATCGCATCAGCGACTGCACAAACAAAGCAACCTCTGATCGTGAGGCTTGAAGCCCCACGCTTCTTTGTTGCCGGCGATTCGGTGACCGTTTCGGCGGTGATCAACAACAACACCGATAAGCCGATGCAGGTGTTGCCCTCCATCGCAGCCGACGGCGTTACCGTCACGGGAATCGTGATCGATGGCAAGGCGGTGAAAGGCGAACGGGCGTCGCTCGCGGTACCGCCTTCGGGCGAGGCGCGGGCCGACTGGCTCGTTGCGGTAACCGATCCCGGTACGGCGAAGCTCAAAGTCCAGGCGCGAGGAAACAAGTACGCTGATGCCATGGAAAAGAGCTTTCCGATCTTTGAGCACGGTATCGAGAAGTTCGTCACCAAGTCCGGCAAGCTACGTGGCGATGCGGCCATTTTAAAGCTGGACATTCCGGCTGATCGCAAACGCGAGTCTACTGTGCTCAGCGTTCAGGTAGCGCCGAGTCTCGCGGTGACGATGCTCGATGCACTGCCGTACCTCGTGAACTATCCCTACGGTTGCACCGAACAGACGATGAGCCGCTTTCTGCCTGCAGCGATCACCAGGAAGACTCTGAGGGACATTGGACTGAAGCCTGAAGTGGTGATGGCTCGGGTGTTCGGAGGCATTGAGACTTCAACCGCTGACGCTACGCATCCGAACGGCAAGAGGGATCTGCGGCTGCTTGACGATATGATCAAACAGGGTCTCGATCGACTCTACGGGTTCCAGCATTCGGACGGAGGATGGGGTTGGTGGAAAGAAGGAGAGAGCGATCACTTCATGTCGGCGTACGTAGTGTGGGGGCTCACGCTGGCGCGCGACGCAGGAGTGGACATCAAGTCCGATGTGCTCAAGCACGGAGTCGATTTTCTGGACAAGGAAATCGTCGAGGAAGAAGCAAACTACGATATGCAAGCCTGGATGTTGCATGCCCTGGCGGTGTATCACCATTCGACTAGAGCCGGCTCAGTCGGTTCATTTCAAGCCAAGGCTCTGGACAATATCTGGAAGAACCGCGACCGGCTTAACGCATACACTCGAGCGCTCACGGCCCTTGCCGCCCAACATCTGGGCGATTCGACTCGCGCAAAGACGCTGATACAGAACCTGGAGAACGGAGTGAAGATCGACACCACTCCGGACGTGTCCGTCATACAGGAAGGCAGACAGCAGTCCAACGACTCGGTAGTTGGAACGGCGCATTGGGGCGAGGATGGAATCTACTGGCACTGGTCGGATGGCGGAGTGGAAGCTACGGCATTCGCTCTTCGAGCGCTGCTTGAAATTGATCCTGAGAATAAGCTGGTGGAGCCGGTGACGAACTGGCTGATCAGGAACAGAAGAGGCGCGCAGTGGAGCAACACTCGCGACACGGCGATCGCGGTGCTGACGTTGAACGACTACCTTCACAGAAGCAAGGAGCTGATGCCCGATGTCGAATATGATCTCCTGGTCAACGGACATCAGATTGCGTCTCGCAAGCTGCAAGGAGAGGACGCACTGGCTGCGCCAAGCCAGTTTGCGGTTGACTCGAGCTTTATCAAAGACGGGAAGAACGAGATCCGGATAACCCGGCGCAGTGGGACTACGCCGCTTTATTTCTCGGCGACCGGTCAGTATTTCAGCCTTGAAGAGCCGGTGACGGCAGTTGGCAACGAAATCTTTGTGCGCCGACAGTACTACAAGCTTGTCGGCAAGCCGACACTGCTCAAGGGCTATGTATATGACCGCGTGCCGCTGGGGGATGGCGAGTCGGTAGCGAGCGGCGAGCGCGTGGAGGTCGTGCTCACGATCGAAACAAAGAACAACTACGAGTACTTGCTGTTCGAGGATCTCAAGCCGGCGGGACTCGAGGCGGTTCAGTTGCGCAGCGGAGCTCCTCTATATGCCCAGGAGTTGAAGTCGGGAACCGTCGAGCGACGATTTGGCAACCCGGTTTCGGCTTCGTCCGACGCAGGAACAGACGGCTACCAGCAGCGCGCGGTTCAGGCCGACCTCCGAAGATCGCATAACGAGAGGGAACCTTCCGACTACACCGGCCAGGCTCATTGGGTTTATCAGGAATTGCGCGACAGGAAGGTGGCGCTGTTTATCGACAAGCTGAAACAGGGTGTCTGGGAGATCAGGTACGATCTCCGAGCAGAGGTACCGGGCAAGTTCCACGCGCTACCGGTTCTTGGGCAAGCGATGTACGCGCCGGAAATCAGGTGTAACGGGACTGAACTGAGAATCAAAGTTGATGATGTGAAATAAGCGGAGGAGACGCGGAGAGGAGGGACGCGGAGAGGGGAGAAGGGGCGAATGGGCAAAGCGGCAACCTGCTTGGTTGAGCAATTGAGCTCTGGAGTACCTGCAAACTTTTTGCTCTCATCGCGTCTCTGCGTCGCCTTCGCCCCTTCACCCCTTCCCTCGTCTCCGCGTCCCTCCTCCCCGCGTCTCCCTTTCTCCCTTCGCCGTGTTCCACAAAACTATTGCGATCATGTTGCTTTCTGATTTCTAAATTGTTTTTTTTGAGACCGCGAGCGTAAAATCCACGTCTTCCACATCGACTCTCAACCACAATGTCCAGGAGGTACCAGGAATGTCGGGTAGTAGTGTTCCGCCTCGTCGCGGATCGTTTATCGTATGTCTGCTTATTGTGCTCTTACTCACAAGCACATCAGCAGTTAATTTCAATAGAGCATCCGCACAGGATTTCTCCCCACAAACGATTCAATTAATCGATCTCGGGTCGACAACCGCTAACGTGCAAGTCGTAGGCGCGTCAGAAGGCGATCACCTCTCGGGAAACGGCACAGATCCTTTTCCTCGAGCGCATGCACTCGCAGTCGGAGACCTCAACCACGATGGTATTCCCGATCTGATAATCGGCGCTCCAGACGCGGATCTCACTCCTGCCGCGTCTCCTGCGCGTCCAAACGCGGGCGCTGTCTACGTAGTCTTCGGCACGACGAGCTTTTCGACACCGGTGGTGATCGACGCAAAGACCGATGCTACTAAGCGGCCCGACATTTCGATCTTTGGAGCTTCGAATAACGACCAGGCCGGCTTCGCAGTTGCCGCGGGCGACGTCAACGGAGACGGTATCGACGATTTGATCTTTGGCGCGCCCGGCCACGCCATGACGGGAGCCGTCTACATCTTCTTCGGCAAAGACGGACTCGCGGGCGGTACGGTTGATCTCGCAACGCCGAACACGTCGAACGTTGTAGTCCTCGGCGAAGCCGCAGGCGATGCATTCGGGAGCGCGCTGGTCGTAGGCAATGTGCTAGGAGGCAGCGGCCTCGACCTTTTAGTAGGTGCGCCCGCCAGCCAGGGACCGAATTTGACGGGGCCATCACCTTCACCGCGATCTAACGGTGGAGCTGCCGAATTGGTCGCCGGCGGAAGCAATCTTGCGAACCCGCAAGCGACTACAAAGGTAGTTGATCTCGCGACCCCGGCTGGAGCACCGGCCGCCAGAATATTTGGAAAGACAGACAGCCGGCTTGGCGCTTCGGTAGCAATCGGCGACGTCAACGGCGGCACCGGCGCAGACCTTGTCGTCGGAGCCCCCAATGCAAGCAGGCCGGACCCTTCGGGGGCTGTTGCCGACACCGGAGCCGCGTTTGTGATCTTCGGAGGCGCGAATCTAACTCCAACCCCGCCTGCTACAACAAGGAACTTTGACATCAACGCGACCGGGCCAAACATATCGATCTACGGAGAAGAGGGAGGCGACCATCTCGGCGCCGCGCTGGCCGTGGGAGACGTCAATAGCGATGGTTCTGCGGACATAATCGTCGGCGCTCCCGACTCGGGAGCAACGGGTGGCTCGCGACCGGGCGCGGGTGAAGCATTCGTTATTGCCGGCGGGTCGGATTTGAACCCGACGGGCGGCGCTACTGAGCTGCGAATAGATGTTGCTCTCGGTGTCGTGGACCTGACGGTGATCGGGTCCGCTGCGGGCGACCATCTTGGCTCTTCGATCACTCGCGGGAGAGTTAACACAATCAACAATACCGACGCGATACCGGATGTCCTCATCGGCGCACCAGGGGCTCTGTCGAAGAAAGGGGCAGTGCACATCCTGTTTGGCGGGTCGGACTTCTTCAGGTTCCCGGCTCGCGACGTCGCGCTTGGACAGGACGACGCACGGATCATCGGGGAGAGTCCCAATGACGAACTCGGCTGGGCGATCGCGACGGGTGACTTCGATAACAATCGAGGCGGCGACATCGCTGTCGGCGCACCGCTGGCAGGGCCGTTAGTCCAGTCGGTAGCGAGACCCGCGGCAGGGAAGGCCTACATACTGCTTGCGGCGGCGGCAAACGTGCCCCCGGTGAACGCGAACCCTACTGTGACGGTGACTGCGCCTAATGGCAATGAAGTGGCTCCGGGTGGCGGAGTGTTTCACGTAACCTGGGACGCGGCCGACGCGGATGGCGCCGACACGATTGACCATTTCGAGATCAGACTGTCGCTGGACAGCGGAGCTCACTTCAACACGACCATCACAACGACGGTCTCGGGAAGCGCACGTTCATTTGACTGGAACGTGCCGACTGGAATCAATTCTTCCACCGCGCGAATTCGAATAACTGTGGAGGACACTTCCGGAGGCACGGGACAGGACGACAGCAACGCCGACTTCAAAATTCAGGACGTCGGAGTGTTGGTAGTGCTCACTGCGCCCAATGGCGGCGAATCCTTGCACTGGGACCAGGTATTCCCGATCGCCTGGACGGTTGGCGCTGGTTTGGAAGATCAGGTAAGGGGCTTTGACCTCTTCTACACGACGGACAATGGCGCTACGTTCACACCTATAACCGCGCTGAATCCGACGCAGCCGGCGCTCGGTGCGATGGCGCGCACGTTCAACTGGACGGTACCGCATCTGTGTGTGGCGTCGGTTAAGGTGCTGGTGAGAGCGACGAGCATCACAAGCGCTGTCAGCAGCGATCAGAGCAACGCTAATTTTTCGATCTCTGAGCCGGCGCCGAATGTAGATACGACGAGCATCAGCTTCAGCGGCAAGAAGAAGCTGAACTTCAGAGTATTGGGGAACTCGACGCCTTTGTTTAAGGACGGTGTCACGGTGGAAGTGTCTACGGATGCGACTGGTTCGACTTTGGTGCCGGGCGATTCGGCGGTCAAAGAGGGCGGAACGAAGGTGCAGGTTCACAAAGCGGGCGGCATTAAGATTGGGAACTTCATACCTGATGGAGCGGTTCGCTTCTTCAGGATAACCAATCCAACCTGTGGTGTAGTGGTCCTTCGCCTGAAGCGGATGGGCTCATCCCTGGTTGTTGATTCGCTGTAACTTCTACCGGGAGGAGGGGAGGGGCGAAGGGGCGACGCTGAGACGTGGAGACGCCGTGAAGCAAAAGTTTGCAGGTACTCGAAAACTCAACCAAGCAGGTGCCCCTTCGCCCATTCGGCCCTTCTATCCTCCCCGCGTCCCCTCCTCCCAGCGTCCGCGCGTGTCCCTTCGCCCCTTCGCTACACCACTGTATAATCCCGCATCTCAGTGGAACTCTCACCTCCCTCCGGAGAATAATGATGAAAAAGACGTCGGTCTTCTCGCTGTTGCTCGTCCTGCTCGCAGCCTATTCGCAGGGTTTCGCGCAACAACCATCTACTGACGAGATCAACACCCGAATCAGAAAAGAAGGAAACGAAAACTCTCAGATCATGCGGACGATGCATTTTCTCACCGACGTCTATGGTCCGCGGTTGACCGGGTCGCCAAATCTAAGAGCGGCGGGCGAGTGGGCCGCCAACCGGATGCGTTCCTGGGGATTTGAAAACGCGCACCTCGAACCGTGGGACTTTGGTCATCCCGGCTGGGTGAATGAGCGGCTGACCGCTCACATCATATCGCCCGTACAGGATGTACTGACCTGCGAAGTGCTCGCGTGGACGCCAGGCACAAATGGAACCGTGAGCGCCGAAGTGTACCAGATGATCCTGCCCGAGAAGCCCACACAGGAAGACTTCACAAAGTTTCTCTCGGCAGAAGCGTCAAAGGTAAAAGGCAAAATCGTGTTTGCCGGCAAGCACCAGATTGTTCCGGTGACGATTGCGCCGCCGTCCGCACGAATTGACGACAAGCAGGCAAAGGAGCGGTTCGATCCTAATAATCCCAATGCCGGTGCGTTCGGAAATCGCGGTCCGCGTCAGCAGGAACAACAACAGCAGCAGGAGGGTCCGAAGCCTTTGACGCCTGCGCAGATCAACGAGCAACTGGATCAGTTCCTGGTGTCGAATGGCGCATTGATCCGAGTAAACGACGCGGGCCGCGAGCACCGCCAGATTCGCGCGTTCAACAATCGGACCTTCGACCTGACGAAGGCGCTTCCTACGATCGTGATGAGCAACGAGGACTACGGGCGCATAACTCGAATTCTTGCGGACGTCGCGCCGGTACAGCTCGAGTTCATTATCGTGAATCACATCTACCCCGAGGGTAAAACTGCCTACAACACAATCGCCGAAATCCCTGGTACCGATAAGAAAGACGAAGTGGTGATGCTCGGCGGGCATCTGGATTCGTGGCATGCGGCGACGGGGGCGACTGACAATGCGATCGGTTGCGCGGTGATGATGGAGGCGGCTCGAATCCTGAAGGTGATCGGGGTCAAGCCTCGGCGAACAATTCGCGTAGCGCTCTGGAGCGGCGAAGAACAAGGACTGCTTGGCTCACAGGCTTACGTCAAGGAGCATTTCGGCTCCGCCGAAGAACCCAAGCCTGAGTTTTCAAAGCTGGTTGCGTATTTCAACATCGATTCGGGCACCGGTCGCGCTCGCGGTGCCGGAGTCTTCGGACCTCCCGAGGCCGCGACAATCGTGCGCGAGGCGCTCGCGCCGTTTGAAGACCTCGGTGTAGCTGGGGCGATCGCCACAAAAGGCCGCGCTATCGGGGGTTCAGATCACACGTCTTTCAATCACGCCGGACTGCCTGGTATAGGGATGAACCAGGATCCGATCGAGTACGGAAGCGCAACCTGGCACACCAATCTCGACACTTACGAACGGATCATCGAAGATGACGCCAAGAAGTCAGCCATAGTGGTAGCGGCGGCGGTGTACCAACTTGCGATGCGGGACGAAATGCTTCCTCGGTTTACAAAGGAGAGTATGCCCGCTCCGCCTCCACCTCCTGCGCCGGCGGCGACTCGCCCGGCGACGCCCACGCCAACTCAAGCGCGCCCCCAGACGAGTTCTGGGTTATGAGAACCGAGAGTGTCGCGTCTGGTGGCCGCGCAGCGGGCGACGGATCTGTAGGAAAAGGCAGCAAGACAAATGGCACCGGTACCCAAGGCAGCCGCAGTC
>DATFXM010000167.1:0-117949 GCA_035315885.1 Blastocatellia bacterium
GGGCTCGCGGCGCCAACCGAGAGCATAAACGTAACCGGAGCGCTCGGGCTTACTTCATTTCTTTACTACATCGGGAGCGGGTTTAGACAGCAGGGCATCAAGTATCTCAAACACTTCACCGGGGGACTCAGCGGCGCAATGCTGTATGCGATAGGATGGCTGATCTTTGTGGTGGAGCTGCTGTCAAACAGCGTGCGTCCGGTGACGCTGTCGTTGCGACTTTTTGTGAACATGTATGCCGACAATCAGATCGGAGTGGCCTTTCTTAAGCTAGTAGCGCCCATCGTGCCGCTCTTCACGGTGCTTCTCGGAGTGTTCGTAGCCTTTGTGCAAACTTTTATTTTCATAATGCTATCGATGGTTTACTTGTCCGAGACCGTGCCTCACGAGGAGCACGAACACGAAGAAGCGGGACACGCTCGCGACGAAGCAATTGCAGACGCGCACTGATCTTTGAGTATCGTTCGATTAGCGGGAGGATTACGTCGAGCCCTTTTCATAGGAAGCTGTCCGCACGTCGCTGCTGGAGCCTTGCCGCATTTGGGGAGAATGGCAAGCGTATACCGGGTGCGTGGGAATCATCATCAGGCTGACGCTGCAATCTCCTCCTGTTTTGGAAAGACATCGAACAGGACTTCGGCTTTGCGTGGGTACATAAACTCTTATAACGCCGCTGCAAAAACCGAAGCACGTTCGCAATCACACTGGAGGAATAGAAATGTTTAAAGCCAGGTTGTTTGTCTTGTCAGCTTTGACGACGCTGGTCGTAGTAACCGCGGCAATGGCGCAAGGTCCCGGCGGAACAGGAACCAGCTCCGCAGGAAGTTCATGGGTGTTTCCGGCGCTTGGCTCATTCGCGGTGGGAATCGCAGCTTTCGGCGGAGCGCTCGGTGACGGGCGGGCGATAGGTGCGGCCTGCGAAAGCACCGCGAGGAATCCGGGAGCCGGCGGACGCATCTTCACGATGTTGCTGCTTGGACTGGCGCTGATCGAAACACTGGTTCTGTTTACATTCCTGACCGTACTGCTCAAGGGATAAAACGACACGACGTTGTTTTCCGCACAACCGGGGAGGCCATCGGCCTCCCCTTTCTTATTCTGGATTGCAGTGCCTCGACCCTATAGCTATACTGACTGCCGCTTGTAAGCTTTCGCTGCAGGTTAGGCAGTTTTGACACGTTTTGATAGTCGCCAGGCGCTCTCCGGCGGCTCGCATTCCGAACAAGCAATGGGCATTCGAAAACTGGTCGTTGTACACGGCCGCGCTTGTCGCTCTCACCGAAGCGGCTTGCAAAGTTGAGCGACTCCTTCCCGACGCACCTGGTTCCACCCGAAGGAAATCGCTACGGCGGTTTTGCACTGAGAACGTCTTAGGTATTGCTTCTCAAGTCTCAATCGCCGCCGACATACCAAGTCCGAAAAAACCCGCCGTCCAGCGGTGCGCTCGAGCCGTCTGGATGGGTCAACTCAGAATCAATGCGCGTTTCCTGGCGCGAAGACTCTGTCGACGGAAGTACTCGTAAGCCCGCGCCACCAAATCGCGAAGGAGGCCCCCGTGAAGAAGAGAGTTTTCTTTGCTGTTTTCATCGCCCTCACCTTTCTCGCTTTGACATCGGTCGTACCCCGGCTGTCCAGACGAACGCTTGCTCAGGACGAGTTCTGGCACTCGGGTGCTCCGGACTTCGACATCAGAAGCGAGCGCTCTGAAGTTTCTGCAAATGTCCTCAAACGCAGCCGGCAGAAACTGACTGCAAGCCAGAAGGAGAAGAAGCGCGTCCTGCTGCGCAACGTGAAGTCAGCTACGGACAGACTCTCGCAGTCAACTGCCGGGATCGCGGTTCTGGTGCCGGAAGAATCCACCGTCCCCGAAATTGTCGGGGTCGTTGGCGGAGACAGGACGTTGACTCCTCCGTCCACCCGCAAGCATGAAAGAATTGTCCGCGACTTCCTCACCCAAAATGTCGATCTGTACGGTTTGACTCCCAAACAGATATCGAGGCTGAAGAAGGCTGCAGACTACACTAACCCTTCAGGGAATCTTTCGTGGGTTACTTTCCGACAGGAGATAAACGGCCTGCCTGTCTTCCAGGGAGAATTGTCAGCCGCCCTCAAGCCGAGCGGAGAGCTGGTCCGAACCGTCAGCCGGCTTCTTCCGGGGCTGGACGATACCGCCGTCGCTCCCGGAATTCGCACGGCGTCCGCTGGGACGAACGCTTCTGGCGCGATCAGCGCAGCGCAGGCCGTCGCTCGAGCAGCCGAAACGATTGGCGTCTCGGTCGATCCCGACTCGCTGCTTGTGAAGGAGTCATCACCAGATGGCCGCACATTTGTGTTCGAACCCGGACCGTTCGCAGACGAAATCAAAGTCGAGCTGCAGTATTTTCCTTTGGAGCCTGGAGTCGTGGAACTCGCGTGGTCGATGGTTCTATGGGAAGACAACCCGGCCTATTATTCGATCGTGGACGCGGAAGGTGGAGAGCTGCTGTGGCGCAAAAACATCACCGACGAACAGACTCAGACGGCAACCTACTCGATCTACAACGACGATAGCCCGACGCCGCTTTCGCCCTCGAATGCCGTTCCTGGATCTGGCATTCAAGGCGCGCCGATAAGCCGCACGCTTTTCACGCTCATTAGCGAATTGCCCGCATTCGACAACCTTGGTTGGATCACCGATGGTGGAAACACGACTACGGGCAACAACGTCGATGCCGGTCTGGATATCGTAGCGCCCAACGGAATCGATCCCACCGGAAGGCCAAGCGGCAATCCCTTCCGAGTATTCGATTTTTCGTACAATCCGGCCCCGGGGATACCTGCTCCTGGCGACGCGCCCATAGGGGCGGACTACCGCAACGGCATCGTGACCAACTTGTTCTTCTGGACGAATCGCTATCACGACCTCGTGTATCAGCTTGGTTTCACCGAGGCGGCGAGGAACTTTCAGCAGAACAACTTTGGGCGCGGCGGTCTCGGAAATGATTTTGTCAGGGCAGAGGCCCAGGACTTTTCCGGTACGAACAACGCAAACTTTTCCACGCCTCCGGACGGTTCATTGCCGCGAATGCAGATGTTCATTTTCACCGGTCCAACCCCACAGCGAGACGGGGACATCGACGCCGATGTGTTTCTGCACGAGCTGACGCACGGGTTATCGAATCGCTTGCACAATAATGCTTCGGGTTTGGGCGTAACGCAGGCCGGCGGTATGGGAGAAGGTTGGTCGGACTTCTACGCCAGAGCGTTGCGGTCGAGCGCCGACGAAGATGTCGACGGAGTCTACGCTGCAGGAGCTTATGTCACGCTCAATATCAGAGCCGGCTTCACCGACAACTACTACTACGGCATTCGACGGTTTCCGTACGCAGTGAAGACCAACGTCGGAGCGAACGGAAAGCCGCACAATCCCTTGACGTACGCCGACATCGATCCCGCACAAATCAACCTGACGGACGGCGCGTTCCCGAGGGGGCCTATCGGATCCGCGAATGCGGCCGAGGTCCACAACATCGGCGAAGTCTGGTGCATGATGTTGCTGGAAGTACGAGCCAGGTTAATTCACCGGCTCGGTTGGGCAGCGGGAAATCAACGAGCCCTCCAGATCGTTACCGACGGAATGAAACTCGACCCGGTGAATCCGACGCTGATCAACGCGAGAGACTCGATACTTGCGGCTGATTGTGCCGGATTTGGCGGCGAAGACGAGCTGGACATCTGGGACGGATTTGCCACGCGAGGACTCGGAGCCAGTGCAAAAGGGTCGGTCGGAACCACTGCTGTCACGGAAGCCTTCGATCTGCCCAATCTCAAGCTGGGAACCATCAGCTTCGCGGATGGCTGTTCAAATTCAGGGTTCGCTGATCCCGGCGAGCTGTTGACTCTCAGCGTGCCCCTCTCCAATCCGTTCTGTGCGAATTCGATTACCGGGGTGACCGCGTCGGTCGTTGGTGGAGGATCGGCGGACTACGGCACGATCTCGGGTGGGAGTTCGGTAACGCGTACTATTCCGTTTCACGTGCCTTCGGATACACCTTGCGGAAGCGTGTTGACCTTGACCATAAACATCGACGGAAGTCGGGGACCAACAACCCGGACGATCACGATTTTTGTTGGCAAGCCCGTGACAACCGCGACTGAGAACTTTGATGGAGTCACTGCTCCTGCGCTGCCTGCGGGCTGGACCGGAACGGTGCCAACCGGATTGGCCACCAATAACTGGAGGACTTCGGTCTCGCAATTCCAGACGAGCCCCAACTCGATGTTTGTGCCCGACCCGTCCACCCGCACGGAAGCTCGGCTGGTATCGCCGGCGTTTACGATTACCAGCGGGGCGGCGCAAGTGTCCTTCAAAAACAACTTCAGCCTCGAGCAGGGATTTGATGGAGGAGTGCTGGAGTTATCTACCGATGGAGGCGTCACCTTCGCTGACATTGTGGCTGCGGGTGGAATCTTCCTGAGCGGTGGTTACACAGGCGCTCTTGCGACGGGGGGCGGCAGCGCGCCGACGATCAACGGGCGAAACGCCTGGACCGGGACTTCTGGCGGTTTCATCACAACAACCGCGATCTTGCCGGCAAGCGCTGCGGGGCACGACGTTATGTTTCGATTCATCATGGGGTCGGATTCGAGCGTAGGTTCTTCAGGGTGGTTTATCGACGACCTCACTGTGAGCGGAATGACTGAATGTCACCCGGATCTCGCACCGGTCATTAGCTGTCCAGCAAACATTGTTCACGGAACCGATCCAGGACAGTGTTCAGCGGTGGTGACCTTCGCGGTGACCGGCACGGACGATTGTCCCGAGGTCACGCTGGTAACCAGTCCCGCATCCGGCTCCACCTTCCCGAAAGGCGTCACGACCGTAACCTCCACCGCGACGGATTCATCAGGAAACCAGTCGTCGTGCACATTCACTGTAACGGTAAACGATACGCAGGCGCCGGCGATTACATGTCCCGCCAACATCACCGCAGTGACCGCGGCCCCAAACGTGTTTTCTACCGTGGTGAGCTTCACAACGCCGACGCCTACCGACAACTGTCCGGGAGTTGGTGTTGCGTGTACTCCGGCTACCGGTTCGGCATTTCCGGTCGGCATCACCACTGTGACCTGCACGGCAACCGATACGTCAGGCAACGCGACCGCGTGCAAGTTCACGGTGACGGTGTTCGACGTTTGTTTGCAGGATGGAGCTACGTCGACCGTTTTGTTGGTCAATTCGCTGACGGGAGATTATCGATTCTGCTGCGGAGGTACGATCTACAGCGGAAGGGGCTCTGTTGCGAAATCGGGCGCAGTCATCACGCTGACCGTCTCAACCGGATCACAGCGCGTGACTGCGCGAGTGGACAGCGCGGCCAAGAGCGGGTCAGCATCACTACAATCTCCGCCGGGCACGATGCGTTGTTCAATCACCGACACAAACATCATGAACAACACCTGTCGTTGTCAGTGATTGGAACGGGCCAAGCGCTGACTGCTGCTACGAGCGGCCGCTTTTGCCGCTCGTAGCGCAAAAGCAAAGCCGCCAGTGCGCAAGGATGAGAATCTTCCTCGTCTATGCTTGCGCTTTGGCGGCTTTGCGTTAAAACATAAGACGGTATTCGAATTCTCCAGGAGTTTGCGCGATGCAATCATTCAAGGACAGCGTTATCCAACTGATCACTCAGACGTCTACCAATCTACCGCCCGATGTTCGCCAGGCAATGGCCAGGGCAACCGGTTCAGAGAATCCCGACTCGCAATCCGGAACCGCACTGGCCGTTATTGCAACTAATATCGACATGGCTTGCGAAGGCGATGGACCTATCTGCCAGGACACCGGCATGCCAACCTTCGAAATCAGCGTGCCTGTCGGATCGAACCAGATCGAGATGCGCAGGATGATTCGCGAGGCGATTGCCGAAGCGACTCGAACAGGCAAACTCCGGCCGAACTCCGTAGACTCGATCACCGGAGCGAACTCGGGAGATAACCTGGGGCCGGGCACGCCTGTTATTCACTTCGATCAATGGGAGAACGACGACATCCAGATCAAACTTCTGCTGAAAGGCGGCGGGTGTGAAAACAAGAACATCCAGTACTCGCTGCCAGCCGAACTTCCGCACCTTGGAAGAGCCGGCCGCGACCTGGATGGCGTGCGCAAATGTATCCTGCACGCGGTCTGGCAAGCGCAGGGTCAGGGTTGTAGTGCGGGTGCAATCGGCGTTGCAATCGGCGGAGATCGAACTTCGGGATACCAGCACGCAAAGGAGCAGCTCTTCCGTCTCCTCGACGATACCAACTCAGACCCACGGCTCGCTGCGCTGGAAGAGTACATAATGACCGCGGCCAACACTCTGGGCATCGGGACGATGGGATTCGGCGGTGATGTCACGTTGATCGGCTGCAAGATAGGCGCGTTGAATCGTCTCCCAGCAAGTTTCTTTGTATCGGTCGCCTACGATTGCTGGGCGTTTCGCAGGCTAGGAGTGGTTCTTGATGCGCGGACCGGATCAATCAAGCGATGGCTCTATCGCGACGAACGGCCCCCCTCGCGAATGACCGCGGGCGAGGGATTCAAACTCACCGGATTGGAGAAGGCGCTCGAGGCGCCGATCAGCGAACAACAAGTTCGTCAGTTGAAAGTCGGCGACGTGGTGCTTATATCAGGCGAGATGTACACGGGCCGAGACGCGGTGCACTCCTACCTTATGAAACACGAATCGCCGGTCGATCTGAGCGGTTCAGTCCTGTACCACTGCGGGCCGGTTGTCTTGAAAAACAACGGCGATTATCGAATCACCGCGGCGGGACCAACAACCAGCATTCGCGAGGAGCCCTATCAAGCGGACATCATCAAACGTTTTGGCGTTCGCGCAGTCATCGGGAAGGGCGGAATGGGCAAGCGCACCCTTGACGCGATGCGGGAATCTGGCGCGGTTTATCTCAATGCGATTGGCGGTGCTGCGCAGTACTATGCTCGATGCATCGAGCGCGTACTGGATGTCAATCTGCTGGACTTCGGAATACCGGAGGCGATGTGGCACCTGAAGGTTCGCGACTTCCCTGCGATAGTGACGATGGACTCGCACGGCAATTCCCTGCACGCGGATGTAGAGAAGGCTTCAGCGGCGCTTCTGGAGAAGCTCTCCCCGCAGGTTTTCTAAGTTCTGGGCAGTAAGCAGTATGCAGTAGGCAGTAGGCAGTTGCAGGGAAGGGATGAGCGGATTAGAGGATGAGGAGTTTCAGACCAACACCGCAATTCCCCCTCATCCCCTCATCATCCTGCCTACTGCCTGCTGCCTACTGCCTACTGCCAACTGCCCCGCACTCAGAACTCAGTACTCAGAGCTCAGAACTTTGTAGTATAGTAGGCGATCAAACTCACCTATGACATCAACGGGCGATCCTTCAGGGCTGAACGGGAAAAACTCGGTTCGAATCTTATTTCTGGGACAGTGCCTCAACTACGGATACGACGGGGTCAAGCGCGCGTCGACGTTCCCCAGTCTCGCGGCGACGGCACTCAGCGCTCGGTTCCCGTCGGTGAAGTTCAAGTTCGATTCAAAGTTCCTTTATCATCCGACGGGCCTCAAGACCCTGCTTCACCACCGGCTTTTGTTCAGCAAGCCGGACATAGTTGTCATCAGTTTGCCGGCGATGTTCGCCGCAACAACCTGGCGCGTGAACAGGATCTACGAAATCGCGCCGGAGCTGGTCGATACCGCCCGCACCTTCATGAGAAGGATTCAAGCCAAGGTCCGGGGTCTGGATCCGGCGATCGCCCCGGCAAAGACGCTGCTCGACGCCGCGTTTACAACCCGACCGCCCCTGAGCCTTCCGGAGTATGAACGTCTGGTGGAGATCGCTGTCCTTCATGCGCAGCAGATAAGCTGCTGCCGCATTGTCCTCATGGGGCCGGGCGAATTCAACGAGGACACGCTCGAAGAATATGAATTTCACAGCCCTGAATTGTGGCACAACGTAAACCGGATGATTATGAATCTCGCCAGTAGGCTCGATGTGCCGTTCATCAACGCGCAAGAAGTGCTCGAGGAGTACGGTAGCGAGGTCTTCATGGACAGGAATCACCGCTTCAGCCTGTACGGACATGAGGTAATTGCGAAGGAAGTAGCCGGTGTGCTGGCGGGCCAGATAGCTGCCCTGACCTGCTCTGAGGTGTAGCATGCAAGAACGAGGCTTGACGTCTGATCAATCCTTCGGAGAGGAGCTTCTCCAGATATTGCGCGCCCATTCTACTCGCGATCCCATTCTGGCGGAGATTCGACAGGGAAAGCTCAGTCGCGAGGGAGTAAAGCGGTGGTCGCTACAGGCGATGATAGTAGTGAGTCAATTCACGCGCTTCATAAGCGGCATTCACTCGAACTGTCCGGATCGAGATGCACAGCGACTTATTGCAGAGAATCTATGGGAGGAACACGGTCTCGGCGAACTTGAACGCGATCACTTGTCGTTGATCAAGCGAATGGCCAGGAGCCTGGGAGCCGATGATCGAGAGATCGAGACTACCGAGGCGCTTCCCGCGACTGCCGAGTACATCGAGCATTGCCTTCGGATCACCCGTGACGGCTCGTTTGTAGAAGGCATGGCGGCTATAGGCATTGGCATCGAGTACTCGATGCCGGTTTTCTTTCGCGCGTTCGGTGAAGCTCTCAAGAAAAACTACGGGCTTACTGACCAGGACGTTGAGTTCCTGTCGGTTCACGTCGAAGAAGACGAAGAGCATTCCAGGCGTTCAATCGAGTTGATCGAAAGATTCGCGAGCACCGAGGATCTGAAGTCGCGAGCGCGAGACGCTCTTCATAAAACCCTCTCTGCACGACAGCGATTCGCCGCAGCTCTGTTTGAGCATTGCAGCGATGTATCCTGAGTTCTCAATTTTGTTTTTCCGGGCCGGAGGCCCAAACGCGTAAGCACTCGGATTCAGCAGTCGGACCCGCCGCGTCTCCCCTCGCACCTTCGCCCCTTCCCCCATTCGCCCCTTCGCGTCATCTACCCCTCTAAGCGCCGCTTGTTGTATATTCTGTGGTTCAATTTCACGGCGATTTTTGCACCGTCCTGCGAGCGTCACGTCAAAGTGAGACGCAGTTGATCTGCTCTCGGAGCGGAGTCGTTGCACGGCGCGGCCAAGAGGTATTGCGACAAATGGTAGACATTGAAACCATCACGAGTCTCGCGAAACGGCGAGGGTTTGCTTTTCAATCAAGCGAGATCTACGGGGGCCTCGGGTCGGTTTGGGACTATGGCCCGCTCGGCGTCGAGCTGAAGAACAACATCAAACGCGCGTGGTGGCGGTCTGTGGTCTATGAACGCGACGACATGGTCGGATTGGACGCAGGCATCCTGATGAACCGTCTGGTCTGGCAGTATTCTGGACACGAGGCGACATTTTCAGATCCGCTTGTTGACTGCAAGAAATGCAAGGCGCGGCTCCGCGCCGACAAAATCGAAGGCAACAAATGTCCGATGTGCGGCTCTTCCGAGCTCACCGAGCCTCGCCAGTTCAATCTGATGTTCCGAACCACCGTAGGCCCGGTTGAGGATGAGTCCGGCCTCGCTTACCTCAGACCCGAAACTGCGCAAGGCATTTTTGTGAACTTCAAGAATGTTCTCGACTCGACGAATCGTAAGCTGCCCTTCGGCGTCGCGCAGATCGGCAAAGCGTTTCGCAACGAGATCACGCCCGGCAACTTCATTTTTCGAACTCGCGAGTTCGAACAAATGGAGATCGAGTACTTCGTAAAACCTCCTCATATCCTGAAGCCCGGTGACGCGAATGATGAGCAGCTCCACGAACAATGGATTGACGAACGCTACGATTGGCACATTCGGCTTGGAATGAAGCGGGAGAATCTGAGGAAGTACGAACAGGGGAAGGACGAACTGGCGCATTATGCGAAGCGATGCGTCGACCTTCAGTACCGGTTCTTCCCTGATCGAGAGGAGGAAGAGAAACAATGGGACGAGCTCGAAGGCATCGCGAATCGAACCGATTTTGATTTGAAGGCTCATTCGAGGAAGCCGGTAGACGCCGAAGGCAAGCGGCTGAATCCCGATTCGATTGCCGACCTGACTTACTTCGACCATGAATCGAACCAGCACGTTTTTCCTTACGTGATCGAGCCCTCCGCCGGGGTCGACAGGAAAGTACTCGCGTTCATGATGGACGCGTACAACGAAGAAGAAGTGCGGGGAGAAAAACGAGTGGTGCTCAAGCTCCATCCGGAGCTCGCACCAATAAAAGTTGCGGTTTTGCCGCTGGCTAAGAATAAAGAAGGAATTGTAAATCTGGCGAAGGACATCAAGACGCGTTTGCAGAAGACCGGAGCCATTCGCGCCGTATACGACGACACCGCCGGAATCGGCAAGCTGTACCGGCGTCAGGATGAAGTTGGGACGCCATTTTGTCTGACGGTGGATCATCAATCGCTTGAAGATAATCAGGTGACGATTCGTGATCGCGATACGATGGCGCAGGATCGAATACCTATCGCCGAAATTCAACAGGTCCTGAGCGAGCGTCTTTCGACTGACATCTAAAGCTTCAAAAATCAATAACGGGGGTTGAGTGAATGAGGAATCTTAAATTTTTTGTCGCGCTGTCGCTCTCGGCGCTTCTGTGGGTTTCGTGTAGCGGCGGCTCTGAACCGGCTTCGAACGCAAACAAGGCACCGGCGACTCCGGCTTCGGCACCGAGCGCGACAAATGCAAACGACAATGCCGCGTCGTCTCAGCCGTCAACAGCGTCCGCGTCCAACGCGAACACCGCTTCAAAGGAGTCGGCCAAGCCTGCTGAGACGACCAAGGCGGCTGACGAAAAGAAAGCGGATGAGAAAAAGAAGGATGAAGCCAAGACCGAACCGCCCAAGGCCAAGGTGGACGCAGCCGCGTTGTTCACCGAGAACAAATGCGCGGGCTGCCACGGGGCTGATGGAAAGGGAAGCCCCAAAATAAAGGGAATTCCGGATTTCACCGATGCTGCCTGGCAGAAGAAGACTCCGGACGGGGACATGACCGAGGCAATCAAGAGCGGCAAAAAGCCGTTAATGCCCGCTTTTGGATCCAAGCTCAACGAGGACCAGGTAAAGGCCCTGGTAGGTTACGTTCGCGGATTTGCGAAAAAGTAGAGAACGAGTTCTGAGTCCTGAGCTCTGAGTTTTGCGTGCGCCGGCACAGTATTTCAACTCGGGACTCAGTACTCAGAACTCTCCAATGAATGCAGCTTTGATCAGAAAGGAAGTGATCGATCTTTGCGAAGCGATTCGCAAGGCAGGCGGTCGTGCGTTGCTCGTAGGCGGTTGCGTGCGAGACTTGCTCGTAGACAAGGTGCCCAAGGACTACGACCTCGAAGTCTACAACCTGCCGTCCGAAAAGCTGAGAGACGTGCTGCTGGAATTCGGTCCGGTGAACACCGTCGGCGAAAGCTTCGCAGTTTACAAGATGGTGTTCTCTAAGACGGCCCGCTCGGCGGCCGTGGAATCGTCGCCCGACGCCGCGCCTTCGAAATTCGAGATCGATGTTTCGATCCCACGACGAGAGTCCAAGTCCGGCCGCGGCCATCGCGCCTTTGAGATTCACGGTGATCCGGAGATGACATTTGAGGAGGCTGCCCGGAGGCGAGATTTCACCGTCAACGCAATCCTCTACGATCCTCTCGATCGCCACCTGATCGACCCTTACGATGGCGCCAGGGATCTCGAGCGGCTAATCCTGCGAGTCGTAGATCCTGGCACCTTCGTGGACGATAGCTTGCGAGTGTTGCGAGCCGTCCAGCTTGCAGCACGCTTTGAGTTTTCCATTGATCCTCGAACCGCCGAGCTTTGCCGAAGTATTGATCTGTCGGACCTGCCCGTTGAAAGGGTTTGGGGCGAGGTCGAAAAGCTCTTAACTCTCGCCAGGCGGCCATCGATCGGTCTGGCCGCTGCTCTCGAACTGAATGCCGCAGGCAAGGTCCTGCCCAAATTCGCAAACGCGGCGTTGGCGGACAAACAGAGGTTTGCCCGCGTGTGTCTGGCAATTGACGAGGCCGCGCTGCTCGCCGAACCGCTGACCGAAGGGCGGCGCATCGCGGTAATGCTGAGTGTCGTGAGCATTGGGTTGCATTGCAGTGATCCACGGCCAGGGCTCGAGCGATTGGCGATCCAGACTCTGGGAGGGTTCGATGTTCGAGGGGCAGTGCTTGCGGTTGTAGGCGAGCGTGAAAAGGTTGAAGACTTTTACCGTAGACGGGCTTCGGCAGCCGAGTTCCGCCGGCTTGCGGTCAGGGTGGAGCTGGACTTGCTTTACCGAGCGATTGCCGCGTTCGAATCATCGAGGGATGCCGCGCAATGGTTTATCTCCCGGGCCCGCGAGCTGTCAGTCGAGCATGCTCCGCCTCCTCCATTGCTGAAGGGTCGTCATTTGCTGGAGCTGGGAATCGAGCCAGGACCTCGGATGGGCGAGCTTTTGCGCCGGATCTACGATCAACAGCTTGATGGCGAAGTGAGCACGCTCAATGAGGCCCTGACTGCGGCGAAGAAGATGAGTTGATAATTTGCGGCTGTTAGTAGTCGATGGAGCCGACAACCGTCAGATCGAAGCCTCCAGTGAGAGCATTGACGCTCACTACGAAGTCGCTGATACCGCTAGCAGCCGCGAACCGGCCCGTGCCTCCAGT
Source organism: Blastocatellia bacterium (assembly GCA_035315885.1). Lineage (GTDB taxonomy): Bacteria > Acidobacteriota > Blastocatellia > UBA7656 > UBA7656 > DATFXM01. The sequence continues at coordinate 12,659 of DATFXM010000167.1, forward strand.
GAACTGGAAGATTCCGTGATCGGTACCCGAAGCCGGATCGAATGATCCGTGAATCACTACGTTAAGCTTGTCGCCGTTGGCGGCAACAATCGTGGCTTCTCCACTGGAAGGTAACTTGCCGTTTTCATCGGGGGGAGCATAGTGAACGGTGCCGGTGGTGGTCCATGAACCAAGATGTGTCGCGGTGCCGGAACCGGTGACGTTGGCGCCGATCACGTGGCCCTCTGCGTCGGTAACAAACACTCCGACTCCGGTTCCGCTAAGAGCAAACGGGCGTTCGATAGCCGCGACGGGGAGAGCTCCCAGCAGCAGGAAGATGGTTGGCATTAGAATCCTTGTCTTGAAAGAGCGTTTCATCGTGTTCTCCTTTTTCATCAGTACATTATTGACTTCCGAGTGCCGCATAGAGCGATAAGAATGCGTGCTGCCTACTCCATACTCGCTACCCGGCGCGGAGCCGGTGTTGATCACCCGCTCTAGCCTGTTGTCACCTTAGAGTGGTCAATCGGCAGGAAATATCACAAAAGAAGTTCTGAGTCCTGAGTTCTGAGTTCTGAGTCTGAAAATTCAACCGCAAAGCGCCGAGACCCAGGCGGCCAGGACCCAATAGTGAAACGGCCACTCGGAACTTAGTACTCAGAACTCGCACTCAGAACTCAAGGCTAAGAGCTTCAAATAATTGTTGACACAGATCGGGGCCGCCTGTATTCTTCAAATTGAAATTGATTTTCACTTTGATCTTCGCAAATGCCGTCGTCAGGGTTTGAGCAGTCATTTAAGTTGGTTGAGGCGCTTTTTCGATGAGTCTCCTGGAAGCCGCACGCAATAAGACCTACTTCATCGATCGTCTGGAGGGTCCAGAGGCTGAGTGCCGACGGCTGCTTGACCTCGGATTGACCCCCGGCGAAGAAATGTGCCTCGTGCAGGCAGTCCCCTTCGGGGACCCCCTCGTCGTAGAAGTGCGCGGTATGCGTTTGGCGCTCAGACGTCGCGAGGCTGCCTGGATCCGACTCCGCTAAAGGCCAGCCTGTGGAGACCGCGCCAGCACAAACATCCCCACCGACTTCCGTCGTGTCTAACCCGGACACTCGAACGCCGGTCACTTCGCCGTCGTTAACCGTTTGCCTGGCCGGCGCGCCTAACGCCGGAAAAACTGCTTTGATGAATGCCCTCACCGGCGGCGGCTTCCATACCGCGAATTATCCCGGAGTCACCGTCACCGTCTCCCGGGGCAAGACCAAGCCCGAATTTGGCGCGCCAGTTAGTCTAGTCGACCTTCCCGGCGTTCAGAGTCCGGTCGCTCCCTCCCCTGAAGAAGAGCTCTCCTGCAGAGTGCTGGAGGGCCATGACTCGGCGATCAAGCACGACGCCCTGATCCTGGTAGTCGATGCGACTCAGCTCGAGCGCCACTTGAAATTTGCGGCTTACGCCTCGGGCCTCGGCAAACCCGCGGTGATCGCGCTCACGATGCTGGACCTGCTCGCGCAAAGCGGCCAGTCTGTCAGCGCCAGCAAGCTGACTGAAGCGCTGGGCATCCCGGTCGTCCCAGTGGACGGACGCACAGGCTGGGGAACGCTCGAGTTGATGTCCACCTTGCGGAATGCCGTAAGCTCGCCTCATCAATATAGGAATTTGCTGGCGGAAACACCTCGTGACCCGGTCGAAGCCTATCGCGTCATCCGTGACCTGCTCAGTCAAAGCAACTCGATAAAGAAGAGCAAACCGCTATCGCTTGCGAGCGAGTCGTTTACCGCCAGAATCGACCGCGTAGTCCTTCACCGCTACTTCGGATTTCCGATCTTCTTCGCTGTGCTGGGACTGCTGTTTGGATCGATTTTCTGGCTCGCCCGACCGTTCATGGACTTTGTTGATTGGACTTTCAAGCAGGGCGGGAATTTGTTGATAGAAGCGCTCCCGGATAGCGTTCTCACTCGGTTTCTGGCCGAAGGGGTAGTCGGCGGAGTCGGTGCGGTCGCCGTGTTCTTTCCTCAGATCGTCATACTGTTTTTCCTCATGACCCTGCTGGAGGATTCCGGTTACCTGTCGCGCGGCGCGGCGCTTATCGACAAGCCGTTGTCGCATCTGGGACTGCACGGAAGATCGTTTGTGCCGATGCTCTCTGGGTACGCGTGTGCGATTCCGGCGGTGCTTGCCGCCCGAACGATACCTTCAAAACGCGAGCGATTGTTGACGATCTGGATCATACCCCTGATGAGCTGCAGCGCGCGTCTTCCGGTTTACGCGCTCCTGCTGGCAGCGTTGCTGCCCGGTTCTGCCGGAAGAGCGGGACTTGCACTGGCGGCGATTTATCTTTCCAGCCTGCTGGCCGGGGCGTTGATGGCGGGGCTCATCAGCCGGTTTATCCTGAAGAGGCGCGGACATTCAATGCTTGCGATGGAGATGCCGCTTTATCGAAAGCCTCTGATAAACCCGACGCTTCGGATTACATGGTCGCGCTCGTCAGCGTATTTGCGGCGCGCCGGCACTCCAATCGTGGTTATTTCGGCGATTCTTTGGCTACTCTCCAATTTCGGGCTTGGCGCTCATCAACGGGCGGCCGCGGACTCGGCACCGGCGGGGCTTGTCTCTGCCGCCCCACTCGATTCTTCCTTCGCCGCAGACATTGGACAGGGGCTCGAGCCCGCGCTGCGCCCGATGGGAGTCGATTGGAGGGTTGGTGTAGGTCTGATATCAGCGTTTGCCGCGCGTGAGGTGTTTGTCAGCACGATGGCCATCGTTTTTCACGTTGCTGGCGAGGAAGACACGCGTCAGGCCGGCCTGCTGGAGAGCATGCGTAACGCAACTTTTGCGGGAACGTCGACGCCGGTCTTCACAACAGCTACGATAGTTGGGCTGATCGTCTTTTTCTTTATCTCTCTCCAATGCCTGTCTACGGTATCGGTGGTCAGAAGCGAGACTGGTTCGTGGAAGATCGCCGGACTCCAACTACTGTTCTACACCGGACTTGGATATGTGCTTTCGTCCGCCACGGTCCAAGGGCTGCATCTGATTGGAATTCGCTGACGGGTAGCTCTGAGTAGCACTCAGTGAAAACCACGAAGGTTCCCCGTCACTCTGCACTCTGAACTGAGAGTCTCCCGATCTGTCCTATTCCAAAAGCTCACGAGCGGAGCACTCATTTTCCGGAACAAATGGGCTTACTTTATCGTGAATGTTTTTTGAAGAGGAGTAGAATGGCAAGCGGGTCGGAAGCGTTGGACTAAGGAGGTCGCTAATGAGGGAGCGGATCAAATGGTTAGTTGTTAGTTTCGGCGTGACGGCACTGCTTCAGCTTCTCATATCCCTGGCTTTCACGGGGATTGCTTTCAGCGCAGCCAGCGGCGCGGCGGGCTTCGAGCAAGGTCCGGTCTCGATTTACCTGTTTGGCTTCACGCTGGGAGCCTTTCTAGTCGGCGCCTTTGTGATTGGGTGGATGAGCGAGGAGATTCGAGTCCTGGACGCTCTCCTGGTAGCCCTGTTCACATTGGCGGTAAGCGCCGCGGTGTACACACTTTTGCCTAGCGAAGTCGCGCGCGGCAGGTTTGTCGCGGGGAGCTGGCTGACCGAGTCGATCGTCCGGACAAACAACGCCGGAGTTTCGGTAACGGCAACCCACGTGGCATTCACCGCCCAAAGCACGATATTCGCCGGGCTGGCGCTTGCGGCGTCGGCCATTGGCGCTTATTGGGGCTACCACGTAAAGGTGCCTCGAGAGGGATTTGTAGACCGCGCAGCACTGCTGTTGGGTTTGATTGGCGCGGCGATTGGCCCGTTCATCGTGCTTGCAACCGGCGCAAGCGACTCCGGCAACCCGAATGCCCGTGGAATTCCAGGCTATGTCCTCGCACTAGTCCTCATCATGCTTGTGGTTCTGGTTGGAATCGGCTACGCGATGTTCAGCCGTGAGTCGCATTATGAGGAGGACATCTCGATCAGTCCAGAAAGCCACAAGAATTCAAACGCGGTTGGTCAGAGTGTCTGAAATGCTGTGCGCTGTCACGTTGGTCTGAATTAGCGGTTGCTCGAACGTAAACTGAAGTCGGGTGTGCCTCCGATCGGCCGTCGGTTGCGAAATTGCCCCCACGCAACCGGCGGTCGATCTGCATTTACCCGATCAACTCAACCTGACGACGCTAATTGGCACAAGCACGGTCGAGGTCGGAAGCTACATCGCTTGCGTTCTGGTAACGGTCGGCCGGCGTCTTTTGCAGCATTCGATCTATTATTTCGATCAACCCTTGAGGTGCATCCAGCCGATATTTCGCAATTGGAGAAGGTACGACCTTCCTGATAGCTTCTATTGTTTGGAAGTAAGTATCGCCTTCAAACGGCAGTCTCCCGGTGGTGATCTCATACAGCACAACGCCGAGCGAAAAAATGTCCGACAAGTGCGAGACCTCGTCTCCGCCGGAAGCTTGTTCGGGAGACATGTAGCTGACGGTGCCCAGCAACACTCCGGACTCCGTCAAACGCGCTTTGCTGTTGCCTCGATCAAGAATCGGAAGGGGCTTTGCGAGGCCGAAATCCAGAACCTTCACCTTGCCTTTAGCGGTGAGCATGATATTCGAGGTCTTGATGTCGCGATGGACGATGCCGCCTTCGTGCGCTTCTGCCAGGGCCTCCGCGGCCTGTTTCCCGACATCCAGAATATCTTTGACCTCCATGCTGCCGTAGAGCAGTCGCGCAGCTAGCGTCTGGCCCTCTACATACTCCATGACGATGAACGGGTTTCCGGAAGCCTCGCCGATTTCAAAGATTGTCGCGATATTCGGGTGGTTCAGTTTCGAAGCCATCCGCGCCTCTCTAAGGAAACGCTGCTTCATCGTTTGGTCTTCGATGTGTTTTGACGCAAGCACCTTGATCGCTACGGTGCGGTGAAGTTCTGTGTCATAGCACTCAAATATCTCTCCCATGCCTCCGGCGCCGAGCGAACGCCGTATCTCGAACCTGCCGATTTGACCCTGCGGTTCTATGAGCGGTGGCGCCGTGACTTTCTCGGTCTTCCCGTCATGCACGGCCATCGCGGCCCTGTCAGTTGGTCGCAGCTCGGTGGTGATAACACGAGGACGTGAAATCACCGATGCAAACAAGGTTGAAAAGACCCTTGGCCCGCGATCGTCTTCAATGAAGTAGCCGGCTCTCTTCAAGTCTTCATAAGAGTGCTCGTCTTCTTTCTTCACGTGATTGTTTGCGACAAACTCGCGAATGCAACGGCGGAATCCGTCGTCCATGTGATCCCAGATGAACCGAAATTGGCCCTTCGCCTCATCCAGGAAAGTTGCTTCGACTTCTTCACGGTCCAGGCGCCCGTCGTTTTCCGCGAGGTAATCAAAATACGCGGCGCATGCGATCTGAAGGAAATATGGGAAGTATCCGGCTATTTCGGTTATCCGTTTTATGTAGCCTTCGAGCGGTATTCCCGCGGCTGTCGACGGAGTCGTGATCAACTCAACTGCTTCGCTTCGGGTGAATGCGCGAAGAAACACGTTGGTGAAAATATTGAAGAACGGTGAATCGGCTATCAACTGTGTATGACACAACTCCTGAAGATCACGCGCCGAGCTTGTGACGTACGCGACGTCGTAGTTGTTTGCTATCGAACGCAGAAACGAATAGAACTCGAGGTCAAAGGCGCGATTGGTGGTTATGGCATCGAACTCGTCGAACAAAACAATGAGTTTGCGTCCATCGCTTTTGAAGCGCTCGAGCACTTCTCGAAGCGAATCGAATCCAGGTTCGAGAGTCTCCAGCGTTTTATCGCCGGTTTCCTTGGCGAGAATTGCGAACAGCTCCTTGAAGAACTCCGTCAACGAAAGTTTTCTTCGCTGCTGAAGGTCGATGAATGCAAACGCGTAGGATTCGTGTTTGTCCAGATGTCCCGCTCTTACGCGAGCGTTGTTCACGAAGTTGAGAAGCGACGATTTTCCGATGCGGCGATCACCTACTACCGAGATCGACTGAGGCCGGGCTGACCCGATCCTCGAGAAGATCTTCGACACTTCGCGTTGTCTCCCAAAAAATTGTTGGGGGTCCTTTATGGCTACTCGATTTAAGTAGGGATTCGCCGACATCTGTCCAGATTTTCACTCTACAGCGTTCTGACTTCCTTCACTACCTGCCAAATCGAATGTGAACGCTTGATCCAAAGCCGCAACAAGTCAATCTTAAACCGGAAACCTTCGGCCGTGTCCTTTTCGAGAAGCTCGCGCCTGAACATTTCTTCAAGCGTTAGCCTTATCGTAGTCTCCGACAGGTTCACCGGGTAATCATTTTCTCGCACCGACGCCCGCAAAGCGCGAGCGCTTGCATATCCGAACCCGTCTGCCAGCGCCTCGCCCAGCAAAGACAGAATCAGCTTTTCATCGTCCGACAGCGCATCCCAGGTGTAGATCATTTGCGGCAGAGGATTGTCAACTACCTCCCCTATCACTTTTTGAAGATCCGCAACGGTCACCCAGTTCTGACGGTTCTCATTCATGTAATCGACGATGTTTTGACAGATCACTTGTACGTAGAACGGCTGACCTGCGGTGAGCCGGACAATCTCATCCGTCACTCCCCGTCCGTAAACAACACGTCCTGCGACCGGCTCGGTAATCAACCGCGCCGTGTCGTTGAGCGATAAGAACCCTACTTTCCTGAACAGCGAGCGCCGCAGCAGCTCGCGCCAGTACTTCCGATCCCGCTCCTCGAGCCTTCTCGATCCTGTAAAGATCAGCGCCAGCCGTTCGCGGTTATCCATCAGGCCCGCAAGAAACGTGAAGAATTCGGTGGATAGCTTTCCCTCGTCGACCTTGCCTTCGAGCAGCTCATATTCGTCCATCAGAATGAGCAGCGTCTTGTCTTCAATCGTCCGCAGGACTTCGTCGAGGAAATCCAGAAACACGGGATAGGGGTTTCGTCCGTCAAACTGCGGCACGTTGAGCGCCGGTCGAGCGTCGCTGTCAATCGGCGATTGAATCGCTACGGCGATCGGCGAACTTGATCCGGCGCCGGCGGTCACCGCGCTTCGAGCCGCGGCACGCGTCACGCTTTCGCTTATGAGTCTGGAGATTCGGGCAAACAGTTCTGCGTCGGACGACACAACCATTTCCTGAAGATCCACGAACACCGGAATGAATCTCTCCCCAAGCCGTCCGTTCAATACTTGATACAGAATCGAACTCTTTCCAACACGCCGCTCACCGCAAAACACAATGACTACGCCTTGGTTCACCCCTTCGAGTTTGGTTCTGACGTACCGGAAGTCATCCTGCCGGCCGTAAAACATTGCTTCGGTGCGGATCGGGTTTCCGACGATGTACGGGTTTGGCTCGATTGGAACGAAGCTGCGAAGCTCTTTGGGAAGCACGTATTCGCGGTTCCGAGACTGACGACCGGCGAGGGCCGCGGTTACTCCCAACGCGACCGCCAGTGCGGCGATCGCATAAAACCACCAGCGCTTCCAGAACGGGAGACCGACGTGTAGCGAAACGGTGGCGGCGGGTTGATTCGACCCGTACAGATCTCGGTTGAGTGCCATCACCTCGAAGGAGTGAACGCCTTCGTCCAGATCCAGAAGCGAAACCTCCCGCTCCGAAGGCTGGACGCTGGTCAGGGCCTTCCACGCTGCGCTGCCGGCGTCTGTGTTTACTCTGTAGAGATACCGGGTCTGCCCGCTGAGACTGATGGCGGTGAAGCGAAACGTAAAGCGGTGGCGGCCATAGGGAACCTCAACTTCAGAGTGTGGCTGAAACCCGCGACCGTCGATGTCCACCGCTATCTGCGCTTGCGGCGCTACTCGCAGCGGTACGTGCCTGACCGCGCCCCGGTTCGTAGCAATCCAGATATTTCCTTCTCCGTCCTCGGAGAACGAATTTATTTGGCCGCCGAATAGAGCGTTGGACTCTCCGGAATAAACGGTCGAGATCACCTGTCCACCGGCTTGCGCAAACTTCTTGACCTGCCCTTCGTCGGTGCCGGTCCACAAGTAGCCATCGTTGTCTACAAACATTGCCGATGTCGGATCCCCATCGAAGGACGAGAACGCCAACCGGTCGTGCGCACTGTTGTAAGACTGGACACCTCCGTGCGTAGCTATCAGAAAGCGGTCGCCAAAGCGCGCGATCCATCGCACATCGTCGTCGGCAAGGCCACGCTCGACGTCGACCAGCTCGGATTGCTCGGTCGCCGGATCGTACCGCACCGCGCCGCGGCTGGTTGAGAACCATAGGCTGCCATCGAGGTCCTCAAACACGTGACGGCAGTCATAACCAGCCAGCGGACTCACTACTCGCATCTGTCCGTCTTTGAAAATGCTGGCGCCTCGGCTTGTCGCGAAAGCTACCGCCAATCCATGAGCAATGCTTGAAACCCACCTCACGTTGTTTGACGCAAGGCCGGTGCTTTCGTTGAACTGGGTGAGCGTCTTCCCCGTCAGCCGCAAGGCGCCCTGTTCGGTCGCAAACCATGCATTGCCCGATGCGTCCAGCGCCGCCGCCTGAACATTTATGTTCGACCGAAAGCCCTCGACCGGCGCGAACCGTTCGCCGTCCATGCGCGAAATGCCGGTCGAAGAGAAGAACCACAACCGTGACACATTTCCTGCAAGCGCGGCCGGCATTTCAAAGACCGCATTGATTTCGTTGTCCAGCAAGCCACGGCTCGCGGTAAAAACGACGAAGCGGTAAAGGTCGGACTGCACCGCGCCATTGTCGCCCCCGAACCAGACCTGGCCCTCGCGGCTGGCCAGCGTCACCGATATATGGTCCCTCAGAAGACTGCTGATTCGCTGAGAGTCGTTTCGATCCGAGTCGAAGAGGAGAACACCCCCGGCTTCGAGCGCTAAGCAAAGCCTGCCGCGCGAGTCTTCGCATATGGAACGGACGCCTCCCGAAATAGCGGCTGAGTGCGTCAAGGGCGCAGCGGCGGTCAGGGTACCCGAAGCAGCTCCGCCCGAAGATGGGACCAGAGTAAAGGCTCCTCGAGCTGTCGCGAGCCAGATGATCCCCGAGCGATCTACGTATAGCTGTCTTACATTCAAAAGGGCCGCATCGCGGGTTGCGGTGTCGACCCCCGAAGCTGCGATGTCCGCTAGAACCAGAGAATCGTGCTCCACCAACTTCAAACCGTTTGTCGTCGCGACCCAGATGCGACCACTGCGATCCTCCGTTGCAGCGCGAGAATCCTCGATAGATATGGTCTTCAGCTCTGCGCCGACCATGCGGGCCAGACCGTTCCCTGAAAGAATCCATATCTCGCCCTTCGAGTCTACGAGCACCTGGTGAGCATCGGAGACCGCCAGTGTTGGGGCAGCTTCGCGTCCTTCGCGCGAGACTCGCTTTATGAATTGCGCGGTGGCAATCCAGATGAGTCCGGAGTGGTCTTCCACGATCGAACGAATTTCTTCGCCAGCGAGTTGGTCAAACACCGACCCGGGCAACAGCGCCGACGTTTGAAAATCGGTGCCGTTGAAGCGCGCCGCGCCTTTATCGGTTCCAAACCACATCCAGCCGTCACTGTCCTGGAACAATGAAAGAATGTTCTTTGAGGGAAGGCCAGGCAGCGCGTAGCGGACTAAGGCTTTTTCATTGATCGGGATGACCGGCGCCACCAATAGCTGCACCGGGAATTCGGTGGTGATGCCCGCTGAAATGAAGACGTCGTTGCGGTATTCGTCATAGCCGCGCAGCGTTGCGGTGAGATGATAAGAGCCGGGTGACAGCCTGCCAAAGTACGCATCACCGCTCTCATCGGTGGTTCTCCGTTCCGCTTGAACTTCTCCGGCACCCGCGCGTTCACGAAGGTGCACGGCCAGACTCACACCACCTAAAGGTTGATTGTTGGAGTCGAGAACGGTGACGTGGAGAGACGAGGGAGAAAGCCGAATGGTGATTGGGTTTATTACTTCGTCAGCGCGCGCGACAATCAGCGTGGTCTTCTCTTTGCGGAACCTCACGGCTTCGGCCACGATTTGATACTGCGCGGGTTTCAGATTCTTGAACTCGAACCGCCCGTCGGCGTGCGTCAGGACCGACGTAGATATCGCGATGGATGTCAGCGTAACCTTGGCATCGCTGACAGGATCTCCCCGATCGTCCTGTATGACTCCGGCGATAGTAACTCCTTCGGTTTGAGACGCAGCGTAGCGGGTCGCAAGAGCGCTCGTGGACAGGAGAGCGCTTACCAGGACGAGGAGAACCCGGGTGGCAAGCGAAGTGCGTAGACGCTCGCGGTTGAGATGCGGTGATTGTCTTGTAGAGGGAGATAGCACTTCGATGACCGTGCCGCGATCTAACTGCAGCTACTGTCGAATCGAGTATACACGCTGGGGTAAAACGGGTACAGCGATGGGTTTAGGGTCTCGGGTTTAGGGTCTGGAGTTTGTTTGAGATTTGGGATGAACCTTTTCTAATAGACCAAGACCGTGAGTCTCTTAAGAACGAGAATGTCAGGCAAAACGAACCCGAAACCCGAAACCCTAAACCCGAAACGTCTAGCCTGCTTTACGGCTCTGCTTGCGAGCATACATTGCGCCATCAGCCTCGTGTATCGCAGCCTCGAGATCGCTCAAAACAGAAAACGCCGAAAGACCATAAGACACGATTAACGACACCGGCTCCTCGAGACCGGGCAATCTCGTGCGCGCCAGTGATGCGTCGATTTCTGTCACTCGCGCGTGTGCTGCCGATTCACTGATGTTGAACAGCAGGATCAGGAACTCATCCCCACCCCATCTGAACAGCAAGTCATCCGATCTGATCACCGATCGAATCGCAACCGCCACCCGCCTGATGGCTTCGTCACCGGCAGCATGACCTAATGAATCGTTTATAGGTTTCAGGTTGTCGATGTCCAACACCACCGCGCATCCCGACGCGTCCTGGTCCACTGAACCGCGGCTCGCATCCATCAACGAATAGAAGGCGTGCCGGTTCAACGCCTCAGTCAGCGGGTCGATCCGCGCCAACACCTCGAGTCGGTCGCGTGCCTCGATCAATTCGCGGTTCGCGTCCTCAACTTCACGAATCGCGTGGTCCATCACCAGCATCACCATTCCAAATCCAAGCAGCAGTTCCAGGATCAAATCATAAATCGACGTGTAGCGCAGGTACGCAAGCGGCAGCACCCTCGTGTTCACTCTCACGTACGCCAGCAGCACAACGTAATGCGCAAAATCCAGCGCCAGTAGTGCCAGTGCCAGTCTTACTACTCTCAGTCCCGGGCTGGGCTTCTCTTGCCGCCGTGACGCCCCGAGAGACTTGAATGCCCAGGCATAAAGTCCCGCGACGATCGCCGCGTGCGGGATCAACAACACGTCAAAGCTCTTCGAAATTCTCAACAGAAGGCAGGGCAATGCTACAGCAGCCGCCAAAGCGTACAGATGACGCCGTGAAATCGAGACGCCCGTCGCGTAGTTCTGACATCCGGCGATCAGCAGCAGTCCAAACGCGTACTCCAAAAAGAAGTACAACCCGTAGAGCGGAAACCTGAAGTCAGAAAAGTGAAACCCGATGCCCAGCGAAAGAAGCGCGACCGCCAGACAAGACCACGCGGCGGTCCAGTAGTCGAGAAACGTTCGCCTGATCGAACGCGTCAGAAAAAAAGACAAAACCGCGATCAGGGCGATTCCGGAGATTTGAATCGTCAGGCCAGTTACGCTTTCCATCAAAGCTTAAACGAACCTTTGGGACATGGATCGTTAATCGTTCACCAAAACAGGGAAGAGCAGTGAACGTACAACGGAGTTCAGGGGCTAAAATATTCGCGACCGTCAGGTAGAGAATAACCGACGACTTTCTAAAGTGTCAAACGCCGGCATTCTTCGACGTTGTCTTTGTTTGATTTTTGAAGATTGAGTTGGTGCTGTCCCCTCCATTCGCTGCCAACCGCGCAAGGGTTCAACGCCAACTCATTCAGTCGCTCGCAATCAAACTAAGACGCCGTCCATTCTTCGACTGGCCTTCAACTTCGGACATAAGGCCGCGACTGAACTACGTACAAGCGACCAGATCGAAACAGCCATTCAATGTCCTGGTCGCGTCCTTTAAACACCCGCTTTATCTGCAGGGCCGCGGCGGCCAATCGCCTTATCATCCCATCATCAAGAACCGCGCGGCGAGGTTCGATTTGCACTTCTTTCACGCCTCCGGCGGAATCAAATACCAGCATGCTGTCTTCGTCCGACCGCGTAAGGACCTGGATCGCTCTGGTCTGCGGCTCATAAATCACCTGCTCTGCTACTCGACGGCCTTCGACGACTTTGATGCCTAATCCTCGCTTTGCGTTCAGATAAAGCGCATTGCGGTTTGAGGGATCGAACGGATCGCAGGTGATGGCAACACCAGCGCTGTCAGCGTTGATCCCTTCCTGAATCAATACAGCAGGGTAGACGCCGAAATGATTTATCCCGAAGCTCTCTCTGGCTTCGTAGGCTTCGTAGTTCCAGACCGAGGCCCAGACGGTTTTGATCGCATCCAGTAGTTGCGCGTCGGTTGTCACATTGGGCACCGTGGTGTACAAACCCGCACCACTGAACTCGGGAAGGTCTTCGGCGTTTGTCGAGCTGCGCGCAAACAAGCCTTTGCCCGCGTATTCGCGATGGACCTTCGTGAGCACCGCGTCAGCGAACTCGCTAACGTGCCTGGCGTCGCGAATCCACTGCCGCACTTCGGCAAGTCGTGCCTTGCGGTAGCGCGGGTCGTGCACGAACTTGTCTTCTTCGACTGCTGCTGCAATACGGTCTTCAAGATGGCTGGCCTTGATAAACTCGTCGTAAAAATGGAACGGAATCGTGAACCCGGGTGGCACCAGAATTCCCGACACCGGAGCGTTCATAAGCTCACCGAGATTCGCAGACTTTGCACCGAACCTGATTACATCGCGTGCGCGCTGATGCCTCAGATCCGTGAGTCGATCGTAGTTCAAATCGGCGTGCGGCGTTATCAGATCGGACCGCTTGACCCACTCACGATTCCTTCTGACCACTTCTTCGGGATCCGCCGGCTCCAGCTTGTACGCGTGCTCCAGAACTTCAAACCGGACGTATTTACCTTCGAGTTGTTTGAAAATGCGGTCTGCGTTCTTGATGTAAGCGTTGGGAATGGACCACGACTTAGCGAGCAGGTTTACGTGCGAAAGCGGAGACGCGGGTTCGGTATTTATCATCCCGGACAGCGGGGTCAACTGAACCGGGGTCTCTTTGAAAATGACAATTTGATTGCGATCGATTACCGTGTCGGGAGTGATCTTGTCCAGTATGCGAAGCTGGCCAATGCCTGCGGCAAGATTCAATCCCTGATACTCCTGATCGAGAGCGAGCTGTGCGGCGGTCACCATCGGCACCGTCTTGCCTGTGTTCGCCTCTTCCTGAGTGGTGGAATTGGGCTTGAACAACACCGGCGCGTAGAACGTTGACTTCAGAACATTGTAGGTCTCTTTGAGCAACTCGGACGTCAGATGATCCCCTTCCCAGAATTCGAAGGTGAAGCTGTCCTCGTCGATCTGATAGGCGAGCGTACCCAGCAAGAATCTTCGAGCGGGGTTCACATAGTTGTTATCGTAAAAGGTCCGGCCCCGCTCCAATGACAGATAGGTTGCGTTTACAAAGTCCTTGTGGAAGGCGAACAGCCTGGAATTCACATAGTAGATGCGATTGTGCTGCTGCCGGTCTATCACGAACATCACGTGGGGTAGCGCATAAAAGCGGCCTCGATAATAGGTACGTGACAATTGATCAAATTCCGAACGATTGCTTATCCGTTCGAGCCATCGATTGGTGCCGGGCGCTTGTTTTTGCTGCGCAGCGACAATGACGGTCAGGGAGCAAAAAAGCGCCAGCCAGGTAGCGATCATCTTCCGCATGAGCCGCACCTCCACGAAGCGACAGAGATTTTATCACGCCCGGTTAGCGCTCGCGTTGTGATAGCGAATCGTTGACACTCTCTATGCGGCAGTCCTACAATTTTGCAGCCGCCAGTCCAACCAAGGTGCCGTCGCCTTGACCATAAACGAGTTGAAGAGGCTTTATGCGGTAAAGCGCCGCGAGATCAGAACGCGATTATCCGAGTTCGCTCGGATCGGACGTAACGGCACGCACGAAGCCCTGTTCGAGGAGCTGACTTATTGTATTTACACCGCCGGCGCCAGCGCCCGTATGGGTTTGCGATCGGTCGAGGGTGTTCGCCCAATACTGATGACCGGAAGCAAGCGACAGATTCAGCGGTCGCTTAAAAGTCATCACCGTTTCCCCAACGCGCGAGGCGCATACGTATGGGAAACGCGCGAGTATTTTCGCGAGCGATGCGATTTGAGACTCCGAGAGGTGCTCGACGAATTGAAGGATCCGGATCAACGCAGAGACTTCTTCGCGGCGAACCGGGAAGTTCGAGGCCTGGGTTACAAAGAATCCAGCCACTTTCTTCGCAATATCGGATATCGCGGGTACGCCATCCTCGATAAGCATCTGCTCGGAAGATTGGCGGAACTGGGAGTCATCGACAACTCTAAACCGCCGTCTACAAAGACTCGGTATTTGGTGATTGAGGAGAGGCTGAAGCAGTTTGCCGAGAGCATTGCCATCGATTTTGACGAACTCGACCTGCTCTTGTGGTACTCGAAGACAGGGGAGATCTTGAAGTGAATCGCAGTGGAAGTGGCCCGAGAGTCTTAACCGGCCAGCTCAATTTGATAATCCTCCTCCTGCTTACGCTGGCTGTGTCTATGCCGCCTGTCCAAGGCTTTGGCCGGGGTTTCGGCCAGCGAGACTTGCAGAAGTCCCCCGCTGAGGACTCCGCAATCAACATCGATCAACTGTTTCGAGATGCACGGCGCGAAATGCGTCGCGGACATTATGATAAGGCCGCGAAGATCTACGAAAGTATTCTCGTCGTCAGTCCGACAAATATTCGGGCAAAGCTTGGGTCCGCATTCGCGCAGTTGAAGATGGCGGACTACGCCAAGTGTTTTGAGCAGGCAAATGAAGCCATCAAGCTCGATCAGAACAGCTCGCGAGCTCACGCACTGGCTGGAGTCGCGCTCCTGAGATCGGGCTATATCCGCCCGGCGGTCGTCGAACTTCAAGCGTCGCTCAATCTTGATGCAAAGGAGGCGCTGGCCTACGGTGGTGCGGCGGAGGTCGACTACTACGAAGGACGCGTCAAGGAATCTCGTCAGAAGTCGTTCTACGCGCACAACCTCGATCCGGATGAACCCGACTACCTGGTGATTTACGCGCGCGCATCGTCTCGAGCCGAAGATTTCAAGGAAGCCGCGGATGCGTACGAGATGTATCTCCAGATCGCACCCGAGACAGACAGCGAGCGGCGAGAACGCATAAGAGGGCTGATTCAATTCTATCGTCAGCTCTCCGGTCTTCCGATACATTTGATATCTGGGTCCGAAACCACGGCAGTCCCGTTCAGGCTTGGCTCCGACCGAAGGCCTTATATTCGCGTCAAGGTAAATGGACATGAAGCAACGTTTGTCATAGACACCGGAAGCGGGTTCACGGTGATCTCAAAAGAAAGCGCCCGTCGGTTTGGCGTTCCCGAGATTGCGCGAGGCGGCAAGTCACAAGGAGTGGGAGGCACCGGAAAATTCCTGATCGTTTATGGCCTGGTTCGCTCGATCGACATGGGCACCGCGAAGATCAAGAATATTCCATGTTTCATAAGGCCTTTCCACGGACACACGGAGAAGCCAGCCCAGGAGCAAGCGGACGGGTTCATAGGACTGTCGATCTTGTCGCACTACCTGACGGAGCTCGACTACAAAGATCAGAAGCTCACGCTGGACCGCAGCGAGCGGTTGGCGCTGCAACCTGCAGCCGGGATCACGATTGTGCCGTTTCGCACGACTCAGAACGGCTTGATAAGCGTCGAGACTGAGCTCGAAGGTGGGCATACGATCAATGCGATACTGGACTCGGGCGCAAGCTCGACGGTCATTTCGTTGGCGGCGGTGGACAGGCTCAAGCTGCAAGACTGGATAATTAAGGGTCAAACAGCCAGTGTTATCGGAGCGGCGGGAATCACCGACAATGTGCAGATGCTGTTCATTCGCAATTGCCGTGTTGCGGACCTCGAACAGAACAATCTTCGAGCACTGGTGCTGGACTTCAACGCAATAAACGAGACCTCAGGATTTGAACAAAGCGGAATACTGGGCGGTGATTTTCTCCGTCACTTCCGACTAAGGATCGACTTCAGTCGCGCGCTGGTAGCCTTCGAGCGACACAGCCCCGCACCGTGATGACGCCCTGACAAACCTGACAATTTCGGGGGAGCCTGACGACGCTGGCCCCTCGCGCGGTGATTCGCCGATTGCCGCTTCACTGGCACCCAACCATCTCTCCGCACCATAGACCGCCAGTCGATGCGGTCTATGCTAAAATGGTGCTTCGTTTATGAAGAAGACCCTCTATCTGGAAACTTCGGTGGTTGGCGCGTACCTCGACAACGGCGAACCATTCAGACGCGATCTGACGATTCGCTGGTGGGAACATGAGCTGAAGGACTATTCACCTTACGTCTCTTCGCTCGTAGTCCGGGA
Source organism: Blastocatellia bacterium (assembly GCA_035315885.1). Lineage (GTDB taxonomy): Bacteria > Acidobacteriota > Blastocatellia > UBA7656 > UBA7656 > DATFXM01. Next base: position 29,189 of record DATFXM010000167.1, read on the forward strand.
GTTGGAACGAACGGACGAGCCCCGCAGGTCGGCATACTTGAACCTGATCAAGGATGTACCGATGTACGAGATAAGCGAAGAGGCGGCGATCCTCGCCGAGGGGTACGTTTCGAGAGGAATCTTCCATCGCAAGTACATCGGGGACGCACTGCACGTTGCGATAGCCTCGGTAAGCAAAGCTGATCTTCTGGTTACCTGGGACTTCGGATATATTGCCAACGTCCAGCGCCAATCTCGAATACAGCTCTTCAACACGATTGCCGGTTTTTTTGTGCCCATGATTGTTACTCCCGAGTTCTTGATAAACTCGGAGTTTTGAAGATGAGGCGAGTTGTCGAAGACTCGGAAACAGAACCGAGCGGATCCGGTGAATAGATGTATCGCAAACCGAGATTCTTAGAAGAGCTCCACGCGATTCGCGAAGAGATGTCACGCGAATGCGACTACGACGTCGACCTGTTTGCTGAAATGGCGCGTTCCGGGCAGCGCCCGCACTATGGTCCAGTCAGAAACATTCGCGGGTTCAAGACCCGTGCTCCGGCTTCGGCGCCTGCCGAACCTGAAAATCCTCGCTCGAGTCAGAAAGAATGATGAGAAGAATTGCCATTGTTTTTATCGCAGTGTGTTCTTTAGCTTCCCCGTTGCTTGCCGCCAGCGACGAGAGCAGACGCTTTCAGGTTGACCAGCAAGTTGCACCTTCGGTACGGCGCGATGATTCGGTACCACAAGCGAGGACGCTTGTCCTGGACGTGCCGTCGATCGCCGAGAGAGTCAACGAAGTCGTAGTGAACGTACGGTCGGTGTCCGAGCTGGGTGAGAATCTCGGCAGCGGTTTCATCATCGATAAGCGCGGTTTGATCGCCACCAACTTTCATCTCATTTCCGCGACCGAACGTCGCGGAATTGCCGGCCAGGAGCAGGAGTCAAAGACCCCTCGCCTGGTGAAAAGCGTGACGGTCACACTGCACGACGGAAGGCAATTCCCGGCCTCCATCAAGGGCTACGACGAAGCCACCGATATCGCGCTGCTTGAAATAGTCCTGCCCAAGGACACTTCGCTTCCGGTGGCCGAAATCGGCGACAGCGATTCGTTGAGAGTCGGAGAGTGGGTTATTGCTATCGGAAACCCGCTGGGTCTGGATCACACCGTGACCTTGGGAATCCTCAGCGCAAAGGGCAGGACCGGCTTTGGTGGCCAGTTCGACGACTTCCTCCAAACTGATGCGGCAATCAACCCCGGCAACTCCGGAGGCCCGCTGGTAAACGCACAGGGCAAGGTTGTCGGTATAAACACCCTTGTCCTGGAGCGAACCCAGGGCCTCAGCTTCTCGATTCCAATAAACACTTTGAAGTCGATACTCCCCCAACTGGTAGAGAAGGGCCGCGTGGCGCGCGGCTACCTCGGGGTCGAAACGCGAGACCTGGATGCCGACCTTCGCGCGTTGTACAAGCTGCCGGCCGATGCCCGCGGTGTTCTGGTGTCAAGAGTCGAACGAGCTACACCCGCGGCGAGGGCGGGCCTCAGAAAAGATGACGTCATCACCGCGCTCGACAAGGATCAGATAACCTCCTACGTTCAATTCAATCGTCTGGTGGCGTCGAGGCCCCCCGGCTCAAGAGTCGTGCTCGAGATTCTGCGAGACGGCAAGAATTACAAGCTGAACGCAGAGATCGGAGAAGAAACCAGGAAATAGATCTGTTTTCTTTCGAGTTCAGCGCACTGGTCGTAACGAATTCTTCTTCAGGTTGGTTTTTAGTCTCTGTGCGCAATCTCTAAATGGAAGATTCACTGCAAACCAAGAAGGGCAACACGCAGCAGCCGCCGCGGGAGGACGAAGTCTCTGCGGGCGCGGCGGCTATGTGCGAGTTGTTTCATGCGATCGGCTTCGAGATCCTCGATGAACAAGCCTACAACCGGCTTGTCGAATACGTAGAAGCGAACGGGGTGCACACGCGGATCGACCGCGGAGATGCCGCGCTTCATGGCCGCTGTGTGAAGCTCGGAAATGGGCTAGAAGTTTGGTCGGTGCTCTTTGAGCGCGGCGTAGATCTGTATTATGCCGACTGTCGCCCGGCGTTCAGAAGCAGGTATACGCACACGGTTTCACCGTGGGAGCTGATCGAATACGACGAGGACGGCGAGGCGATTGTCCGAGGCAAGCTCCTGAACGGACCCGACGTGGTGTTCGAGTTGCAAAATCTCACCGAAGTCAGCGCTAGAAAATTCAGAGAACCTGAAATGCAAGTCGCGCTTGCTGGTATTGCGTACTGGGCGGAGGTTCCTGCCTCGGGGATGAAAACCAGAGCCGTAAAGCAGTTTCAACTTGCGGAAGGACTGGCTGATTACGCCGGCAATGCCTGCGAGAGCGACTACGTCATCGTGGGTGAGGTTCTAGCGTTGAGGGAGTTTTCAAACCCGGCGACCGGCGCACGGCTCTATTGGTTGTTCGTCGACGCCGGTTCGATCAGCCTCGAATTGATCGTCAACGGCCTGACGCTTGGCCAGCGCGTCAAGATCGGAACATTAATAAAGGCCGGAGTTTGGTTACAGGGGCACGTCCTTACTGAACCGGAGATTTCGGCCCGGTATGAAGGCGTTGACCCTGATCACCAGTCGGGTGAATCCTGGGCGGTGTTTCGAAGAACGAACTGATCCCTTACCTGGCGGCGATAGCGTCAACCTGAACGAAGTAAGGATTGCTCCTCGCCACTTTGACCGCATCCTCCTTGCCTGGAGTAAGACTTCTCACTTGCGGTCCGAATTAACCTCCCGTTACACAAAACTTAACCTAGCGCCTGTTAAGGGCAAAGAGCGGCACGTGCATTGATTTAAGTTCCGGAGCGCTGTGAGCTCAGAGTCGTCCCAGTGTCCCGTGCAGACGTTTAGTGCAGCGCCCTGCAGTGCAGATTGAGTCAGTATCGGCGCGCCCCCGGCAACCGAACTGCGAACCAGGAATTTTAATCGAGGTTCTCGGGTATCCCTCGAACGCCGCGGACCAATTCAGGCTTTTTTCCGAATGGAGTAGTCGTGCAGGCCAATAGCCTCCAATCAAGACTCGTGCAATACGGGTTTTCAGCGGCCGGTCTCCTTACGCTTGCTTATTCGCTGTACCGAGTGTACGAAGCGCCAGTTCGCCTTGATTGGACGCTTACTCTCGCGGTGGCGATTCTCATAAGCTGGCGCATCCAGATCTGGATCCCAGGCGTTCGCAGTCAAATCACTCTCACCGACTCGTTTATCTACATCGCGGCTCTGATTCTTGGTCCGTGGGCCGCCGTAGTTCTAGCTTCGATCGACGGTCTCGCTAAGTCTCCCCGTGGCTCGAACAACAAGCTTATTGATACGGTGGGCGTAAGCGTAGGGGCGATGAACATCGCTTTACTCGCCGCCAGCCTTACCGTAATAAGAATCTTCGGTCCACTCGATCAGCTTGTTACGCCAGTTGAAAATGGGCTCAGACTGGCCCTTGCTCTAGGCTTGCTCGCGCTAATCAACTACTTCGTCTATAGCGGCATCGCCGCAGGCTCCCACGCGCTTGCGAATCGCAAGAACTTCGCGCGGGTCTGGATCGACAACTACCTGTGGACCGCACCGGCGTTCTTCGTAGGAGCAGTGGCTGCCGGCATTGTGGCGCGTGCCATCGCATTTTTCGGTTTCTTCTCCTTCGTGGTGGCGGTTCCGATCCTCGCATTGAGTTATGTAGTGTCAAAAGCTTACCTCGGTAAAGTCGAGGAGTCGCACGAGCACATAGAGAAGCTGACTCGATTGCATCTGGCTACGATCGAAACGCTAACCATGGCGATCGATGCCAAGGACCCCGCCGCTCGAGGACACATTCAACGTGTCCGGTTGCTTGCCGAAGGGCTGGCACGTGCTGTTGGCTATCCCGAAGATCAGATGGAAGGTCTGAAGGCAGCCGCGCTGCTTCACGATATCGGCAAGCTCGCGGTACCGGAACACATCCTGAGCAAACCGGCTAAGCTCACACCGGCAGAATACTCGAAGATCACCGTCCACCCGGTAGTAGGCGCTGATATTCTCAGCAACGTCGAGTTTCCTTACGAAGTAGTGCCGATCGTCAAGCATCATCACGAGAGATACGACGGCAGCGGATATCCCGACGGACTCGCCGGAGAACAGATACCTCTCGGCGCAAGGATTCTGACCGTTGTCGATTGCTACGAGGCGCTGATCACTACCCGTTCCTACAGGGCACGCTTTACGCAGAGAGAAGCGATCGAGATGATGAGCCAGGAATCGGGCGTTACTTTCGACCCGGTCATTCTCGCTAAGTTTGTTGAGAACATCTCGGAGATAACCGCTAATTTGCCGTTGGTGATCGACCCGCCAGTGCTATTTGAAGGCGTAGGCTTCAAGGCGATTGAGCCCTCGCCGTCCCGCGGCTTCGGGCTCGCACCCGCCAACGCCACCGAAAAGGCTTTGCTGGACATCGCCGCTGCACAACAAGAGGTGCTCTCGCTGTACGAGATTTCGCAAACTCTGGGTTCCACGCTCAAGCTGTCTGAGGTGCTCCCAATAATTGGGGCAAAGCTGGAACGAGTCGCGAGCTTCACGACGTTGGTCATATACCTGCTGCGAGGAAATCGGCTGGTTGCTGAGCACGCCACCGGTCGGAACGCAGACGCGATCAAGGGGATCGCGCTGGCCCTTGGTCAGGGAGGAGCCGGCTGGGTAGCGGAACATCGAGAGCCGTTGGTGGGCGGCCGTCCGATGCGCGACCTGCAGGCCCTGGGGTCGGCGGCGTCAGTCTACAGTACTGCGACAATCCTTCCACTGTCCTACCAGGGCGAACTCGTAGGTTCGGTAGCGCTCTATTGTGCCGAGGAGCAGGGCCATTCAGCCGACGAGGTACGCATGCTCGAAGCGATTTCGCTTCACGCGGCGACAGCTATTCACAATGCGCTGGCTTTCGAACAGACCACGGAATCGGCTCTGACCGACAGCCTCACGGGTCTGCCCAATTCGCGATACATGTACGGCTTTTTTGAGCAGGAGCGGAGCCGGGCCGCGCGTCACGGATACCCGCTGGTGTTGATGATGATGGACCTGGACGGGTTCAAAAAGGTGAACGATACCTACGGCCATCACATCGGCGACGAAATCCTCCGTAAGGCAGGCGCTCTGGCGAAGGAGCAACTCCGCTCTGGCGATACTCTGATCCGCTACGCCGGGGACGAGTTCGTAGCGGTGCTCCATCGAGCTACAGCGGACACGATCGTGGATCTGAAATGCCGGCTTCAGACGGCGGTTGACAGCTTTGAGCACGAGGTTCGTCCCGGAAGAGTAGCCCGGGTGGGTATTTCTATAGGTCATGCGATTTACGGGGTAGACGGCATTGCTCTGGATGAGTTGATGGAAGTCGCCGACCAAAGAATGTATCAGGACAAGGCTGCAAGAAAAGCGGGGACGACACCGATCTCGCTGGCTGCGCATCAGGTCGTTCCGGGAACAATGTAAGTTCAGACTACCGGGGTTTGAGTTAAAGCAATGTCGTCGGCACAACAACGCAAGGAACGAAGAGAAACAGAGGAGCGACGCAAGCAGGAACGGCGCCGGTCAATGCGCTACACCGCGGATACTTTGATCGTGCTTGACGGCATCACGTGGATTGATAACGAGGGAACCGATCGGCGACGGAAGATAAGACGTCGCGACGACCGCGAGCGAATAGCGAAACGCATTCTGGACGATTCCGTTCGGTAGTCGTTTACAACCTGCGGTCTACTTGCTGCGTAACAGCGCTCGCAAGTGTTCGCGGTTCATCTGCGAAATAAAATCCAGCGAGATTTCTTTCGGACAGACGGCTTCGCAGGAGCCCATCACGGTGCAATTGCCGAAGCCTTCGTCGTCCATTGCCTTCACCATACTCAACACTCGTCGATTCTTTTCCGCCAAACCCTGAGGCAGAGTATTCAGATGTGAAACCTTCGCCGCGACAAACAGCATCGCAGATGCATTCTTGCATGCGGCAACACACGCACCGCAGCCAATACAAGCTGCGGCATCCATCGCCCGATCGGCATCCGGTTTCGGAACCAGAATAGCGTTCCCGTCTGGAGTCCCGCCGGTGGCAACGGAAATGAACCCGCCAGCCTGAATAATCCGATCGAAGGCGCTGCGGTCTACAACCAGGTCCTTGATGATCGGGAACGGCCTTGCTCGCCACGGCTCGATCACGATGTAGTCACCGTCTCGGAACGTACGCATGTGTAGCTGGCAGGTGGTTGTTGCTCCGAGCGGGCCGTGTGCGACTCCGTTTATCACCATCCCACACGTGCCGCATATTCCCTCCCGGCAGTCGTGGTCAAACGCAATGGGATCCTCGCCTTTCTTGATCAGCTCCTCGTTGACCACATCGAGCATTTCAAGGAAGGACATATCGGGCGAGATGTCGGTCGCCTTGTATTCGACAAATTGTCCGGCAATTTCGCCGTTCTTTTGCCGCCAGACTTTAAGCGTAAGGTTCATCTGCTCTCCAGGAGAAGTGCTGAGTGGTGAATGCTGATTTGAGTGCTGTTCTCACGCCAAACTGTTCTTAACTCAGCTCTCAGCACTCGGCACTCAGCACTCAGCACTCAGCACTTACTTATAGCTTCGTTGTGTCATCTTTACTTCTTCGTAGACTAGCGGTTCCTTGTGCATAACCGGCCGGCGGTCCACGCCCTGAAACTCCCACGACGCTACGTACGCATAATCCTCATCGTTGCGCAGCGCCTCGCCATCCGCTGTCTGAAACTCCTCACGAAAATGACCGCCACAAGACTCCCGTCGATCGAGCGCATCCAGACACAACAGCTCAGCGAATTCCAGGAAATCGGCCACCCGGCCCGCGTACTCGAGCGACTGGTTCAGCTCGCCGGGTTCACCCTGAACATTCACGTTCTCCCAGAACTCGGTTCGCAATTGAGGAATCCTGGTGAGCGCCTCGTTCAGCCCGGCTTCGTTTCGCGACATGCCGCATTTTTCCCACATCAGCTTGCCGAGCTCGCGATGAAAGTCGGTCACGGTTCGCCGGCCTTTGATGGACAGAAGCCTCAATGTGCGAGCGCTTGCCTCTTCCTCGACTTTTCGGAATTCGGCATTGTCCACCGAAGGCTTGCCCACCGTCTTTGAAGCAAGATAGTCGCCGATCGTGTAAGGCAGGATGAAATAACCATCCGCCAACCCCTGCATCAGAGCGCTCGCCCCAAGCCGATTAGCACCGTGATCAGAAAAATTTGCTTCGCCAATGACGTACAGCCCCGGAATATTGCTCATCAGGTTGTAGTCCACCCAGAGCCCGCCCATCGTGTAATGGATGGCGGGGTAGATTCGCATCGGCACCTTATAAGCGTCATCACCGGTTATCCGCTGGTACATATCGAACAGGTTCCCGTAACGCTCGCGGATCGTGTTTTCACCCAGACGTCTGATCGCATCCCCGAAGTCCAGGTACACTCCGCGTCCCCCGGGACCAACCCCCCGTCCCTCGTCGCAAACCTCTTTAGCCGCACGAGACGAAATGTCGCGCGGGGCGAGATTCCCATAGCTTGGGTACTTGCGTTCCAGATAGTAGTCCCGGTCAGAGTCGGGAATCTCGTTGGGCTTTCGAGTCTCACCTGGCCGCTTTGGAACCCAAACCCGGCCGTCGTTCCGAAGCGATTCGGACATCAGCGTCAGCTTGGACTGATGATCGCCGCTCACCGGTATGCAGGTCGGATGAATTTGCGTGTAGCAAGGATTCGCGAACAGCGCCCCTCGCTTGTAAGCCCGGTAGATCGCGGTTACATTGCAACCTTTTGCGTTGGTGGAGAGGAAAAAGACATTGCCGTAGCCCCCGGTCGCAAGCACCACCGCATCACCCGCGTGCGAACTTATCTTGCCGCTTACCAGGTCACGCACGATGATTCCTTTTGCGTGGCCGTCGATCACCACGAGGTCGAGCATTTCGGTGCGCGGATACATCGTTATCCCGCCCGCTCCGACTTGTTTGCATAAAGCCTGGTAAGCTCCGAGCAGTAGCTGCTGTCCAGTTTGTCCTCGCGCGTAAAACGTTCGTGAAACCTGTGCGCCTCCAAAAGACCTGTTAGCCAGATACCCGCTGTATTCGCGAGCGAAAGGCACTCCCTGGGCGACGCATTGATCGATTATGTTGACGCTTACTTCCGCAAGCCGATAAACGTTTGACTCTCGAGATCGAAAGTCTCCACCTTTTATTGTGTCGTAAAAAAGCCGGTAGACGCTGTCCCCGTCATTTCTATAATTCTTCGCGGCGTTGATTCCGCCCTGCGCGGCGATGCTGTGCGCCCGACGCGGACTGTCCTGATAGCAGAAGCATTTCACGTTGTAACCGAGTTCGGAAAGCGTCGCCGCCGCGGATGCTCCAGCAAGTCCCGACCCTACAACGATGATGTCATACTTTCGCTTGTTAGCGGGATTCACCAGCTTAAGCTCCTGCCGGTGCTTCATCCACTGGTTTGCCAACGAACCCGAAGGACTTTTTGCATTGAACATTGTTGACATAATCTTGGACCCAGCCAGTCCTTACACATTGTTGTGGACGTTCACTGCAACTTCACCGCCCCAACCAACACCGAAATCGGAATCGAGCAATTGCCAATGAAAATTATCAGCGCGGACAGTCGCGCGAACTTGATTATCCCGTTTAGGTTTCGCTTCGTCCGGAGACCCAGCGACTGAAAGAGACTGCCGACTCCGTGACTCAAGTGCAGAGCCAGCAGCCCCATCGAGATTATGTAGAAACCCGAAATCACCGGGTCCGAGAAGCCGATCACTGTCATGCGATAGACATCGTGGTAACCGGATACCGGGTCCCTAAGCTCCAGGAACTGGGGGTCGGTTACTCCCAGTGTGAAGTGCATCAAGTGATAAATGATGAAGGCAAACAAAACTACCCCGCTTACCAGAATCGTACGGGAGGCAAAGCTTGCGGCGAACGGCTTGGCGATCGCGTAGCGCTCAGGCCGAGACGCGCGGTTTTCAGCGGCAAGCTGAAGTGCGGTTACTATGTGCACGAGCGCGGCGACGAGCAGTCCCACGCGCACAGTCCATAAGAGTGAGGGCTTGGACTTCAAGAAGTGTGCGTAGTTGTTCATGACCTCGGGTCCCAGATAGACCTGAAGATTCCCAAGCATATGTGCAATGACAAACAGAAACAATATCAACCCGCTGACCGCCATGAAGTATTTCTTGCCCAGCGACGAGCTAAAGGCGCGAGTAAGGATGTTCATCAGTTATCCTTGGCTTTGCCGGTCCGGCATTAGAATCGCGCAGGACCTCTTGAAGACCTCGTGATATGACCTTTCAAAGATGATCAAAATAGCAGCGCGTCAGAAATAAGTAAAATTCGAAAGTCTTAAGATCTCGATAAGCGGGGCTTCAAAAGGGAGTAGTTGTGAATGCTGAGTCCTGAGTGCTGAGTCCTGAGTGCTGAGTGCTGAGTGCTGGGTCCTGAGTGTTGAGTTTCAACCCCGAAGGGGTTGCGTCGTCCAGCCCAGGGTTGCCGTCCGCGGCTGCCCTGGGTAAGGCCGTAAAGGGTCCCCAACCCCGAAGGGGTTGCGTCGCCCAGCCCAGGGTTGCCGTCCGCGGCTACCCTGGGTAAGGCCGTAAAAGGGTCCCCAACCCCGAAGGGGTTGCGTCGTCCAGCCCTAGGGTTGCCGTCCGCGGCTACCCTGGGTAAGGCGCCGTAGTTTCTCCAACCCTGAAGGGGTTGCGTCCGCCAGCCCAGGGTTGCGTCCGCCAGCTCAGGGTTGCCGTCCGCGGCTACCCTGGGTAAGGCCGCAAAGCGTCCCCAACCCCGAAGGGGTTGCGTCGCCCAGCCCAGGGTTGCCGTCCGCGGCTACCCTGGGTAAGCCCGCAAAGGGTCCCCAACCCCGAAGGGGTTGCGTCGTCCAGCCCAGCGTTGCCGAACGCGGCTACCCTGGGTAAGGCCGCAAAGGGTCCCCAACCCCGAAGGGGTTGCGGAAGGGCTGCGCTGTTCAGGATTCGGACGCAACCCTTTCAGGGTTGCGATCTTTTTCTGCCGTTTACCCAGGGTAGCCGCAGACGGCAACCCTGGGCTGGACGACGCAACCCCTTCGGGGTTGAAACTCAGAACTCAGAGCTCAGCACTCAGCACTCAGCACTCAGCACTCAGGACTCAGGACTCAGAGCTCAGGACTCAGCACTCAGGACTCAACCACTCAGCACTCTCACGGTCGTGGTCTCAGCCTGCGAGCAAGGGCCACGCCCACTCCCACAATTTCTTCGGTAGCTTCCAGCATACGGTTGCCCCGAGGGGTCTCCAGAAAACCGGGAGTGGCCATTATCCCCAGCCGCTCACGGCCCTCCTGTTGAATGAGAATTATGTCCCCCTCACCCGCATCCAACCCGCGAGCGCACAGGACAATGTCTCCTTCCAACAGCCCCTTCTCCGCCCATGAGCTGTTGACTCGTATGCTCTCGTAGTTCTTTTGCTCAATGCTCAGCAGCCGCACGAGTACATCTTCTGCACCCGGCAGAACCTCCACCCGTCGTTCCTTATCAGCGGGTCCCTTATCAGCAGGCTCCTCGTCAGCGGGAATGATGCTGTCGTCTGTCATCGCGACTCCTCGGCGGCTTCGTCAGAGAATTGGTCTGGCTTTTCGCCTGCTGGCTCGAACTCTTTTTCTGCACTGGTCGCTCAAGCAGTTTCCTGTTTTCTCGATAGAACTCGAGATCTCCACTCAAATCGGAACTGGTGGCAAACAGCCATAACGGGTACAGATCCAGAAAAACCGATCTCGCCGTTTCGAGAAAACTCCGCCGGCGAACCCTCGTGTCCCCTGCGTCGAAGAACTCCCCAACCGTGAAGCTCTCGAGATCGGTCCAGCGACGGGCGCTCTTTGGCAGAGGCCATTTCTTCAAGCCGTGGTTCTCGCCTTCTGCCAACTCCCAGTACTTCCGAGGAATTCGTGTTTCGTCGAGGTACCGCTGAAACCCGCGCAGGTTGTCACGAATAGCGTCCTGAATCGGACCAGTCCTAAGCGGCCGGTGTCCACCGGGGTAAAAGCCGATCGATAATCCCGTAGCCCCTATTCCCACGTACAGCAAAGCGTCATCCGACCACCTCTTGCCGCGCCGCGGGTAACTCATGTAAATGTGGGGCCTATAGGGCGGCCGGTTCCTCTGAAACCTCATGTCGTTGGCGATGCGGCTGATCGTCCGGCCAACCAACGGTTCCACCTGAAGCTCCGGATTCAATGCGGTTACGAACGGGCCAAGCTCGACAACAAAGGACTTTATTGTACCCAGGACCAACGACTCATACTCGGCCCGATGAATATCGAACCAGTCCTTGTTGTTGTTGGCTGCCAGTTCCTCGAAAAATCGGAAAAGGGCGGGGGAAAACCCCTCAAATTGCTTGATTTTAGCTTTCATTTCGTAGTACACCTGCAGACGGCAAACTGGGCTCGCGGCGTTTGAGCTTAAGTTGAGCCGCAAACACATGTCAACCGACCCGGGCCTTCTGAGTTTTCCCCGGAAACGGCTCCTCCCCTCGGACAAGGCCACGACAAGTATTTTTTGCGCCCCCTCCTCACTCTTTATCAAACGTGGGATCGGGAAAGACTACACGTTAAAGAGGTGATGCATGAAACGCATTTGTTCCGGAACGCTGGCGCTTGCCGCGATCATGTTTTTTGCTCCGGCAAGACTGGCTCTTGCCGGTCCCGACGATCACGGCGGAGGACATGGCGGTGAGGCGGAGGTCGAGTTCACCGGTACCATCCAGAGTCTTCCGCCGGGCGGATTGATTGGAGATTGGCGCGTCTCTGACAGAATTGTTCACGTCTCGGCTGCCACGAAACTCGAAGCCGAAGAGGGAACGTTCGCCGTAGGCGCCACGGTGAAGGTCGAAGGTCAGGCCCGCTCTGACGGCTCGGTAGACGCGGAAGAAATCGAGCTACGAGAGGCTGAGGATGGCGACGATGACGACGACGACGACGACAACCAGGTGGAATTCAAAGGAACGATCCAGAGTCTTCCGTCAACCGTCGGTTTTATCGGTGACTGGGTCGTCGGCGGGAAGACAATCCATGTAAGCGCATCGACCAAGATCGAAGCGGAACATGGACCTGTAATGGTGGGGGCTTTTGTAGAAATCCACGGAACCCCGCGAGCAGATGGCTCGATAGACGCTTCGAAGATCGAGGTGGAATCCAACCCGCAGGGGGACGATGGCCGGGTCGAACTGCAGGGCACTATCCAGCATCTGCCCACCTCGGGTCTTATCGGAGACTGGATCGTGTCGGGAAAGACGGTACACGTGACCTCATCGACCAAAATCGATCTCGAGCACGGCATGCCTGCCGTGGGTGACACCGTTGAAGTCAAAGGAACTTTGCAGCCCGATGGCTCAATCACCGCCATCCGCATAGAAGTCGAATCTGAGCATGGAGATGAAGGCGAACACACCGGATTCAAAGGCAGCATACAGTCGCTTCCTCCATCCGGCCTAATGGGTGACTGGATGGTCAGCGGCCGTATGGTTCACGTTGTGTCCTCAACCAAGCTGAAAGGCGGACATGGGTCGTTCGCCGTCGGAACGCGAGTGAAGGTTAATGGGCTGTTGATGGCAGATGGCTCTACAGTCGCAACCAAAATAAAGGTCAAGAACTGAAAACGAACAGCCGCATGGAAGCCGAATAATCATTGCTCATACCCTCATGGAAGGCCCCGCGGCTCCATTGGATCCGCGGGGCTTTTTGCATTCCTTCGTTTTACCGGCGACCCAATTGCGTGTGTCTTATCAGCAAAGGTAGACTAACCGCGATGCACTCGCCTTCGTACATTCGCCTTCTCGAGAGCGGGGAGCTCGCTCGACGCGTGGACGAGCTAATGAGCATGCTGCGCGTATGCAGGATTTGCCCGCGCGATTGCGACATTGATCGGCTTAAGAACGAAGTGGCCGCCTGTTACTCCGGGCTGCTGCCGATCGTCTCCTCATACACCGCGCACTTTGGGGAAGAACCGGCGCTTGTTGGTAAGCGCGGAGCCGGGAACGTGTTCCTCGGCCTGTGCAATCTGAGATGCGTCTACTGTCAGAATTATCAAATCAGCCAGACATTCAAGGAGCAGCGACAGAATGAAGTTTCATTCGAGCGGCTGGCGGAGATTTTTCTCGAGCTGCAGAGGATGGGCTGTCACAACATAAACTGGGTGTCGCCGACGCATTTTGTGCCTCAGCTCGCGAAGTCTCTTCTCATCGCAGCGCAGAACGGCCTTCAATTGCCGGTCGTCTACAACACCAACAGCTACGATTCCGTAGACGTTCTTCGTCTTCTGGACGGCGTCGTAGACATCTACCTCCCCGATCTCAAGTACAGCGAAGACGAAGCGGGTCGCGAGTACTCGAAGGTCACTGAGTATGTGCGATTCTCGCGAGCCGCTCTTAAGGAAATGCACCGTCAGGTTGGCGATGAACTCGAGTTCGACGATCAGGGTCTGCTGCGTCGCGGATTAATAGTGCGGCTGCTCGTGCTCCCGAACGACATCGCCGGAATCAACGAATCGCTCCGGTGGATAAAAGAAGAGTTGTCCCCGCGGGTCACCATCAGTCTGATGGCTCAGTACTTTCCTACAAACAAGGTGGTGCTGGATCGATACCCGTTGATCTCCCGAAAGATCCGCTGGAGCGAATGGCTTACTGCTCTGGAGCAGATGGAGGCGCTGGGGCTCGACGAGGGATGGATGCAGGATTTTGAATCGGCCGCAGAGTACTATCGTCCGGACTTCGGCGACAGCCATCGCCCCTTCAAAGACATCGTCGATTTCAAGCCGCCCGATTCAACTCACGTCAGCGAACAAATCAGTGAGGATTCACTCTCGGCGGATCAGGCTTGAAGGTTCTCGGATCAAACCACGCGTAAGCCGCGCCGGTGTAGTAGAGGAATCCTGATATGCCGCCAATCGTCTCCTTTATGGAGTCTCCGACCAGCGGCGGCTTCTTTTCGACCTTAAGCAAACTCTTCCTCGTGGCGGTTTGCATGCCGTCGCCAGCAGCATTTCGCAAAAGGAACGTCTGCTGCGCCTCCGGGTCGCGCCAACCCTTTTCCCCGTAACCGTGAATAACGACGAGCAGGCGATCGTCCTTTTCTCCGATCTTGGGTCTGAGTGGTCCTGATTTCGGATCGCGCTTCATTGCCGGATCAGGAACAGTAACCGTTCGCGCGTCCCTGATTATCCACCCGGCGAGCTCGCTGTTGATGTCCGCCAGCTTTGCCTTGTCTGGTCTGACAGCCATCGCGATGTCTTGTGAGCCGTCTCCGTTGAAGTCGCCAACTACGACTTCAGGCGGACTCTCGAGCGTCACAAGGTCTTTGTACACTCTCGCAAGCGCGCTTCTCGCTTCTGCCGCGGTGGCGCTTGGAGGAGGCGCAGGTTCTGGCGTGTGATTCTCTCCTGCTGGGGATGCGGCTGCCGTTCCTGCGGGAGTCGAAGACGCAGGTACGCTCGTAGGCGCATCCGGTGCCTGTTCCTGCGGCCCGGACTGAGCAGGCTTGGCGCACCCCTGAAACTGCAAATAGGAGATGGAAATCAGAACGAGAAGGCTGAATGGTGTTGCTAATCGTTTCCCCATACTTCCCTTAGTCGAAGCCGCCAGCTTTTGAATTAGAGGCTCGCCGGCAACGAACCGGCGAGCCTCAACAGTTGGCTTCCTTCCGTTGTCACCTCCTCATATTGAGAGGAGGAAGGCGATAACCGCCTGCTTGTCGGCAACGGCCAGTGCATTGTAGTTGTTTCGAATGCCCTGTGCCTGTCCACCGTGTCGAAGTATGGCTTCGTTCACGGTCAAGGTCTCGCCATCGTGCATCAGACGGATTCTGCCGCGCAAGCCCCAAAGCGGAGGAGTGCGAACCTGATTCGCGGTTCCCTGCCCGCCGTTCTGAACGATTCCATCGCCCGTCCCTACATTGTGGAGCGCGAAATCGCTGAACGGATGGATGATCTTGCTGCCAAGAGCAGCCGGGACAGTAAATGCGCCGCCGTTGATTAAGGTGCCTTGTTGCGCCGTGGTGAAAGTCGGCGTATGGCAGATATCGCAGCCGAGTGCATCGAACAGGTTCTGACCCTGAATGATCTGAGCGTTAGTCGGCAGTCGTGACGGTGCCCTGAGCGCGCGCATGAACTCGGTGAACTCGTCGATGTCGTTCGCCGTGTCTTCCGGATCAGGGACCGTGTCGAATGCGGCTACCGAGTTACCGTTGGAGGTATTCTCGGTTGGGTTGAACCGATTTGTGATTCCCATCTCGTTGAGGTAGGCGTCACCGGAGAAGGAGAGCAAGCTGGCCTGCTGGTCCTTCCACCCGAACCGACCGATACGGTTTTGCCCCGGCGCTTCGGACACCGGAACGGAGATCAGGGTGCCTCGCTGACCGACTGGCTGGGCCGCCACGTTGTTTTGCAAGGTGCTATTCGCGATTGCTTCCACAAAGCCGTCGCCGAATGTACCCAGGGTAATGCGGAACGTACGGACTGGATCGGCGCTGGAGACTCGCTCCTGAATAGCTGCGGCGAGGGCGCGGTCGTTGATGAGCGAGCCGCCCGGCGCATCTACAAACGCACCGCCTCCATCGATGTGGCCAGCTCGGAATTCCGAAATCTGACTGGCGCCGCCGATGTCAGGAGTCTGATGGCATTGAGAGCACGCGTCGGAGTTGTAGCACGGACCGAGCCCCTCGGGAATCCCGTCCACCTCTTCAAAGGCGCCTTTGACTACGTCGAATTCTGTTGGGCTAACAAAGCCGTTGTTGAGGTCATCGGTTAGCTGGTTCAGATCCGTGGTTGGTGCTTCTGTTGCTGCCTGGCCTTCGACTTTGCTCGTTAAAGCAAATGGGGACACGAGCGCAGCCGCGAACAGTACCAGAAAGAGAATCTTAAGGCATTTCATGTTGCGTAGGTTCCTCCTTGAGAACGCCTGGACGCACTGCTCCAGGGGGTTGTAGGTTTCCATCAAACGAAGCAACTCCAAGCTACCCACTGGAACCCAATTTGAAACCCCTTGTTCGTTGAACCGTCTGGCCTGCGTTTGGGCCAGCATAAGCCGTGGAACCCAGACCGGCTTCGCGACTAATCTAGTTTTTGGTTGCGGGATGAACGCCCTGAGGTAGTGCTGCTTCCTTTGGAACTCGGCTTCGGAAAGCAACCTTGGGCAGCCGCGACTTTAATTCAGCGGACATCCGTTGTCAAGCTGAAACAATCGGCACCTCCGCGTCCGGCCCATCCCGAATCTCCTGCGCCGTAATGGCTTCCCACAAGTCCAGCGACACCATTTCCAACCTCGTCGATCCTCATCCATACCCGTTCCGGTTAAACCGACGTCACCTCCAACACTTGGGCGTTTAAAAAAATTTATTCATTCGACTCGACAGATTAGTATTGCGAATTGAGGGCGCCAGGTGGGAGAGGGCAGAGCCGCAAGTACCAGAAAAAAGAGGGTTTAGGTACTGGCATAAAAAAGACGCAAACGGATTTCAGATCGTGTTATAATGCGCGCTATGAAATGCCCAAAGTGCTTCAACCCCCTCCGACGGGTGGCTTCCACTGAAGACTCGGTATGGTTCACCTGCCCGTTGGGTCACCGATTCCATTCAGAAACAGGGAGCGGAATAAGCGACTCGGAAGGTCATCGCTACGCTGTTTCGGAATAGAGCAGTTTCGAATAGAGCTGTTTCGGAGTGATTGCAGAGCGGCCCGTATCCCGTCGCCGCGCGGGATACGCTGCCGCGTTGAAAAATTCAGACCAACGATCAAACTAAGGTTCAGACCGAGGCTCAGACAGAACGCTCAAACCGAAACCCGACACCACGCGCCGTTCTTAAACTGCGTGAAGCTCACACGACCACCTCATCTCAAGCACGCGCGTCGCGGGCACGCGAATTGCGCACGCTCAGATTGAGGAGAGCCCATGGCTCGAACAAGCACCAAAGCAAAAATCGGCAAGCGCGAGATCGAGCTCTCCAATCTCAACAAGGTCCTCTTTCCCTCCGAACACATAATCAAGGCAGAGCTGATCGAGTACTATCTCAAGATCGCGCCGACCATCCTGCGTCACATAAAAGGCCGGCCGTTGACGCTTGTTCGGTGGCCTGATGGAGTACACGAGCAGGCATTCTTTCAGAAGAACCGGCCCGACTGGTCCCCTACATGGCTCGAGCACGTCAAACTCGGCGGCAAAGAAGATCAGGTGGACTACGCGCTTGCTACTGAAGAAGCATCTCTGGTATGGCTCGCAAATCTTGCCTGCATCGAGCTTCATCAAATGCACTGCAGGGCGCCTCACTTCGACAAACCGGACTACATCGTCTGGGACCTGGACCCACCGGAAAAATTTCCTTTCACCCAAATCGTAGAGCTGGCCTTCGACTTAAAGGAGTATGTCGAGAAATTCGGCTATCACCCTTTCGTAAAGACGACCGGCGGCAAGGGCGTGCATATCGTGGCACCGGTCGAAGCGAAGTGGGACTTCGCGTCGTGCCGCGAGGCTGCGCTCGAGGTGGCGAAGGGCTTCGTCCAAAGGAACGCCCAGACGACCACCCTGCAGATAAAGAAGAACGCGCGGGGCGGCAAGGTGCTGATCGACATCTACCGTAACAGCACCTATCAAACCATTGTCTCGCCTTACAGCGTTCGAGGGCGAGACCGAGCGCCGGTGTCCATGCCACTTCAGTGGTCTCGGCTGGAGAGCGTCAAGGATCCCGCCGAATTCAATCTTCACAATGTGCCGGAGCTGGTAGTGGGCGAAGGTGATGCATGGGAAGCAATCGGAGCTTATTCGGTTCCCATCCATACGCGCGCGCCGAAGCCACAATCGAAAAAAAGGACCGCCTCGAAGAACGACGATACTCCGGGCAGCTTGTCGGACTATGCGCGCAAGCGATCGTTCTCCGAGACTCCTGAACCTGGTCCTTCCGTTGCAGGAGGAGACGGGAATGCTTTTGTAGTCCATCGTCATCACGCATCGCGACTTCACTACGACCTGCGAATCGAGCAGGAAGGGACACTCAAGTGCTGGGCGGTCCCTAAGGGGTTGCCGCCGCGACCGGGCATAAAACGAATGGCGGTTCAAACCGAGGATCACCCGCTGATGTACCTCGACTTCCACGGGACGATTCCGAAAGGGCAATACGGCGGCGGGGACATGTGGATCTTTGCGCGCGGAAAGTTCGAGGTGACGAAAGCAAAGAAGGACGGTTTCTATCTCAGCCTTCAGAGTCCTCAGCTTACGGCCGAGTACCGAATGATTCACACTCGCGAGAAGGAATGGTTGTGCGAAAGAGTCGGTAATCCGCAAATAGACTGGGTGCACGACGCGATTGAGCCGATGCTGTCGGAGAGCCGCATTGAGCCTTTCGATTCGCCCAACTACGTCTACGAGGTGAAGTGGGATGGCATTCGCGCGATGATTGCGCTGGACGAAGGACGAATCACCATTCGCTCGAGGAGCCAGCGAGACGTCACCGCGCAATTCCCGGAGCTGCTGATACCGGAGCAGGCTTTTAGAGCAACCTCGGCCCTCTTCGATTGCGAGATCGTGTGCCTGAACGAGGCGGGGCAACCGATATTCGAAGACGTGGTTCAACGGCTTCATCACCGTACCGATCCGGCGATCGCCCGGGCGAGGTCGAAGCACCCTGCGGTTTGCTACGTCTTCGACCTTCTGTACGTCGACGGTCGAGCAATCGTGAATGAACCACTCGACCGTCGGCGCGCGTGGATGGTGGATTCAATAAAGCTGCCGAATCCGGCCTATCGAGTTAGCGAAGTGATCGACGAGGGCACGGCGCTTTACAACGCGGCCGCTGAGGCTGGGCTCGAGGGGATAATGGCCAAGGAGAGGTCGAGCGTGTATACGCCGGGCAAGCGATCCGCGGCCTGGATAAAAATAAAGACCCATCGTACAGCCGAATGCGTGATTCTGGGCTACACTCGAGGCAAAGGCGAGCGCGAGGCTTTATTCGGCGCACTGCAGCTAGGAATGTACAAAGACGGACAGTTGTTCTACGTCGGAAAAGTGGGAACGGGGTTTGACGAACGCAAATCGAAGACTTTGATGAGCGATCTGCAGAAGTTGGAAACGGTGAAGCGCCAGGTAAAAGAGAAGCCCCTCGACGATTCAGTCACTGTGTGGGTGACTCCTGCCTTAGTGTGTGAGGTTCAATACTCATCGCGAGCATCGACTGGAAACCTCCGTGAGCCGGTGTTTCTCAGGATGAGGCCGGACACGCGACCCGAGGATTGCGTGATCGAGAAGATTTCTTGAGGAAGTGCTGAGTGCTGAGTGCTGAGTGCTGAATGCTGAGTGCTGAGTACTGAGTGCTGAGTACTGAGTGCTGAGTGCTGAATGCTGAGTGCTGAGTACTGAGTACTGAGTGCTGAGTACTGAGTACTGAGTGCTGAGTACTGAGTACTGAGTGTTGAGTGCTGAGTGCTGAGTTGACAACCCCGAAGGGGTTGCGTCGTCCAGCCCAGGGTTGCCGTCCGCGGCTACCCTGGGTAAGGCCGCAAAAGGGTCCCCAACCCTGAAGGGGTTGCGTCGTCCAGCCCAGGGTTGCCGTCCGCGGCTACCCTGGGTAAGGCGGTGTAGGGTTCTCCAACCCCGAAGGGGTTGCGTCGTCCAGCCCAGGGTTGCCGTCCGCGGCTACCCTGGGTAAGGCCGCAAAAGGGTCTCCAACCCCGAAGGGGTTGCGGAGGGACTGCGCAATTCAAGATTTCGGACGCAACCCTTTCAGGGTTGCAGGAATTGACCATCCGACCCAGGGTAGCCGCAGACGGCAACCCTGGGCTGGACGACGCAACCCCTTCAGGGTTGTCAACTCAGCACTCAGTACTCAGCACTCAGCACTCAGCACTAAAGATAATGCCCGCCAGGCTCATAACCTGACGGGCACCAGACTTCCAGTAGGACCGTTTGCCGCTAGATTGACAGAAGGAATGCAATCACGGCTTGTTTTTGAGCCACACTCAGTGCGTTATACGCGTTCCTAATACCCTGCGCCTGGCCGGCGTGACGAAGGATGGCTTCGTTGACGGTCAGGGTCTCACCGTCATGCATCAGACGGATTCTGCCGCGCAAGCCCCACAGAGGAGGAGTGCGAAGCTGGTTGGCAGTTCCCTGCCCGCCGTTCTGCACGATCCCGTCGCCGGTACCGATATTGTGCAGAGCAAAATCGCTGAACGGATGAATTCGCTTGCTTGCAAGAGCAGCCGGCACCCTAAACGCTCCGCCGTTGATAGCCGTATTGAGAGGCGCGGTTACGAACGTTGGTGTGTGGCAGACATCACAGTTAAGCGAATTGAACAAGGCTTCACCAGCGGCAATTTGAATTGTCGAAGGCAGCCGTGAGGGAGGACGCAACGCGCGCATGAACGAAGCGAATTCGTCGATGTCGTTCTCCACGTCCTCTGGATCAGCTACGGTGTCGAACGCGGCGACCGAGTTGCCGTTGGAGGTGTTCTCGGTACCGAACAGTCGATTGGTGATCCCCATCTCATTGAGGTAGGCGTCACCTGAGAAGGACAGCAAGCTGGCTTGCTGGTCCTTCCAGCCAAACCGCCCGATGCGCGTTTGTCCTGGTGCTGCTTCCGCTACTGGAACGGAGATCAGGGTACCGCGCTGACCTAACGGCTGATTCCCGACATTGTTTTGCAGCGTTGAATTGGCGATAGCTTCAACGAAGCCGTCTCCAAACGTGCCCAGCGTTATGCGGAACGTGCGCACTGGATCGGCACTGGAGACTCGCTCCTGGATAGCTGCCGCAAGGGCTCGATCGTTTATGAGGGAGCCACCCGGTGCATCCACGAAGTCGCCGGCGCCGTTGACATGCCCAGCTCGGAATTCGGCAATCTGGCTCGCGCCGCCGATGTCGGGAGTCTGGTGGCATTGCGCGCAAGAATCCGAGTTGTAGCAAGGTCCAAGCCCTCTTGCGATATCGTCGACCTCTTTAAAGGCGCCCTCGACTGTCGCGAATTCGACAGGATCGAGGAGGCCGTTATTGAGATCGTCCGTAAGGGCGTTCAGGTCTTGAGTTGGTGCCTCAGTGACTGCCTGTCCGCTGACTGAACCCGCAAACATTAGTGGGTATGCGAGCACAGCCGCAAACAGAAGGAAAACAAGCATCTTGAGAAACTTCATCCCGTGGTCCTCCTTTGGACGAACCGCGGCCTACGTGCGGACACACGTAGACTGGTTCGTGTTGGTTTTTCCCCTGAAAAAAACCATCACGAGCCACTTCGGTGGTGGCTCTTTTTAGCGCGTTTCAGACCCCTGCCCGGCAAGCTGGATGAGGTAGGCCGCAAAAAGGTCCGGGCCTTGCAGCTCGTTATTCAGGCATGAGGATATGGAGTCGTCTCAAAGGTAGTGCGGTTGTCCGGAGGCCAATTTCCGGAGAAACACCTTTGGGATGCCCGCCACTCTAGAGCAGCCCAGTACTAATGTCAAGCGGGTTGTCGCTGATTTATGAGAGATTTTTAATTGCCAACAAAAATTATCAAATTTGAAATCTCAAGTTTGCACAAACCGTACACTCAGAGTCCGGACCGGCGTCGTCATCACTGTGACAGAATCGTTTTGACGGTTTAGAATCGCCTTTCTTGATGTCATCCGGTAACTCAACAAGGTTGCTTGTCGCTCCAGACGGCAGCGCAAGACTCGCAGCGGCTGTTGACTGGCTCAAATCCCAACCCGCCGACGCGGAACTCCTGGTACTCGCCCAATCAAGAGAAGCCGCTGATGAGTTTGTGCGCTGTGCCTCAAGCTTTCGCACCGCCACTTTCGGGCTCGCCAGGATGACCCTCAGCCAGCTAGCCGCACGCCTCGCCGCACCGGTTCTGGCTGAACAAGCTCTCGTGCCCGCAAGCGACCTCTCCTTCGTAGCCACCACCGCTCGAGCTGTCCATTTGCTCGCAAGCGACTCCGCCCTGAATTACTTTCGCAAGGTTGCCGATAAACCAGGATTCCCGCTCGCCCTTTCCAGAACTCTTGATCAGCTCCGAATGAACCGCGTTCCACCCGATGAATTAGCCCTCCTGCCTCGCAGCGGACCTGATCTAGCCCGGCTGTTTGTGAAGGTGCAGAGCGAGCTGGAAAAGTCGGGACTCGCGGATCGTGCGACGAAATTCGCCACTGCCATCCAGGTAACGAAGAGTCCCCGCCCTCCTTACCCGGTAGGATTGCCGTTGATCATCATCGACGCTTCGGTGCCAACCCTGCTGGAAGCGGAGCTGATCCAGGCGATGACTCGCCAATCAGTCGGGGCGTTTGCAACTGCACCTCGCGGTGACTTGCGTTCGATCGCCAACCTCCAACTAGCACTCGACTGCAAAGTCGAAGACTGCCAGCCGCAGCAGGTCCGCTCGTCACTGTTTGATCTGAAGTGCCACCTGTTTGAAGAAGTCGCGCCGGAGAGGTCCGTTCTTGACGATACAGTCGAGCTGAAGTCATTCCCGGGCGAGGCGCGGGAATGTGTGGAGATCGCTCGCTGGATTCAGCGCGAAGCAGAACAAGGAACCAGGTTCGACAGGATGGCCGTGTTGCTCCGGTCGCCCGGAGAATATCGCACGCACCTTGAAGAAGCCTTCCGGCGCGCGGCGATACCCGCCTACTTTGCAAGAGGTACTTCACGCCCGCATCCGGCGGGACGAGCCCTTGCTGCGTTGCTTGCATGCGCGGCTGAAGGCCTTTCCGCTAGACGATTCGCCGAGTACCTCTCTCTATCTCAGGTTCCAGATCGCGAACCGACCGACAAGGGCGACACGCTCTGGTACCCACCTGAAAGCGAGTTCCTCACGGAATCATCTTCGCCGGCCGATCGCGCTGCAACCACCCAATTCGAAGATGGCGATGCAGCCTCACCGGATGGAAACACAGCGGGATCTGTGCGCGCGCCGTGGCGGTGGGAGCGATTGCTCGTAGACTCGGCGGTCATCGGCGGAAAGGACCGTTGGAACAGACGGCTCGATGGTCTCCAGAACGAGCTCTCAAAAAAATATAAGGAGCTGCTGGACGAAGAAGAAGAGACTCGCGCCGCCTTAGTCGATAAGCAGATCAGACAGCTCTCGTACCTCAAAGAGTTTGCTCTGCCGATTATCGACACACTTGATGCGCTGCCTCAGAAAGCGACTTGGGGTGAGTGGATTGAGCATTTGCGGCAGCTTGCCGGCGCTGCTCTGAGGAACCCCGAAGAAGTGTTGAAGACTCTCACGGAACTCGAGCCGATGGCGCCCGTCGGACCGGTAGACCTCTACGAAGTATCGATGGTGCTGACTCCTCGGTTGCTCGAGCTCGGAGTCCCTCCGCCGCGTCGCCGTTACGGTAGCGTCTTCGTCGGTTCTGCTGAATCGGCTCGGGGAACCCGCTTCGATATAGTGTTCGTGCCCGGCCTCGCTGAAAAGCTTTTCCCGAGAAAGATCATCGAAGACCCGATAATGCTCGATTCGCAACGCGGCCTCGGCGCGGCGTTTGAGCGCATGCCGACCCAGAAGGACCGGGTGACCGCCGAACGCCTTGCGCTCCGGTTGGCGGTGGGTGCGGCAACCCGACGCCTCTATCTGTCATATCCGAGAGTCGACGTGCAGCAAGCGCGGCCACGAGTGCCCTCATTCTACGGCTTGGAAGCGATGCGAGCAGCGATGGGGGTTCTGCCCGGTTTCGATCAACTTGAAAAGCACGCCGCGGCTTCCGACGGCGCGCGTCTTGGGTGGCCGGCTCCTCGGAATCCGCAAGATGCCATCGATGAAACCGAGTACGATCTTGCTTTGCTTGCGCCGTTGCGAGAGGCCGATCCTGAACAGACCAAGGGAACCGCTCATTACTTGTTGTCGGCGAATGTACACCTTGCTCGCGCGCTGAGGTTTCGGGCTCGCAGATGGCTTCGAAGATGGACGGTCGCCGACGGATTTGTCGAGCCCGACGAGCTTGGGCTCGAAGCGCTGTCAAAGCACCTCTTTTCTGAGCGGTCGTTCTCGCCCACCGCGCTGCAAAACTTCGCCGCTTGTCCTTACAGATTCTTCCTGCAGACGATTCACAAGCTGCAGCCGCGAGAGGAGTCGGTAGCTATAGAGGTACTCGATCCTTTGACTCGCGGGTCGCTGTTCCACGAAGCGCAGTTCGAAGTGCTCACCTTTCTCAAAGCGCAAGGGGCCCTGCCGATCAACGAGGCGAACGCGGCTCAGGCGATTGAAACGGTAGACCGGATCCTCGACGCTATCGAAGCGAAATGGCGAGAGAAACTTGCTCCGGCAATTCTGCGAGTCTGGAACGACGCGATTAATCTGGTCCGCGCAGATTTGCGTGAGTGGTTGCGGCGGATGTCGGAAGCGAATGATGGCTGGGTACCAGATCGATTCGAATTATCGTTCGGGCTGGCTGACCGGGACCGGCCGAACGAAGATCCTGCCAGCGTTTCTTATCCGGTCACCATCGCAGGGGGCCTGCAGCTTCGAGGCTCTATCGACCTTGTTGAACGACACGTTCAAGGCCGCTTGCGCGCTACCGATCACAAGACTGGGAAGGTCCGGGCAAAGGACGACTTCGTAGTCGAAGGTGGAAAGGCGCTTCAGCCGATACTCTACGCGTTAGCTCTGGAGAAGCTGCTGCCGGAACCGGTTGAGTCGGGGCGGCTGTACTACTGCACGTCTGATGGCGAATACACGCAACGGGTCGTGAACGTTGACGACTTCAGCCGCAGTTGCGCCGAGCGAGTAGTACGGATAATCGAGCGCGCGGTCAAGGATGGGTTTCTGCCGGCCGCTCCCGATAAGCGCGCTTGCCTTTGGTGTGACTACCGAATGGTATGCGGTTCTCGAGAGGAAATAAGAGTGAAGCGAAAGCCAAAGGAGCGCCTTCACGACCTGTTTGAGTTGCGCGAAATGCAATGAACAATTTTCGAACATATGACCATTGATCCTTCAACAATCGGTTCGTTGGCAGATCAAGCGGCACGCGAACGGATTCGCACCGACCTCGATACAACGCTTGTCGTCGAAGCTGCGGCAGGAACTGGAAAGACGACCGAGCTTGTGCGGAGGATGATAGCGGTTCTGAAGACCGGCCGGGCGCAGCTCGACCGGATGATCGCGGTCACATTTACCGACGCCGCCGCCGGAGAACTGAAGTTGCGGCTGCGGGCTGCCATTGAGACCGAAAGGCAAGACCCGGCCTGCTCCGAACAGGAGGGCCAGCGTCTCAAGCTCGCGCTCCCGCAACTGGAAGAGGCTCGCATCGGGACTATTCATGCTTTCTGCGTCGACCTTCTGCGTGAGCGTCCGGTAGAGGCCGGGATAGATCCAATGTTTGAGGTTGCGCCTGATGACGTCGCTCGACCGCTGTTCGATCTCGCATTCGACCGGTGGTTTGAGCATCAGCTCGCCTCTCCATCCGAAGGAGTTCGCCGAATCCTTCGCCGCCGCGCACGCGAAGGCCCGCGCCCCTTGCTGCGAGCCGCCGCGTGGAAGCTTGCCGAGCACCGCGACTTTTCCACGCGGTGGAAAACGTCTGAAGGTTTTGAGCGGGAAGCAGGAATCAACAGGTTGCTTGCAGAGATGCGGGACCTGGGCGACTGGGCGAAGCGCGGCAACCCGGACGACTACTTCAATCAATCGCTCGGGGAGCTTCATCATTTTGTCCGCGAGATAACGAGGACCGAGCACGAGGGCTCACGGGACTACGATGGAATCGAAGCGCGACTCAGCGATTTTCTTCGTACCTGGCGTTCGGAATGGGTGGGATTTCGCTCGCGGATCGAAGGCTTCCCAAAACAGGAGCTGCTCGAGCGGCGGAACGCGCTCAAAGCCATGCTCGTCGATTTTGTCGAGCAGTCGGGTGCGGACATTGCTCCAAGACTACGAGACGATCTGTGGGAGGTAATAGCCGACTACGAGCGCCTGAAGGAGCGCGCGGGGTGCGTCGATTTTCTGGACCTTCTTCTGCGAGCGCGGGATCTGGTGCGCGACAACGCCGAAGTAAGACGCGAGCTTCAGCAAAGATTCAGTCACGTTCTGGTTGACGAGTTCCAGGATACCGATCCGCTGCAGGCGGAGATTCTGATGCTGATCGCCGCCGATGATCCCGATGAAACTGATTGGAGAAAGGCGAAGCCGGCTCCAGGCAAATTGTTTGTCGTGGGCGATCCAAAACAATCGATCTATCGCTTTCGCCGTGCCGATGTGGCTCTGTACGAGGCTGTGAAGAGACAGGTCGTCGATTCGGGTGGCGATCTTGTAGAACTCAACGTGAGCTTTCGTGCGGTGCCCGAGATTCAAGACGCAGTCAATTCAGCATTCGCACCTTTGATGGGCGGCTCGAGCGGAGAAGGCCTTGATCAGGGTGAGAAGGTCACGCATCAGGCGCGATACGTCAGGCTGATGCCCTCGCGCCAGGACACGATCGGCCAGCCGCCGCTGATCGCTCTGCCGGTACCGGCTCCTTACGGGGACTTCGGCAGGATTGTGAACTTCAGAATCGATGAGTCGCAGGCAGACGTGACCGGGGCATTTGTTGAATGGCTCGTCCGAGAAAGCGGATGGAGGGTTTCCGAGCGCGACGACCCAAGTAATCTGGTTCCGGTACAGCCTCGTCATGTCTGTTTGCTGTTCCGCAGGTTCAAGAGCTTCAACTCTGAGGTGACTCGTCCCTACGTGCGAGCTCTGGAGGCACGAAACCTTCCTCATCTTCTTGTCGGCGGAACCGGCTTTCACAGCCGCGAAGAGGTAGAAGCGATCCGTAACTCGCTCTCGGCTATCGAGCGGCCCGACGACGAATTGTCGGTTTTCGCAACGCTGCGAGGCCCGTTGTTCGCCCTCAACGATTCACAATTGCTGGCTCATCGTTCGAGGTTTGGGACGTTCAATCCGTTTCTTGAGCTTCCCGAAGATTTGCCGGAGCAACTCAAAGAGGTCGCTGACGCTCTGTACATCTTGCGCGGACTGCATCGTGGACGGAACGGCCGTCCGATCGCCGACACGATTGGTCGTTTGCTCGCTTCAACCAGGGCTCACGCCGCGCTCGCGATATGGCCGGAAGGCGAACAAGCATTGGCAAACGTTTCTCGTTTGATGGACCTCGCCCGGAGGGCGGAGAGAACGGGCATCACCTCGTTTCGTGCTTTTGTTGATTGGCTTTCGGAACAGGCCGAGCGAGGCGAAGCCGGCGACGCACCCATTATTGAGGAAGGTGCGCAGGGCGTCAGGTTGATGACTGTTCATAAATCCAAGGGGCTCGAATTCCCGGTTGTGATTTTGTGCGATCTGACGGCGCGCGACGTTCGCGAACCGTCTCGATGGACCGACCCCGAACGCGGCGCGTGCGCGATGACAATAGCGGACTGCTCTCCGCCTGAATTGCTGGAGCACGGCAGCGAAGAGCTGGAACGAGAACGCGAAGAAGCGATCAGAGTACTGTACGTTGCTGCCACGCGTGCGCGAGACATGCTGGTGATTCCGGTAATCGGCGATTCAAGACAGAGCGGCTGGCTTGCTGCGCTCAATCCGATTGCCTATCCGGCGCGTGGTTCTGAGCGTACACCCTTGTCGCAGGACGCCGTCGGTTGCCCGGGCTTCGGGGGTGACAGCTTATCCACAAGGACTCCGGGGCTCGTTCAGCCCCGCACATCTGTTATGCCCGGAGTGCACGGGCCTGAGATCGGCGATCACAAGATTGTGTGGTTTGATCCGAATTGCCTGCGGCTGGGAGCGGAAGAAACGACCGGGCTGCTTCAAACCCGGTTGCTGGAATCCGACGAAAAGGGCGGCCAGTCAGATGCGGGGATTCGAGCTTATAACGAGTGGCGATCAAAGCGACTCGAAGCGCGAACGACAGGTTCGGAGCCGAGTGTTTCGATATCTACTGCGACCGAATTGTCCGCTGGGCTGATCGCCGCAGGCGCGTCGCAGGTCGTAGTGGAATCGGTGGCGACCGGTCCTCGGCGGGTTCACGGCAAGAGGTTTGGAACGCTGGTCCACGCGATGTTGTCGCTTGTGGATCTGGATGCAGGCCACGAAAAAATCAGTAAAGCAGCGGACCTCCAGCGTCGCCTGATCGGCGCGACTGACGAGGAAGCGATGTACGCTGTCGAAGTCGTTAAGGGGGCGTTGAGTCATCCGCTTCTGCAGCGAGCGCTGGAAGCGCAGCGTGCCGGACATTGCCGCAGAGAGGCGCCGGTATCGTTGGTGCGGGACGATGGGTTGATCGTGGAAGGCATCGTAGACCTGGCGTACTACGAAATTGAGTCCGATTGCTGGACAGTGCTCGACTTCA
Source organism: Blastocatellia bacterium (assembly GCA_035315885.1). Lineage (GTDB taxonomy): Bacteria > Acidobacteriota > Blastocatellia > UBA7656 > UBA7656 > DATFXM01. Next base: position 57,481 of record DATFXM010000167.1, read on the forward strand.
AGACCGACATCGAGCTCGAGGGGCGACTGGAGGAGTATCGGAATCAGGTTGCTTTGTACGCTGATGCGATAAGGCTTGCGACAGGTAGCTCCTCCCGGGGAGTCTTGCTGAGAGTGTGAGGGGAAAGTAGGTTTCGGGTTTCGGGTTCGTTTAGATTGAGGCTTGAAAAATCGGAAGAGGACATTTTGTTTAGGGATAGAAAATTGATACTGAAGTAAGCCAACCCGAAACCCTAAACCCTAAACCCTGAACCCAAGACCCGAAACCCACTACCTACTGCATACTGGGCCTCAGATTGGTACGATATATTGCGGTAATAGGGTATAGTCATCGGAGTGAATAAACTGCGGGGGCAATGGATCGATGCGTGGCAAAGGGCTCGGCGTACGCTGCATGCTGCCTATTGCATACTGCATACTGCCTACTGCCTACTGCTTACTGCCGGAGTTAGCCGTTGAGTCCTGGTTTACAACTCATTCTGATCGCGGTGGCGTGTGCGGCGGCGGGAGCCATTGCAACCTGGCTCTATCTGTACCCACGAATACGGTCGGAGTACTCTCGGGCGAACAGCGAGTTCCGCGCGGAGCGTGCGACCCTCATAGAGAGGCTGCAGAACAAGGACCAGAACGTACGTGACCTCAAATCCGAAATCGATCAAAAGGAAGCCGAGGTATCGGAACTGCGCAACGAGAATGCCGGTCTTGGCGCTCGGGCTGCTGCTCTGCAAGTTCAAGTAGAACAGGAGCGCAAGCTCTCCGCGGAGAAGCTGCTTGTTCTGGACGACGCGAAGCAGAAGCTCGCCGACGCCTTCGTCGCCCTCTCCGCGAACGCGCTCAAGGACAACAGTGAAATCTTCCTGAATCAGGCGCGAGAATCGCTTGCCGCGCTCCAGAAAGCGGCAACCGCCGATCTGGACAACCGTCAGAAGTCCATAGGCGATCTGATGGTCCCGCTCAGAGATTCGCTCGACAAAGTAGATTCCAAGATCCGCGAGCTCGAATCGCTCCGCGCCTCCGCTTATTCATCGCTGCACGAACAGGTGAAGCAGCTTTCGGCTTCTCAGACGCAGCTTCAAACGGAGACGAGCCGGCTGGTCAACGCCCTGCGGTCGCCGGCGGTCCGGGGCCGGTGGGGCGAGATCCAGTTGCGTAGGGTGGTCGAGCTTGCCGGCATGCTCAACTACTGCGATTTCACCGAGCAGCCAACCATTGAAGCAGACGACGGGCGATTGCGGCCGGACCTGATCGTACGTCTGCCCAATGCTCGCTGTATCGTCGTAGACTCGAAGGCGCCGATCGGCGCCTACTACGAATCGCTCGAGACTGCGGACGAAGTTACTCGCGCATCAAAACTGAAGGACCACGCGCGGCTGGTGCGCACGCATCTGGCGAAGCTCGGTGCAAAGGGTTATTGGGATCAGCTTGACTACACTCCGGAGTTCGTCGTGCTCTTCTTGCCGGGTGAAACCTTTTTCAGCGCCGCACTCGAACAGGACCCGTCTCTGATCGAATTCGGCGTCGATCAAAAAGTGATTCTTGCGACTCCGACAACGCTCATAGCGCTCCTGAAGGCCGTGGCCTACGGTTGGAAGCAGGAGCTGATAGCCGACCATGCGTTGTCCATCAGCAAACTGGGAAAAGAGATGCACGAAAGGCTAAGGACGCTCGCCGCCCACTTCGCAGACGTCGGCAAGAAGCTGGACGGTGCGGTCGAGTCTTATAACCGAGCCGTGGGCTCTTTAGAATCGCGAGTGCTGGTCTCCGCCCGGCGTTTCAAAGAGCTCGGCGCGTCATCCGATAAGGAAATCGAGGAAGTCGAGCCCGTCGAAAAGAAGGCCCGATACTTTCAAATTGAAGAGACGCGACTCATTCCCGGGTTGCTTGACGAAGTCGCGCCTGAGGGTACCCTCGAAGCAAAAGAGATCGCCGCCGGCGATGATTTCAACAGGTGACTAACTCGTCCAAGCAAATCTCGTCCAAGCAAATATGGACAGGTCCCGTACTGGGCACAAATCGCGATCGCCTGCTCGACAAATGCGCTGAGCACATCCGGGCCGGACAGGCGCAATCAATTCTATACATCGCGGCTTCGGCGCCGCTCTTGAATCTGGTCACTGACTTGTTGCTGGATGGAGAGCGCACCAAAGGCGTCTGGGGCGCTCTTCCCGTTTATCTCTTCAGAGGCTTTGTCCGTCGACTCCTCGAGACAGCAATTGAAATTGACTCCGGCCTCCCGATCGGCCCGCGGCTGGCTATCGACACCGAGGAGCTTCCAATGCGACGGGGACTTGTCGCGCAAATTATTCGAAGGCTGAATTCCGCCGGTCATCTCAAGGCTATCCACTCGGTCGCGCATCGTGACGGAACGGTGAGCACGGTCTCCGCACTGATAGGTGAAATCGAGCGCGCGGCTACAGGACCTGTGGAGTTTGAGTCGATTATTGAAGCGAGACGACGTGACCAGCAGGGCCCGGCGGTGTCAGCGGTGCCGCTGCAACGCGACTACGACTCCGACATCGCTTTGATCTACAAGCGGTATGTTGAAGCCTTGGATCGAGGGCGGATGACCGAAGAGGACGCGGACCAACTTCGAGCGGTCGAAGTGCTTCGCGGAGAGCTGAATGGACTGCGAGTGTCAGCTCCATGGCTCGACGATGTAAAGCTTCTGGTGCTGGACGGCTTCTTTGACTTCACTCCGGTTCAGGGCGAGATGCTCAGGCTGCTGCTGCCTCGAGTACCTGAAGTCGTAGTCAATCTGAACTTCGACGATTCCAACCCATCGATCTTCGTGCCTTTTGAACAGACCATTCACCAGCTCGAAGGCATGGCCGCCTTTCAGGTGTGGCATGCGGATTCGCCGGATGCGACGCGCGTTGAGTCTTCGGCGTTACGAACGAGATTGTTTAACGACTTGCACACGCCGTCAGTTGGGATCACCGCGCCGGCAGTTGTAGTTCTGGAATGCGCTGATCGCGAGACCGAGATCAGAAGGATCGCTAAGGAAATCAAACGGCTGGTGTTGATCCTCGGCTACCGCCTGTCTGACATCGCACTGGTTATTCGCGAACGGGCAGCCTATGCCGATGCCATCTCTCGCGTTCTCGCCGATGAGCAGATTCCCTGCGCCCTCGGAGCTAGAACCGCGTTGACCGAGATGCCGCCGGTGCGCGCGGCCTTGAAGCTGTTGCGGTTGCTGAGCGAGATGGCTGCAGATCCCGGGGTGGGAATCAGAATGAGCGATTTGAGCGGCCTAATAAAATCCGACTATTTCAGGCCTAGTCACCGGGAGCTGCTCGAGTTGAGAGATCGTTTCTATCGCGACTATCCGACGCAGGCTCTGGATGCGGGCACGGGTTTGAACCGATTCTTGCCCGGGGCCGGCTGGGTGGGCCGTTGGGACGTCGACAACTTCGAGAACGTGATCGCGTATGTTGGTGGCGAATTGCGTCTTGAGAGCTGGTTGCGTCGCGCCCGCCAGCTTACTGCGGGGATTCGGAGCCAGCTGAGCCGCGAAAGCGAAGACTCGCAATACGACTTGCAGGAAGACGAAAGCGCGGAGGTTGGGAGAGACGAGGATCTGCCGTCCGGCGCGATCGACTCTGGCTCGGTGTCTCCTCTCGGAGCAAGTCCTAATAGCCGCCGGAAGCCAGCGCGGGACATGCATCCGGCGGCGATAGCGTGGGCGGGAGCGCTTGTGGAGCATCTGGCGCGGGTCCTGTCGTCGGTGCGTAGAGAGGGTTCACCGCGAAGTTTGCGCGATGGGCTCACGGGGCTGTTTGACCGGCTGGAGTTTGCAGACAGGATACTCCAGCGAGCGAGGCGGGCATCAGATTCGGAGCTGAGACGCGCAGCGATGGAGGTACGCGCACTTGAAGGAATGCGTCGCGCGATGAACGCTGCCCTTCGTGTGATCGGGGCGGCGGGCTCGGGAGAGAGCGACCAGGGTTTATCGCCGGATACCGGGCTTGCAGTATTCATCGACGAAGTAACTCGCGCGCTCCGGGCTCAAACGCTCGAAGGTACGCAAGCGGATCGGAACGGGGTGCAGGTTCTTGAAGCTACCGCGGTGAGGGGCTTGAAGTTCCGCGCTGTGTTCATTGCAGGTTTGATAGAAGGGGGCTTTCCGCTGCGAGCGTCGCGTGACTGGCTGTATCCGCATGAAGAGCGTGAGAGATTGAAGGGATACGGCCTCACGCTCGAAGACATTTCCCCCGAAACGCTATTGAAGGAAGAGCACTATTTCTATCAGGCGGCGTGTCGCGCGACCGAGCGTTTGTATTTGAGCCGTCCGCTTGTGCTCGAAGACGCAACCGAAACAGTCGCCTCCTACTACATCGAGGAATTGAAGAGAGCGGCGGTCGAATCGACCACCGAAAAGGTGCGCCGCGATTTTGATGGTTCGACAATCCAGTCGGCATCTACCGGCTGGGAGCTTGCAACTGAAGCTCTGCGTGCCGAGGCTCGGCTTCGGTACTCGTTCGGTTCTGCTAACGGTCAGTCTTCTGCAGCGGTGAGATTGATCTCGTGGGCGGTATCGAATGGTTATCTCAGCGAATCCGCGTTGCGGCGGGCTGCCATCGAACGTGAGCGTTCCGGAAGAACATTTGGGCGTTTTGACGGGCAAATCACGCGCGCTGAACTGATCGCTCTGGCGCTCGACACCTTTGGAGTCGATCACGTCTTCAGTGCAAGCGAGCTGAGCCTTTACGGAAAATGTCCCTTTAAGTTTTTCGCGCAGCGAGTCCTGGGGCTCGAGCCTCGTGGAGAGGCGGCGATGGATCTAACGGCGCTTGATGCAGGCAGTCTATTGCACGAGATTCTCAGGCGCTTTCTATCCCTGCATCGCAACCGGGATCTCACGAGCATCGATCGGGCAGTGCTGAGTAGAGAGCTTGCCGGTGTAGCGGATGAGGTCTTCGACGAGCACGAGCGAAGAGTCCCGCCGCTCAATCCAAATGTCTGGCGAATCGATCGAGAGATACGAAAGATCGTTTTGGATGAGGTGTTGACTCACGAGTTGGAGCTTCAGCGGCGGAGTCACGCCAAGCGAGTAACGCCGGCAAAGTTTGAGCTGGCGTTCGGAATGCGAAACGCTGAATCCGATCCGGCATCGGTAGAGCAGACACTTGTCCTTAGCACTGAAGGTGGTGAGGCGAAGCTTCGCGGGCAGATAGACAGGGTGGACCTGGCATCGGACGGAACGGTGATAGCCTACGACTACAAGCTCTCGAAGGGGGCGGGGCTCGAGGACCTCAAGGCGGGTCGGGATCTGCAACTGCATATATACCTCGCCGCGCTCGAGCAGCTCTTTTATCCCTCGAGCGAAATCGCCGGCGGGGGTTATTACGTGCTGCGCGGCGCGAAACGGGGACGCAAGAGCGGGCTTTACCGCGCGAGCAAATCCGACTACACCGGGATGACTACGGGGACATCGGTGCTCTCAGACGAAGAGTGGCATTCGCTGCGAAGAAGAATGCAGTCGCGAATCTTCGAGTTCATCGAAGGGGCTCGTGGGGGATCGTTCAAGGTATACCCCAGCGCTCCGGGCAGCACCTGTTCGTATTGCGACTTTAGAGCAGCGTGTCGCTACGACAAATTCCGAATTTCACGAAAAGCGGTTTAACAGGTTGAGCGTCGAGACACGTCAAGAAGCGCGCGAGCTAAAAGGCCGTCAACCGGAAGCGGCCTATGCGCTCGACCGTCACGTTTCGGTGACTGCGGGCCCCGGCGCAGGCAAGACATTTGTTCTCGTAGAACGCTATCTCGAAATTCTTAGACAGCATCCTCAAATAACCGTAGATCAAATAGTCGCGATTACTTTCACGAATCGCGCCGCCAATGAAATGCGCACCCGGCTGAGGGCCGAGCTCGACCGGCTGATGAGGGCTGCGTCTTCGACGGAACGCGCGCGCTGGCTTCGTCACAAGCGAACACTGGACGGAGCGGTAATCACCACCATCCATGGATTCTGTTCCCGACTCTTGCGTCAGTTTCCAATTGAAGCCGGGGTGGATCCACAGTTCGAGCTGCTCGACGAGCACCAGACCGCGATGCTCGAAGAGTCCGTATCAGAGGAGGTTTTGACGGAGTTCATAAACGCCGGCGATCAGGTGATGTCCAACCTGACGGTGACCGCCACGAGGTCAGGGTTGTCTCTTGCGCTGATAGAGATGTATCGCGAAGCGCGCAATCAAGGGCTCAGCCTCGCTGACCTTGCAACACGGACTCAGGCCACCCACGCGCGCACAGAATCGCCGAGTGTGTCGATTCAAGAGCTGGAAGAACTAATGACCGAGTTCCTCGGCATGCGTCGATTAACTCCGGCGGCAGCTCAGCAGCAAGCAGATTGCGCACGACGATGGCCTGCTTTGCTGGATTTATTGAAAAGACTGGTGAGCGACCCGGCCTCAGTAGAAGCCGTTCTGCCGGAGCTGCTTCCACGCGTCAGGTCATTTCGCGAATGCAGACCGAATCGCAGCGACCGACTCTCTGAGATCGTCTCTCGGCTGGACGAGTTGATCTGGGAGAAAGATCTCGGCGGGCGAGTTGTGCGGGACCTGCTCGATCCGATAGCGCAGAGGTACAGCAGTGAGGTAATCAGCGCACTGGTCCGTCTGGAAGAGCGGCTCGCGCTTGAAAAGCGCAGGATCGGTGCGTTGGACTTTGACGATCTTCAGATCAAGACTCTGCGCCTGCTCGAGTCGAGTCCCGAAGCTACCAGAAGAGCCTCGTCAAGTTATCGATTCTTCCTTGTTGATGAGTTTCAGGACACAAACTCGCTTCAGCAGAGTCTGCTCGAGCGGTTGGCGATCTCCGGAGTTGCGGGGGCACGAAGGGTCAATTTGTTTATCGTCGGAGATCGGAAGCAGTCCGTTTACGGGTTTCGAGGAGCCGACGTCGATGTGTTCCGTGAGATGACTGCGACAATTGAGCGCGAGGGTGGCAAACCGGTAGCGCTAGATCTGAATTTCAGGAGTCAGCGCCCGCTGGTCGAGTTCTTCAACTACCTTTTCCAGCGGCTTTTCAGACCAGATGATTCTCTGCCTGCTACTGATCTGAACCAGCTTGGTTACGTTGAGTATGATCGCGGTCAGGCCGAGCGGCCGGCTGAACAGGACGAAGCGCCGATCGAGTTCTTGATCGACGTCCGCAAAGACGAGCGCCTTCTGGAGACAACTCCTTCCGAACGCGATGCCGCGCAGCTCGCGTTGCGGATACCCGAGCTCCTGGATCGATTCGAGTACCGCAATATCGCGCTTCTGTTTCGCGCGATGACCGAAGTGCACGTGTATGAGGCAGCACTGCGGCGTGCCAACATTCCTTACCTCACAGTGCAAGGCAAGGGCTTCTACGCCAGAGAAGAGATCACCGATTTGATTCAGTTGTTGCGTTTCCTCGACAACCGAACTGACGAGATAGCGCTCGCGGCGGTGTTGCGGTCGCCGCTGTGCGGACTCTCGGACGATGCGCTTTACGCGTTGCGCTGTGCTCCAACAATTGACGTGGTTCGCGAACGAGGCCGGATGCTTCGACGCAGAGGGGTGAGGCCGCTCTTATTTGCGCTTCGACACCAGAGTCGCATCGACTTCATCTCGGACGAGGAGCGAGTCGCCGCGGACCGCGCTCGCGACTTACTCGACAACGCACTCTCGCTGCGAAACAGAGTAGGGCTCGCCGACCTTCTTCGATTTATTGTCGAACGCTCAGAGTATCGGCCGGTGATTGCCTCGAGTTTTGATGGAGCGGCGCGCCTTGCAAACCTAGAAAAGCTGTTCACCCTGGCCGAACGGTTCGAGAAATCGGGGGCTTACCTCATTCGCGATTTTGTGCGATTCGTTTCCGACTTCGAGGAATCGGGAGGGCGAGAGAGCGAAGGACAACTCTACGAATCGGCGAACGTGGTTCGGCTAATGACTATTCATCAGTCAAAAGGTCTCGAATTCCGTGTGGTGATCATCCCGGAGCTGCATCGTCTTCCGGAGACTCAGCGGGAGTGGTACGTCCTTGACCGACACAGAGGCCTGTCGGTGCAGGTGCCAGACGGGCGCGGCGGCAGGGTGAAGGGAGCAACCTTTGTCGAGCTGCGGCGTCGAGCCAAGCTTCGGGAAAACTTTGAAAGCATGCGGCTGCTTTACGTAGCCGCGACCCGGGCGCGTGATCTGTTGCTTCTGTCAGGCGCAACTCAGAAGCTCGAGTCGATCAGACAGGACAGTTGGTTGGGCAGAATCTGGCGCGAGCTCGGTCTTGAAGCCGAGAGCTTTTCTGATGGGTGTTTCGAAACCCGCGTAGTCCATCTGGACGATAGCGTGGACCTGCGTATATCGATTAATTCGGTGGACGCTTCGCGTGGATTGGCTTCGAGTGGGTCGGGTTCGACTGGATCGTCCCGACCTGAAGCGCGACTCACCCCAAGCACGGCCGGTGTCGTGGAATGGCCGGAGAAACCAGACGAAGCGTTTCCGTTGCTCGATGCGATCGATGCTGATCGCGAATCGGCTATCCACCGCTTCAGTGTCACGCAACTGGTGAATTTCCAGCGCTGCGCACGCCAATACTTTTTTGAAAGAGTGCTTCACACGCCGACCGGAGAAGAAATTGGCTGGTGGAACGATGCGGAAAAGGCAGAGCCGCCGGCGAATCTTACGGCCACGCTTCGGGGGGCTGTGATTCACCGGTTCTGCGAAAAGTACGAGCAGGGAGCCGATATCGGCGCTTGTTTGTCCTCGAGCTTCGAAGAGATTTTGCGCCAACGCGAGGCGCAGCTTGGTGATCGGGTCGCTGAGATCGATCGGAATCGAGCGACTGCGGACCTGATGCCGCTTGCACAGAACTATCTCGAAAGCGGAGTGCGAAAACGGATTGAGCGCGCGCGATCTGGACCGGGGCTGACCGTTTGTTCCTTGGCCGACCTGGATGTGAAAGGGTCCGGGGGCGGAGTCGTGTTCAGCGAGCAGCGATTCAGGCTACGGCGGCCCGTTGGGATCTTGACCGGGGCGGTGGACAAGCTTCTGATCAGCAGAGCTTCCGATGGTTCGCTTGAAGCTGAGATCATCGATTTTAAGACGAACCGATTTCGCCGCGACAAGTCTCGGGAACTGGGCGCGGTGAGTGGCAGCCGCAGGCGATCGCGTAGCGCAGCGAATCAAAACCAGCTTGCATTGGAGTTCCCCGAGCAGGAAACGGATGCCGGTCTGCTGGTGCGAGCGGAGGTTGAGAACGCGGCGCTCGATTATCGGCTACAGATGCAGGCGTATGCGTTGGCGGTCCGCGAGCTGTTGCCCGTGGTTGTTCGGGTGAAGGTGACGCTGCACTTTTTGGAGCCGAATGTTGAGGTTTCGGTGGATGAATCCCTGCTTGAGCGTGAGGTTTGCGCGAGTGCGATTGACGACGCAGTGCGTGTCATGGTGAGATCGGCGGACCCGCTGGGGTTTGCGGTTCGAGTTGGGGAGCACTGTCGGTCGTGCAGTTTCATGGAGTTTTGCGAACCGGGCAGATCCTGGCTCCGAAATCTCAAATCTCAAATTTCAAATTTCAAATCTGAGACTCCGAGGGTATAATCACCCTCATCAAGCCCCACCGAGAGGTTAACCATGCGCTCAATTTGGAAGGGTCATATCAGGTTCCTGCTGGTGGCGATTCCCGTGCGCGTCTACAACGCGCTCGAGACGTCCGAACAGATCCACCTGAACCAATTGCACAAAGACGATTACGGTCCGGTCGGATACGACAAGCGGTGCAAAAAGTGCGGCAACGTCATATCAAAGGACGAACTCGTAAAGGGTTATCAGTACGCGCCGGACCAATACGCGATCATCGAGCCTGACGACATCTCCAAGATCAAGCTCAAGACCACGAAGGTGATCGACATAGTCGGCTTCGTCCCGAAGTCTGAAATTCCGGAAATGCTGTACGACTCGCCCTATTTTGCCGGACCCGACGGCGAGGTCTCGGCCAAGATGTACGCGCTGCTGGCCGAGGTGCTGAATGAGTCGGGGAAAGTGGGTCTCGGCAAGGTTGTACTCCGCGACCGCGAGGACTTTGTGGCCGTCGCTCCGCAGGGCCAGGGCCTCGTGCTCTATAAGCTGCGATATCCGAAAGAGGTCCGAAAGCTCGGCGACGTACCGATGCTGCCGAACCATCCCGAAGTCAGCGACGCGGAGCTCAAGCTTGCGCGCACCCTCGTAGACCAGATGGTCACGTCGATCAGCGAAATAGACATGCGCGACCGTTACAACGAGGCGCTGCGCGAGGTGATCGAAGCGAAGATCGCGGGCAAGGAAGTCACCGAGTATATCGAAGAAGAGCAGCCGACGGTTGACATCATGACCGCGCTCAAGCAGAGCATCGAACAGACCAAACGCAAGCCCATGGTTAAGGCGACCGGCAAATCCAAGCAGGAGGAAGAGGTCGAAGAAGAAGAGGCGCGGCCAAAGAAGGCGCGAAAACGAAAGACAGCTTGAGACGCGTGCCTAGTAGCCCGGCAGCAGTCTTGTCCAAGCCGAGTCGATGTCCAAAAAAGACCGCAAGATACTCCAATTCCCGCGCCGGCCTCAACCAAAGGCCGACTATCAGCGGGTAAAATCTCTCTACACGACTGCTGAAATACAGCAACTGTTCGGACTGAGCGAGCGAATGATTCGCCGTTGGACCGAGCAGGGCGTCATACAGCCGGCGAGCGCTTCTGCGGCCGACGATCCGCAGTATGACTTTCAGGCGTTGACGGTGTTGCGGCGAGTGCGTGAGCTTCGGGCACAGGGTCTCACGCTGAAGCAGGTCGAGGCTGAGCTTCAGGGACAGATGAACCTGTTCAAGAGCGACCCGGGTCGCGTGACTCACATACTGACGCCTTTCGAGGAAGCGCTGCTGATGCATGAGCGAGGCGACCAAAAGGCGGCCGAGCTCTACCGGGAAGCGATTTCAAGCGGTGACAACGTTGCGGACGCGTATTGCAATCTTGGAATCATCGAGCTGGAGGGTGGAAGTGCGCCGAAGGCTCTCGATTGCTTCACATTCGCGCTGAAGGTATATCCACGCCACGTCGAAGCGCATTACAATCTCGCCAATCTTTATTTCGACGCAGGCAATCTGAAGCTCGCGAAGCTGCACTATGAGACGTCACGCGAGCTCGAACCCTCGTTCTCTCCGCTGTATTACAATCTGGCCCTTGTGTACTACGAGCTAAAGGAGCTGGCTTCGGCTGTCGCGGCTTTGCATCGTTATAAGGACTTGTCGCCGGATGACGAGAAGGAATCAGTCGATGAACTGCTGGGATGGCTGGAGAAGGCGTGCGCGCTCGATTCGGTTTAGGGTTTCGGGTTTAGAGTTTCGGGTTCTTCTGCGACGGAGCGTTTTGTCGATCTCAAGGGGGGACGTCGCATTTTGTTGATCGAACCCGAAACCCTTAACTCGAAACCCTAAACCGTCCTTTCTACGTCAGTCAGCAGTCACGATGACCGTTTCCTTGCCGCCCTCGAGGCGAGCCAAGCGATCGGAATCTTTGATCACGCGCATCTTCACGCGGTCGTTCTTGAAAACATGATCGAGATCCGGCTCTTCAAAATTCTTGAACAGGCCGAAGGTGATCCTGAAGGCTGCGCCTTCGGGGACCTTCACCAGGTACAGCGTGTCCGAATGACTGTCCTCCACGAGCATCGAGTGGGCCTTCCGGTCTACCTGAAGCACTTTACCTTCAACTATAAAAGGCTTTCCTGATCTTGAATTGCTGGCGCTCGCAACTGCCGCCGATCCTATCGCCATTGTAACAATCGCAATCAATATTAACTTCGCTGGTCCGTATTTCATGAAATGTCGAACTCCTTTCAAACACTCTCAATGTTCCGACTTACACGTAATGTTATTGCTCTCCGTAGCGGGCGGGATCCGAAGGCTAAAAAATCCCGCCCGCATGTGCGTTTACTCTCCAAACGACGTGTGGGAGTGTAGCTGAGGGGCGGTTTGGCAAGAAGGTCTGGTTCCGCAAAAGAAGGGCGGATATGGCGCGACTCGGAACTGTGGAATCCCGCAGGACGGTTTTCTGGTTCCTGGTTCGTGGTTAGGTTTCTGGTCGAGTTCTCGATTTTTTGGTTTTGCTCCATCGAACAAGCTGACAAGGCCTCTAGAAACCAGGAACCCGAAACCCTAAACCGACGCTAACGTGTTACTCTTACTCCGTGACTGATCCACAGAGAGAACTCATTGAGGGCTTGCTGCAGTTCGTGAACATAGCTGAAGGTGAGCGCAAACTCCTTGCAGCAGACCTCCACGATCAGACACTTTCGGACCTTCGCGAGACGGCTCGATTGGCCCGAAGGCTTCTCGAGCTTCCACCGGATGCCATGTCCGAAGATGTGCGCGCGGGTCTTCAGCGAATTGTCGCCGAACTGGATACAACTGTGGACGAAGTCAGGCGAGCCATGGAGAATCTGAGCCCCTCTGCTCTTGATGCGCTCGGACTGATTCCCGCCATCGAGAGCTGTATCAACCGGATCGCCGGTTCCTTTGAGCCACGGCTCGACTCGAGGCTCGCCTGCTATGTCAAAGAGGAGCAGATAGAGCTGGCGGAGACTGAACAGCTAATGGTATACCGCATTGTTCAAGAAGCGCTGAACAACATCGCAAAACACGCGGCAGCCCGCTCGATCGAAGTGCTCATCACGAAATTTGGCTCCGACCTGCTGATACGAGTGGTCGACGATGGCTGCGGCATGTCTGCTCCGATCGATCTGGCGCGCTCGAGAGGAATTCAAAACATGCGCTATCGGGCCCGCCTGCTCGGCGCGAGGCTGACATGGCTGCAGGCGACCGGTCATCAGGGTACCGTAGTTGAAGTCCTGATCCCAATGGCCGACGGCATCTTGTAAGAGGTTCGCTACTTGCCCGTAATCCAACTTTAGGGTCCGGATCGATTTGCGAAACAGATCTCGGATCGGTCCGACCGGTTTTGCACCATGAGTGTTCTGATAGCCGAGGACGTGTCTTTTCAACGCGAGCACCTGCGCGCTCTGATCTCCGAGAGTTTCCCCAATGCGGGACCTCTGATCGAAACCGATGACGGCAGTCACGCCGTAGAACTTGTTCACGAACACCATCCGGAGCTCGTGGTGCTCGACATAAAACTTGCCGGCTTGTCCGGCGTCAAAGCCGCGCGGCAGATCTGGAGCGACATGCCGCTGGCCCGGATAATATTCTGGTCGCAGTTCAAGGATGAAATCTATGTCCGCGAGCTCGCAAGAATAGTCCCGCCCGAGACAGTGTACGGATTTGTGCTCAAGTCTTCATCGGACGATCGGCTGCTTGCGGCGCTTCGCGCGGTGCTGCTGGAAGAGCAGTGTTGGATAGACCCGGAAATTCGGATGGTCCAGTCTCGGGCAATAAATAAGCTTTCCGGTCTGACTGACGTTGAATATGAAGCGCTCATAGACATAACGCTCGGGTTGACGGACAAAGCCATTGCTCGGCGGCGCTACTTGAGTGAGCGCGGCGTGCAGAACCGTCTAAGAGAGTTGTATGCAAAGCTGGGGGTTGACCAGGACCAGGTCTTAGACGACAGATGGGGCAGTACGTACAGTCCTCGATCGCGAGCGATTTCGCTGGCATTGCAGCGCGGACTCATAAACGCCGACGAGCTGGGACGCGAAGACGAGATGTTGAAAAGCTGGCTGGAGCGCGAGTGTGCGAGCTCTCAATAGCCGGCTACGGACGATCTGACAAATGGCGGACTTCATCCGCGTTGAGTTATGGTTACTCAGGTGCTAATCTGGCGGCCTGCGGCTGAGGCGCGCACCCGCTCACAATTGATGCTCTAAGTGAATCTGCCAGGCGGAACCAGCATTGGCCACTACCGGATCCTGTCGCGTATAGGTGCAGGCGGGATGGGAGAAGTGTACCTTGCGCAGGACACGAGTCTGGGCCGTAAGGTTGCGCTCAAAATCCTCCCGGAACAATACACTCGTGAATCCGACCGGCTTCGAAGATTCGGCCAGGAAGCGCGCGCGGCGTCGGCGTTGAATCACCCCAACATCATCACCATTTTTGAAATCGGTCAGTCGGGCGCGGGTCACTTTATCGCCACTGAATTCATCGAAGGCGACACGCTGCGAGACCGGATGAATGCGATAGACCTGGCCCTTGCCGACTGCCTCGAGATTGCGATTCAAGTCGGGGCCGCTCTAACCGCCTCGCACGCGGCGGGCATCGTCCATCGCGACATCAAGCCCGAAAACATCATGCTTCGGCCAGACGGATACGTTAAGGTGCTGGACTTTGGCCTGGCAAAGCTGACCGAACGGGTCTTCGAGGAGGACTGTCTGGATCACGAGTCAGAAACACGCGCAATGGTGCTGACTGATCCAAACATCGTAATGGGGACACCTCATTATATGTCGCCGGAGCAGGCACGCGGTTTGACCCTCGATTCTCGCGCGGACATCTTCAGCCTTGGCGTTGTGCTGTACGAGATGATCACCAACCGCACGCCGTTTGACGGCCCAACGCCGAGCGACATTATCGCTCTGATCCTGCAGAAGGATGCGCCCCCACTTGCCCGCTTTGCGCGCAACGTCCCATCGGAGCTCGAGCGCATCGTTATGAAAGCCCTCCGTAAGAACCGAGAGGAGCGCTATCAAACGGTCAAAGACCTGGCGCTGGACCTCAAGCATTTGAAACAGAGCCTCGAGCTGGCAGAGCTGAGGTCGCGTTCCCTCGACTCGGAAGTGAGCAACGACTTTGGTCCGGGGAACGGTATTCAACCTACTATACTGTCGCGTCCCGCGGAGCCGTTTGGTGCGGGGCGCGAGCGATCGGGTCCGGTCCGCGAGGCCTCCGGCGAAGTGAAGGATACTGTAGCAGCGGCGATTCCGAGCGGCGAACAGGCACCCGAAGTTCGACATGCGACCTCCAGCGCTGAATATCTGATCACCGAGATCAGCAAGCGAAAAAAGAGTTTCTTGTTTGGCGGTCTGCTTCTTTTTGCGGCGGTGGTTGCAGCTTTCTACGTGGACTGGCGAGGACACACGATCGAATCGCTTGCAGTCTTGCCGCTGGTGAACGCTGATGCAGATCCGAATCTGGATTACTTGCCTGACGGCCTCACCGAACGACTGATAAACAGTCTGTCGCAATTTCCGAACTTGAAGGTGATGTCGCACACCTCGGTGCTTAGGTACAAGACGAGAGATCCGAATGCTCCGCCGCCTGATCCTCGGCAAGTCGGCCGAGAACTTGGGGTGAAGGGGGTTCTGTCAGGCCGCGTCCAGCGCAAAGGCGACAACGTAACGATCAATATCGAGCTGGTTGATGCCCGCGATAACAGTCGCATCTGGGGTGCGCAATACAATCGCCCGGTTGGCGACATCCTGTCGGTTCAGGAGGAGATTGCCGGCGAGCTGCCTCGTCAATTGCATCTCAGCCTGAGCGCAGAACAGCAGAAGCGCATCGAAGCCTTGCAGCTTTATTTGCGTGGCCGCTACTACTGGAACAAACGTACCGCTTCAGACATGAAGAAAGGCGCGGAGTATTTTCAACAGGCGGTCGACAAGGATCCCACCTACGCGCAAGCATACGCAGGGCTGGCGGACTCGTACACGATGCTCGTGGTTTACAGCGCTCTTCCTCCGGGCGAAGCGTTTCCCAAGGCTCGGGAAGCGGCGCAGAAAGCGCTTTCGTTGTCCGACTCGATCGCCGAAGCTCATACGTCTCTTGCGGTGGTCAAGAATCGATTTGAGTGGGATTGGCCTGGTGCGGAGGACGAGTACAAGAGGGCGATCGAGTTAAACGCAAATTATGCGCCGGCACGACAATGGTATTCGACGTTTCTGATTGCGATGGGGCGGAAGGCAGAGGCGTTGAACGAGGCAAGGACGGCCCAAAACCTTGACCCGTTATCGCCGATCGTGAACTCGAACCTCGGGTGGATACTGTTTCTGGGGCATGATTATCAGGATGCAATTGCCCAGTGTAAGAAGGTGCTGGACGCTAATCCGAACTTTTTTGCGGTTCGGAGATATCTGGCGCTTTCGTACGAACAGGAGGGGAGGCACGAAGAAGCGATTTCCGAGTTTCAGAAGGCGCGAGACTTATCTGGTGGCAGTCCTGTTCTAGTAGCGGCGCTGGGCCACGCCTATGCGAGCGCGGGACGGATTGAGGATGCACGGAAGGTGCTCAACGAGCTGGAGGAGTCATCTACGCAACGGCGCGTTTCGCCCTTCGATCTTGCTATTTTGTGCACCGGTCTTGGAGACAAAGAGAAGGCTTTCGAATGGCTCGAGCGGGCGTACGAGGAACGAAACGAATATCTTGCCTACCTGAACGTAGAGCCGCGCTTCAATCCGCTGAGATCTGACCCACGATTTAGCGATCTGCTATCCCGAATCGCTCTGAAGTAGTGCTGAGTGCTGAGTCCTGAGTCCTGAGTGCTGAGTCCTGAGTGCTGAGTCCTGAGTCCCGAGTGCTGAGTTGACAACCCCGAAGGGGTTGCGTCGTCCAGCCCAGGGTTGCCGTCGGCGGCTACCCTGGGTAAAGGCGGTTTACGTTTCCCCAACCCCGAAGGGGTTGCGTCGTCCAGCCCGGGGTTGCCGTCGGCGGCTACCCTGGGTAAAGCGCCGTAGGTTTCCCCAACCCCGAAGGGGTTGCGTCGTCCAGCCCAGGGTTGCCGTTGGCGGCTACCCTGGGTAAAGCGCCGTAGGTTTCCCCCAACCCTGAAGGGGTTGCGTCATCCAGCCGAGGGTTGCCGTCGGCGGCTACCCTGGGTAAAGCGCCGTAGGTTTCCCCAACCCCGTAGGGGTTGCGTCGTGCAGCTCAGGGTTGCCGTCGGCGGCTACTCTGGGTAAAGCGCCGTAGGTTTCCCCAACCCCGAAGGGGTTGCGTCGTCCAGCCCAGGGTTGCCGTCGGCGGCTACCCTGGGTAAAGCGCCGTAGGTTTCCCCAACCCTGAAGGGGTTGCGTCGTCCAGCTCAGGGTTGCCGTCGGCGGCTACCCTGGGTAAAGCGCCGCAGGCTTCCCCAACCCTGAAGGGGTTGCGTCGTCCAGCCCAGGGTTGCCGTCGGCGGCTACTCTGGGTAAAGCGCCATAGGTTTCCCCAACCCTGAAGGGGTTGCGGAGGGCCAGGCGATTCGAGATTTCGGACGCAACCCTTTCAGGGTTGCAGGAAATTGACCAATCTGACCCAGGGTAGCCGCCGACGGCAACCCTGGGCTGGACGACGCAACCCCTTCGGGGTTGTCAACCTCGGACCCAGAACTCAGCATCCGAACACTCAGCACTCAGGACTTAGCACTCAGGACTCAGCACTCTGCATTCAGCACTCAGGACTCAGGACTCAGGAACTCAGCACTCAGCACTCCCTCCGCACTTCCGTATTTTCCCTTCACTCTTTAGTATTCACTGAACGATGAACGACTCGTTGCAGGCCCCGGATACCATCTCCCACTATCGAATCCTGTCCTTAATAGGGTCGGGGGGCATGGGCGAGGTCTACCTTGCCGAAGACGTGAAGCTAGGCCGCAGGCTTGCAGTCAAATTGCTCCTGCCCCAGTTCGCCAACGATGAGGACCGGCTCCGTCGCTTCGAACAGGAAGCGCGAGCCGCGTCGGCACTTAACCATCCCAACATAATCACGATCTATGAAATCGGGCGAGAACGCGGCGTGCGATTCATCGCGATGGAATACATCGAAGGCGAAACCCTGCGCCAGCGTCTGAAGAAAGGAAAAATCTCGGAGCGCGAAGCAGTCGAAATAGCAATCCAGGTCGCGCGAGCACTGGTTGCCTCTCACCAGGCCGGCATCGTACATCGCGATATCAAACCCGAAAACGTCATGTTGCGGCCCGATGGCTACGTGAAAGTGCTCGACTTCGGCATCGTGAAGCTCACCGAAAAGTTCATGGAGCAGGTGACTTCTTCAAATGATGCGCCCGCCGACGTCAAAACCATCACCCTCGTAAGCACCGAAGCAAACATTGTGATGGGCAGTCCGAACTACATGTCGCCGGAACAGGCCCGAGGCCTTGCGGTGGATGGCCGTACCGACATATTCAGCCTCGGCGCCATTCTCTACGAGATGGTCACCGCCAGGATACCGTTCGACGGAGCCACCTTCAGCGACATACTAGTATCGCTCCTCGAACGCGAACCGCTGGCTCTGCAGATCATATCGCCTGAAGTTTCGACCCGATTCGAACAGATAGTTGAACGAGCGCTGGCAAAAGATCTTGCAGAGCGATATCAGTCGGTGCAGGACCTACTGACCGACTTGCGAAGATTGAAGCGGCGACTCGATTTCGAAGCCGGCCTCGAGGACTCCTTCTCCGACACGACCAGCGCGGAGTCGCTGCGCCTCGACCAGGATACCAGACCCACCGTAAGGGAGTTCACTACCCCGGCGATTCCGCGCAAAACCTGGAGCGCACAATTCATATTCAAAGAGATCAAACTACATAGCCGTGGGTTTCTGTTTTTCTCTGTAGTGATCGTACTGGCAGCGCTCGCCCTTCTGATGTGGAGCTCGCGTGGAGGCGGCACACATGCAATCGAATCAATCGCGGTTTTACCGTTCGTTAACGAAAGCAATGATCAAAACACCGAATATCTATCGGACGGTATCACCGAGAGCCTTATAAACAACCTGTCACAATCTCCGAGGCTCAAGGTTACGTCGCGGAATTCTGCGTTCAGATTCAAGGGCCGCAGTGTAACGCCTAAGGCGGCGGGAGACGAGCTTCACGTCCATGCAGTGTTGACTGGCCGGATCGAACAACGTGGCGACCATCTCAAGATAAAGGTCGAATTAGTAGACGTCCGCGACGATACCCAGGTTTGGGGAGAGCAGTACAACCGTCCGATAGCCGATCTGCTGACAGCCCAGGAAGAGATTGCGCGACACGTCGTCGATAAGTTGGAGCTTCGCTTGAGCGCACCAGACGAAAAACGTGTCAGCAATCAGGGCACTAGCAATACCGAAGCATATCAACTGTATCTGCGCGGACGTTACTACTGGAACAAGCGGACCGAAGACGGACTCAAGAAAGGGATCGAGTACTTCAACCAGGCAATTGAGCAGGACCCGGCGTACGCGGCCTCTTATGCCGGCCTTGCCGACTGCTATGCGATGCTGACCGAGTACAGTGCGCAGCCTCCTACTGAGCTGTATCCAAATGTGAAGGCCGCGGCGCGAAAGGCGCTCGAGATCGACGATACGCTTGCCGAAGCTCATACCTCGCTCGCAGCCGCGTTTGAATACGAGTGGTCCTGGAACGAAGCTGAGAAAGAATACCGGCGCGCAATTGAATTGAACTCAAACTACGCCACCGCGCATCAGTGGTACGCGATCTTTCTCGGATCGAGGCTGCGGAACGATGAGGCGATTCGCGAAATGAAACAGGCGCTCGAGCTGGACCCGTTGTCGTTGATCATCAACACGTCGATGGGCCGAATCTTGTACGGGGCTCGCGAGTACGACAAGGCGATCGAAATGCTCAAGAAGACCGTCGACATGGATCCGAACTTCGCGGAGGCGCGGTTTCACCTGGCGATGGCTTACGAAGGGAAGAAGAGGTACGCGGACGCGGCTGCCGAATTTCAAAAGGCGGTGGAGCTGTTCGATGACCCGACAATGAGCGCATGGGTGGGGCGCGAACACGCCCTGGCCGGACGAAGAGCTGACGCAGAAAGGATCCTGCATCAGTTCACTGAAATGTCTCGCCAAAAGTACGTTGCGCCGTACCCGCTGGCGACGATTTACGCGGCGCTCGGCGATAAGGAGCGCGCGCTTGAGATGCTTGAAAGGGTGTACAACGAGCACTCTTACTACGTGGTATGGTTGAACGTCGATCCGGTGTTTGATGAATTGCGCTCGGACGCTCGTTTTCAGGAGCTGTTAAAGAAGATCGGGATAGGAGTGTAGGTTCAGGGTTTTGGGTTTGGCTTTTTTATCGTACGTTGTTTTCCGCGATCAGCGATAGGGCGAGTTGGGTTTCACGCAAAGAGCGCAAAGTTTCGCAAAGACCGCAAAGCCTCCGGACTCTGAGCGTCCTTTGCGAGTCTTTGCGTTCTTTGCGTGAAACCCGACTCGCCCTATCGTTAATCGTGGGGACAGCAAACCTTCAGGACCCGAACCCTAAAACCCGAAACTATAAACCGTAACCCTTACGCGAACGCCTGCGCGATCAGTAGCCGTTGCTCCATCTGGTGTATCGTGTGCGAACCCGTCGCAGTGCTCGCGCTGGCGCGCCGCCCCACATACTTCACCGGCCAGGCCCCTGCGAGGTCGCGTAGTCTACACTCGAGAAACGACCAGGCTCCATAGTTTTCAGGCTCCTCCTGCACCCAGCGCACCTCGTTCGCCCCGGCATACCTGTTCAACTCAGCCAAGAGCTGCGCCTTTGGAAACGGATACAGTTGTTCGACTCTGATAATCGCGCTGGCATCGTACCCCAGTCGCCGGCGCTCGGCATCCAGGTCGTAGTACACCTTTCCACTGCACAACAAGACGTGTCGTACTCTTGTCGCGTCTGCGGTCTCGTCCGCGATCACCGGCAGGAAACCTCCAGTCGTAAATCGTCCGATTTCGGATGATGCTTCCGCCAGACGCAATAGGCTCTTGGGCGTAACAATGATGAGCGGACGCGGTGCGTCGAGTTTCGCTTGTCTTCTCAACAGGTGAAAGTACTGGGCGGCAGTTGAACAATTGCAGACTTGCAGATTCCCTCCCGCGCAGAGTTGGAGGAACCTTTCGAATCGCGCGCTGGAATGCTCCGGGCCTTGACCTTCGTAGCCGTGCGGCAGCAGCAGAGTGACTCTGCTGCTCTGGTTCCACTTCTCCTCGCCCGATGCAATGAACTGATCGATGATCACCTGGGCGGCGTTCACAAAGTCGCCGAACTGCGCCTCCCACAGAACCATCCCTTGCGGCGCCGCCACGCTGTAGCCGTACTCAAATCCAAGCGCGCCCGCTTCGGACAGGGGGCTGTCATAGATTTGAAAGCGCGCCTTTTCAGGCGCAAGCCTGGCCAGAGGAATCCATTCCTCGCCCGTCTGTGTATCGACGAACGCCGCGTGCCGATGGCTGAAAGTTCCTCGAACTGTATCCTGTCCCGAAATCCTGACGGGTGTTCCCTCGACCAGCAGAGACCCAAACGCGAGCGCTTCGGCGGTGCCCCAGTCTACGGGCATCTGGCCTTGTACCATCTTCGACCGGCGGCCTAACAGGCCTACCACTTTTGGATTCAAGTTGAACCCGTTCGGAAGGTGCGTGAGCGTGAATGCAATCTGGTTCAGGGTCTCGCCGTCTACGCCTGTTTGGGAAATCTCGACTGAGTCCACCTCGGGCTCCGGCTCGATGATCGCGGGCTGCTTGCCTTGCTTTGCAACAATCTCTTTCGCGCCGAGCTGCGCGTTCTCGTAACGCCGCCATCGCTCGTCCATCAACCCTGTGACTTCATCCGTGGTGATCACGCCTTCAGCTACGAGTTGTCGAGCGTAGATCTCGCGGGCGCCGGGATGCGCCTTTATGCGTTGGTACATGACCGGCTGAGTGTAAGTGGGCTCATCGCCTTCATTGTGCCCTAGTCTGCGGAAGCCGATGACGTCTAGAACTACGTCCTTTCGAAACTGCTGTCGATAGTCCAGAGCGATTTGCAGCGTGTTGTACGCGGCATCCATATCGTCACTGTTGATATGAAAGATTGGCACCTGAATCATCTTCGCGATATCAGTGCTGTAGTATGACGAGCGTCCCTCCTCGGGTGGAGTTGTAAAACCGAGCTGGTTGTTCACTACCAGGTGAACTGTGCCACCGGTGTGATAACCGGGGAGCTGAGACAGATTGAGCGTCTCGGCTACGATCCCTTCGCCGGCGAAAGCGGCATCTCCGTGAAGCAGTACCGCGAGCCGATTTGCGCGGTTCCCGTCGACATCCTGCTTGGCACGAACTAACCCTTCGACTACCGGGTCTACAAACTCGAGATGACTCGGGTTCGAAGCGACACTCAGCGCGACATGTTTGCCGTCTTCGGTTTCGCGAACTCCGCTTGCGCCCTGATGGTATTTCACGTCGCCCTGATCGTGCGGATAGCTCGGATGGATTGAGCCTTCAAAGCTCGTGAAGATGCGTTCGCAGAACTTGCCGATGACGTTCGCAATCACATTCAAGCGCCCGCGATGGGCCATGCCTAGAGTGATGTCCTCAATTCCGCGCTCCGCTGCTCCTTCAATCAACTGGTCCAGGAGTGCTATCACCGTTTCGTTGCCCTCGATAGAGAATCGCTTCTGTCCGAGATACTTTGTGCCGAGAAACTTCTCGAACGACTCGGCTGAAATCAGCTTCCAGAGCATCTGTTTTCTGATCTCGGCGGGAACCGGTGCAGGCTCTCGCTCGACTCGTGAACGAATGAATTCTTTCTCTTCGGGGTCCTGGATGTTTCGATACTCTACCGCGACCTTTCCGCAATAGTAACGCCGCAGCAGATCGAGCACCTCCCTGAGAGGCGCCGTTTCCTTGTCGGTCAACCCGGCGGTCAGGAATTCACGATCGAGGTCCCAGATGGTCAAGCCATAGGTCTGTATGTCCAGCTCTTTGTGATACTGCACGTCTTTCCAACCGAGCGGATCGATATCGGCAACCAGATGCCCGCGGACACGATAAGCGTTGATCAGTTCAAAAACTCGCGCCTGCTTGCGAATCTCGGCGCGATATCGATCCTCTCCCAGAAGCGCTGGATTTGTGTCGACTGACCAGCGGTAAGGCCTGAATGGAATCCCGAGCTGCTGAAAAATTTTGTCGTAGAACCCGTGCAACCCTCGCAGCAATTCGTCGACCCTCGCGAGAAAAGCTCCTGACTCCGCTCCTTGAACAATCCGGTGATCGTACGTCGACGTGAGCACCATTATCTTGCTGATGCCTAACCGCGAGAGTGCCTCGGGAGTCATCGCCAGATATTCAGGCGGGTACTCCATCGCGCCGGTAGCAATGATCGCCCCCTGCCCCACCATCAACCGGGGATTCGACGCCGTAGTCCCAATCGTTCCCGGATTGGTGAGGCTGATGGTTGTCCCTTGAAAATCCGCTAGCTGTAGCTTGCCTTCCCTTGCACGGCGTACCACGTCGTCGTAAGCCCGAACCAACTCGGGGAACGTGAGCTGCTCTGCCCGTTTGATGTTCGGCACAAGCAGCGACCTGGCGCCATCCTTTCGAGTCACGTCGACGGCTACGCCAATGTTCACTGCCGTCGAGTGGACTCGATAAGCAACGCCGTCCTTTTCTTCGTATGAATCGTTCAACTTCGGGTATTCCGCGAGAGCCCTAACCAACGCGCTGGTTATCAGGTGCGTGAACGACACGCGCTGACCCGCTGCTTTCAGACGGGCGTTGATCAGGCGCCGGTTCTCTTCCAGAAGCTTGACGGATATCTGTCGCTGCGAGGTCGCCGTTGGAACCGAAATACTTGCCGCCATGTTCTCGGCAAGCTTCAGACCCGGTCCCCGAATCGCTATTCTGTCGACGCTCTCCGCCGGTTCGGCGGCCGCCGGCTGCGTGGGTTGCGGCTGAGACGCGGGCGTCGCCGGTGGCTGTGGGACTGGAGCGGCGATCTCTGGTTTCGCCGCAGCTTCCTCAGGCCTCGCGATCCGCTCTGCGGCGGGCACCGCGGATAGAGTCGATTGCGCGTCAGCGCCTGAACGCCTGCCTTCCATTCCCGCTCTTTCCGACTCGTCTGCCTTGCGAGTTGGAATGGACCAGTTGTAGCTCGGCTCAAGCAGGGCGCTCGTGGAGTCGCCGCCGGCTCGAACCTGAGCGGGGCCCGGCGG
This sequence comes from Blastocatellia bacterium, assembly GCA_035315885.1. Taxonomy (GTDB): domain Bacteria; phylum Acidobacteriota; class Blastocatellia; order UBA7656; family UBA7656; genus DATFXM01. Next base: position 81,275 of record DATFXM010000167.1, read on the forward strand.
GGGGTTCCCGTCTCGGCCTTCGGCAACCTGATCGGTACGCCCGGTCAGTTCCTCGAAGAACTCGCGCCATTCGGGATCAAGTGAGTTCGGGTTTAGTTCGAATTGGGTCAGGAGCTCGCTGACGTAATCAGCGTTGACCCCGAACTCATCGGCGATGACTTGATCTGCTTCCGCTCTGGTGATCTGCATAGTCCGTGTCATGCTGACTTATCCCCGTGCGCAGCAATTGAACAGTTTAATTGGGTCCAGCCGGGATTAAAAGACCCCTGAAGAAGTTCTGAGTTCTGAGTGCGCCGGAAGCGATCGGCCGACAAGGCGACACGCGGCGGCGTTACCGACCGACTCAGAACTCAGGACTCAGAACTCAGGACTCAGAACTTCCCCTTCCAACACGCCGCCGCCTACTGCATACTGCATATTCCCATGCATCGAGTCCTATTGTTGTTACCGACGACGACCTATCGGACGAAGGCCTTCATTGAGGCGGCGTCAAATCTTGGCGTAGAACTCGCTGCGGCGTCAGAGTTGCCGAGCACGATGGAGCCTTTGAATCCGGGCGGATTGTTGACCCTCGATTTTCTACGTCCGGAGCTCGCAGCAGAACGCGCCGCCGCCTTCGCAGCCCGGTATCCGGTTGACGTGGTGATCCCCGTAGACGAGGACACTGCGGTGGCAGCCGCCTGGATCGGAGAGGCGTTAAACATCCCGCACAACCCTCCCAGTGCAGCTTACACAGCCAAGAATAAACTGCTGATGCGGAGAGCGCTGATGAAGGCCGGTCTCCCGGTCCCGCGTTTCCACAGTTTTCCGGTAGGCGCCGATCCGCTGGAACACGCCGATCGAGTCGGTTATCCCTGCGTCGTGAAACCGGCCTTTCTGTCCACGAGCCGCGGCGTTATGCGAGCCGACAATGATCTCGAGCTCGTCGCCGCCTGTGACAGGTTGGAAAAAATTCTGGTACAGAAAGACGTTGCCAGGCGTGGCGGGGTCGCGGCAACAGAGGTGCTGCTGGAGCAGTTCCTTCCAGGATTCGAAATCGCAATCGAGGGATTACTAACCGACGGCAGGCTGAAAGTGCTGGCGATCTTTGACAAGCCGGACCAGTTGGACGGGCCGTTCTTCGAAGAAACAATCTACGTAACCCCGTCCCGACTGACAAAAGAAACTCAGGACGCAGTGGCGCTGGCTACCGAAGCCGCTGCTCGAGCAATGGGTCTCGTTCGAGGTCCCATTCACGCCGAGTTGAGGATCAATGACTCAGGTCCCTGGGTGATCGAAGTCGCTGCCCGGTCTATAGGCGGGCAGTGCTCTCGCACGCTTCGGTTCGGTAGAGAGCTGGCTTCGCTTGAAGAGTTGATAATCAGGCACGCGTTGCAAGAAGACGTGACGTCTGTTGAACGCGAAGAGCTTGCTGCGGCGGTAATGATGATTCCGATTCCGCGCGCTGGGGTTCTCAAAGAGATAACCGGTATTGAGGAGGCACGACGACTGCCTGGGATCGAGGACGTGATCATCACCGCGCATCTTACGCAACGAATTGCGCCGCCGCCCGAGGGAGCAAGTTATCTCGGGTTTATCTTCAGCCGGACGACCACTGCATCAGAGGCCGAGTCGGCAGTTCGAGAGGCGCATCGGCGACTGAAGTTCACGATTGAGGACAGTAGGCAGTAGGGAGTAGGCAGTGTGGTTTGGGCACGGCCAATACTGGGACGTGTTCTTATCAGGGATGAACAGGAGTTAAGCAACTGAATTGTTCCGATTCTTAATAAAAAAGAGTTGACTTGGTACGAACCGCCAAATAAGGTGACTGCCTACTGCCTACTCTTCTAGCTTTTCCCCAGGGCGGTCGGTAAGATAGACTCTTCAACTGTCTGTTAGTTCCTTTTTAGCCCGAAAATCAACAACCCAGAACGACGCTCGCTTATCTCACCAGCGAGCCCGCAGTCGCCCCGGAGGTTTTGAATGAAGCGCCTTCTACTAATCCTCATAGTCTGTTGCCTCCTGCTGGTGGCTCCGTCAACTCGAGCTTACCAGCAGCAAACACCGCCTCAACCCGTCGCCGCGGTCGCGAGCGGGACTGCTACCCTGCGACAGGAAACCTTCGACATCGTCTGGCGAACGGTCAAGGAAAAGCACTGGGATCCCACCCTTGGAGGCGTCGATTGGGATAACGTAAGACGACAGTATGAGCCCAAGGCAAATGCAGCGAAGACCGATCGTGAGTTCTACATCGTGCTCCAGGAAATGCTTGGGGAGCTGCATCAATCGCACTTTGCGATCATCCCTCCCGAAGCAATCGTTACCGAAGATACGCACGAACCGCAGGGTGGAGGCATCGGCGTAGATGTGAGGTTCATCGATGGTCAGGCGGTGATCTCTAAGGTCGAGCCTGGATCCAGGGCCGCCGCCGCCGGAATCCGCACTGGTTTCGTAGTCCTCCAGGTGAACGAGACTCCTGTCCAGCGCGTCATCGACCGCTTCAAAAACAGCCAGGAGTCGGCGGCAATACAAAAGCTCAGGCTGGCGAGGGTCGTGCTCGCGCTTATTGACGGCAAGCCCGATACAACGGTAAAGCTGACGGTGCTTGATGGTGAGGACAAGCAACGAGAATTCGCGGTGCAACGAGAGCGCCTGAAGGGCGAAATGTCCGCGCGGCTTGGAAACTTTCCCCCTCAATACACCGAGTTTGAAGCCAAACGCCTGGACGGAGGCATCGGGTACATTAGGTTCAACATCTTCGTCATGCTGGTGTTGGACCGGATAAAGGATGCGATCCGCAATTTTCATGGTGCGCCGGGGATAATTATCGACATCCGTGGCAACCCCGGAGGGTTTGGCGGCATGGCGCCCGGCATCGCTGGAGTGCTTCAAAAGACTCAGACTTCGCTGGGCGTGATGACCATGCGAGCCGGCTATCAGAACTTTGTAGCGTTTCCGCAACCGAACCCTTACACCGGCCCCGTCGTTATCCTAACGGACGGGTGCAGCGGGTCGACTAGCGAGATTTTCGCCGCGGGAATGCAGGATATCGGCCGGGCAGTCGTTGTTGGCGAGCGAACGATGGGAGCGGCTCTCCCGTCGGTATTCTTCAAGCTCCCAACGGGCGCAATTTTTCAATACGCATTTGCTGACTTCAAGACGCCGAAAGGGGCCCTCGTAGAGGGAAACGGGGTAAAACCGGACGTGGAGGTCAAGTTGACGCGTAAAGTGCTACTCGAAGGTCGAGACCCGCAACTCGAGTCAGCCGTCGAGCAGATCAAGAAACGTGCAGGATCGGGAACCGGCTCGTCGCCGTCGACCAATGGTTCCAATAAAGAGTTCGACACCAGAAAGGAATAATTTATGAAGCGAATGCTCAACTCAGTTCTCTTGACGATGGTTCTGGCGGCGTGCGCGTTTGCCCAGGCGGATAAGCAGCCGGCCAAACCCGATGCGTCCATGCCCTCGGCGGACCAGATCCTGGAGAAATACGTTCAGGCTTTGGGAGGAAAAGCGGCTCTCGAAAAACAGACCAGCCGCGTGGCCAAAGGCAGCTTTGAGATTCCGGCGTTTGGCGCGACCGGCACTCTCGAAAGCTATGCCAAGGCTCCAAACAAGCGGATCACGATAATCGACATCCCCGGCTTCGGAACGATCTATGAAGGTTTCGATGGCAAGACGGGATGGGCCAAGGATCCACAACAGGGTCTTCGAGACCAGACCGGCGCCGAGTTGGCCTCCGCCAAACTTGAATCAGAATTTCACCGCGATACCAAACTAAAACAGCTCTATCCGAAGATTGTGGTGAAAGGCAAAGATAAGGTTGGCGACAAGGACGCTTATGTATTGGAAGCGACTCCGACCGAGGGTCCCACCGAGACCTGGTATTTCGACGTCGCGAGCGGTCTGCTGGTCAGGTCCGATGCCGAACGCGAAAGCCCTCAGGGCAAAGTCCCGGTGCAGGTCTACGTCGATTCCTATAAGGACTTCGACGGGGTCAAAATCCCTTCGGTGCTGCGTCAGGTCACGCCCGCTTTCACGCTCAACATCAAGATCGAAGACGTAAAGCACAACGTGCAGGTAGACGAGACAAAGTTCAACAAGCCGGCGAACTAATCCGCATTGCCGAGTCTTTGCAGAGCCACGAGGCGCGTTGCAGGACTACCAAGCAACGCGCCTTGCTATTTAATCTTCAAGAGTCTCGCCGCATTGTCATAGAAGATCTTCTGTCTGACTTCGGGAGTAAAGCCTTCAAGCGTATTGAAGTCGGCAATCCAGCGTTCGGGAGTTATGAAGGGATAATCGCTGCCAAACATTATTCGATCCTGAAGTCTGCGGCGTGCCTCATCCATTATCGACTTCGGAATGTACTTCGGAGACCAGCCGGAGAGATCCATGAAAACGTTCGACTTGTGACCTATAATCGCCAGCATCTCATCGTGCCACGGCCATGACGGATGAGCGCCGATTATCGTTAGCTCCGGAAATTGAGCCGCCACATGATCAAGGTAAATCGGCCGCGTGTGATCGAGCCGAATGCCCATCCCACCGGGTACCCCCGCACCGAGCGCGTTTGTGCCGGTGTGAAATAGTGCAGGCACACCAAGCGAGGCGATCTTCTCGTACAGCGGAAAGAAGCGCGGATCGTTTGGATAAAATGCCTGAACGCCCGGATGAAACTTTGCGCCTTTCATTCCAAGCTCGCTGATTGCGCGTTCCATTTCGTCAACCGCACGCTTGCCCTTCCACGGATCAGCGCAGGCGAATCCAACAAACTGTTTGGGGTACTTCTTTACTACATCGGCGACTTCGTCGTTGGTCAGCGGCGGAAGTCCTGTAGCGGTTTCGGCATCCCACGCCAGCAGGACTCCTAACATGTCCATGTCGGCGTACAGACGTGCTACTTCATCCATCTCCCGAATCGGAACCGTGCCTCGGAAAAACTTTTCGGCCGGAAGTCGATAAGGCTTAATCGCACCGTCCAGAAAGCTCCCGGTGGGAAGGTGCACGTGCATGTCTATCGCTTTGGTCATATACTAGCCTCGATTGCTCAGGCGGCCTCAAAAACAGTCGAGAAAATCGTAGCAGACCCGCATCGTGCATTCGAAGCCGGATCTGAGTCGTTCTATGTATCGCGGGTTGACTGGAACAAGACTCGATGAAAGGTGGACAGAACTATGCTGCCTCGTAGCGCCGCAACTCCCTGTTTGCTTCGCGTGAGTCGCTTAATCGCGCTGATCCTTCTGCTATCGAACCTGGCGCCCGGAACTATTCGGGCGCGCGACAACACCAACGGAGAGCTAACCGCTCAGATCGATCGGCTTGTGGGCGAGGTCTACAAGGACGACCAGCCTGGAGCGGCGGTCATCGTGGTTAAGAATGGCGAAACGGTTTACCGGAAGGCGTTTGGCATGGCAGACCTTGAGTTGGGGGTCAAAATGGCGCCCGACATGGTGTTTCGAATCGGCTCAATCACAAAGCAGTTCACCGCGGTGTCGATCCTGATGCTTTTGGAGCAGGGCAAGCTGGCATTGACTGATGAGCTGACCAAGTTCTTCCCGGACTACCCGACGCACGGCCGCAAGATAACCGTCGAGAACCTGCTGAATCACACTTCAGGAATCAAGAGCTACACCAGTTTGCCTGAATGGCTGCCCCTGTGGCGAAAGGACATGTCAGTCAACGAGATCATCGCGCTATTCAAGGACAAGCCGATGGACTTCGCGCCCGGGGAGAAGTGGGCTTACAACAACTCAGGATACATTCTGCTCGGGGCAATAATCGAAAAGGTGTCGGGACAAAGTTATGAAGACTTCCTTCAGAAGAACATTTTCGACGTCGTTGGGATGAAGCATTCGTTCTATGGCAGCGCGAGCCGGGTAATTCCCCGAAGGATCCCCGGCTATGGTCGCGGCAAGAGCGGTCTCGAAAACGCGCCGTACCTGAGCATGACGCAACCGTTCGCGGCCGGCTCGCTTCTTTCGACAGTCGACGATCTGGCGATGTGGGATGCCGCACTTCAGTCGGGCAAGCTGGTGAAAAAGGAAACCCTGATGCTGGCGTTCACGCCGAGCAAGTTGAACAATGGAGTCTCAACTGGCTACGGCTTCGGCTGGACAATTGTCAACTACGACAAGAGTCTAATGATAGAGCATGGCGGCGGCATCAACGGTTTCACGACCTATGAGATTCACGTGGTTCCGGAAAAAGTGTTCGTGGCCGTCCTGACCAACAGAAGTTATCTCCCGTCGCCGGACAAGGTCGCCTTCAAAATTGCGTGTCTCGCGATGGGTAAGCCATATCGCGACCCGGTAGCCATCACGCTACCGGAAAAAACGATGGATGGTTACGTGGGAGTCTACGAGGGCGATGAGCGCACGCGTAGAACAATCACACGCGATGGCAATCAGCTCTACACTCAAAGCAGTGGCGGCGTGAAGGCGCCTATCTATCCGATGAGCGAGACCGAGTTCTACATCAAGGACTCGATGGAGCGGCTCACTTTTTCAAAGCAGGGAACTGTGCAGGTCGTAACGGTGACGGATCGATACGGTCCACCTGAAGTGTCAAGGAAGACGAGCTCTGCGCCACAAGCGGCGCGCAAGGAAATCAAGCTCGATCCGGACAAGCTTGCTCGTTACGTTGGGGACTACGAAATTGCGCCTGGCAGCTTGGTCACGGTAAGCAAGAACGGTGAAAAGTTGACGGCCCAGATGGTGGGTCAGCCGGCACTCGAGATCTTCGCCGAGACGGATCTCAAGTTTTTCGTCAAGGAGATCGACGCTGGAATCGAGTTCATCGCAGACGATGCCGGGCGCATAACCGGAGCCGTGGTCGTTCAGGGAAGCCAGAGACTACAGTGCAAGAAGATAAAGTGAGTTCAGAGTTCTGAGTGCCAACCCCTTTGGGATTGGCACTCAGAACTCTACATAACCGTCACTTTCCTTCTTGCGACACAACCTTGCCAGGCAGCGGCTTGCGTGGGAGCTTCTGGTCCCTCATTGCCGTGTTGTACACAAACGCAGCCATGATCACTGCCGCCTGCTTCATGTCGTCTTCCTGAATTCGATCGTACACATCCTGATTCGAGTGATGCGTACGCGTATCGTATTCCACTTCATCCTGAATGAACTGAAATCCCGGCAATCCAACCGCATCGAATGCCAGGTGGTCGGTTCCACCGGTATTGGCTATCGTGAGCGTTGACGCGCCCATGTCTCTAAAAGGCGCAAGCCACTCGCGGAAGATTGGTCGCACCGCTTCATTCCCCTGAAGGTAAACTCCGCGAACCTTTCCTGTACCGTTATCGAGATTGAAATAACCGGCAAATTTCTCGTGACCCGACTTCAGCTCCAGTTGCGGCGGCGGCGGCGGCGGCGGCGGCTCCGGTGGCGTGCGCGGTGGTCCCGCCTGAGGGCCGCCCCCTCCGCCGCCAAAACGATCTCCCCCGGTTCGCTTTCCGAAGTGATCACCAACATAAGCCCGCGATCCGAGCAGTCCCTGCTCCTCACCGCTCCATAAGCCGATTCGAATCGTTCGCCTCGGTTTGAGTCCCAGCTTCTGAAGGATCCTCACCGCCTCAAGACAAACAGCCGAACCCGCGCCATTGTCCGTAGCACCCGTCCCCGAGTGCCACGAATCAAAATGCGCGCCAAGCATCACTATCTCTTCCTTAAGATCGGTGCCAGGGATTTCGGCGATGACGTTGTAGCTCATCAAATCCTGATCGTAGTACTTCGACTTGACGTTCGCCTCGATTTCAACGGGCGCCCCGTTTCTCAGCATCCGAATTATGCGATTGTAGTGCTCAACCGACACCACCACTTGCGGAACAATGGGCGGCGCATCCTTGTCTCGAATGGTCTTGCGTTGTTCGTTGGGAGTGTCCGCCGGATAAGTGAGCTGCGCCGATTGGACGAATATCGTTCCGCCGTCTCCACGCCCCGGCTCCAGCACAAGCGCCGGTTTTTCAGCGTAGATCAATTCCCACTTTTTATTGAGTAGCTGTATCGCCGCACGTTGTTCGGGAGTAGCGTTGAAACGCGCTGCTGCTCCCTGCGCACTCGGCGGCTCGGCGTTCGCCAGTTTCAGCAGCTCCTCATCAGTCAACCGTCTGCCTTCGGCTGTGAAGTGCGCCTTCACCTCTCGAGCCCCCGACAGCAAAACTATCGCGTCCTTCAGCTTGCCTTTGTACTTATCGAGATCCGCTTCTGTCTGAGCGTCGATTAGCACAAGCGGCCCCTTGAGTACCCCATTAGTGCTCGGCGACCACGCCTTCGGATACGCAATTAGCGGTACAAAGTAAGGCCTGGTCAGATTCAGAGCAAAGCCTTCGAGCGACCAACCCCTGCCAAAAGGCCCCCACGCTTCGAGATGCGCGTTCGCCAGGCCCCATTCGGTCAGCTTTTGCTTGGCCCACTCCTGGGCGACTCGGATGTTTGGCGAACCAGTCAGGCGCGCTCCGGTTACATCAGTGATGTAACTCAATATGCGCATAACCTCTGAGCGCTTGAGCCCTTCTTCCTTGATTGACTCAATCGCCGCGGTGTCGAGTTTTTCCTGCGGCGCCTGCGCGCGTACCGCAGCACCCGGCAGCAGGGCGGTCGTCACGATCAAAAGAATTGCTGAGATTCTTCGATACATCGGTTCCTCCTCCTCCTCAGTCGAGTAATGCCGCAAGCGTAACTACTCCGGCGCATGCTCGAAGGTTACTTGTTTGTCGTGGCCGGCGCGGTCTTAGGCACCAGCGTCAATCGTTCTACTGCCTGCTTTTCAATCTTGTCGCGGCTGAACAACAATGGAAAATACTTTCCCTCAGACCAGAGCTGTAGCAAATCGCCGTAATGTCTGCTTTGGGGCTGGCCCGATTGCCCGGGAACGTTGATCGCCACAGATCGGTCCCAATCGCCCGGGTCCAGGATCTCACGAAACGAAGCACCCGCCCGCTGCACGAAGCTCGTCCCGACATACGACGTTGCATTGACCGTGTTGGCGTCCCCTCCACGAGGCACGGACTTCAAGTTAAACGCCGCGCGTCGAGCGTCGTCATTCGCAAGCTGGTGCTTGAATTCCGCTACGTGTAGATCACCCCAATGCCATTTCTTCATGTCGGCACCGCGCTTCGCCTTGAGCTCGACCACAGCCCCGGTGAGCGTGCGCTCTAGCTCAGAATCGCGCCGTGCCTTGCCGTCCGCGCCAAATACTTTTGCGTCTACGTCCTTCAGTGAGCGAATGATTCGTCTTACCGAGACGCGGCCTCCTGCAAGAGCCCACGCTTCGGGAGTCGTCGTGCTTTTGAAAATCGAGTCCAGCCTCGACAGCCAGATCTCAAACAGTGCGGCCGCCGCCGAGTCTCTCGAGAGAACGTAATCCCATCCAACTAGAAGGCTGCGCGCGTCTTCAACCGCTTGCTCGTGAGGCTTGATGTTGCGCAACAGCGGTACCAGTTCTCTTGCCGGAATGGATAACTCGTCGCGCTGAAGATTTTCAAAGTCGGCGATCTGAAAACCTGAACGAGCGGAGAGAACTTCCTCGATGCGTTGAAAGCGGAATGGAGCAGCCCAATCGAAGTTGAGCTCGTGTTTGTATCCTTCCGGGATGATTTTGTGATTTGCGGTTGCGATGAAATGGCTCGATGGATTGTACGACCTCGGCAGCTCTGACAGCGGGAGGTAGCCGTCCCATTCGTACTTTCCGGAAGCACCCGGCACCGGCAAGAGCCCCGACCAGCCTCGACGCTTTGGGGCCCATCCAACTGCCTGCCAGCCGATGTTCCCGTCCACGTCGGCGTAGACCAGATTCTCCGATGGAACACTCCATCGCTCGAGCGCCTTCAAAAACTCGCTCCAGTTCGAAGCCCGGTCGAGCGACAACGACGCGAGATAACCCGCGGAACCTGGTTCCATTCCAACCCATCGGAGCGCATAAGCCCGGTGCAGAGCCGGATCCTCGTAAATCACGGGACCGTGGCGGGTGAATCTAAGCTCCAGGTCAACCGGCTCGCGACCTTTGACCTTCAATTGCTCGCGCTCTATGCGCATCTTTTGCCACGCGCCCTTGTAGCGATACATCGTGGGATCGGACTGCGAGGTCTCCTCGACATAGAGGTCCTGTTGGTCGATACCCACGATCGTGAAGCCGAAGCCTATTCGCTCGTTGTGTCCGGCTGAGACTCCAGGCAGCGTAGGCTCCCCAGCCCCAATGACGTTCCATCCCGGTCCGACCAGATGAACCAGATATCGAAGCGACGGGAGCAGCAGCGTGCGATGCGGATCGTTTGCGAGAAGGGGCTTTCCGCTGGCTGTCTTGGTGCCGTCGACCACCCAATTGTTACTGCCTTCGATTGTCGCAAACGACACTGGTGCACTTGCCTGCGTTGCCCCCGCCAGGATCTTCGAATTGATGCCAGTGAGATCGAGGCCTTCGGGGACGACAAGTTTCTTGAACGGATCTGTTTCCGCGAGCTCGCCGGCTTTCTCCGGGCCTACGGCCTTGACCAGTTGCGCGCGCAATACTTCGCGAGCTGCGTTGCCGGTCATGATGTAGCCTGCCATGCGGGTTAGACAGACTTCGGGAGTCCAGGGCTCAGGCTTGATGCCGGTGAGTTGAAACTCTATCGGTAGCCGCCGGCTGCTGATCTGAATGAAGGCATTCACCCCGTGAACAAACGATTCGATGATCTGTTTTGCGTCGGGTGCGTAGCTGTTCCACTCAGCCTGCATATCGCCGCGATAACGCATGAGCCGCGCAAACTTGTCGCGTTCGATTGCCTGCGGTCCGAGTACTTCAGCGAGTTTGCCTTCTCCCGTGCGCCTCCACAATTCCATTTGCCAGAGCCGGTCCTGTGCCGCGACGAAACCCTGGGCAAAGAACAGGTCGTCGGTAGTTTCAGCGAAGATGTGAGGAACACCCCACGGGTCTCGGAGGACCTGGACAGGCTTGATGAGGCCTTCGAGCTCGATTTTTCCGGTGGTCTGGGCGAGGGTGGTGGTAGCGCGGCGGGCCATCATTCCGGCAGCGCGTTCGGCCGAGCGGTCCTGGCTTAGCGCGAGCTGAGACGCGAGGGCTGCCGACACGATGGCCGTAACCAGCTTCTTCATATGATCTCCTATCAAAAGCGCGGCGGGGTAAATCGCCGGTTATCTTAGAGGGCACTTCCACGAGCGGTCAATGAGGGAGGGGAGGGGCGAAGGGGCGACGCGGGGAAGAGGGACGCGGAGACGCGGTGAGAGCAAGGTTTGGCAGGCACAGCAGAGGTCAACCAAGCGGTCGCCCATTCGCCGCTTCCCTCCTCCCCGCGTCCCTCCTCTCCGCGTCTCCTCCCCGAAACGGGGCTACAAAATAAAAGATCGTTGGTAAAATGTTTAAGAGAACGAAAGGCGCAGTTCAATCGTCTGTGCATATGTATTTAACGGCGCCGTGCAGTTGTCGTGATGGAAAGTTGTCGATGGCTGTGCTGGCGGAACAAAACTAAACAAGGAGAGAAAAATGCCTGAGGTAAGTGGACACGCACCAGGATCTTTTTGTTGGTTTGAACTGGGCACAAGTGATCAGGAAGCGGCCAAGAAGTTTTACTCGGCCCTCTTTGGCTGGGATCCCCAGGACACACAAGCTGGGCCGGGGATGATCTATACGCTGCTCAAGCTTAACGGCAAGGACGTTGCCGCACTCTATCAACTCACGGAGCAGTATCACAAAGGAGTGCCTCCCCACTGGCTCAACTATGTCGCAGTAAGCGATGCAGATGAAGCTGCGGCTAAGGTGAAATCACTGGGAGGGAATGTTCTCCTGGAGCCCTTCGAGGTCATGGATCTCGGCCGAATGGCCATGTTTCAGGACCCGCAGGGTGCAACGCTGGCAATCTGGCAGGCGAAATTGCATTCGGGCTCGGGAATAGTCGGCGAGCTGAATACTCAGTGCTGGAGCGAGCTGGCTACGAGCGACACCGATAAGGCTCTCGAATTCTACACGAAGCTGTTTGGTTGGACGGTAAAGACCGGCGACTCGTCAGGAATGGTCTATTACGAATGGTCGAACCAGGGTAACCCGATAGGCGGAATGTACAAGTTGACGCCTGAAATGGCTGGTGTGCCACCGCACTGGCTGCCGTATTTCAGGGTCGCGGATTGCGACGGCATCGCCAACAAAGCAAAATCGCTTGGAGGTAACTTGATAGTACCCCCGACGGACATACCTAACGTCGGGCGCTTCTCGTACATCCAGGATCCGCAGAGCGCCGCCTTCGCGATTATCCATCTGACGGCTGTTCACTAGCCGCATCGACGCGGTTAAGGGGACGCGGAGAGGAGGGGCACGAACAGGAGAGAAGCGGAGATACGCGGACACGGAGACCATGCGACCATCACCCAGACGCTGTCGCCCATTCGGCCCTTCGCCGTCTATCCGCGTCCCTCCTCCCCGTGTCCCCTTCCCCATTCCCCTCCTCCCCTAAACCTCCTTGCGGCATCCAAGCGCCCCCCGTACAATTCGTGTTTCTCATCGGCTAGTGAAACCCGTCTATCGGCTTATCGACTCAGACGTGCCCGGCCGAACATCATCGAAGGTGGTAGCTCTACAATGTTGAAGTTTCTCGCTGGAAAGAAACGCTCTCGCAATATCTTCCTACTCGTTTTTGTCGGAATCCTTACGATCTCACTCATAGGCCTGTTTGGCGTGGTAGTTTCCGGCGGCGCTGCGGGGCTGTTCCGCTCGTCAACCGGCGATGACGCCGTAGTCGCAAAAGTCGCGAGCCTCGACGTCACCGCAAAAGAGTTGAGAGATGCCCTCTCAGCATTCAGCCAGCAGATGGCCCAGGGCCGCGGTACGGCCACCCGAGACTCCCTGGGCATGACCTACTCTCTTTACGGCCAGCAGGTGATGGACAACCTGATTCGCAACAAGCTGATAATCTACGAAGCCGACAAACTGAATCTGGGCGCTTCCGATTCCGAAGTCCTCTCGCACCTGAAACAAATCTTTAGTCCGTGGAACCCGGATCAGTATCGCGCCCGCCTGCAACAGGCGGGAATGAGCCCAATCTCATTCGAGGACAACATCCGTGCGAGCATCGCACAAGAACACCTCCGCAGCTACATCTCCGCCGCAGTTCAGGTCTCGCAACAGGAAATCGAAGACGACTACAAGCGTGCTAATACCCAGTACACCGTTCGATGGGTGGCGCTGAACCCCGAACAGCTCCGCAGCAAAGTGCCGGTGAATGACAACGACCTTCGCGCCTACTTCGATTCCCATAAAGGCGACTTCAAGATCAACACCGAGCAGCGTCGCGCGCGCTACATCTTCGTGGATCAGTCAAGGGCGGGCGAAACCATCCAGATAAACGATGACGAGTTAAAGGCGAAGTTCAAGCCGGAAGACCACGTCAATCAAGTGCGGGTGAGCCAGATCGTCCTCAATGTGCCTGCGGCTCAGCCAGCCAAGACAGGCGAGAGCGAGGCCAAGCCGGCAGACAATGGCTCGGGCGAAGAAACAATAAGAACCAAGGCGCAGGATCTGATAAAGCGCGCTCAGGGAGCCGAGGGCAAGCCGGCCGAAGACTTCGCGCAGCTTGCACGAGAGAACAGTGACGACTCCAGGACCAAGGCGAACGGCGGCGACATCGGGTGGGTAAACAAGAAGGACAAGCGCGGCTCCGATGATCCGATCAGCCACGCCTTCGGAATAAAGAAGGGAGACGTCACTCAGCAGCCGATCAAAAAGGGTGACAAGTTTTACATCCTGAAAGTGACCGACGTCAAAATTCCGACTTTTGCGGAGCTGAAGGAAGATCTGCTCAAGGAACAACGCAATACTCAGAGCTACAGCAAGGCTGTAACAATCGCCAGCGAAGTCGAGCAGCAGTTCAAAGAGACCAAGAATGCCGATGCAGTATCGGCAGAGATCAATAAGAAGTACGGCACCGCTATCACCGCGATCAAACAGACTCCGTTTTTCAATCAGGGAGACAAACTGCCGGATCTCGGCGTAGCTACCGAATTCGAAGGCGCTGTGTTCGAGCTTCAGAACATCAACGACGTAACCCAGCGAATGAATGTCGAAAAGGGATTCGCAATCGGCCAATACATCGAGAAGAAGGACCCGCACGATGCAACTTTCGAGGAAGTAAAGTCCAAGGCGGAGGACCGGTATCGCATCGAGAAATCAAAGGACCTGGCCCTCGCTCAAGCCAAGCAGGTTGCCCAGGCGAATACCGCCGACGAGCTAAAGAAGATTGCCGGCTCGATTGGCGCAAAAGCCGATGAACGCGCGGGACTCTCTGCAAGCGATTCGATTGGTCCGCTGACCAGCGACGCGGACCGGGCGCCGGTATACAAACTGAAGCTCGGCGAGGTGACCCACGAGCCCATCAAGACTGAAAACGGCGAGAACTACGTCGTTGCGGCTATGGTGGCGCGAAAAGATGCCGACATGGGCGAGGCGTTTCAAAAAGAACGAAAGTCCATCGAACAGCGCTTGCTTGATGATAAGAGGAATATCTATTTCCAGACCTACCTGGCAGAGACCGAGCGGCGGATGAAGGACTCAGGGAAGATCAAAATCTACGACGACACTATCCAGGATGTCCTTGAGACTGGCGGCGGGCCAGCAGGTGCGCCGGCCGGGGCACCCGGTCGCCCGCGTACGCGAAGAGGCCCGAGGAAGTAGTGAGGGATGAGGAGAAGGTTAAGGCGTTCTTTTGAAATCGGCCGGGACTTCAAACATGTCCGGCGATACCGAGAGAGTAACTTCTTTTCGTTCGGTCACCACTGATCGCCCGCTTGCTTCGGAGATTTCTTGTCGTAGGATCAATCCTGTTTCCTTGTCGCGATGCGTGCGAATTACCTCTGAGCTTCCGCCGACGTACACGACTCGGGTTTCATAGACAGCGCACTGGCGTCCTTCGATTTTCTCATCAGGCAACATGCGACTCTGGACACTATCGGGCGATTGAGAATCTGTGAGTTCGCGCTCGACGGCTTCCAAATCACTCTCAGGGGGAGCGCTGCGGTCTTCGGAAACTTTTGACTCGGTGTAAGTCTTCTGGCCGAGGTCCAAAAGAAAACTCTTTCCGAGGTCCGGCCTCCAGATCAACGCGCGCTCCTCTCCGTTTGCCTTCCATTCTTCTCGACGCATGGCGCCGGAACACGCCACGCGAGTGACATTTACTTCCCGCATTTCGCCGTCTACGACTGTTCGAACTACGGTGGCCGAATATTGGGCCGGCTCTCCTCCCGGCTCTGGTCGGAGGTCGGAGCTGAAACCCGCGTTCGTCCCTGAACGACTACAGGAGGAGATTGAACCAGAGAACGAAGCCAGGAGCAGTGTCATGGTGACAAGGGAAGGCGAGACGCGGTGACGCGGAGAACCGGTGACGCGGTGGGAGGGGCTGAAGGGGTGAAGGTGCGAAGGGGGGAAGGGGCGACACCGTTGGCTAGCGTCGCTCTGTATGCCGTTGTCGCATCGTCCCTGTGTCACTGCGCTTCGTGCCCCCCGTCTCCGTGTCTGCACGTTACTTGGTCACGACATCGCACCTTCGCCAATTCGCCCACTCTCCGCGTCACCGCGTCCCCGCATCGCCGCTTCGCCCATTCGCTCACTCCCTCCCTTCATCACTCTTTTCCACACTGCGCCTTCGCCTTCTTTTTCGATCAGCGACGAAACCTCTCGATACGCCGCAGCGTACATCGTTCGCATTCGTTCCGCCTGTGATGGACGCTCGAGTTCTCGCTCTAAGTCTTCAATCGCGATTCGCAATTTGCCTGCGGTTTTCGCGTATAGCCTCGCTTCACCGGCGAATCGGATTGCAAGGCCCTCAGCAAGCCACCTCGGGCAGCGATTCTCCGACAGAAAATCAATCACCGAATGCGCGTACTCGTGTCGCAGAGTTGTATCAAGCACCCGCCGCCGCCGAAGCGTCTCAAGCGGCTGGAGCTGGACTCGCGCACCTCGCGTAGCTCCTGCCGACCACGAAGGCTGTCCAGTCGCCGCCACGAAATCCTGCGTAGTGCGGTGAAAGACTACTTCCACCTTGCGCTCCGGCAGTGGAACCCCAGCAGCGGAAAGCTGCCGCGCCATATCAGCCCAAGCCCGATCAAGTACCTGCAACGCTGATTCGACCGCGCCCTGATCTGTCGACACAGGGTAATCAACTTTGAAATGCGCGTCGGAAAGCGATCGCCTGCCACTCTGAACCGCCCGGGGTTCTGCCAGGAAGTTCGTGTCTCGTCGCCAGGTTATTTCAGCGGGGCCCAGAAAAGCATCTCGAAGCGCGGCCGCGACTGCAGTTCCGTCAATTTCGCTTCGCTGCAATGCCGGTCTTTCTGCGCCATCTTCGAGCCGCGCGCCCGGAAAATAGAACTCGAGGATCCTCGAGTGACTCATTCCGCGACGCGCCATAACGTGCGCACCCTCCTGGCACAGACCGAGCCCGTGTCCGAATCCGCTGCCGCGGAACTCGAACGTGTCCCCATGCCTCGAGACCTCAAACCGCGTGCTTTTCAGAAGATTCCACCCAAGCGCCCGACCCACTACAATCTTGAAGTCCCAGCCGCGCACCTCTCTTCTGCGTTCACCTTCGATCAGTACCCTTTCTGCTCGACCGGTAGCATCGCGCCGCTCGACTCTTATATCCTCGATCGATCGTCCGGCGTTTGTTCTGGGATCAGTTGCCAGAGCTTTGACCATCTGTTTTCTGCTTATGCGATCAACCCAGCGCCGGTGCGGGCCTTCAATGCAGTAGTCATCGCGAACGCCGGTCAAGTAGCGCGGCGCGGGCGCCCCCCACAGAGTGCCGATGTTGGCCGTAAACCCTCCGCAAGCCGCATTGAAATACGCATCGACCGGGGCGCCTCGTTCATCGGCCAGGATCACGCCGGCGGTCGCGGCAACTGCATTTCGGACCGCTTCGCGCACCGGTTTTCTACCCGGTGGAATGTATTGCTGACAATGGGTATTCGAACAGAAGTCAAAGCCCTCTGCCGCGTGCCTGCCCATGTTTCTCACGGTGTAGGTGCGGCAGATGATGGCCTGCGCTTTTAAAGCTTCTGGCTGATCTTCAACGCTTGCTTCTACGGACGTCACGCCGAGCACGTAGTCCTCGAGCGGAAGGGCTATGGTACGCCCTTCGCGCAACAGACGAACACGCACGAGCTGCGGATCCGATTTGCCGGCCATCAATGCGGGCTCTAATGACGGCCGTCCTACTCTTGATTCTTCGGCAGGTGGCTGCAGGTAGACTCCGGCCGTTACGGTCGAGGATTCGAGCAACTTCCGGGCGACCGCCGCAGCTTCCCAGCCGTGGCCGCGTTTCAAAAAGACAAGCACTCCCAGCTTCAGAGCTTCGGGCGCTGCGGATTCTATCGAAGTAGTCTTCGCATCGCATGCGAAGCAAACAAACCAGCCGTAGCGACGGAACTCGTTGCTCGCTGCGGCGGTTCCCGTCTTGCCAAAGACAAACATCGGCAACGATTTGAAGCCAGCCTCGCTTGCCGTTCCGTACTCTACGGCGCCTCGACAGCCTTTCATCAGTACCATTCGATGTTGATCGTCGATGCGAAGCAGCGCCCGCTGTTGTGGCGTGAACGAATCTCCGGACGAGAGCTGTGGTTTGAAAAGCCCTCCACCATTGAACAGCGCGCAGTAGGCGGTCAGGAGCTGAATCGGAGTAGCAAGCACCGCCCCACCCTCGCCGACTCCATCTTTGACTTGCCAGTCACGTGCGCTCAATGAACCGGCGGATTCGCCCGCAGCATTGATTCCCGTCCTCTCTCCAAACCCGAAGGACGCCAGCGTGGACCAGAAGGCACCCGGACTAAGACGCTCGGCCAGCCCGGCAAAGAAAACATTGCACGAGTAGGCAAGAGCGCTCGAGATATTGAACGGCACTTTGCTCTTTGGGTGAGAGCAGGTGATCTCAAAGGACTCACGTTTGAACCTTCCGGTGCACGTGCTTTTCGTCTCCCCATCCAGTAGTCCCGCACGCAACGCCATCAAACCGGTGAAGCTCTTGATTGTCGATCCGGGCGGGAACGACTGTTCGAATGCGAGTCGCTGGTTGACTACTGCTCTGAGGCGACCGTTTTGGGGGTCGATTATCAGGACGGATCCTTCACGCTCTCCCAACGCGTCTGTTGCCGCCTGCTCCAACGCTCGGTCATCATCGCGAGCTTTTGCTATTGAATCGCGGAGATCTGGTTCGGGCGCTTGTTCTTTAGTCTCGGGCGTGGCGAGTTTGGACGCTTCGCGTCCTGACGGGCGCGCTCCGCAGCCCGGCAGCAGCGATAGGATCATGCTGAGCGCAACTAAAACCGTTGCGGTCTTAAGTCGACACCGCCGCATGCTCAGCACCTTCACGAAACTCTCCCGCGCGCGACGGTGCCCCATCGGCGAGCTCTGAAAGCGCGCCGACCGTCATGGTCCAACCAAGCAACGTAAGCAACGCGGCGATAATCAGCCGTGCCGCCAGCAGTCCCGCTTCGATCCATGCGTTAGCGGCAGGCGTTTTGACGAACACCAGGAGGTAGGGAACTACTGCGAAGAAGATGAAACCGAACGCATAAGTAAGGACGGCTCTGGGAGCGAAGGCTCGAGCGAGCGTTCGGCCCAGTGAGCGAAGCGCTTCCCCAAAACCAAGGCGCGCCACCTTCGCCCAGACTTGCGCAAGCATCAACGGGAAAGCCGCGAGCAACAACACGTAGGCTACGGTCCAGGTAAGGGTCACCTGCCAGGGAACCGGCGCCGATGGAACTGCGTGACCCGGCGCTTTGGGACGAGGCGTTAAAGCGCGCGCCGCCTGTTGCACTGTAGGTTTGAAGCTGGAGTCGATCCGGCCTGCAGAATAGATCACTGCCCAGACCAACAGCGCTACGGGAATGCTTATCACCACGAGCTTCCAAAAATCTTTGAAAGCTCCTCCGAGAAGCCGGGGCGCCCGGTCTTCAATTCCAAAGCGTGCGATCGCAACCTGCAAGGCGAAGAACAGAACGATCGCAACAATCGGCAGAGCGAAGCTCAACACGACTTGCCCGGCCGTTGCCTGGCCTGTTGTGAAGAACATGTACGTCGAGAACAGAAGGGCCGCGTACAGCAGTATTAGAATTCCAAGCCCTCGCCAGCATCCAACCAGACGCTTAGCAGAACTGCCGATTGCGCTAAATACGTTCTTAATCATCTCGCCCTCAGCTTCCCTCGTGTTAGTGCAAGCTTCCGCTTACTTCACAAGAGTTCAGAGTTCAGATTTGAGTTATCTCGAAGATGCGCTCTCCTTCGTCGTGACTCTTGACTTGAGACACCTTGCGCTAACTTGTCTACCGTTAGATGCGGAATTTTCAACCACGGTTCACGACGCTGTTGCGATTCTTGTTGTGGCTCCTTTTCTCGGAGCATTGACTTATAACACAGTTTGGCGCTGTCGCCATTCCCCGCCAACGAGCCGGGATTTTCACGAAAAACCACAGAGCCTCGCACAGCGAAGTTTGATCTGGCATCTTTGCGGCCTTTGCGATCTTTTGCGGTGTTTGCGTGGAACCCGAGTTAGCTAATCGTGTTGTGGGGACAGCGACAACTACCTCCGTCATTCCGAGAGAAATTAAGGCCTGCCGATAAACGATTGCGCCGCTGCGTCCGTGCAATCGGGCGCTGCGGCGCAATCAGTCGCATCCTCGGATGGGCTCGGATGGAATATTTTCTGGGGTCAGAATCTGAACACGAAGCCAACCTGATAACGGAAGTTGTGCAGCCAGCTACTTTCGTTTGCAGCTATGCTACCTACCCCTCCGCCTCCGGTTAGTCGTTTGTTGATATCGGTGTGGATACCCACGTAATCGAACTGCCCGGCGCGAATCGCGTAGTGCCTTCCGAGGTTCACGTCAATGCCTCCTCCGAAAATCATTGCAAACTCTGTATTGCCGTCTTCGAACCCGCTGCCCCCCTTTTCGTCGCGAAGCTTGACGTTCGATCCGCCAAATAAGGCGTGCGCGTACACGTTAACGGGCTTGGTTCGGTATGTGACACGCGGCCCGCCCGCAAACGTACGAAATCTGGTGTCAAGATCCGGGATCACAAGGAGGGTTCCGGGTAACTGGATAGTCACCGGTCCCGAAGCTCCATGATTAGCGGTGTACTCGAATACTCCGCTAAAGTACTTGTTCAGATTTCCCTGAATGCCGACACCCCAACCGTGTAGAGTCTCGTTATCGAGAACATCGATATCGGCCCGAAAGATCGAGTAAGTTCCGTAGGCTTCCCACCTGGTGTGATCTGTCTGGGCCTTTGCGGACACGGACGCAACGAGCAAAACAGTAACCAACAACAAGATTCGTTTCATACCTGTTTCTCCATGGTGAATTGATTTTGCGTCGAACGACGCGACAACGGACATGACCAAAGCACTAAGAAGTCGCTCCTAACTCCCCACTTGATCGAAAAGCGCTTTGGTGACCTCCTCCGGTTGGTACCAGGCAGTATCTAGTCCTCACGGCGACAGAGATTCAGTAGTTTTCCCGTGGGACTCTAAAATAGTAAGGCTTGAAGCGAGCGAATGAAAACTGGCAAAACTAACAGGAAGAGTCTAAGGCAGTAGGCAGTAGGCAGTAGGCAGTAGGCAGTAGGCAGTAGGCAGCGACTTTATTGGGCGATTCGTTTCAAGTCAACTCAAATATTCGTTACGAATCTTGAAAATCTTACTTTCTTAATCAACGTTCACGCTCATAAGAACGCTCGTCCCCGATTAGCCGTGCCCCAAATGCATACTGCCTACTGCATACTGCCTACTGCCTACTGCCTACTTCTTGTCCAGGATCGTCATCTTGCCGCTCGCCGTGTTGGACTGGATTGCGGGGCGATACATCAACTCCGCTCGTGCCGGTGCAATTCGAAAATCGCCGGGGACTTCGACGCGCATCGCGTACTGGAAAGTTACGTTGCCGCGGAACTCGTCGAGGAAAAATACCGTCCGCTGATCGCGGAACTCTCGACTGCTGTACCAATCGCACCAGCGTCCCGTCGCATAACTGAGGTCGATACCGCTCGCCTGCTCGACCTGCTCGCAGCCCGCGGGTATCGGATCCTCAACCATCAGATAACTGGCGCGCGCGCCCTGGACATGTAGTCGCGACACGATCAAATCGCCGGACCGGATATCCCCGTTGAGCGGTTCTACGGACCAGCTTGTCGAGCCTGATTTCTCGGTCAGACGTAGTCTCAGATATTCTCGCGTTAGCTTCAACTCGCCGGATTCCTGCGGAGCGACATTCTCTTCACGCGTGAAGTAACTGAGACTTGCAGAGACATACAGCGCGCCTGGCCCGCGTTTTACGAATCTGATCTGATTCGAACGACTGAGCGCGTCACCCTTTCGTTCGAATACCATCGCCTGCCACGCGGTTGAATCGGCAGACGTCACGCGTTTCGTCGCGAGCTGTTGCCCGTTCAGATAGACTTCAACCGTATAGTCGGGACTCAACTCCTTGCTCACCTTCACGTAGTCAACGAGGCCGTAGATCGCAAACGCAGTCTGCTTTGTAGAGTCCCAATAGTAGGCGTTTCTGCGGTTGCCAACCAACCACCGCGCCGCTCGCGGCAACAAATTGCTTTGAGGCGAAATGCGCGCGAGGGCTTTGACCGACATCGCCGTTGCCTCGGTGTCGTTGACCTCCGAGAAGTCGAGCATCTGCTCGCGCTTCGATTCCCAGTGCGCATCATACTGGTTTGTTATCGTCGAGCTTTCGATCTCGCCGGCAACTTGCCGCGCTCGTGCGTCATCACGACGATACTTCAGTGTCAACGCAAGCAGAGCCCGGCCGTAAGGCTGCAACTCGCCCCGCCGCGAAAACACCTCGTTGATTACACGCGCATCCGCATCGCCAGTCTCGCTGAGTGCATAGACCATGAACGCCTTGTCCTCGAGGCTAATCTTGCGTCCTTCGTCTGTGACTCCTGAGGCAATCATCTCGCTCAATTTGGTTCGGCCTCTCGCGATGCGCGCTTGCTCGACGGTGAAGCCCGCCTTGCTTGCGAGCCACAGACCGTCGACAACATAAGCGGTCATGAACGGATTTGTCTTGTCATTCTTCCACCAGCCCCAACCTCCGTCGTCGTGTTGGAACCCGTAGATTCGATCAAGCCCGCGCTGGACTTTTGTCGGCAAGTCGTTCAGCTCGCGAATCGAAGTAGTCTTCACGTCCTTCAATGCCTGAGCCACGATGACATTCGGCAAAAAACTGGACATCGTCTGCTCGGTGCAGCCGTACGGATAACTCGTCAAATAATCGAGAGCACCGAACAGAGCTCCGGTAACCGATGGGGCGGCTTCGATTCTCAGGTTGGCGGTCGGAGTATTCACGTTCGCTGGAACGTCGAGAGAAAGGGTTGTATCTGCCGCATCCTGCGAAAGCACTTGTCCCTCGCCCTTCGAAAGCTTCAGACCGTGCGGCACGGTTTCAACGTCAAGAGCCACCGCGTCTGACTCCTGGTCGGTACGCGCGTTTGCGACCAGCTTCACCTTGCCGACATCTTTTGTCTCGATCTTCCAATCTGTCCGGTATTCGCCCTGCTTCGCAATCGTGACGCGTTGCAAGCCTTGCGACAACAACCGAGCGCCGGTCACATCAATGGAAAGCTGGGTGGCTTTGTCGCTATCGAGATAGTTGTGAACGATCGCCGAGAGGGTCACCGTGTCGCCTTCGGTGAAGAAGCGCGGCGTCTCGAGCCGCAGGATGAGATCCTTGCGTGCGACAACTTTTGAAATCGCCGAGCCAACCTTTGTGTCGGAAGTTATCGCCCGTGCAGTTGCACGCCATGTCGTTAGATTGTCCGGCAGCGTCACGTCAACAGTAGCTTTACCGGCAGCGTCGGTGACCAGGTCAGGTTTCCAGAAGCTCGTATCCTTGAAGTCTTTCCTGATCCGCGGCTCGTTGTACTGACCCTCGTTCTTGAAGTCAGCCAGTTGGTAGGAAGGCCGGTTCAGCGCGAGTTTGACTCCCTTCTCGCCCGAGTGTCCCTGGAAGTAGTAAGACGCCGCAAAGTTGGTCTGCACCTGGTTATAGCGTTTGCCGTAAAACGCTTTTCGAATATCGGGCGTCCCGTCGGGTCTGACGCTGTAGATCGCTTCGTCTACCACGCCAAAGCTCACCTCAGCCCCGCTTGCCGGCGACCCGTCGGCGTTGCGCGCCAGCACAGTGTATTTCGCGAGCTGGCCCGGCTTGTACTGCTTCTTGTCCGCCACAATCTCGATATTCAGAAACTTGCTCTTTGCGGGCACGCTCAGTAGCCGGTCGTGCGTGTACATCTCTCCGTTTTGCACGTAGCAAACTCCAAGGTACACGTTCGGAATGAATCGCGATTCGATAGGTACATCTATCATTACTGCGCGCGCGTTGGCATTGACCACCTTGGCGGTCATGACTCCAGTCAGCTCGGTAGTGACCAGCAGCTTCGCTTTCTCCGTAGGAAGCATCGCCAGAACGTGAGCAGTCTCGCCAGGCTGATAAGACTTCTTGTCGGGCATCAACTTTATCGAACCGTAGTCTTCATAAGACCAGTCAGCCCAGCTCTCGTGTTTGTCGGCGACCCAGATGTAATCGGTGCTCGAAACAAATTTTCGCTTGGCCTCGTGGACAACGGCTTGAATGTTCAGACTTCCGGGCTTGCCCACCTTGTATTCGTAGCTTGCCTGCCCGTTGTTGTCGGTCTTCAAATCAGCCGATGATAACTTGCTGTCGACGGTGTTGTACTCAAAGTATTTTCTTCCGTCGTCGTTCTTCTCAATCTTCTCCCAGCGGCGCTCAACGAACTCGAGCGTGAGATTTGCCGGGACGGGACGGCCTTCATAGTCGCTGCTGGAGATCTTGATCTTTGCAGTGTCGCCCTCGTAGTAGACGTACTTATCCGTCCTCATCGTTGCCACGAGAGTGCCTCGAGTACCGATGATCGACCCGCGAGCGTCGACCGCGCGGCGCGACTCGTCGGTAACAGTCGCCTCGAGCCGATAGGTGTAGTCGAACGGATCCCGATCGTTGCTCTCCGGGACTTCAAACTCCACTTCGAGCTTGCCGTTCGCATCCAAAGTAGCTTCGCCATCCTTCACAACATCGTTGCCGTAGCCGTATTCGCTCGTGTCGTCAGAGCCCGCATCGTCGATTCCCTCGTCTTCTTCGTCATTCAACCACCAGTAGTAGAATCGGCTCCTGTAGATGTAGTAGTTGACAGTCGCCTTCTTGACCGGCTCGCCAAAGAAGTACCGCGCCTCCACAGAGAACTTCACCTTTTCCCCCGCCGGCACATATTTCTTCGGCGCAGTGACCGTCACCTTGTACTCAGGCTTCTTGTACTCCTGAACCTCAAACGATCCCGTCGCCTGACCGCGTTGCGCGCGAGCCACGATCCGGTAGCTTCCAAGCGCTGCACCGCCGGCGATGTCGATTTCACCAGCAAAGGTCCCGCGTTCCGACAGACGCATCTCTTTCTCGAGTACCTTTCCCCCGTTTGCGTCTTCAATGGTGATCTGCAGCGGACCAGTTACAACCCGGTATCCGCCTTCGCCTTGTTGCCTTAGCAGCCCGCGGAAATAGACCTTTTGTGCCGGACGATATACAGGCCGGTCGGTGTAGATGTATCCGATCAACCCGGCGCTCGAAGACTCTCCCTCGCCGCCGCCCTCTTCGTCGTATTCTCCGCGTTGGCCGAAGTAGTACGGCGCCAGATCAGACACCGCAAAATGATCGCCGTCACGGGCCATCACCAGATAAGAGTTGCGATCTTGCGGCGGGTTTTCGTCGTCGACGTCTTCGGGCGGAACCTGATCGGGCTTCGGAGGCTCTACGTGAGTCTTGACCACGCCGTTTGCGTCTGTAGTGCCCTTCGCAATCGCTTTCTTTTTCTGGACGACATCGACCTTGGCGCCCTGGCGCGGTGTGCCCGACTTACGATCAGCGCAAAAGACTACCATCTCGCCGGACGGCGACGTTTTGGTGATCATCGTCATGTCGGTCACGACCGCGATTGTGTAAGCGCGCAAGTCGCCGTTCACTGCTTCCACCAGGTAAACGCCGGGATCGCACTTGCCCAGCAATACCATGCGGGTGTCGTACTCGTTGTCGAGCGGCGTCAGCCGTTCGCGCCAACTTCTGAATAATTGATCGGGATTCAGCAGGGGTACGCGAGCGTAGTCGGCTACGTTCAGCGGAACACGATCGCCCTCGCCGCGAAACTTCTGACTGATTTCTACTCGCGAATCGTGTTTGAGTTGCGTGCGGAAGTACGCCTTGAGCGATTTGAATACGCTAACCTTAAAGGATCGGAGCTTCTCGATTGTTGAGGGTTCCTTGCGTAGGGTTCCGACAATCTCTCGGGTCTCCCGTTCTCCCACCTTGTGCGGGTTGTCCAGACCTCGGAAAAAGCCGACCGGATCGGCTACGCGATAGACTCGGAAATCGAGCGAATCAACGCCGCCGTAGTTGATCCAGACACGCGTACGGTCCGCGGTGGAGTAGGTCCGATTCGTGGAGAGGGAGAAATAAACCTTCTTCACTTCGGTGGAGCTGCCTGGGGCGGCGTTTTCGGGTTCGCCTTGCGCCCGGCTACTAGTCGAAGCGGCCACCAGCGCCGCGGTGAACACCGCTACGTAGATCAACGCTATCGAGAGATAGTTTCTGAATCTCATTGGTTTCGGTCTCCTCGATCAGCCCAGTATCTTGAGCCTGTAGAACCCGAGAAAATTCTGGTTGGTCTCCAGCGGACGCCATCGAGCATCGGGGTGATGATCAAGCACCGCAAGGCGAACCTTCTTTACCGTGCCCTCTTCAGTGGCTCCCGACGAGCCGGTGTGATAGACAACCCAGTCAGCCGCGCCTTCGGACGCGCGATGCGCCTCGCCCAGGAAGATCATCACATGGTACGGATATCGAGGGTTTCGCGGTTCGTGAAAGAACAGCAGGTCGCCGGGCTGCGCCTGTCGACGGTCGCGAGAAACAAAAGCGCAGTTGTAGTTCTTCAACGTTCGCGCATCCGCAAACTCCGAGAACTTTCCTTGCGCGAGGTCGTCCGGACGAAATGCGCCGAAGTCTGATCTGAAGATTCGCTCGCCAAGAGGTCCGTTATCAAGAGTGAACGCGTTGACATCGGGAGCGATGGGCTCGTATTCCGCGCCAATTCGCTTGAACCAGAGCCGGTCGTGCTTCCGCAGAGCTTCTCGCACGCTGAAGCGTACGAGCCCCGCGCAGTCGCGCTGGTCCTGGCTCCATTCATCGCTTGGAGAATAGAACTGCATTTCTGCAATTGTGGCGAACCATTTTCTAAAGCTTTGGCGATCCTGAAACGAGTGAAGCTGCGCGCGTTCGGGAAAGCCGTCGCCGTCGGTGTCAACGAGATCGGCGTTTGTCGGTGAAGTGTTGCCGGGCAGGGCGGCGGCTCGATCAGGAGTTGCTTCGGTGCCGGTGCGATCTTCCGATTCACTACGGCATCCGGCAAGAAGCGCGCACAGCAGCAGAATCAACCAACCTGATCGAACTAGGCGGAGCACGGCGAGGTATGCCTCCAGAAAATTCGTGCGGGAAAATCGAAAACCGGTCGCATTATATGGACGGTCTTCAGCTTAGTCAAAAACCCTTACACGCGCCGCGCGACCGCTAAGCCCGATCGCACTAAAGCGACCCATTTGTTGCAACTTTCTTGCGAGTGGTTGTCTGGGGGGATGAGAAGGTGAGGGGAAGGGGGAATGGGCGACGCGGGGACACGGAGAGGCGGAGAAGGAGCGAAAGGGGAGGACGTTGGATAAAGTCACCGCGTCTCCGTGTCACCGCGTCCCGCGTCGCCCCTTCGCTCCACTACGGCTGCCACGTGATGTAGAACTCGCAGGCTTCGTCTCCTCTGCCCGCACATCGTGCATGAGTGATGTGAGCCGCGCGCGCGCCGCACAGCTCAATAGCGTGGCGGAAGTACGCCGAACCGCTGGTGCAAAAGCTGGGGGGAGGCGCCGGGTCGTATCTGATAGTCAACAGCCCGCTAGTATCGCTGAGTCGCTCATAAGCGGCCTCACCAAAATCCTGATACGCATGGTGAATCAAAGAGGACTGTTTGAGGAAACTGTGAATATCCGGATTAAGCAGGCTTGCATAAGGACCCGAAAGACTGGAAGTCGCAGAGAATTCGCCGAGCTTTTCAAAAACTTCCTGCTCGTCACCTCCAAGGTGACCGGCTATTCTGCGATCGATCTGGTCAAGCACCGACAGGGGATACCAATCGTCTATTCCTATCTCCTGAAGCGACGCTCGGTCGTTCTCGTCTAGTGACGAGAGTATCTGAGACCAGACTTCCACGCCGTAGTTCATTACCACGAAAAGGAACCGGGCCCTCAGCAAACCGCCTTTTACGTGCATTGTGTCGTAGCTCTGGCGGGGTTGTGACATCTCAACACCTTTTTCGAGGCCAAATCGAGTTCGCGCTTGTTGCGGATGCGACGGTCTCAGTCGGGCGGACGTTACGATCGAATTATAGCACGTCGGATATTTTTCAAACCTTCCGGGCGGCTCCACTGTCAAAAACAATGAGGACGGATGCCTCGGACAACCTATGGAGGAACTATGAAGAAGCTCTTTGGTATTCTGTTGTTAGTCCTGGTCACGCTGGCGACCGGTTCGGTTTCGCTCGCCGGCACAAAATGGATAAACAGGCGCGAGCACAATCAGCAGGTGCGCATTCGAGAAGGGATTCGTGACGGTGAGTTGACTCGACGCGAGGCCGAACGACTTGAAGCCCAGCAGGCGAGAATAAGGGTAGACGAGCGATTCGCGAGAGCGGATGGCCATCTCAGCTACCGCGAGCGTCGTCGCTTGGATCGTGAGCTGGATCGTGCAAGCCGCGACATTTATCGACAGAAGCACGACGGCCAGCACCAGCTCCCATAGCCCCCCGCAGCGATATTGCGTGAGCTTCCGGAGATATTGATCGGCACTGCGCGCGCAACATTGCATCAAGTTGAGAAACTCTCCACCGGCCCCGCGGTGGAGTTTCCTTTCCTGATCAATCCCACAATCAGGCGTCTCGGTTTGATCGCGTAACTGAGCAAGTTGGCGCTGTCCCGTCATTAGCGCCAACTCAGATTACAGACTGGACATGCTCAATTCTGAGCGGCTGCAGGTGCGGGTTCAGGCTCGCGGCTCATTATAACGCTCAGCTCAGCCAGGAGCTCGTCGCGAGTGAACGTACCTTTCTGGATTACCCGAGCGGTACCTATATCGAGCGCGCGCCGTTCTTCGTGTGACAGATCCCGCGCGGTCAACAGAATCACCGGAATCGAACGCCATTGCGGGTTCAAGCTCATGCGGTGAATAACCTCGAACCCATCCATCTCGGGCAATAGTAGGTCCAGCACGATTGCGTCGGGTCGTATGCGCGCGATTTGTTGAAGAGCTTCGCGGCCGTTTGAAGCAGTCTGGATTTGATATCCGCAGCCCTCGATCATCGCTACTACCAGATCGCGGGCATCCGGCTCGTCGTCAACAACAAGCACCGTCACTCCCGTCGAAAGACCTCGACGTTCGACAAGCCCAAGGATCTGTATACGTTCGATTGGCTTTAGCAGAAACACGCTCGCACCCTTCTCGATTACCGCCTGCGCGTTTCCGCCATCAGAAGAAATCGCGATCACCAGCCTCCCTTTTTCCACGCGACCGATCTGTTGGATGACTGAAAGCCCGTCTTCGATGGAATCCAGGTCGACGGTGATGACCGAAGGTTTTGCCATGGCGGCCAGGTCGATGCCGCGCTTCCCATCATCGGTCGCGGCAACCGAGTAGCCCGCCTCGGCAAGGTACTTCTTGGTAAGAAACAGCGATGCCGGATCGCTGTCGATTACAAGCGCCGTACGCTCAGGATCGGTCATCGGGGCATCGGTGTCTCCCTCCGGAGCAGGTCGCCCTTCGATCTCGACCGGTATGGTCAGCGTGAACCTCGATCCTTGCCCAAGCTTGCTCGATACCTCGATCGCTCCGCCGATGAGCTCCGTCAGTCGCCGAGTGATCGCCAGACCAAGCCCCGTCCCGCTCTTTCCATTTCTCACTGAGCTCCCGACCTGATGGAATTCGTCAAACACCCTCGGGATATCGTTTTCGGCGATACCGATGCCGGTGTCGATCACTGAGATCTGGATCGTCTCCGGACCGGGCTGTATTGCAGTGACCTTGACTTCACCTTCTTGCGTGAACTTCAACGCGTTCGACAACAGGTTTATTAGAATCTGCTGGAGCTTCGTACGATCGGTCCTAAGCGCGGGAAGCCCGTTGTCGGCTTCCACCGTCAGTCTTATCGGCCGTCCCTCGCGAAGCGGTTCGGCTACTCCGACTGCGCGCTCGATCAGCATGCGCAAATCGGCAGGCTCTGAGAAAACGTCCATCCGGCCCGCTTCAATCTTTGACAGATCTAGCACGTTGTTTATCAACTCGAGGAGTTCGCGCGCGTTGCGCGAGACCCGCTCGAGACTCCTGCGATGACGCTCGCTGAGTTGAAGGTCCGGGTCCTCGAGCAGCAACGAAGTAAACCCGATAATCGCGTTCATCGGGGTCCGCATTTCGTGCGACATGCTGGCGAGGAATCGCGCCCGCGAATGTGCCTCCTGAACCTGCCTTCGATTCTGTTCGGTGAGAACCAGTATTCTCTGTTCGATTTCAGCGCGGGCTGCGTCGCTTGCTTCTGCTCTGCGTTGCAGTTTGCCGGCCGTTTCTTCCAACTGGGTTGTCAACGACTGAACTTTGGAGGCGGCGTCATCCAGGTCGCGGTTTTTATCTTCAAGCGAATTAACAATCTGTTTTTCGTGAGACAGTTCTTCAGATAGCCGTTCGGTTTCGCTAACCAGTTGGTCGTTTTCGCCGGAAACGCGAGCGTTCTCCAGGCGAAGCCTTTCGATTTCACGATTGAGATTCGCGACGCGTTCTTCGAGAACAACGCTGGCCTGTTCAAACCTGGCGCGGGCGTCTTCGGCAATCTGAAGCGATCGTTCCAGGTGGTTGACGCTGTCGATGAACGTATCTTTCTCACCTTCGAGCACAACCTGGGCCTGCTCGAGGCCGAGCATTCGCTGGCCGATGGCCGCGGTCTCTTCTTCGGCGGTAGACAACCGCGACTGCATTCGCAGGAGTCGGGTGTTGAGTTGCTTGGCCTCCAGGTTTCTTTCGGCGAGCTCGCCCATCAGGTTCTCGCGCATCCGATTCAGGTCGCTGATATTGTTCTCTAGTACTTTTACCCGCTCCTTGAATCGCTCATTCTCTTCGCGCATTTTGCGAGTGTCCGCGTGTGTGACTTCGCCGTTCTTCTTGCTGCTGTGCAGGTCGGCAACCTGACCTTCAAGCTGAGCGATTATTCGTTTGGCCTCCTCGGTGGTCTTCGCCAGCGAATCGCGTTCGACGCGCATCTGCGCGATTTGATGAGTGAGCTGCGCGACTGCTTCCTCGAGCTCGTTTTCTCTTTTCGTCGCCTGCTGTAGCGGGCCGCTGTTGCCTTGCCGCTGGATTCTGGAGCGCAGTCCTTCGAGGCGGGCCTGCAGCTCGGCGACGCGGATAGCCGCTACCGCGGCCGGCGCATAGTCCACGATCGTCGCAAGTTCTTCGCTCTTAAAAGGGCGGTGATTAAATACGCCGATCAGACCTACGGTGCCCGAAGTCCCTCGAAGCGGGAAAAGCGCAAACGAGTCCTGACTGCGGATTGGAGTGCTTCGCTGGAGCCCGAACAGCCGTTCGCCGGCGCCTCTGGGATCGCTGAAATCCGCCGTACCGCCGCGCGAGATCCAAGGCGCGTTCAGCATTGCCAGCGGAATTCGAGGGTACTCTCGCTCGACCGCTGCCCCGCTGGCGGCCATCAAATGCATGCACATTTCGCGGTTCTGACACGACTGAACGAGTGGGCAACGATCGCAGATGTCGCCCCGCTTGACGACCCAGATCTTGCACGTAGGCGCGCCGATATCGGTCGCGAGCTGTTCCGCGATTATGTCGAGGGCATGAGTGAGGCTGGCTCCACGCCCGATTTCTTCGAATATTCGGCTAATACGGTTGTCTCGCGTTGCGTGCATGGAGTCGCGCTCGGGTGGGGCTTATTGTTACTTAAACTAGGGGGTAAGTCGTGCCGCTTGGCCAGACCCGTTGATTCTAAACTTAACCTTCTACAGCGTCAATTCTATTGTCAAAATCGGGCGTTGACCCCAAATCGCGGGTCGAGACTCAGTACTCTGAACTCAGCACCGCAAACTGTGCACATTTGGGATCTCGAGGCCCGGGATCCACGAACGAGGCGGGGTCGCGACCGCTGTCAGGTGGTACTCCTCGATTGATCATCGAAGCGAAATACTCGTCTATCTCGTGAAATATGCCTTCAATGGTCTGCGAGTGAAACACGCGCTCTCTCAGCCGCGCTCCACCTGCCAGTCCGTGCGTGAAGTAGCCACACATCTGCTTGAGCTTTCCTGAAAGCCCCTTCTCGGACATTTCATCCCGCAGCAGCTCGTAGTAACGGTGCAGCACCCGCTGTTTTTCCTCGAGCGACGGTTGATACACCGCCTCGCCCTGCATCAGCTCGAGGCTTTGTCGAAATATCCACGGGTTAGCGATTGCCCCACGCCCGATCATCACCGCGTCCACTCCGGTTTCGCTGAATCGAGAGAGCGTCTGCTCCGGTGCTACGACATCGCCACAGCCCACTACCGGAATCGATACCGCCTTCTTCACCGCTGAAATCACGTCCCAGTTCGCCCTGCCGCTGTAGCCCTGCATTCTCGTGCGCCCGTGTATCGCAACCATCTCGCCGCCGCAATCCTCAATCAGCTTCGCAACCTCGACCGCATTTATAGTCGAGTCGTCCCAACCGGTCCTGATCTTCATCGTAACCGGTATCGAAACGGCCGAACGAACCCGTCGCAGAATCTTCTCGAGTTGAGGAAGATCGCGCAGCAACGAAGATCCGCCGCCGCCTTTAACCACCTTCTTCGCCGGACATCCGCAGTTGATGTCGACAATGTCCGCGCCGCTCTCTTCAATTAACTCAGCGGCGACCGCCATCCGCTCTTCGTCAAAACCGAAGATTTGAACCGATAACGGGCGCTCTTCCGCTAGGAATTTCATCATCCGGTGCGTTCGAAGGTTGCCACGGGTTAGACCCTCCACCGAGATGAACTCGGTGACTATCAAGCCAACGCCGCCGAGCTCCTTGATCAGCCGCCTGAATGACGAGTCCGTAACGCCAGCCATTGGCGCAAGCACCAGATTCGGACTGATGTCGACCTCACCAACTCTGAGCTGCGTGCGAAGGCTAGCCGCCGGACAGTTTTGCCTGGCTGCCTGACGCGGCACATTGTTCAGTTCATTGAACATCGAGCGAGAAGCTTAGCACATCCACCGCCGCGGGCCGAAGGTAGGTGCCTGAAGCAAAGGATTTCACCAGCAGAGACGAACAATCTTACCGCCTTGCGTCCTTTGCGAAGCTTTGCGCTCTTTGCGTCAAACCTGACTTACTTGATTGCTAAATAGCGTGGACAACCGCCCGTTTGGTGAGATTCGAAAGGCCAAAATCTAAACCCTACGATTGACCGAACGAACAGTATTCGACAAGGCAGCAGCGGTGGCAAATCGGATCGCGTTTTTTGCAGACGGAACGACCATGTCTTATTAAGTTGACGTGAGTCTCGTAGTAGCGCTCGACGGGAACGAGCTCCGCCATGATCCGGTGGGCTTCTTCGTCGGTGCAGTTCCGCGGTATGAGTTCAAGGCGTCGCCCAATCCTGAGTATATGCACATCTACGGGGAAGATTGGGCGGTTGCACGCAAACAGCAGCGTACACGCTACGGTTTTCGGGCCTACTCCCTTAAAGCTCCGCAGAAATCGAACGCCTTCTTCGAGGCTGCAGGTGCAAAGGAACGAAAGGTCGAGCGATCCTCGCTGCTTGTACAACTCACGAAGCAGCTCCTTGATGCGAGCCGACTTCTGTCGCGAAAGTCCGCCGCAACGAATGGCCGCTTCGATCGAAGAAAGCCTCGCCACTCGCACGTCGTCCCACGACGCGAATCTGCGTTTCAGATTATCAAACGCGCGTCCGCTGTTTTTATCGGTAGTTGATTGGGAGAGTATCGTTTCGATCAACACGTCGAGCGGATCAGTGACCGGCCTGGCGGACGGCACTCCGTACACCGCTCGAAGGTTCTGGACTACGTATCGAATTACGCACGACTCGGCTTGACCTGCTGAAGCCATGCTCTGATTGTGTCACGCGGGGATTTGGTTTGAAACCTCCAATCTCGCGGAGTATTCGTGATTTTGTTAATGATCGAAAGAGAGCTACTTGCGTCCCCTCAATGCTAACCAAATAAGACCGCACATATCGTGTACAACACCCCAAAAAGTGGTTGGGTTGAAACTGCAATGTAGCTGTGCTAATGTGTGGCGGCCTTTTGAGCGACATCTTAAGAGAACAGATTTCAGGCCCGCTCTTTAGCTCCCTGACAATGCAAAATGAGCTTCTCACGTCAATAATGTCTGCCGTATCCAAACGAGTAAACGGGGACAGCTTCAATATCTGGTTTCAACCGATAAGCGCAGCCTCAAAGGAAGGTTCCGTAATTTACATGGCTGTACCGAATGAGGTCTTCGCCAACTGGATAAGGGCAAACTATTTTGACGTTGTTGAAGAGGCGCTCGACGAGATCGGGCTCGGGGATTGCGAGTTTAGATTCGTATCGTCCGGCAAGTCTTACGCGGTGGCGACTGCCTCAGCGTCCCCCGCTACGGCATCAGGATATCAGCCTCAGACCGAATCACAGTCGATGGTAGAGGGCCTTGATGTCGGGGACGAATCAAACTCCACAAGGTTGAATTCCAAGTACACCTTTCAGAGCTTTGTGGTTGGCTCGTGCAACCAGTTCGCGCACGCCGCTGCAGCCGCAGTCGTGGAAATGCCTTCAAAGACTTACAATCCGCTCTACCTGTACGGCGGCGTGGGCCTTGGCAAGACCCACCTGATGCACGCGATCGGACATGCGCTGAGGGAGAAGAATAGCGATTTTAGGCTCACCTACATCTCGTCCGAGCAGTTTATGAACGAGTTGATCAATGCAATCAGGTACGAGAGCACAATCAGCTTCAAGGAGAAGTACCGGAATATCGACGTTCTGCTGATGGACGACATTCAGTTCCTGGGCGGAAAAGAGCGGACTCAGGAGGAGTTCTTTCACACGTTCAACGCATTGTACGATTCGCAGAAGCAGATCGTGATTTCAAGCGACTGCGCTCCGCGAGAAATTCCCGAATTAGAAGAAAGATTACACTCGCGGTTCGAGTGGGGTTTGATCGCTGATATCCAGCCGCCGGACCTCGAAACCAAGGTTGCGATCCTCAAGAGGAAGGCGGAGCTTGCGCACATTGAGCTTCCAGACAACGTAGCGCTTTTCATCGCGAGTAAGATCAAGTCGAACATCAGAGAGCTGGAGGGCTCTTTGATCCGGCTCCTGGCCTATGCTTCTTTGAAGGCTGTTCCAATCAGCCTAGAGCTCGCGCATGAGGTATTAAGAACGATAATCAAGGAAGACATCTCGGGGGTCACCATTGAGATGATTCAACGGACCATAGCAGGCCACTACGGCCTGAAGATTGCCGACTTGAAGTCCAAGAACAACTCGCGACGCATAGCATTTCCGAGACAGATTGCGATGTACTTGTGTAAGGTTCTCACAAAGGCGAGTCTGCCTGAGATCGGCAGAGAGTTTGGCGGAAAGCATCATTCAACTGTGTTACACAGCATTCATAAGATAACCGACATGTGCGAGAAGGATGCTTCCGTCAACAAGGTTATCAACAATCTAATCGCTGATATGAAGTAAGTTGATTTTGATTTCCACAGCTTCTCTGTTTTTTGGTTGTTGAAAAACTGTTGAAATCGAAAATGAAGGGTTCAAGAAGATTTTTTTTCCGAAGGAAGGCTCCGAGTTGCGGATAATCGATCTCAATTATCAACAGGTCAACTAGGGCATCAAAAGAATCTTAGTTTGGTTTTCCACATTTCCACAGGCCCTACTACTTATTCTATAAATATATCTCAGGTTGGATAATGAAGAGGTTGTAAAAAGGCGCCTCGCAAAGAAAGTTTTGAGTACTGAGTTCCTAATGCTGAGTGCAGTCGCATCGAGTAAGCTATAACCTCAGCACTCAGTGCTCGAAGGGAGAGTGGGACGATGAAATTCAGGTCGAATAAGTCCGCAGTAGCTCGAGAGCTGAACCTGCTTCAGGGTGTGGTAGAGAAAAAGAATACGATTCCTATTCTCTCTCATATTCTGATAGAAGCGAGCGATGGTGGTGAGATTTCCATGATCGCCACCGATCTCGATGTGTCGGTGACGACGACATGTGAGGCGCAAATTGATCAAGCGGGATCGATGGTTGTCAGCGCGCGGAAACTATTCGACATCGTCAGAAACCTGCCTGAATCCGAAATTGATTTCGTCACTCAGGAGAATAACTGGGTTCGAGTCAGTTGTGGTTCGTCTGATTTCAAGATAGCGGGTCAGGCCAGGGAGCATTTTCCGTCGACTCCAAAGGCCGGCGCCAAAGGCCTCGCCTTCCCTTCTTCGCTGCTCAATAAATTGATCAGCAGAACGATCTACGCTATTACCCAGGAAGAGTCTCGCTATGCCTTGAATGGCTCCTTGATGATTTCAAGTGAAGATCGGCTTCAGATGGTAGCAACTGATGGTCACCGTCTGGCGATATCTGCAGGGGAATCGGTTGAAGGCGGCTCCAAAGAGCAGGCACGGGTGATAATCCCTCGGAAGGCGCTTACCGAGTTGATGAGACTGACCGCCGGCGAGGACTCGCCGGTCGAGTTCTCGAAGGACGAAAATCACCTTTTCTTCTCGGTCGGAAAGCGCCAACTCACCTCTAGGATGCTTGCGGGCCAATTCCCGAACTACGAGCTTGTGCTTCCGAAAAACAATGACAAGTCGTTCACCACAAGTACGGACGGGATCACTCAGGCGATCAGAAGAGCATCACTGATGGCGGACGAGCGGAGTCACGGCGTCAAATTCGAGCTGGCGACCGGCAGGTTGAGCATCACCTCTCAAACGGCGGACGTTGGGGAGGCAAAGGAAGTTATACCGGTAGACTACGAAGGCGATGTCTTAAACATCGGATTTAACGCAGCGTATTTGCTGGATTTTTTGACCGTGGCAGGGTCTGAACAAACAATTTTTGAGTTTAAGGACGACCAGAGCCCCGCACTCTTGCGCCCGCAAGGGGAATCCGGCGAAGATTATCGATACGTTGTAATGCCCATGCGTTTAATGTAATTGTATGTTTTCTTCAACTGAGCAGATGTCCGAAGCAAAGAAAGTATTGATTGTTGATGACAATAAGGCCATTAGGACTGTCGTAGCGGATCGGTTGCGGAAGGGTGGATATGACCTCGCGGAAGCGGCCGACGGTGTCCAGGGTTTGAGTGTCGCGCTGGCGGAAAAAGTGGATTGCGTGATAGTCGATGTTGTAATGCCCGGGATCGACGGGTTCAAGCTATGTCAACTGATGCGGAGCAACGGTGTCAGCGCGCCGATACTGATGCTGACCGAGAGGTCGACGATCGAGGACAAGAAAGAAGGTTTCAACTCGGGCGCCGATGACTATCTCGCGAAGCCGTTTGATCCCGTAGAGTTGGAGTTGCGGGTAGAGGCGTTG